>CAIULL010000022.1 GCA_903899985.1 uncultured Schlesneria sp.
AAAACCGAATCAATCCGCGAGTGATCAAACGCAAGATGTCGCACTGGCAAAAGTGCCGCCCTCATCACAGAAAGAAACCAACGCTCTCCAAAAGTTTTAAGCAGTCGATTGTTATGATTCTTTGAACGGTATTGCGTTTAAACGAAGGCGACAAATTCTTTGCTCAGCCGATGGCTAATGGCTGCAGTCCCTTCGGGACAAAGACGGCCCCGATCCCCGACCTGCAAAAAAACGTCGTGACCCGCGTGATGATTGGCAACTCACATCGGCATTATATTTCGACGACCGCGAGAGTGTTGCTCCACGGGGAGGTTAACGGGCCTTTGCCCAGGCACATTTTCAACGGCTCCGCCCAACAGTCGTGGACGGCAATCACGTCAACGTGCCCCCCCAGCCGGTACGCACTCAAGGACTCAACTCATGAGCACCTTCCAAACGTTAAGAAGCGACTTCTGTTTTCGCCCTTGCAATGCGATTTGTTGTTTTTTATTATCTTGTCGTTTACATGATAATCACGATTGTTTTTTCCTGAACTAGTCGACCTGCAACATTTCATGACCATTCTAGTTTTGTAATGTCCTGCTGGAACTTTGATCTTTGGAAATTTGAAAACAATTTGATTCGATTCGAGCCGAAAGGGTAGACCGGATCGTCGTGGTATTGCGCGCACGGGGCGAGGAGGATACCCGTTTTGGACTGCAGGCGGCTTAGGAAAAGCCACTTGAAACGGCCCAAGGTGCTCAATGAAATACAAAGCAAGATTTGGGCATGATCGAACTCATTCGAATACGATCGAACTTGATCGAACCGCGTCGAACTGTGACAACCCCAAAAAAGCGGAAAAAGACTTCGAAAACCCTACGAATCACGGGGGATGGTCGAAGTCGATCGAACTTGATCGAACTGTGACACCAGTTTTCCTTGTATTTGATCAAAGCAGAATGAAGGAGAACGAAGATTCCAAGGGGTCACATCGCTTCGCTCACCCTGGCGGAAAGATGGATTTCGAAGTCGATCGAACTGCGTCGAACCGCGTCGAACTGTGACACCCCAAAAAAAGCGGACAAACACTTCGAAAACCCTACGAATTACGGGGGATGGTCGAAGTCGATCGAACTTGATCGAACTGTGACACCGAATTTTCTCCCACGTGATGAATGCCGAATGGAATAAAACAAAAAGTCCGCAGGGTTACGCAACCCTGCTCCACAGATCGGAATGATGGAATTCGAACTCTGGCGAACTCTGGCGAACTCTGGCGAACTCTGGTGAACTTTTTGACGACGAAAGAAATGAAAACGATGGCTCAAAGCCTATAAATTACGGCAAATTGTCGAAGTCGCGCGAACTCGCGCGAACTTTTCAATCAAATTTCGTCGTGATGAAAAAAACCTTGCAAGGCTTCAGCCGAACCTGGAAGAAAGTACACACGTCTTGGGTCGACGGAAAAGCCTTGCACTCCGTCTGGGTTACGGGCAACGCTCGAGGCGAGTTCTTTTTGGCTATTTCAACGACGACGTAGAGACGTCGTCAGGGCTTTTCAGCGGTTAACAGCCCGCAATGGATCAGCGTTGGAATCACTTCGCCTGGAACCAACCCTGAGGCTGACAGCCACTGTCGATATTCGGCCGCGCTATAAGCACGGCCTTCGGTCAGCGTGAAGAGTGCTGCGGAATACAGTGCAATCGGAAGGGGACCGTCAAGTTTGTCACTTAAAAACACATCGTGAATGAATAATCGCCCCCCTTGTGGAAGTGATGTTGCACATTTCGAAACCAGTTGCTGGCACTCGGGCTCATCCCAGTCATGCAGGATGTTGGAAAGCAGGATCGCGTCGGCAGGCGGGAAAGGGTCCGCGAACATGTCCCCTTCGATCAGTTGTAATCGGTCGGCAACGCTGTATTGATTCGCAAACTCGGACGCGACTTTCAGCACTTCCCGCCGGTCGAAGACGATCGCTTTGAGCAGCGGATTTCGGAGCAGACATGCGATGCTATAGATGCCGGTCCCACCTCCGACATCCAGCAATGTTCCCTCCGTCAGATTCAGTCGTTCGGCCAGAACGGGAGCCACGTTCTTTGCACGTCCCGCAAGCGCTAAGGTCAGGCGACGGGCGGACGCTTCCTGTTCCATTGCCGATTCCAGACCTTCGCGATAAATGAACGCGGCACCCGAATCTTGTTTCACGGCGAAGGCAGGGCTGTTCGACCGAAGTCGAGCGACCATCTCGACGACACCGGGACTTTCCGCCGCCAGTCCAACATAGTCGCCAACAAAATATTCTCCCCCGGGAAGGAGATGTTCTTTCGCCAGATCAGTCATTCGAAACCGCCCCGCTTCGTCAACTTCAAGCAATTTCATCGCCCGCAAGGCTGTGAGCAGCACGATGGCGGGTCGCCGTTCGATTGCCAATTCCTGCCGAAGCTCGTCGAACGACAGAGATCGCATCCCCAGTCGTTCAAATACATGGAAATGCCCGACGGCAGCAGCCAATAATTCGCTGCCATAGCTTCCACGAAAGTGTTCGAAGATCGATGTCGGATCAATCGATGGAGGCAAAAGTTCCGTCACGTCAGCGATCCTGATGAAGGTGCAAAACAGTCAACCGTTTATCCAGCTTCAAGATAATATCCGAAGTCGCATCCGTCCTATAAGTCCGATGAGTCGCATTTCTGTTACGAAGACAAACCAGCCTACCGGCAATTTCAGCCGAAGCCGGCCAGCCTTAAATCGCCTGTTTTTGCCGTTGAAACTGGTATTCCTCTTAACGTCGTCAAAACCCGCAAAGTTTGTCTCATCCGTCATCCCGTCAACTGCCGAATAACGAGGAGACGCGAGAAATCCGTCACAGTCCGCGCATTCGGAGCGGATGGGAGCTGGGCTGGAAAGTCGAAATTGGTGCGACTTTCGGCCAAATTTGCGGATCACGGATCCTGCTGGAGAGAGACGTCCATGCAACGTGTGAACATTGGTCTCGTGTGCCTGTCGTGGCTTGTTTTGGCCAGCGCAGTCTCCGCGCAAACGGCAGTCGATCCTGCTTCGGACGCCGGCCTTGCCGCCGTTCAGACCTATAGCGGAGGTGGGATGCTGCAAGGCACCTACTTCGACATCCGTCATCAGACGGGTGACGGAGTCGGGTACCGAAACAGCTTCAGCCAAATCGGCGGATTTACGCCGTTCTGGTTGAATGAGGACGCGTTTATCGCGACGAACTCTCGGTTGATCATTACCAACAGTACACAAGTTGGTGTGAATACCGGTCTGGTCGGTCGGCAATACGTCGCAGGCCTGGATCGAATCTTCGGCGCGTACGGGTACTACGATAACGACGAGGACTCGTTGAATTATCGTTACAGCCAGTTCACCCTGGGTGCGGAAACGCTCGGCCAGTGGTGGGACCTGCGAGCCAACGGATATTTCCTGAACGGCATGCGAGAAAATATGATCTCGTGCCTGGGTGTGGGAGGTAACCCCTACTACACCGGCAACCAGATCGCCTTCCGTGGCTACAACCTGATGGACCAGTCCATGGGTGGTGGTGATGCGGAATTCGGTGTTCCGGTCTCGCCATATGTTCAGTGGTTGCGAGCTTACTCGGGCATCTACGCTTACCGAACGAGCCAGCAGGACACGTTTGGTTATCGTGGACGAATCGAAGCCATGGTCAGCAATGACTTGACCCTCGGCGTGATGTTCTCACAGGACCGCCTGTGGGGAACCAACGTTAACGCCACGATCGATTTCAAGTTTTCGGGATTCCAGCCCACGCGGTACTTCCCGAACATGACGACCCGTCAGCGAATGCTGAACCCTGTTCAACGTAACTGGCGTGTTGCCACGCACACCTACACCCAAGGTGTCGATGTTGCCGCAATCAATCCTTTGACAGATAAGCCATACTTCATTACTCACGTGCAACAGGGTGCACAAAATGGAGACGGAACTTACCAGCATCCCTTCAATGTTCTTCCGAGCAGCGCCCCAGGCGACATCATCCTTGTCCACGGTGCCAATTCCAGTCCTCTGCACCCCATCACGGGATCAATCACGCTGGCGGACAACCAGCGACTGCTCGGCGACGGCAAACTCTCATCAGTTGACCTGTTCGTCCGGTACTGCAACACGATCATTGGAACGTACAACCTGCCGGGGACTTACAATTCGGGGCAGTACCCATTCCTCAGCAGCAACGGAAACATTGTCACGCTGGCGAACAACAACGAAGTCGCTGGACTTAACTTGCTGAATGCCGGTGGCAGTGCGATTACAAACACGGCCGCAGGTTCAAACAACTTCTTACTGCAATGCCTTGAAATCAGCGGAAATAAGGGAGCCGGGATCTCGCTCACCAACGCTTCCGGAAGTGGGATTATCAGTGGCATCAACGTCGGCAGTGCCAATCATCCAAATCCGTTTGGATACGGAGGAAACGCTGGTGGCGGCATTCAAATCAGTTCCGGCGGACCGAAACTCGACCTGTTCATGAACAATGTCAACATGAACGGCGATCAGTTCCATCCACAGCCGTTTGGCGTCAGTCTGACTGCTAACAATTCAGACCTGAACGTCAGCATGAATAATGTCTTCACAAGTGGGAATGGCACCGGTATCCAGCTCAGCGAAAACAGCCGGCAATTGACGGCGAACATGAACTTTGTTCGAGCCAATAACAACGCCAACGTCGGTATCCAGGTCCAGGGAACGGGCGGAGCGATCTCGATTACTGGCGACAATGTTGCAGCAAAAGGGAATGGTTCGGATAACCTGCAGATTGGTACTCAGGCTGCCCCGATCGTCACCTCGACTGTCGGCGTCACATTCAACGATTCCAATTTCACGAACAGCGTAACGGGTTCGGGTGTTGTGTTCAGCCAATCCGGTGGCGTTGGTACGCTTAACCTCACCAACACGTATGTGTTTGGTAACGGAAACAACGGACTGGGAATCTACTCGACAAACGGAGCGTTGATGAACGCTAACGTTGTCTCTAATCTGACAGTTATGAACGGCAACACCCTGATCCCTGTGAATGGACAGATGCAGGGTAACCAGGGGGACGCCTTCCACGTTGAAGGTTCCTCAGCTGGTACCGTGAACCTGTACGTCAATCAGATGGACGCATCGAACAGCGGCCGAAATGGCTTATACTACAAATTAGGTCAGGACTCGTTGTTCAATGTCGTGATCCTGAACAGCAAGCTGGATAACAGCGGCCAAAGTGCGGTGCACGGCGAGATTGACAACAACGCCGTCGTGAATCTGTTCTTCGACAACACGACCGGCCGGAACTCGGGTGCAGACGGATTCTACCTGAAAGCCACTGGCAACTCGTTTGCCAACATGGAAGTTGATCATGGCAGCTTTGCCAACAGCAGTACCAGTGCTGAAGGTTACAGTGCGATCAACATGTTCTCAGACAACTCGACGATTACATTCCTGACCAACCTGACGCCGGGCAACAATATCATGCCAAATGGCTTGGTTGGTACCCAGGCATACGGAGTGACACTGGACCTCAGAAACAACAGTCTCTTCAACGGCAATATCTACAACAGCGATTTCTCGGATACGCTCGTCGATGCACTTAACGTCAACGTCGTGTCCGGCTCGACCGCCAACTTGACGTTGATCAATACACCAGGCGAACGGAGTGGATTTGATGGATTTGTCGCGAATGTCGACAACGCTCAACTCACAACACACTTCATTAACAGCAACCTTGACAGCAGCGGTCGCGACGGCATGCACTTCAGTGTCAGTAACGGCGGCACACTGATGTCGCTATTTGACAGCAACAGCGGCATCAACAACAGCGGCCGTGACGGCATCTACGGCAGCGTGACCGGTGCCAATTCGACAGCTACCATCGGGCTGATGAATGGAAGCTTCGTCAACAACAGCGGACAACACGGCATCGACTTTATTGTCGATGGCGGTACGTTGAATGTGGCAGCCTACAGTTCTTCGATTTCCAACAACGGACAACCGCGTGTCGTTGGCAACGGTGTTGTAGGTGGTGTTGAGGGAAGCGGGGTACTGGGAGTTGTTAACAACAGTGGTGCCGTGCGACTTGACTTTGCCAACACCACCATCAACAACAACCTCGATAACGGTGTGTTTGTGACGACGACAACGGGTTCGATCCTTGAAGCCTCGTTTAACCTCGGGTCTGTCAACAACAACGGGACAGCGGGACTTTCGCTGCACGGGAACGATGGTATCCAGCTGAATATCTCTGACTCGCCGTATAGCTCATTGCAAGTCTATAACGGCACGACGATCAACGGAAACGGGAACAACGGCATCTCGATCGTGGCTTCGAACCAGACGAACTTCGTCGGATCGCTCGGAACCGACTTGTTCGGAACGCCAGTCGATACCGGGATTTCGATCTTGAACAACGGAACCGCACCACCGCCATTCGTCGGAACAAAAGCGGGTGTCAATGTCGTGTCGGAATCACAGTCGCTCGTCAATTTGACAGTCGACCGAGCGACGATTGGAAACTCGGCACAGTTCGGAACACAGCAGATCGGCTTGCGGTTTGAAGCGAACACGGGTGGAGCATTGAACACATCCGTCACATCAAGCAATCTGTCGAACAACGGATCCGATGCAATCAATGGTTTGGTGACGGGGCCTGGCTCGATTGCAGACCTTACACTGACCAACGTCACAGGCAACAAAAGTGGTGCGACAGGAGCCCTGTTTGTCGTCCAAGGGGGCGGCCAGTTGAACGTTGCTGCAGACTCAGTCCCATCGTCGTTCTCTCAGAACGGTGGATCAGGCATCCTGGTCCAGGTTGATGGAGCCAACAGTGTTGCCAACTTTGATCTGACTTCGATTAACCTGAATGGAAACGGTGCCTCGTTCGGCGGACAGGGATTCAACGGGCTCGCTACAAATGGCGGTAATTTGAATGCCTGCATCGAAAACTCGTCCCTCACCGTCAACGGCAACCAGGGTATTCAGCTGACTGCAGTCAATCCAAACTCGCTCATCAACTTCAACGTTGCGGGTTCAACAATCGACAACAATGGCAGCGAAGGCCTGTTGATCAATGTCGGAGACTCCGCGGTTGTCAACTACCGTTCGGCTAACAACTCTTACAGCACAAACGGATCCAATGGGAAACTGGATGGTGTCCACGTCGTGGCGATCGGAAACGGTCCTGCAGATTCCGCGATCGCTCGGTTGCTCTTCAGTACCGACACCGTCGACAACAACAAGGGGAATGGATTCACCTTAGACGCCGAGAATGGCGCGACCATGACGACCGTCATCGAAAATGGAACCTCGTCTTCTAACAACGGTGGTTACGGTATTCAGACCATCGCCACAGGAGCGAACACCAGCTTCAATCTGTTAATGAACGGAGCGAACATTTTCACCGGGAACGGCTTGAATTCCTTCGGCAACTATACGTTCTCGAATATGAAGCAGATTGTGCTGGACATCACGGGCTCGTCTAACAACAGCACCGGTGACGGCGTGCATGTCGACTTGCAGAACATCACAAACGCTGTGGTCGCGATCGAAGGACCAGGCACGATCAACGGAAGTGCTGGCGACGGCATCAACGTCAACATGAAGAATATCACCAACGGTTCGTTGTTGATCGATGGATTCAGTTCGATCAGCAATAACACGCTCGACGGCATCCACGTCAACTTTGACACGGTTCAAAACGGAGCCATCCAGATCGAAGGCCCGACAACTGTCGCCAACAATCTGGGCGACGGAATCAACATCACTCTGTTCAACTCCAACCTGGTCAACAATCTGAACTTTGGCGGCACGACGGTTGAAGTCCTGACCCTGACAGACAACCTTTCTTCACCATTGAACGGATGCCTGCCAGTTCCCGTCACAGTGGCCTTGAACTCGCTGGGTAACGTTCCGGTCAATGCTCTCACAATTGACCAGATGACCGTTACCAGCAGCGGAGGCGATGGTATCCTGATCACAGGAACCAACTCGAACATCGCCGCGAATGGATCATTCATCACAAACAACGTGATTTCAGGCAGCGTGGGTGACGGCCTGCATTTGAACTTCCATACGGTGACCGCAGATGGCTTGGCTATCGAAAGAAACGGAATTCAAAGCAACGGTGCGAACGGTATCAACCTGGAACTGTTCAATTCGCCAATCAACAACCTGACCATCGTCGGGAATACGGGCGGAGCATCCGGTGCTGCGGGAACTGTTGACCTGCAGTTCACGAACCTGATCTGGACAACGTTCCTGAACAACAACTCCACCGCAGGACTCAATATCGCGAATGTCTCGCTGAACATTGCTCCTGTCGGCCAGTACTGGCGACCCGATCAAACACCGTTCGTGACGCCACCTGGATTCGGACCAACGGCACCAACCGACGTCACAGTCGGATTGGACTCGGTTGATGGCGTCGCGATTACGCCTGGAAATTACCCCGTTCAAGATACGAGCGGTAACGTCCTGCCATACGGTGGTATCCCACTCGACTCACAACAAATGGACCTTGGATTCAACAACTTTACTCCGGGATCGCAACTCACCTACTCGCTGGCACACGGGCAGAACAGTAGCCAGGGGAACACAATTCAGGGCGGCAACACGCTGCAAGGAATGTCGGGAACCGTCACTCTTGCCGATGGTCGTTCGGTTTCGGGAACCTTTACCAACACCGGACTCTTGTCACAGGACCTCAAAGCAACCTTCTCAGCCCTTTCGCCAGGGATTTCCTCGAACGGCCTGGACGGTCTTCGGTTTAACCTGAACAATTCGAGCCTGACCAACCTGAACGTCAGCAACAACGAATTTAGTGGAAACGGCGTCAGCTCTGCTGCTGGTGCAATCGGTCACGGTATCGAATTCACGGGTGCCAACGGAGCTGTCGTCAACAGCGACATCACCAACGCCTTGTTCAACGCGAACATGCTCAACAGCAACAATGGCGACGGCTTCCACATGGTGAATCCGATCACTGTTGGTAACACCATCAGCGCCGTATTCTCGAATAACATTGTCAACCTGAATAAGAGTACGGGCATCAACCTGTCGCTGGTTAACGGTGCTCAGAATCTGCAAGCAAGCTTTGAATCAAACACGGTCAATCAGAACCTTGGTGGACCAGGCATCAACATCCACCTGGCTGACAACCGCAACATGACTGGTGGGTTCGACAGCAACGTGATTAACTCCAACTTTGGCCAGGGTGTAAACATCACCATGGGGGTCAATGGAGTGCTCACGAGTAACTTTACCGGCAACACGATCAACGGAAACCTCAGCGACGGAATCAAGATTGGCCTGAACACGGGTGGCCACTTCGAAGGGGCCCAGTTCTACGGAAATACAATCGGAACGGCAAACTCCAGAAATGGTGGCTTGGGTGTTCGGTTGACAGTACCTGACCAGGCTTCGTTCAATTGGAACCTCGGTGATACGACTCAGGCGGCTAACCTGATCACAGGTAACACCGATGCCGGTGTCGGTATCACGATGACGGGTGCGTCTTCCGGTACACTCAACATCGCGAATTCCTCCTTCAGCAACACGATCAACGGACCAGATCAGAACTTCGGCGGCGAAGGCTTGAATGTGAACCAGCAGGGAAGTTCAACGTTGACCGGTGGCATCGTAAAGTCCAGCTTTACGAACAACGCGGGTGATGGTGCACTGTTCACAGTCACCGGAAATAACGCAGGGCTCTATGCTCAACTCGACAACTTCACGGTTGGCGGTGCGACCACAGATCTCGGCAACACGTTCTCGAACAACACGGGTAACGGCCTCGAATTCTTCCGGACTGCGAATGGCCAGATCAACAATACGACAATCCAGAACAGCACTTTTGACAATAATCGACAAAACGGACTTGTCATCAGGGCTGCCAACCAGTTCCGAACAGACACCTACACGATCAACAACAACGATCTGTCCAACAACACTCAGAACGGCTTGTTATTCGACGAACGTGCTGACGCCAACATCCAGGCGAACATGAACCTCAACACGTTCCTCAAGAATGGGGCAAACGGTATTCGGTTGATTGAACAAGTCAACGCTGGGGTCGACGAACGAGCTCTGTCGGGAACGTGGACACAAAACATCATCATGAGTAACGCGGGAAGCGGTATCGAGCTTAACGGCGTTGTGGATGGTCTTGTCATCGGCGATCCAACCAACTTGAGCCTGGGCAACGTAATCACACTGAACGCAAACAACGGTATCGAGGACACCGGAGCAACCGGGACTTCGGGACTTACAATTGGCAGCAACATGATCACCCAGAACGGCACGCTCGCGAATCTGAACACTGCCGCAGAAAACGCAGGGATCCTGTTAAGTGTGAAACCATCCACTTCGGTCATCGTTGAAAACAACATCATCGACAACAACTTCGGTGACGGAGTTCAATACCAGATTACGCAAGGATTCACTGGATTCCAGAATTCAATTTCGATTCACGATAACACGATCACAAACAACAGTGGCCGTGGCATCAACCTGATCAACCGAGGCGACAACTATACTCAGGCCGACATCTACAACAACTTTATCTCGTCCAATAAACTGGAAGGGGTTTATATTGTCAACACGGCGTCGCAAGACCAGGCAGTCTGGGCATCGAGCACAACACCGCTCCTTGCCGACGGTTCGGTCTTCAGTCGGCCTGACCTGGAACTACGCTTCGTGAACAACCAGGTGATTGGCAACGGCATCAACAGCGGACTGTCTGGAACTGGCTTGGTTATCCGGGTAGGTACCAGCGGAGGTGGATACGGGCCGACGACCGCCGGGTTCTTCGCAAGCAGCGGGACAGCATTGGCTGAGGGGGGCAGCCCGTTCGGGTTGTCGACGTTACGCGGTGGTGTGACGGCTGTGGTTGATGACAACCGATTCAATGGAAACTTCGGAAACGACGTGCTGTTCCACTCCTACGTTTCGACGGTCACACCTGCTACGGCGGCTGGAACATGGGATAACACTCAATATACCGTTACAGCATACCAAAGCGATCCGCTGTCTCGATTCGACCTCTACTTCCGAGCGAACATCACTGATGCAAACTCGGTTGACACAAACGGAACTTCACTTGGCGGTTATGTAACACGAAACCCTGCCTTGGTCGCCTTCTACAACGACGCAGATGGGGTCTTCAAGTCACGGCTCAACAACATTGCTGCACCGAACATCGCTGGTCCGTTCAACAGTGCAACGCGAGCACGAAACGCAACGCGACTTGCCGCTCGTATCCCGTTCTACGGTGCTCCAAACGTGGGCCCAGGTCTCCAGCAGCTTTATCCAGGTATGGGAGCAAGCACATGGCGTGTTAGCGCCGACAGCGAGAACATCTTCCCGCTCGACACAGCACCGTACACCACCACCGGCGACGCAAATGGGTATAACCTCAATGGTGTCGGAAACAATGGCGAACTGCCATTCGGTTACGGCTCGTTCTGATCAACGCCCAGTCGAGGAACAAGCTCGACTTGCTGACCAGACCACGTAATGACAATTCAAAGCACCGTCCCAACAATTTCGGACGGTGCTTTTTTCTATTTTCAAAAACGCCAGCCTGGAGATTCTGTTTTCGAAGCTCCATTTCCTCTGCGATGCATTGGCCCAAAATTCGTCGAGCGACAGAGTATTAAAAGAAGTAACCGAGCGAACCGTATGGCGCAGACGGAATCACTTCAACGGCAGCAGCTTGATGTTCTTGTACCAGCAATCGCTGCCATGATCCTGCAATCCAATATACCCCTGACGAGGATGAGCCTTATAAGCCACATCAAACTTGTGCGTTGAACCATCCGGACGCCTGTTCGCTTCCTGCCATTCATCGAAATCAATTCGATTGACTTTCTCGCCATTCAAATCAATTTCAAGTCGGTTGCGGTCGCTGGTAATCAAGAGCTGGTTCCATTCACCAACGGGCTTCATCGCATTCCTCGTCGGTTTGACCAGATCATAGATCGCACCCGTATCATGAAACCCTGCCGTCGTCGTGTCATCGATCGCGATTTCAATCCCGTTGAACCCGACATCCTTACCTGGCCGAGGAGTCAGCGGAAAGGTTCTCACAAAAACACCGCTATTACACTTCTTCGAAATCTTAAAATCGAGAGCGAGTTTGTAATTCTCTAATGGCTTATTGTAGACCAGCATATAGTCGCACGGATGAGGATTCAGACTTCCGTCTTGAACGCAAGAGTCCGCCAATGGCTTTTCCTTGGGTGACATCCAACCTTTTGTCGTTTGGCCATCAAACAACAAAATCCAGCCATCCTGATTTTCTTTTTCAGTAAGGACGTTGTCAGCAGCTATCGCAGCGGTTCCAGCCGCGAGTAAGTAGATGATCATTAGCAACAAAAAACGCATTGATGAGCTCCGAATTGAGTTAAGACTCGTGTTGCATCGCACGAAGACGAGGATGGTCGCAATTCATCCGAAACCCCAGCTCCCCTGCGGAGGTGGGGCGAGTTACGAATTTGGAATGGCACATCAAAGTGTCCAACCCGCTCGATACTCTTTATGGACAAATTGATTCAATTCGGGTGCGTTCTTTACCTTCAGTTGATCACTGTCCCATTCCAGCCGGTTACCCGGAGACCTCAACGATAACACCCCCAACAAGACCGTTTCTGTCATCGGGCCGGCATAGTCGAAGTTGTCCACGGGACGCTTGCCACCTTTTAATGCCTGATACCACTCTTCGTAGTGGCCCGGTGATCGCTCAATTGTCTTAGGCACCGATCTGGCCTGATCTAACAGTGTTCCTGGCAGAAGCTGAGGCATACCACCGTGTGACGAGTGATACATTTTCCCTTTGCTCCCCACGTACAAGACGCCGTTATCCGGTAGACGCTGGCCGGAAGCCATCTCCGACGGAGTGGGTGGCATCAACCCGCCGTCGTACCACGTCATCTTGACGGACGGAAGTTGGCCTCGCGCCGGGAATTCGTATGTGATAATGGCCGCAATTGGAAAGCTGTCAAAATTGGGTTTGTTCTGATCAATGAACGATCCATCAAGTGTGGTTCTCGCCTCAACTGTGGTCGGAGCACCAAGATTCAAGGCCCAGACAGGATGGTCAATGATATGACAGCCCATATCCCCCAGCGCACCCGTTCCGTAATCCCACCAGCCTCGCCAATTATGTGGCGCATAAGCGGGGTGATAGGGTCGTTCTCGTGCAGGACCCAGCCACAAATTCCAATCCAATGTCGCGGGGACTTGAGGCGTATCGGTTGGACGAACGATCCCCTGTTTCCACAACCGCCCTGCCCGATCGGACCAGACATGAACCTCGCGAACGTCCCCGATAATCCCAGCTTGAATCCATTCGTTCGTCAGGCGTGATCCTGGTTTCCCATTGAAGTCACCACCCCCGCCTTTTTCGCCGCTTTCGTCAGTTCACGACATTCGAGCAGCGTGTGCGTCAACGGTTTCTGCACATAAACATGTTTGCCCGCCTTAATCGCCGCCATGGCCGCAACAGCATGAATGTGGTCAGGAGTCCCCACCGTGACGGCATCAATATTCTTCGCTTCCTTGTCGATCATCTCCCGAAAATCTTTGTAACGCCGGGCATTCGGATGAGCATTGAACGTTCCAGCAGCACGAGCCTCATCGACGTCGCAGAGCGCAATGAAGTTGGCTCCCAATTTGGTGAACGTGGCAATGTCTCCGCCTCCCATACCGCCACAGCCGATTCCCGCAATGTTCGGGCGTTCGGATGGAGCCGTTTGTCCTGGACCACCAAGCACGTGTCGGGGAACAAACGAAAAGCTGAATGCCGACGCCGCCGCTGCAGCAGAAGTTGCCAGGAACTTGCGACGCGAAGTTGACAGGGCGTCGGCCGAAGTACTCGTTTTGTTATTCGTCATCAGGATTCTCCGGATTTCAGAAGCCGTTAATTCACAGAGTCGAATTCGATTGGCGTGATGCCGTAACACGGTTGAAAGGAGCCTTAAGATAACGGCCTCGCCCCAATTCAATCAACCAACACTGATTCGTAATGATCCGTTCGACAACCAACTGCGTTATGAACAACTGAGGCGATGGTTATGTCAATCTTCTCAATGAATGTGCCACCGCTTGACCGTCTTCGCTCAAGCGGTGCTCTTTGACCGGCAGAGGGCGAATACACCGCATCTCCGAAAACTCCGATGCAGTGGCACTGGATCGCCTGCGTACCTGGAAAGGAAGCAGAAAAACATGTGGGAATTACTTTGGAAAGTCGCGCACGAGAAATCAATTGGGATCTTGATCGGTGCGGCCTTTGCGCTGGCCACCGCAGGGTTCGCCTCCTGGTGGCGACGCCGTCGTGAGATGCGAGAAATCCATCACGGCCAACAGTTCCAGCAACTGGAATTCGTCTATGCTTTCGTGTCAACCGGTAACGACGGTCGTCGTCGGCTGGTGGTGCGGATGATTGGCTGTTTGCCGCTCAACCTGTTTGTCGCCAAGGATGCAATTCGTTCGCACCTGCTGGGACTGACTCGCGATTCGGTTGAAGATGAATTGAACTCGGTTCTTGCAATGGAAGGAAAACTGGGTTCTTTCGTGTTGCGAGAACTGCACGGGCACCTGCGAACCTTACTGAAGGAATCAGGGAATCGACGTGAATGGTGGGTGATGGCTCCAATCCTCGAAACCTATCGCCCGCTTCAATACGTTGCGCCGACAGTTCTGTTAATACGGAAAGACGACTTAGAGCTGTTTGAATCATTCGAGACTTGTCAGGACATTCTGGTACATCACGGGTCAGACGCCGCAAAAATCCTGACATTGATGGAGGTCTATCGCAAATTTGGTATCCAGCAACAATCGCTTGCCAAGGCTCGTCACGAAGGACGTTCTACACAGTACCTTGAAGAAATGTGGATGCTTGATCTTTGTCTTTCGACAAACTTCGTTGAACCAACCAGCGACGAGGTCGAAGAGGGAAGTTTAAAACCGTTCCGCCTTCCTCCGTGGGATCGATTCGAACCGACACTCAAATCCTTAGGTCTGAATGCATCTACACAAGTGGAAAGGAAAGCGAGTCTCGTCTCGAATGTCGGTTAACAAGCCTCAAGTCCTGAATTGACTTAAAAATTGCCCAGAGCAACGAGAATATCAGTTTTCACAAATTGGCATGGCGGGATAGAACTCAAATTGAGCCTATCCCGTCTGAGTCATCTTTTCGCGAGTTCGTCACATCGCTCGAACAGTGTCTGGGTCTTGACAATGGCGCTATGTTCGGGAAACGTGTGAAATGTGTAGATCAAAATGCTTTCGCGAGTCACTTCGGTTCGGATCAAACTGAGCGGCCCAGGAAGTAATCGGTTAGTCGCAGGAAGCCGCACAGACAAATCGGCACGAGCGAGATCCTGTTCCAACTCTTCGTTCATCCGCAAGAAGATGTCGAGATGAAGTCGTTCAAGCTGGCAACTCATGTCATAACGCAGACCCGAGTCAAACTCAGCAGATTCAGTTCGACATCCGCGCAAGCGATAATCAACTATCCGACTGAATGTTGGTAGCGACTCACGGTGATCCATGATCACTTCGGTCATCGCGTTGGATTCAGTCTGCAATGACAGAACGTGCCCCGAAGCATTCAAACACATATTAAGCCGCATGTGCGAATTCGTCAGAGTCAGTCCGCAATGACGCTCAAAAAGTTCCGGGTGCAGAGCACGACAATACGTGCGCAGCACCAGATCTGAAACGTCGGGTCGAACTAACTGAACCGCCATGACTCCCCTCACGAAACCAAGTCCGATAGGACATTGATTGTAAGGTCCGTCACAGGGCGTTCGCCATTCTTAGGCTTCCTGATTTCTTGAAATCGTAAAAGAGTTGAGGAATACCACCCAGGCAGGCTTTCAATTCTGCCCAGCCTTCGTGTCAGAACAGAACCTAATCCAGCCCGTCGTAGATGTTCATGCAATCGTCTGCATTTCTGCCTGGCCCTTACGATAACAGAAATCTCCGAACGTTTCACCATTCAGCCGATTCGCCTTATAAAAGCGGAGCGCCACCGCCAGTGTGGAAGCCACATCTTCCTGCGGAACCGCGTCTTTATAGATGTATGCCAATCGAGTTCCCTGAACATTGCCACCGAGATAAATCGTGTATTTCCCCGCCGCCCCGCCGACTCCCGCTTGCTTTCCGACTAAACCGATATCTGGCGTGTAGGGCCGGGCGCATCCGTTCGGACAACCTGTCATATGGACGGAAATCCGATCGTGCTGGATTCCAAGCTTGGCCATTTCGACATCAAGTTGATCAATGATACCTGGCAGCGCTCTCTCAGACTCAGTGATCGACAGGCCGCATGTTGGAAATGCGGGACATGCAATCGAGTATCGCCGCAACAAAGTTAACTCGTGATCTTGCTTGATCCCGTGATCAGCAAGAATCTTGATAATGTCTGCTTTATCCTGAGGCTTGATGTCGCACAGAATCACCGATTGAAGCGCCGTCAATCGCGTGGCCATGCCATATTTCTTGAGCAGGACGCGCAGACCCGTTTTAAGCCGCAGTTGTCCTTCATCCTTGATTCGGCCACATTCGATATTAATTCCAAGAAACAGGTTTCCATCCCCCTGCTCGTGCCAGCCGATGTGATCATCGACATCAGTCACGTCAATTGCATGGGGCGCCGGCAACTTGTGCCCGTAATACTCTTCGACCTTGGCTTTGAACCATTCCAAACCATGATTGTGAATGGTGTACTTCAAGCGAGCCACTTTTCGGTCTTCTCGGTTGCCAAAATCACGTTGAACTTTGACGATCGCTTCCGCGACACCGACAACCTGGTCGGGCTTCACGAATGCCAACCGCTGTGCGATTGCCACGAACGTCTTTTCAGCACTTGGTGTTTTTCCTTGTCCGCCACCAACCAGCACGTTGTATCCAACGATGCGTCCTTCTTCGACAACCGCCAGAAAGCCGAGATCCTGCGTATAAACATCGACACAGTTGTCCTCAGGAAGCGCTATCGCCGTCTTGAATTTTCTAGGAAGATAGACGGTCCCGTAGATCGGCTCGTCTACGGGTTTAAATTCGGCGACGTTTGTTTTTTCACCTGATTCGTCGGTTAACCAGATTTCGTGATAGGCTGTGGTACGAGGTTTCAAGTGTTCGGCGATTGCATCAGCCATCGCTTGCATCTGGTCACGAACAGGATTGTTCTTGATTGGTGCCGGGCAACACATGACGTTACGTTCAACGTCGCCGCAAGCGGCGAGTGTTGTCAGCAAAGTGTCGTTAATTTTCCGCACGGCCGACTTCAAATTACTCTTCATTACACCATGAAGTTGAAAACCCTGCCTGGTCGTAACTCGCAAAGTTCCATTACCGAATTCATCACAGATATCCAGGTGATCGAGGAATTGTTTTGCAGAAACCTTACCACCCGGAATACGAGTCCGTACCATGAAAATGTATTGCTTGCCCTTGGCCGTTCCGTCGGCATTCTTGGCTTTTCGACTATCGCGATCGTCCTGCTGGTAAATCCCGTGATTCTTAATCAAATGTTCCGAATCTTTGCCAAACTCGTGCTCGTTCAAAAGCTCTTCTGCAAGCGTCCCCCTGAGCTGGCGGCTACCTTCTTTGATCTCTTCAACATGACTGCGCTTCACCTGGTCCGACATCACTCACCGCTCCAACTCAATTCGAGGAACTATTCCGATCGGCGACAAACTGCAGCGCACACATTCACATTTGGTTGCGCGACAATTGACAGTCAAAGTATACAGGTGAGAACGGCTTCGACCAAGGCTCATGTTTCACATCTCTGTGATAGATGCGGGGCGCAGACCTCATTAAAAGCCTGACACGTTCCGCACAAACTTGGTTCGCCACTGAAAGAAGGGATCAAGGATTTCGTTGTCTGATTGCCTCGTAGTACTAACGTTTGATTTATTTGCGCGGCGCGAAGATTTTTTATGGGAGGACGAGGCTGGCCTGATGAAACGGCCGATTCACAGGAGAAAGGATGGTATTGCAGCTGCGCGTTCAATATGTCCCTCGTTTCATTTCTCTGATAAAGCCCTTCGATGAGTCGTTTTTCGATTTCAGCATGAGGTCGAATTCCTGACCGACCGAATCCGTCGATCGAAGGTGAGGGACGTTTTATGAAACGGTGGATATTTGCCCTGTTATTCGGTGCCGTAGCGTTTGTCGGCGTTCGCGAAAATCTTTACGGCGCTCTTATTGAAGGGATTGAGTTTAAGGATTCCCACACACTTGGCAGCCAGCGCTTCCTGCTGAATAACGTCGCTCTGATGCGTTACAAGATCGTCATCAAAGCGATGGTGTCCGCGTTGTATTTGGGAGAAGGAGTGAAGCCGGCCGAAGCCCTTACGGACGTCCCAAAGCGGATCGAGATTCACTACTTCTGGGACCTGGAAGGAAAAGAGATTGCCAAAGCCGCTGACAAACTGCTGGCAGAAAACATCTCGGCCTCACGACTGAAAACTATTCGCGCCGAAATCGACGAGATGAATGCCCTGTACGAAAATGTAAAAGCGGGCGATCGTTATTCACTGACCTATGTTCCTGGCATCGGAACCGAACTCGCTTTGAACGGTAAAAAGAAGGGACTGGTACCTGGGGCGGAATTCGCCTCGGCATATTTTTCGATCTGGCTGGGCAAAAAGCCGATGGATGTCGCGATGCGTGATACTCTTCTCAAGCCGCGCTGAGCTGGCCAGTTCGCCATTATTTCCCCGAATCTTCGAGCAACTTCGTTGAGCTGTGGAGTTTCCAGCATCCTTCTGCTTGTCACCGTGCCATAGTAAGACAACGCGTTGTGAAGCGGAGCTTCGAAGAGTTGCGTTCCCAAGCCGGAGCTTGGGAACGAGAACAACGAGGACATGGTGCGGGACGTGGGGACCTCAGACGTGGGACCTGTGACGTGCGAGGAGATCCGCGATCCGTGAGACTCAAAGAAAAAAACAACCCTCACACCGAGGTGTGAGGGTTATTAAAATGCCCGGCAATGACCTACTTTCACGCTGGTCGGCACTATCATCGGCC
>CAIULL010000023.1 GCA_903899985.1 uncultured Schlesneria sp.
AGTACGCAAAAGCTCAGTAAATTGGCCGTATAAAATCTTTGCGCCTCGCAAAGAAATCAAACGTTAGTACTACGAAAAGAATTCAGTCGAGGCGAGCCGGGCGTTAGCCCTGGACCGGCCCAGCCGGATGATTCACGTCGGACGACGGGTTCAGAATTGGATCATCGTTCGCGCGTAGTACGATTCGAGAAAAACCGAGGCGAGCCGGGGTGCGTGAGCCCCAGGATTCTTGTTTTCTAAAGATTCTTTGCAGCGTGCTGAGACACTAAACGTTACCACGACGAATCACCCGAATAAGATTCAGCCGAAGTCAAACGATTTCTTCATTCTCCGATGAGCGAAAATAAGTGCAGATCAGCGTTCCCCTCCTTTTACTTCGTCTTCGATTCTCTACCAACCGTTTTCGTCGAACACACGATTAACGTTTTCGTCTTCCCCTCGGCTTGCAGTCACAGCCAAAGCCATCAGACCCAGAAAATTCGGCACCCACGCACGGGAAAACTCGGTCAGCGACCGTTGAGTCGAAAGACATCCTTGCCGATGTCTGCCGCAAAGGGTACAAAATAGAAACTCCAAGGCGAGCCGTGGCAATCAGGCCACCCCAGGAATTCTCAAAGTGAATTCGGTTTGGCTCCCCCAAAGGGCGATTAACTCAGCGGCTAGAGTGCCATCTTCACACGGTGGAAGTCACTGGTTCGAATCCAGTATCGCTCACTGACAACCCTTGTTTATTCGCTCGTTACAGCGAAATTCAAGGTTTTTTCGCATCCGGCGCTTACGTTGAAACGTGGAGCTGTCTGGACGGGTGCTGATCAGGAGAGTGAACGAAATGACCACTCTATCAGAAATCGAAGCCGCTGCTGACACTCTGCCTCCCGAGCAGCAAGCGCAATTATTGGCATTTCTTCAAACGCGGCTCGGAAGAAATCCGACGATCGTGGGTGAAACGTGCCCACCTGCAACTCGCCGTGCTGGATTACATGCAGGGGTTTGGGAAGTTGCGCCGGATTTCGACGCCGCACTTCCAGATGATTTCTGGCTGGGCCAAGAGACATGAAACTGCTGCTCGATACGCATGCCTTCATCTGGTGGGATGGCGATCAGTCAAAGTTGTCTCCTGCCGCACGCGCTGCTTGCGAGTCGTCGGCTAATTCATTGTTTCTCAGCCTTGCGAGCGTTTGGGAAATGCAGATCAAAGTGCAACTCGGCAAACTCAATTTGCGACTCCCTTTGGAGAAGATTCTCCGCGATCAGCAAGAACACAACGGGCTGATCCTGGAACCGGTCACGCTGGATGACATTTTGGGTTTGGAGCAACTGCCGCCCCATCATCGCGACCCGTTTGATCGACTACTCATCGCGCAGGCTGGTCGCGGCGGTTTTCAACTTGTCAGCCAGGACCCCGAAATTGCTCGTTATTTCGTACCAGTGCTTTGGTGAACATGCATGAGCTTCAGGGGACTGCCCTTTCAAAGAGCGTTACAAAGCATCAGGGCCGAGTGTTTACGGTAGATGTCTTCTAACGCCAATACATTGCAAGGGTTTTGCGTTGGGCACCGCCGGCCTCCCGTTGGCGTGAAGGAACCCGAATGTGTCCTGTGCCGGCAACCAGGATGATCATTTCGTCGGCGATGCGCTTCTTGTATCCCATGAAAACGCTTTTGCCCTAATTCTTGCTCGAACGCGAATTTATCAGGCAGTGGCGAAGCACTCACGCCAATTGTCGAGTTCCCGCTCGTATCGATCCGCTCATAGAGCGTGAGCGATTCAACACGTAGTTCGTATTGCAGGGCTTCCAGACGAGCAACAACTTCATCGCGACGCGCAGCGTCACCTTTCGACATATCACGGACTCCTCATCGTGTAGGCGGGACGCCCGCGCCGTTGACGGGATGAGGAACCGGCTAACAGCGCGGGCTGATTTCATCGTGATCGGTTTGCAACCCGTCACGAACCCGATAAGAAAAAGATTATCACGCGGCGCGCCGTCGTCGATAGCATTTTACGTTGAAATTGCGTGAGCGTCTAAGACGCTTCATATACAGACGATGAAGCGTTTAGCAGATGATGGACGGCAGCAGAGAGAACTTGTGTACTTTGGACTTCAGACTCGGATAGCTTGGCTTCCAACGCGTCACAAAGTGCCATCAGTTGATTGACCTTTTCCACGATCCGCTTTTGCTCAGCAAGCGGTGGGAGTGGGAAAATAATTTTTGCGAGCGATCGACCTGTGAGATGTGGGATTCCCGCCCCCGTGAAATAAGTTTGAAGTACGCCTGTCGCGTCATAAACTTTCAGGCAATATGAAAAGAAGTTCCCATCAAGATGGTGGCCAGGACGAACGCGATGCAACGCCTTCTGAAACATGACGCGATCGATCTCACCATTCCAAACAGCAGACCGACCAATGCCATGTCCACCTTCGCAGATTAAAACATCTCCAGTACGGACCGAGAATTCGTGGAGCTCGTGGTCAGCGAATGGCATCTCTTTCACGCTGGTAAGGTCGAAGCGGAACCAATGGACATTCGTGTTTCGGAGGTACGCGAACGGTTTCCCTTTATTCTTTGCCGAGTCTAGCATTTTGCCGAGGCGCGTCGCAGCAATTTGTTCAACCTTGACCCACTGCCAACACCTTGGGATTTCGAAAAGTCCCTGCGCTTTGTCGTCAATTTCTAAGGTTATAGTGGGTTCATCATTCGGGTCTTGCGGAACAAGTTTCCCTTGAACGGCCAGTTGCAGGATCGTTTGACGAAGTTGGGGGATCGTGGTCGGGGTGTCGAAAAGTCGGTCGAATTGATCGCGAACTCGGTTGACGTGCTTGGGAAACTCGGCGGTAGAACTCGTCGAGACAAGACGATCAAGCGTCGCCCCCACCAGCCGAGACCGAGCCTCACGCCGTGCCGCCTGACGCGATTCCAATTCGTCACAAAACCCTAATAATTGATCGACCTTTTCCACGATCCGCTTTTGTGTGTTTGGCGAAGGAGGCGCGAACGTGATTTTGTGAATGTCTTTAGCCGCGATGTGAGGCACGCCGTTACTTTTTCCGGGATCAATCGATCCGACGAATGCAGGAGAATTCAGCCAAAGGAAAAAGTACTCTGGAACGACGCGATCGTCTTTGAATTGTGGTCTTCCTACACGTTGAAGCAACAGCGCTGGCAAGTCTGCTTTCGTAAGACGTGCGACCTTTAGTCCGGTTGAGATTAATGGACGATCCAGTGAAAGGACGATATCGCCTTCACTGAGTTCAAAACGGGTAAAGTCTTTAGCGCGTTCTTCGGAAATAAACGCGATTTCGTCCCAGTTCAACTCATCGTGTCCGATGTTGACATTTCGAACTAACCGAACTCCATTGGAACCGAACCATTCACTCTTGAAGGCGTAGCCATTCTGGACTGTCAAAAAGTCTTCAACGCGGGTTTCTCGACGTGAAGGTTCATCGTTTTCGTCGTGTTCAACGAGCCTGCCTTGAACCGCCAGTTGAAGAATCATTTCTCGCAGTTTCGCCACCCCATTTGGTGCCTCGGCAAACGTCGCAAAATGCTTACAGAAGGTTTCGGCGTTCATGGCGTCGACCCTCCCAACGCGTTGAACAATTCGTCCTTCAAACGATCACGGGTCTGTTGCAGATCTGCCATCAGCTTTTCATAGTCGACCAGCAACTCGTCAGGGTCTGTATGCGCGACGCTTTTATCGTGCGGGTTCTTAATGTCCAGGTTGTAGCCGCTCGCTTGAATCTGCTCGATTGAGACCTTCCATGCCTGCTCGGTCCCTTTCCGCTTCTTCCACCATTTCTTCTCGACGTCGAATTCTTTGATGTTGATCGGCTTGGTCTTGTTGTACGACTTCGCTCCCGCCGGATATGGATGCTCGTAGTACCAAACTTCCTTCGTCGGTTCCCCTTTCGTGAAGAACAGCAGGTTCGTCTTGATCCCTGTGTACGGACTGAAAACGCCGTTCGGTAGTCGGACGATCGTATGCAGGTTGCACTCGGTCAGCAGCTTTTCCTTGATCGCTGTCTTCACCCCTTCGCCGAACAACGTCCCGTCAGGAAGCACGATCGCTCCGCGTCCCTTGTCCTTAAGCAACGTCATGATCAGGACCAGAAACAGATCGGCGGTTTCGCGGGTTCGAAACTTCGAGGGAAAATTGGCTTCGATCCCGTCCTCTTCCATCCCCCCGAACGGCGGATTTGTGATGATGCAGTCGACTCGATCCTTTGGAACGTAACTGGCCACCGGTTTTGCCAGTGTGTTGTCGTGTTGAATATTCGTCGGGACGTCGATCCCATGCAGCAACATATTCGTCACGCATAGCAGATGCGGCAGCGGTTTCTTCTCGATGCCGAGTACTGATCGCTGCAACAGTTCTTCATCTTCGGGCGTTTTCACCTGTTCCCGCAGATGCTTGATCGAGCAGGTCAGAAAACCACCCGTTCCGCAAGCAGGGTCGAGTACCTTTTCGCCCAGTTTCGGATTGACCATGTCGACCATGAACTGAGTCACAGCTCGGGGAGTGTAGAATTCCCCCGCATTCCCCGCGCTTTGCAGGTCCTTCAGAATCTGCTCGTACAAGTCGCCGAAAACGTGCCGGTCTTCCAGTCGGTTGAAGTCGAGACTCTCATTGATTCGGTCGATGACTTGCCGAAGAAGTGTTCCGTTCTTCATGTACTGATATGCGTCCTCGAAGACATCATGGATCACTCGATGTCGTGGACTGGTATCAGCGGTCAATCCTTTCAGAGCGGGGAACAGCTTGTTGTTGACGAATTCGAGCAACCCTTCGCCGGTCAGTCCTTCAGTATCTGTTGCCCAGTTCTTCCAGCGAAGTTCTTCGGGGATCGGCGAACGATACCGATTGACGGTCAGTTCCCATTCCTTTTCTCGGTCATCGAAGATTTTTAGGAATAGCAACCACGTCAATTGTCCGAGTCGTTGAGCGTCGCCATCAACACCCGCGTCTTTACGCATGACGTCTTGAATGGATTTGATTGTCGCAGAGTTCAGCATGTTGCAGATTGGTCAATCGTTGTGATGTGTGAAATGCATTTGTTGCCGTCACTGCGCCAGAGCGTAGAGCGCGGCTTCAAGTTCGTGGAGTGCCTTTTCGTATTCTTCCTTGCCGCCAAACAGTCCGATGATTTGAAGGGGCGCTCCGATTTTATTGAACGGTTGGACTTTAAGCACGTTCAAGGTCTCAATCGTCCCGATCCCTTCATCAGCGTACTTGTCGAGCAGGGCTTCCAGTACGGCGCGGGCCTGCTCGCCATACTTTGCAAAATAGTTTCGTTTCTTCACGTTATCGGCTCGTTCCCGTCGAGTCAGCGCGGGTTGATCGAAAGCAACGTGGCAGACCAGATCGAACGGATCGAGGTCTTTTCCAACCTGCTCGGCCAGTTCATCGAAGAAAACGCCTCGTTGTTCAAGTTCAATCAAAACAGCTTGTTTCTGATCGGCAGTCGTCCAGCGTTGCAGAAATGCTTCCAGCGATGAGAACTCGCTCAACACAGTCTTACGAGTGAAATCCTTCAACGACTCGGTAATCAGTTTGCCATCGTTGCCGTAATACTGGACCCGTTCAGAAGCAATCTGGACCGTCACGTCGTTGACTACGTATTTCTTACGTTTTGGAGGATTACTGATCACTCCCCCGCCCCCATCTCCTGTATCAGTCGAACCGCCGGTCGTTTCGTCCGATTCGTGACTTTCTTCGTCGAAGTCGTCGTCATCGAAGGGATCGGCGTCCAGCGATTCTGTCTCCCCAACCGGTTCGTCAGGCGGGACAATCGGATCGTCAGGCTTGGGTTCGTAGATCTGGACCGGTTCGCCGTCGAAATCTTTATCAGCGAATAGTTCGGTCGCTTTCTTGAAATCCATGATCGTGAAAAACAGCTTGTTGAAATCTTCGTTGATCCGTGTCCCCCGTCCAATGATCTGCTTGAACTTCGTCATCGACTTGATCGTTTTGTCCAGCACGATCAGCTTGCAGGTTTGAGCATCAACACCTGTTGTCATCAGTTCCGACGTGGTGACGATCACCGGATATTTTTCCTCGGGATGGATGAACTGATCGAGTTCCGCTTTCCCTTCCTCATTGTCCCCCGTAATCCGCATCACGTACTTGTCGTTCACAGCGATGAGGTCGGCATTCTCGTTGACAAGTGCTGTACGCATCCGCTCGGCATGGTCAATGTCATCGCAAAACACAATCGTCTTATCGAATCGGTTGGTTGCTTTCAGAAAATCCGAGACTTTCTTCGCTACCAGTTCCGTCCGCTGTTCTAAGACGAGCGTTCGATCGAAATCGGTCTGGTTGTAAATGCGGTCTTCGATCAACTGGCCATTCTTGTCGACTTTGCCCGTGTCCGGTCGCCAACCGGTATCCCGGTCAATGTCGACCCGAACAACCTTGTACGGAGCGAGGAACCCGTCTTCGATCCCCTGCTTCAACGAGTACGTGTAAAGCGGCTCGCCAAAATAATCGATGTTGGAAACGTCCTTTGTTTCTTTGGGCGTTGCCGTCAATCCGATCTGAGTTGCCGACGTGAAATAGTTGAGAATTTCCCGCCAGGATGAATCTTCTGCGGCGCTCCCTCGATGGCATTCGTCGATGACCACCAGATCAAAAAAGTCAGGCGAAAACTGTTTGTAGATGTTCCGGTCGTCGTCAGTCCCGCTCACGGCCTGATACAGCGACATATAGATTTCGTATGACTTATCAATCGTGCGGTCCTTTTGAACCGCAATCGTGAGGTCGGCTTCTTTCCCATCGGATAACCTGATCGTCTTGCTCTTGGGACTCAGCTTGGCCATCGCCCCCTTGAAGTGACGGAAGTCGTTGACCATCGTCTGATCGACCAGGATATTCCGATCGGCCAGAAACAGAATCCGCTTTGCCGCCCCTGACTTCCACAATCGCCAGATGATCTGAAACGCCGTGAACGTCTTCCCGGTTCCCGTCGCCATCACAAGCAGGACTCGCTTCTGACCACTGGCGATCGCTTCGATGGTGCGATCAATCGCGATCTGTTGAAAGTAGCGTGGTTCGCGTCCGCCAGAAAAATAGGGTTGCGTGATGATCGGCAGCGTGGCCTGAGTGATGTTCTTGGCCTGACAGTACAGATCCCACAACTCGATCGGCGACGGAAAACCGTCGAGCGGTAATTCCTGTTCGACTGTGCCACTCGTCGCCAGCCGATTATGGAAGAGAAAACCGTCGCCGTTCGAACTGAACACGAAAGGAACGTCGAGCGTCTTGGCATAACCGAGCGCCTGCTGCATCCCGCTCCCGACGCTGTGGTTATTATCCTTCGCTTCAATGACGGCCAATCGCCTGCCAGAACTGTGAAGCAGCAGATAGTCGGCAAACTTGCGTTCGCCCCGTCTGACCCGTTTCCCGCGTACCATCACCCGCCCGTCAGTGAAGAAATACTCTTCACGAATCTGATGCATCAGATCCCAACCCGCCGATTCGAGCGCCGGATTGATGAACTTCGTACGGATATCGCTCTCGGTAAGCGTTCGTTTATCGATCTCGGTCATTCTGGCACGGCCCGCCATCAACACAGTAGGGAATTAGTCCCAACATACTGCGAAATCAAAGGATCGGCGTCAAACGGGCGAAGCGTTTGGAACCCAACGCGACACCTCGACGGTCTACGAATTGGCAAGGTTTGACGAATCCGGGGACTTCGTTGATGGACAAAATTTTTTCTAAAGATTCTTGCTCGTTGTTTGCAAGTTCATCAAGCCGCCTGCTCAGACGCGTGGAATAGTTCTTTTGCGTCATGTCTCGATCGTTTCAATTCGAACGTCGAACAATTCGAGCGCGCTGCAATTACCGCTTTTCATCCAGGGCCAGTTAAAAATCGGAGACAGAGGAATGCCAATTTCGAGATGTTCAGTGAAGACGACGAAACGATTATTACTTGGGATCGCGTTGCTAAATTTAGTAATCCGCAGACGGTTTGTGACTATTTGAAAGTCTTACGAATTTTTGCGGGCCGTAATTTTCCGCGTTGAATTGTTTTCTCCACCAACTTGAACACCTTGTCGTTCGAAACTGGGGTGGCCAACTCTGCTGTTTGCTTCGTCGGGTTTTTACCAGAAAATCAATAAGAGAAAGATTTTATCTATGCAAAAGTCACTTGTTCCTAACTTCGTGTTAAGTGTCGCTGCAGCGGTGATCGCGCTTTGCGGTGTCGGAGTTGCCAACGCTGGGTCGATGACATTCGACGTGTCTTGGTCCGGTGCGTCGCTCGGCAACGCTGCGACAGCAACTGCTGAAATTACCTTTGACCCCAGCCAATTGAACAACCCCGGATTCACTTCAACACAGGAAGGCGTTTTTGTGGTCACTGCCTTTACTATGACTGTTTCAGGGGCAAAAAATGGAAACGGGACATTCGGCTTGGCAGACTTTAATAATTTTTCGCTTGGCACAAATGGTGGGCTACTCGACTTCACTCGAGAGTTGGTCGGTCAACCAACGTCCGGATCGCCATGGGGTACTACTCATACGGGCGATTCGGGGGTCTTTAATATAATTACAGAGTACGATTTGTCTCCTACAACTACCGGCTTTTTCCAAATCACGCCGACATATCAATTGGGATCTAGCGGCACGGTTGTATACGGATTCGACGACTCGATGTTGTTAACGAGCTTCGCCCCCGCTGCCTCCCCGGTTCCCGAACCCTCCTCCTTCGCGCTTCTTGGGGTCGGTGGACTGGGCTTAATCATTAGGTCCTACCGTCGACGATGTCGGACCGTCGTCTGATGAAAAAGTCGATCAATTTAGAAAGACTGGAAGCCGCTCGACGCTGGGCGGCTTTTTCGTTTTCATCGTAAAAATGAATTGGTCAATTCACCCGATCCAATACCCGCTTCACCTGTACCTGATTCCATTCCACCCCGCGTCGAGTTGTGTGGCCATCGGCGTTCAGAGTTTGGGTAATTGCTCGCAGGCTGTTTCCGCTCCTGATTTTTGAGACACCACGGCAGTCAAGTAAAGCAAAACCTCAAAACTTCGGACAGGCGGACTAGAAGCACCTGACCACCGGCTTGGTTATTAAATTAAGTTAAAGCGACTTTGAAAAACTTCGGACAGACGCGTTCAATGCCCATGCCCACCCGCTTGGATCGTACAGACCGGCGGAAGGACCCACGATGCCCACACCCCCTAGAACCGGGACATAAGCTCGCGGGCTTTCAATGGGGTTCGCAATTTAACCACTGGCCGAAAATGCATTAACCCCTCTCCGCTCATAGGCATTTAAAAAAACTCAATTTCGAAAACTTTTAGCGAGAAGTGTCGCTGCGGTTCGCTTGATGTCACATTTTGGAGAATACCACCACCCCCACCCTTCGGGGTCCCCCGCCGGTCCGTACGCCGGGTCAATGCGGTTCCCAGAATCCCCCAATTTTCTTCCATAACAAGTTAATTTTCCGGCTTCCTCGTCGTCATAGGGCAAAACCCATAGGAAATAGGGGTTTCGTCGAAAAACAGCAGGAAATTGAGTAGTCTGCTGCTTCCACATTGTGACCGACACAAGCAACCAACCGCGATTAAGGTTTGGTTTCTCGTTTCCGTGACTCCCACGACGAGAAATGATGTTCGTAGGGTGTCTCCTCAGTTATCCCTCCCGGACCGATGATCACTGCCTTGAACCTTTCCCGACTTTCCGGTGTTGTGCTTTCCATGAATCGCTCTTCGTGTACCGCAGCGCCGATGCCGCAATCATCTCGTTCATACATCCATTCCTGAACCGAGATTCCAAGATCGTTAAAGAGAGTATCACAAGTTTTGCACAGTTCAGGATCGAGACTGCATTCCTCCTCAACCCCATAGACGTCCAGGAATAGTTTAAGAGTTTCCGCGTCTTTCAAGTTCTCACGCGCGTATTGCCTCATCGAATTACGAAGTACGATATCCCGCTCCTCCTGAGTGAGCACTATGGGTGCGGGTTTCTCATTGGCAACAATGATTTCCAACTTGGACAACCGCCGTTCAAGTGTGCTCATCGGTCCCCCTTCTTGCGGTGATGCGGTTCGGCTTCTCGCAACTCGGTCCACTGTTCCGCAGTCAGATCTTTACCATCACTCACTGGATTCGTGAGGCTATCAACCACGAACGAGCCATCCGGCCAACGCGATTGCCTTGTGGGGTAAATCTGGACGCAATCAGTGGGCTTCGAAACGTGAAATCCACCCACAGACCTCCCATTATCGGGCAGCAAAATTCGTCGCCGCATGTCGAATCGCATTCCCTTCGTTTTTTCCAAATCGTCGAGACGCTTATTGATGCTTGCCACTATGCTTTTCCTCCAATCGCGTGATTCGTTCCGTGAGTTCAACCGTCGTTCGCATCGAAATACTCAGATCCAGGATCGACCGAGCCGCCCCGAGCCGGACGGAGTGACTTTCACAGTCAAGAAGTTGCTTTAACGTGCTGACAGCTTGCGTCGATGCGTCGGACAGCTTTCCGACAACTGCCGTCAAGATTGCATCCTTACGCCGATCGAGCGCTGCTTTGAATTTCGGATCTTTCAAACGACGTGAAATCGTCCTTTGCGACACCCCTGTCAGTTCCGATGCCTCGCGCAACGTGGAACCCGTCGCCAGTGCCGCCAACAACTGTGAATTTGCATTTTTCCTGTCACCGCCTGCCATTGGTCGCCATCCCTTCCATGTCTGCGTTGAGGCGTTATCACTGAAAACTACGTTGAAGTATTTCCAATTCGTCCGGCTCTTCCGATTCGTCAACTGGGACAACCAAAATCTGACGTGATCGAGGCGTCAAACCAAACTGCAATCTGAGCGAATGCATCGCCCGCCCGATCGCCAGAGAAGTTCGATTGAGACTTTCGTTCAACGGGTCCTTTTCCAACGCCGTATTGAATGCATCCTGTCTGGCACACAATCGGGCCAATTCCGCGATCGCATTGGAATCCTGTTCAAACGCCACACCTTGCGTCAGTTCAACAATGCGATGCCAATGAACCCGCGCCTCTTTATCGAGGTCTTCAGGCATTTGAGGAGTTCCGCTCCCCGCAACCTGAACGGCAGTCTTCTTCGACTTGCCACCCCTCCAATTAGAATTACCTTGATACTGACCAGACCCAATTCCGCCCATGTTGCTTCCTTTCAGTTGGACAAAAACCAGTTTTGTTGGAAAAGATCGTACGCAATGGCTGGACGGTTAGGTTTTGGCGGTTCAAATGCGTGACCCTTCCCCTCCGTGCCGAGCCGTACGAACCACAGTTCCCGCGTTACTTCGTCTCCACTGTTCCGCTCGTCTCAGTCTTGGACGTCACGGACGCAAGTCGCTCAGCATGTTCAGCGAGTGCCGAGCGATCATCATTCGTCAGCGACCCCCAGCAGGCGATCAATCGGGCCAGTTCTGCATCGTGTGCATACTGGGACGCATACAACTCAGGCAAATTTGCGGTTTCCGCCATAGCATCCTGAGAAGAATCGAATCCAGTATCGCTCATTCTTTGATTTCGGATGGCTTCGTACGAAGCGGCAAGCTATGAAATCACAAGGGAATTCAGGAAGGGGTTTTTCGTAGAACGATTGGGAAGGCGACGGACTCCGCACAGAGCCTCGTCGCGGGCGTCTGCCGAGAATCAGGTTGAGGTCCCCGTATGCCCCCTCTCAGTCTCGAGGACTCGATGAAGCGCGAGTCCGTTTGCCTGAGCTGATCCATCTGCTGACGGCTGGGGACGAGTTCATTATCTCCGAGAAAACCCTTCCCGTGGCCTGCTTAGAGTTCCCGCAAATTCTCCGTCCGCAGCCGGTGCCCTGACGGGGAAGGGGAGGATCACGATCGTTTTGGATGACGACGAGCACCTCGAAGATTCAATGCCTACATGCCTTGAGGTTGCTATTGGACTCTCGTGTGCTCTTGTGGTTCTATCTTGACGATCCTCAATTGAGTGTCGCGTACGGCCGATCAATTTTTCTCGTCCAATACCTGACGTACCTTCCTGAGAAGGCTCATGGGGGTGTAAGGCTTCTGGCAGAATGCGACTTCTGCTTGCAGTACGCCATGACGTATCACGGCGTCATCGGTATAGCCGCTGGTGTATAGCACTTTCATCTGCGGGAGCTGCGGTCGCAAAACTTCGGCCAGTTTTCGCCCCCCCATTTCAGGCATCACCACGTCAGTGACCAAAATGTCGATGTTGCCCGGATGCTCGTTGACAATTCGAATTGCATCGATTGCGCTTGATGCGGACAGAACGGTATAACCATTAGCCTCAAGCGCCAGGCAGGCAATTTTCCGCACACCGTCTTCGTCCTCGACCAGCAACACGGTTTCACTTCCTCGGAATGCTTGCATCGGATCAACTTCGGCGGCAGAGGGTGTGACCGTTTCCACCGCAGCCGGGAAGTAAATTTTGAACGTGGTTCCGACGCCCGGTTCACTATAGACGACAATATAGCCGTTGCTCTGCGTGACAATACCGTGAACGACCGATAACCCTAATCCCGTCCCTTTTCCAACGTCCTTCGTCGTGAAAAACGGCTCGAAGATACGCGACTTGATTTCCGGTGACATCCCGGTTCCATTGTCCGAGACCGTCAACAGAACGTAACGACCAACCTGGATTTCGATGTGCGAGTCGAGATACGCCTGATCCAGTTCCACGTTCTTCGACTCGACCGTCAGCTTACCGCCATGCGGCATGGCATCTCGTGCGTTGACGGCCAGATTCATCAGGATTTGCCCGACCTGATCGGGATCGACCTTCACCGGGCTGATACCGGGATCGAGAACCGTGGTCAGTATTAAATCTTCCCCGATCACTCGACGCAGTAACTTCTCGGTTTCTTTCACCACCGTATTGAGATCCATTAAACTCAGTTTAAAAACGGATGTCCGGCAGAAAGAAAGGAGCTGACGCGTCAGGCCGGCGGCCCGCTCACCGGCTTCGCCAATTGCCTCGACTGATGAACGCATCGTGTCGCCCACCGGCAGCGCGTCGAGCATGAGTTCGCTGTACCCGCAAATGATTGACAGGAGGTTATTGAAGTCATGTGCGACACCTCCGGCCAGTTGACCGAACGCCTCCATCTTTTGAGACTGTCGAACTTGTTCTTCCAGATTCCGTCGCTGAGTGACGTCGGTCATGACACCAACGAATTGAATCAATCGCCCTTGCTCGTCTCGCACCGGATTCAGTGACAAGGCGTTCCAGAACATCGTCCCGTCTTTGCGGTAGTTGAGGATTTCGACTGAGCATTTCTGGCCAGCACGAATAGACTCTCGAATTTGCTTAATAACCGATGAATCGGTCTTCGGTCCCTGAAGAAAGCGGCAATTCCTGCCCAGGACCTCGCCCGAAGCGTAGCCAGTCTGTTGTTCGAATCCATGGCTGGCGTAGATGATCGGATTATCGGGTTGATGGGGGTCGGTAATCAGGATGCCTTGCAGTACGGACTGCATCGCTCGATCTCTGAGCTGCAGGGCTTCGATGTTTTTCCGGAGATCTGCGGTCCGCTCTTGAACACGGCATTCAAGTTCGTCGCGACTGGCCCGAAGAGTATCTTCGGCCTGCTTCCGTTCGGTGAGATCACGGGTGACCTTGGCATAACCGATCAACAAACCGGTCGGGTCTCGCATCGACGTAATGATGACGTTGGCCCAGAACTTCGAACCATCCTTGCGGATACGCCACCCTTCTGCTTCCCACCGCTCCTCTTTTGCGGCGATTTCGAGTCCGCTGAGTGGCATTCCCTGCTGGCGATCCTCTTCCGTGTAAAAACACGAATAATGCTTGCCGATAATCTCCTCAGCCGTGTAGCCCTTGATGCGCTCGGCCCCCGCGTTCCAACTCCTGACGGTGCCAGCCAGGTCAAGCATAAAAATTGCGTAGTCCGTCACTGTCTGGATCAGGAGATGACCTATCTCGCCTACCGATTCGGATAGTGTGACGCCGGTCAAATCACGGGCGTATTTGGCGTATCCGATCAATTCGTGAGAACGACTTCGCAACGCGACGACAAGGACGTTGGCCCAGAACTTCGAACCATCCTTGCGGATTTGCCACCCTTCTGCCTCCCACCGATCCTCTTTTGCGGCGATGTCGAGTCCGTTGATTGGTTGCCCCTGCTGACAATCCTCTTCCGTGTAAAAACAGGAATGGTGCTTGCCGATGATCTCCTCAGCCTTGTAGCCCTTGACGCGTTCGGCCCCTGCGTTCCAACTTACAACGGTGCCAGCTACGTCCAGCAAGAAAATAGCGCAGTCTTTCTCCCTCTCATGAAGCTGGCGAAGTTGCTGGTCAGATTCGTTTTTGGAACGTTCTCGGGGCGACACTTTATACCCTCTTCTGACATACCAAAATACAACTCCGATCGATTGGTCATTCGCTGGCGATTGGTACCAAACGAGAGCATGCAGGGAGATCGAATTTGCTGATTAACGAAGAATTTTTCGTAATGATACACCGCCGCGAAGCAGAATGTCCAAGTCTTTCTGCGAGACGATTCCCGATTCGCCCCGGTTTTTCAGTGACCTCGAAGCCGCACCAACAGACTGCAGAACACTTCGAAATCCCAATCAGCGGAGTTGAATTATGATCCCCGCAAAAATTAAGCCGTGCGCGTTCAACGCCGAGGCACAGATACTTCGGATGTTAAACATCGGCGGAAGGACCAGAATCGCACCGCCCCGAAACTCGTCACAAAAGGTGCAGGTTTACGCTTCGGTTTCCTTGCTGTCACTTTAGTAAGATTTCCGCGCCCCCTACACTCCGACAATTTTTGTCCCCGAGGGACGTCAAAATAGTTGCGCGCGGGAAATTTCGTTTCCTTGTTTACGAGCGCTGGCGATCGATGAGCAGTCCTAAGGTGCAGATCACCCTGATGTCGCCCGTGATTACGCATGATACAGGACGCGGATTCTTTCCCCTGAAAGGGGAGCGGATATCAGCCCAGCGGCAAGCTCGTCCGCGAGCGCCGCCCTGGGTTACAAATCAAAAACAATGGATTTGCCCTGTCAGGGCAATGGAACCGACGATACACAATTTCGGCATCATTTTTTGACTCGAAACGCGATCATTGCGTTCCTGTGCCCCTTCAGGGCACGTGCAATTCTCTCAACCGCGACCCAGGGCGGCGCTCGGAGACTCGCTTGCCGCTGGGCTGGTATCCGTATCCCCTTCGGGGAAAAAACGATTGCCAATTGCATATCGAATACGGTTCCGACGAATTGTTGACAGTGCGAACAATTTCACCAACTGCCGAGATAACCATTGTTCTCACGAATTCAGACGACATCCCTCCGTAAGGCGGGTGTTGAATTGAATCGCATGTGAACGGTTAACACAACGACTAACGGGGAAACGTGATCGTCGCGAAGTCGGCCGAAATTCGGTTTCATCGTTCTTCCAAATGTTAACTGTTTGTGATCGATCGAAATGACTTGTACGATGAATTCGCTTGCGTTCCCCTCTATCTGATTCACAGAAGAAACGGAGGCCTCTCGTGCGTGACTTCTTGAAGATTGGCGTCTCATCGCTGATTGCTGCTTTTATCATGGGCACTGCTGCCGCCATGGTTGCGACCTATACTTTTTATGATTCCCTTTTTGCTCAAGGCTACACGGATCACCAACGAGGCATTGCGTGGTTCCTTGTTGAAGCTGCCACGCTTGCTGTGGCGACTCTCGTGTTAGTGATCGGTTGCATTTATGGAGTCATCAAACTCTGCTTCCGTGCAGTTCGTGCCAAATAGCGTCTGGCAAGTTTTCCCGCTAAGCGACTTCCTTGGCGGCCCGGTCTAATGAAGCGAACGAGGCGATTCGGGGCGCGTTCAACTTAGCTCTCTTTGTCCGCCCAGTATTTGTCTGCGTTTTTCATGGCGGCGATGATGTCTTTCGCGCCCTTCGGGTTTTTGGAATGAACGTTCCACTCGATTCGCTGAATGTCACCATGGAAGGCTCGTTCTTCAATCCATTTGGCCACGTCGTAACCTGTCGGGCCGGTCCCCAGGTCGTGGTCGAATGAGATGTAACGGACCTCGCCGCTTTTGAGGCGGTGATCACCGGGCCTTTGTACCAGCCCGACCCATCACTCTCAGGCACACAATATCATTTCAATTCCTAGGGCAAAGGCCCGTTAACCACCGCCGCGGGGGCGGTGGGGTGGCGGTTTTTGTTCGAGGTGAAATCAATCCTCGCCTTCTTCGTGGAAAAAGTGGATGCGTCGAATTAACGAATCAATTATAATTCACGGCAGAGAAATTGAGGACGCATTTCGGAGACACGTTCATGACCGACGGATTAATCGAAGCGGCGTTGGCACTTCCGCCCGATGAACGAGCGGAATTGGCGGAGCGACTGTGGGAAAGTTTGCCGAGTGAAATCGCCGACGCTGGTTTTGCAGAAGATCTTGCGCGAGAAGTTCGTTCGCGTCGCGAGAAGTATTTGAAGGATGGTAAGTCGTTTCACAATTGGAACGACGTGCGAGACGAAATCAACGGAATCATCGCGCGGCTTGACCAGTGATGATTGTCCGCCTCGATCCCGCAGCCCGCGAAGACATCATTGAAGCTGTCGAATGGTACGCGCAACGAGATTCGAAAGTGGCTCGACGATTCGTTGCCGCCGTCGATGCCGCGATCAGCGAAATCACGGATTTTCCCGACGGTCCGCCTCGCATCGAGACATGGCAGGGAACGGAAAATATCCGGCGAGTACTTCTGCACCGATTTCCCTATGTGATTGTCTATGAAATTTTTCCCAAAGAAATCGTGATCTGGTGTATTTCGCATACGAGCCGAAAACCGAATCATTGGCAAACCCGCCGCGAAGAAGGACAGGATTGACAGGCTCAATAAATTCGAATTCCGACTTTCCATCGTCGGCCGTTCGCCAGCTACATTGGGAAAACGTCATCGAGGAGGTTGCCGCATCCTGGTTTTAGGCACCCGAAAAACCGAGCTTTCCGTAAAGCGCTTCAATGCCGTACGTCGTCCGTGCTCTCTCTGTCCGCCCAGTATTTGTCTGCGTTTTTCATGGCGGCGATGATGTCTTTCGCGCCCTGCGGGTTTTTGGAATGAACGTTCCACTCGATTCGCTGAATGTCACCATGGAAGGCTCGTTCTTCAATCCATTTTGCCACGTCGTATCCTGTCGGTCCGGTCCCCAGGTCGTGGTCGAATGAGATGTAACGGACCTCGCCGCTTTTGAGGCGGTTAATCGCTGCGAACGCGGTTTTCACCCACAACATGTCGGGAAAGGCATCAAACATTTCCTGAATCGAACGGTCTTCAGGGTCACGCTCATCATCAAGCCATAAATCGATCATCGGTCCTCCATACTGCTGACGTTTTGCTCCTTCTCGTGCCGCGAAGATTTTCCAAAGCAGCTTCGGTCTGGCCTGATGAAACGACGTCGATTGTGTGATTGTATTTTGTTGTGCGGGATTGTCTCGTGTGGGGTTCGTTTCCCATAAATTTGATCAGAAAACCAAAACGGTCTCACGCGAAGGCGCGAAGCCGCAAAGGGAAGAAGTCAATGGTTTTGTCTTCTTCGCGACTCCGCGCCTTCGCGTGAAACCTCTTTTTCTTAAGTTCACTAATCCGATTCGTTTTCTTGTTATTCCACACATCAAATACCTGGCAACCGAATTGGCGGAAGTAACTGCATTTGGATGTCTTGGTCATGGTCGTCCCGCCGTCCCGATTGGTTGTTGTCGAAGCCCACGTTGTGTTACTCACGTTTGATTTCTTTGCTGGGCGCGAAGAATTTTCGAGGGAGGGCGAGGCTCCCGCCGAGCCGCGAAGTAGGTACACGCATCGACTCAGCGG
>CAIULL010000024.1 GCA_903899985.1 uncultured Schlesneria sp.
CAGCTCACGTACCACTTTAAATGGCGAACAGCCATACCCTTGGGACCGGCTACAGCCCCAGGATGTGATGAGCCGACATCGAGGTGCCAAACTCCCCCGTCGATATGAACTCTTGGGAGGAATCAGCCTGTTATCCCCAGAGTACCTTTTATCCGTTGAGCGATGGCCCTTCCATACAGAACCACCGGATCACTATGACCTGCTTTCGCACCTGCTCGACCTGTCCGTCTCGCAGTCAAGCAACCTTATGCCATTGCACTATCAGTACGATTTCCGACCGTACCTAGGTTACCTTCGCACTCCTCCGTTACTCTTTGGGAGGAGACCGCCCCAGTCAAACTGCCCACCATACACGGTCCCCGATCCAGATTATGGACCTAGGTTAGAACCTCAACAACATCAGGGTGGTATTTCAAGGTTGACTCCACGAAATCTAGCGACTCCGCTTCAACGTCTCCCACCTATCCTACACAAATCTTGTCAAAGTCCAATGTAAAGCTACAGTAAAGGTTCATGGGGTCTTTCCGTCTAGCCGCGGGTAGATTGCATCTTCACAAACATTTCAACTTCGCTGAGTCCCGAGAGGAGACAGTGTGGCCATCGTTACGCCATTCGTGCGGGTCGGAACTTACCCGACAAGGAATTTCGCTACCTTAGGACCGTCATAGTTACGGCCGCCGTTTATCGGAGCTTCGGTTGCGGGCTTCAGGCAAAACCTTGACCCTCTTCCTTAACTTACCGACACCGAGCAAGCGTCAGACTCTATACGTCCTCTTACGAGTTTGCAGAGTCCTGTGTTTTTAGTAAACAGTCGCTAGAGCCGATTATCTGTGGCCCACCGAAGTGGGCACCCCTTCTCGCGAACTTACGGGGTCAATTTGCAGAGTTCCTTAACCAGCATTCTCCCGAGCGCCTGAGGCTACTCGCCTCGCCTACCTGTGTCAGTTTTAGTACGGTCGTGTGATTTGATCTTAGTGGCTTTTCTTGATTGTGCTTCAGTTCGCTTCGTCAACAAGGACTCGGGCTTGCGCCAGGGGCACTTCTAGCCGCCCCACGCCCATCCACACAACGTCCCCACATCGCCCTCACATCGGTGCAGGAATATTAACCTGCTGGCCATCGTCTACGCCTTTCGGCCTGAACTAAGGGGCCGACTAACCCTGGGCGGATTTACCTTCCCCAGGAAACCTTAGGCTTTCGGCGAACAGGATTCTCACCTGTTTTATCGTTACTCATCCCAGCATAAACACTTCCCACACCCGCTACTGCTCCTTACGGTACAGCTTGAATTGTGTGGGAACGCTCTCCTACCACTCGCTTACGCGAATCCGCTGCTTCGGCGTTTTGCTTAACTCCCGATCATTGTCGGCACTAGAACACTCGACCGGTAAGCTATTACGCACTTTTTAAATGGTGGCTGCTTCTAAGCCAACATCCCGGCTGTCACAGTATCCTAATGTCCTTTGTGACTTAGCAAAACTTTGGGACCTTAGCAGACGATCTGGGTTGTTTCCCTCTCGACCGTGAAGCTTCTCCCTCACGGACTAACTGCCGGGTATTCGATATGGTATTCGGAGTTTGGTTAGGCTGGGCAGGCGGGTAGCCCCCCATGCCAATTCAGTCTCTCTACCCCCACATCGAAAAATACCGACGCTAACCCTAAAGTTATTTCGGAGAGAACGAGCTATCTCCAGGTTTGATTAGACTTTTACTCCTCCCCACAGGTCATCCCCTAATTTTTCAACATTAGTGAGTTCGGTCCTCCACGCAGTATTACCCGCGCTTCAACCTGCCCATGGGTAGTTCACCTGGGTTCGCGTCTACCGCCATTGACAAATCGCCCTATTCAGACTCGGTTTCCCTGAGACTACGGCCCTGAAAGCCTTAATCAAGCCAATGACAGTAACTCGCTGGGTCATTATTCAATAGGCACGCCGTCACCCACATAAGGGGCTCCGACAGCTTGTAAGTGTGTGGTTTCAGGTTCACCATCCTCCCCTAACAGGGGTTCTTCTCATCTTTCGCTCGCGCTACTTGTTAACTATCGGTTGCCAAGGAGTATTTAGCCTTGGGAGATGGGCCTCCCGGATTCAGTCCAGGTTCCACGTGACTGGACCTACTTGGGTACCAGACAAAAAACTGCAATGCTTTCGAATACGGGACTGTCACCCCCTGTGGTCTCGCTTTCCAGCAAGTTCTTCTAGCTTACAATTCTCGAGAGTCTGGCCCCGCAACCCCACCGGCCGAAGCCGATGGTTTGGGCTATTTCCATTTCGCTCGCCGCTACTTCGGAAATCGAACTTTCTTTCTTTTCCACCAGGTACTTAGATGTTTCAGTTCCCTGGGTTTGCCTTGCATACCTATGAATTCAGCATGCAATAATTCAGGAATCCCGGGATCAGAGCTTGTTTGACAGCTTCCCCGGGCTTTTCGCAGTCTTCCACGCCCTTCATCGCCTCTTGGCACCGAGACATCCTCCACACACCCTTAATAACTTGACCACTTGGTTTTAGAATCTTGATCCCCACCCCAATCTCGAAAAACAGACTTTCGCCCGACTCACGTATTGGCGATGAAACAAGAACACCAAGCTCTTATTTTTTACTTAAACCGAGTTGTCAAATATCGTTGCGTCGTTCGGCGGCCGCAACCGGCGAACGAGCGGGAGGGAGATGTTATCCGCCGATTAACCAAACGTCAAGCGTCCGGAGCGAGATATCAAGATGGAATCTGGTTTTTCTTTTCGAACCACACGAATTGAACAAGGACCGAATCGCATCAACTTATTGGAATGGGTTGGAAGGAAGTGCGGACGATGCCCCAGAACGCGTCGGTCGCATCCCAAATTCAAATTGAACTGCCGAGAGGGGCCGACTTTGAAAAGATGGAATCATCGGCAAATGGGTTCAGGCTTTCATTCTCCGAGCCCCCGTTACCACGTCACTCCTCACCCCATACCGTCGTTCGCCGAAGCAGATACGATCCCTCCGGTCGAGGATCATCCCCGTTGTTGCCGGCCAGTAACGCTGATAAAACCAGCAGGGTGATTGACGGTTCGTTCCAGAAAGACAAATGATGAGCAGCGACACCAATTCCGTAGCCGAAAACCCTGCAGTGGTTAATCCGAATCAAGCGAAATGGAAGCCGCTGCGGGTGTGGCCACTGGCCATCCTGCTCGCGGGAATGGTCGTATTGCGGTTTCTGCCGTCGCTTGTGGACGACGCACCGCCAAACATCTGGATGTCGGCCGCCTTCGGGCCGGCGCTATGTGGCGTCCTGATTCTCATCTGGTGGCTTGCCGCCAGCCGGGCCACAATCTGGGAACGGATTGCCGGATTTTTCGGTATCATCGTTTCCTTCGCTGTCACGCTGGCTCTGCTGGATCCGACAATGAGGGGACCAGCCGTTCCTGTCTTGACGATCCCCTCCGGAATGGCCGCGTTCGCACTCGGTGCAATCCTGTGCCGCCGACTCCTTTCGTTCCGACGAACCATTGTTTCTTTGCTGATGGCGGCTTTGGGATTCGGTGCTTCAACACTTTTTCGGACCGACGGAATGTGGGGAAATTTCGCACTGGGGCTTCACCCCCGCTGGTCGAAATCTTCTGAAGACCTCGTCGGTGCCGATTCGCAATCCCGTCAAGCAAAGGTTACCGCCAGTAATTTTGCCGACGCGCTGGCCCATCCGGAGTGGCCCGGATTTCGTGGCCCACATCGTGATGGTGTTCAACATGGCCCGATCCTCGCTTCAGACTGGACTACTTCTCCGCCAAAACTCGTCTGGAAGATCCCGGTCGGGTCTGGCTGGTCCTCATTCGCGGTCGCGGGCCAGATGCTGTTTACTCAAGAGCAGCGAGGTGCATTCGAAACGGTCGTCTGTTACGCGGCAGATTCAGGATTGGAAATCTGGACACGTCAGGTCGAATCGCGGTTTGATGACCCGCTGGGGGGCCCCGGCCCCCGTGCGACTCCAACTCTTTCCGATGGAGCTCTCTTCGTGATGGGAGCAACGGGCCTTCTACTTCGGCTCGATCCGATCACGGGTGAAATCGTCTGGAAGCAAGATCTGCGAGTGATTGCCGACCGCCAGCCGCCAATGTGGGGATTTTCATCGTCACCTCTCGTAGTCGGCTCGGTCGTGATCGTCCATGCCGCAGGCTCTGGTGACAAAGGAATCTTGGCCTTCAATACTTCGGACGGACAACTTCAATGGTCCGCCGCGGCAGGCCAGGATAGCTATTCCTCCCCGGAACTGGCCACGATTAATCACGAATCGTTCGTACTGATGCTGACGAACAAGGGAATCGATTTTCTCGATCCGGCGACGGGAAAATCCCGCTTCTATTACGAATGGCCGTTTGAGGGATATCGAGCGTGTCAGCCGCAGCTGATCGGCGATGATTCGCTGTTACTTCCGACGGGAATGGGAGCGGGAACACGGCGGATTCGTATTTCTCACGTTGACAAGGCCTGGAAAGCCGACGAAGTCTGGACATCCCGAAACCTTAAGGCGGACTTCAACGACCTCGTCGTTTTTGAAGGACATGCATATGGGTTTGATGCCGCCATCTTCAGTTGTATCGATCTGGAAACAGGTCAACGAAAGTGGAAAGGTGGTCGCTATGGCAAAGGACAGGTCCTGCTGCAATCGGAGTCCGGCCTCTTGATCGTGATGGGGGAACAAGGCGAAGTCGTCCTGCTGAAAGCCGATCCGAAGTCCCTGACCGAACTGAGTCGAATCCAGGCCATTTCTGGCAAAACCTGGAATCACCCTGTCCTGATCGGTGATCGCCTGTACGTCCGCAACGCTCAAGAGGCCGCCTGCTATCAACTGCCACTGGCCCAGCAATAACGCGCTACGAGGTTAAGCCGAAATCCCCAGACCGGCACAGCCGGCTCTCGCGTCGCACGACGGGTTTATAAGGAAATCATTCGTGCGTTGAATGAGGCGAGCCCGGGTGAGTAAGCCCCCGGACTCGTTGTCTTTCACGTTCAGCGACGGGATTAACCACGCAAACGCGGGAGAGTATTACACAAAACGACTGACAGCCTTTATTCGCCGAAAAACGAGTCCGGGACCTGACGCACCCGGGCTCGCCTCTCATGATTTTTTCGTCTGTTTTGTGGTTCAGATTCTTCTCGTGATTGGGTTGCGGGCGATGCCCGCGCGGCGACCTTCATTGCCTCCTGCTCAAACTTCTCCGTATTCCCCAAATAATGGAAATCGAGTTGAACGGGACGGATAACTGATTACCCGATGAGAATCGGCGAAATTGGTGTCCCTTCGCAGATCGTGAGCGGTCGACCGAGATTGTCCCGGAGCTGTACGTGAGGATCGATTCCCAGGCAGTGGTAGATCGTGGCGGCAAGGTCTTGCGGAGATGTCGGCGATGAAGCGGGATAAGCGGCAAATTTGTCGCTGGACCCGTGTACGATCCCCCCTTGAATTCCTCCCCCCGCCAGAACCGATGTAAAGCAACTTGGCCAGTGATCACGTCCGTCGGCCCCTGCTCCGGCACCCCCGACCACCCCTTGACCGACGCGAGGCGTCCGTCCCATCTCACCCGTCCAGACGATCAGTGTCTCATCGAGCATCCCGCGTTCTTGCAGGTCGTCAAGCAACGCGCTGAAAGCCTGATCCGTTACGGGACAAAGCCTGGTTTTCAGATCAATGAAATTACGATTGTGAGTATCCCAATAGACGCTGACATTGGTCATTCCATCGTTCGGCCAGAAGACGGTGACAAAAGGAACCCCGGCTTCAACAAGTCGTCGAGCCTGCAAGACCGACTGGCCGTGGACATTCATGCCGTACCGCTCGCGGACAGCGGCAGGTTCGCGTGACAGATCAAACGCCTCAACCGCCCCTTTCGAGGACAACAGAGAAAAGGCACGGTCATAGTGTCCTCGATTGGCAGCAACCCGCGCGTCACTTTCGAGATGACGCAGATGTTGATCAATCGAACCGAGCAGATGTCGTCGTCGGTCGGACCGCGATTCGGGAACGTCCACCTGGAGATCAAAATCGCCCACTTTGTAATCGGGCAAACTCCCATCGGCGTCGATTCGCATCGGGTCAAACGACGGCCCAAGCCAGCCTGCTCCCTGTCCGTGGGACGATTCCACGAATCGCGGTGCTCCGTTCGGGACGACTGGCATCATCGAAACATGAGGAGGCAATGGACCACGTCCAAGCCCGAGCCGGGAAACCACGGCGCCGATCCCTGGCCAATCCTCCGACAACGGGCCGCCTCGGCGAGGAGTGGCACGACCGGTTAAGGGATAATGTGTCGCGGAGGTATGATCAACATCATCATGTGTCATCGAGCGAATCAGCGCCAGCTTGTCAGCGCGTTGAGCCAACAAGGGGAGGTGCTCGCAAATCTGCAGTCCGGAAACATTCGTGTCAATCGGTCGAAAGTCACCACGATATTCTGCCGGAGAATTCGGCTTCATGTCCCACGTGTCTTGATGAGCAGGCCCACCCCACATGAAAAGGAAGATGCACGCTTTTGCAGGTGGAAGGTTTTGCGAAGAACCCGGTGACTCAGCCCGCGCAAGGCTGTTCAAGTGCAGCCAACTCGGCAGATCAAGGCCAAGTAAGCTGACGGCACCCGCGCGCAAATATTCGCGCCGCCGAATCAGATGCCTCCCAAACATCCTGCAACCTCAATACCAGGAAAATCACCCCGCCCGCTGAAAGTCTAACACCGTGCGGTGGCCATGAAGTCTATCACATCCATGAAACCACATGCTTGTCAATCCGATCCTGGTCACGATTTCCATAGAATCGAGTTCCGCGAAATCTGGTTGAAAAGTTCGCGCGACTTCGCGCGACTTCGCGCGACTTCGACCAACCCCCGTAAATCATAGTGTTTTGGCAATCACATCTCCGATCTCTACCGTTAAAAAGTTCACCGGACTTCACCCGAGTTCACCCGAGTTCACCTGAGTTCGATTAACTTTGAGTGTCCGTGAACGGCTTTCGTCTCATTTTCGGGACGGTTCGCTCCGACCCCACGCCACCTTGTATCTTCTGATGATGACATCGAATTCGATTCAGGATTTTTAACCACGGATTACTCGGATGAGCACTGATAAATAAAAAAGGGTGTAACCGGCAACCCCCAGGGGTTTCAGATAGCCTTCATAGTGTATGGGTAAAGTCGTTTGTTTTCACTTTGGATTCGGAAGCTTTGGAATGAAACCCAGTCTCCGTTGATGTGGATCGTTCGAAGTTCAAGGA
>CAIULL010000025.1 GCA_903899985.1 uncultured Schlesneria sp.
AATCACATCGTAAAAGGGATGCCGATGACGAACGTGTTGCTTTTAGGAGCGGGGACGATCGGACGGATGATCGCGACCCTGTTGCTTCAGTCGGGCGATTATGTCGTGCGGGTCGCTGATTCTGATCCCGAAGCCTTAAAACGACTGCACGCCCGATTCGGAGTCGAGACGGTTGTGCTGGATGCAGCCAATGAAGCTCAATTGATGTCGGCGATGACCGGCGTCCAGGCGGTCATCTCGGCATTAACCTTCAGTCTGAACCCGACCGTCGCTCGCGTCGCCCTGGCGGCAGGAATCAGCTATTTCGATCTGACCGAGGACGTCGCCACGACCGCTGCGGTTCGCGAGTTGGCGGCGAGTGCGAAAATCGGTCAAATCTTCATGCCGCAATGTGGACTGGCACCCGGATTCGTCGGGATTGCTGCCAATCACCTGGCCAAGAAATTCGATACGCTCGATTCGTTATTACTGCGGGTTGGCGCGTTGCCCGAGTTTCCGACGAATTCATTGAAGTATAATCTCACCTGGTCGACCGATGGACTGATCAACGAATACTGCAATCCGTGCGACGTGATTCATCAGGGAAAGCGGCAAGACTGCTGGCCACTGGAAGGGTTGGAACACCTGTCGATTGATGGAGTCGAATACGAAGCATTTTCGACTTCGGGGGGATTGGGAACGTTGTGCGAAACGTTTGATGGTCATTTGCGCGAGATGAATTACAAGACTGTGCGATATATCGGTCACCGGGACCGGATGTTGTTTTTGCTAGATGAACTTCGATTGCGTGAACGACGTCAGTTATTGAAAGAGATCCTCGAAAACGCCTTGCCACGAACGCTGCAGGATGTCGTCGTTGTCTTTTGTACGGCGACCGGACAGCGGGATGGTCAGATGGTTCAGTTGTGGGATGCTCGCAAGGTTTATCACCAGACTCATGGCGACGAAGTCTGGAGCGCTATCCAAATCACAACAGCGGCGTCGATTTGTGCCGTGCTCGACCTGCATGTCAACGGACAATTGCCGAATACCGGTTTTGTGCGGCAGGAACAGGTCGATTTCGAACTGTTCCTCGCCAACCGGTTTGGAAAACATTACGTTTCGTCAGGTGTGAAATTTCACATCTAGGTCCCAGGAATTTTTTAGAGATTTTCAGCGTTTCATCCCATTCAGCGAGGCCACGATTCATGCTGCGACGAAATGACTACTTGAGTATTTTCAAGCTTCCTCCATTCGCATTACTGGCCATGGTTGTTGTCAGCTCAGCCGTCTGTTTTTTACCTCTCGCTGCCGATGAAAAACCTGCGGCGAACGAGCCTGCGTGGAAGTCTTTGTTTGATGGCAAGACATTAAAGAACTGGAAATCTTCCGATTTCGGCGGGGAAGGTAAGGTCAGCGTCGAGGAGGGTAAGATCGTGCTGAATCAGGGGTCCGATATGACGGGGATCACCTGGACCGGCGAGGCATTGCCGAAAATCAATTACGAAGTCTCGGTTATGGCTCAGCGGATCGAAGGAAACGACTTCTTCTGCGGTATGACATTTGAGATCAATGACGATCCCTGCAGCTTGATTATCGGCGGATGGGGCGGTGGGGTCGTGGGGATATCCAGCCTTGACGGTCTCGATGCGGCCAACAACGAAACAGCTCGATATGAGAGTTTCGAGCCGGGCCAATGGTACAAGATTCGGCTAAGAGTGACGGAAACAGGTCTGATGGCCTGGATCGACAACAAACAAGTGGTCGGTGTCGTCACCAAGGGAAAGAAGATTTCGATTCGAGCGGAAGTTGAAGCGTCACGTCCATTTGGGATTTCGACTTATGCAACAATGGCCGGACTGAAAGACATCAAGATTCGCAAACTGACCGCTGACGAAGCCAAAGCTCCCATAACTCCGGCGGAAGATAACAAGAAGAAGAACAAGTAGCTGGCGCCGCTTTCGCTTACTCCACAGGCCCCATCAGTCAACGCCACGGTTTTTCTTCGAGAAAACGCTCGTGCCGCTGAAAAACGTGACACTGTTTAACGGTCTTCCGCCAAGCAGTGCTCTTTTTGGCCAACACAACACGAAGAAAACACTGCTTCTACGGGGACTCCGAAGCAGTGGCACATCGAGATGAAGGCCCAAGGAAAATCCTTTGTGGGGCTGACCATAAATCCAACGGGTCCCATCCCGACTCTGTGGCCTGACACTATTCACCAAAAAATGCAGGCCTAGTCCCCTTGCGAGGACCAGGCCTGCCGCTAAGCGTCATCGTCGGGATCGAAAGGGATCCTCGGGACGAGACAGTGGCCGTCTGTAGACAGCCCGTCGACTGCTGTCAGACGTTGCCACCTCGCTGGCGTTTACTGTCGGAATCCACTAGACCACCTCCCTTTCTTGAATTGAGCCACCCGCTTCGACTGGTCAGCCAGCACCAGCCACTTCACGGCTTGCAGGGTCCCGTCGCGTACGTTTCCGCGACCCACAACATGATCATTTCCAAGATTTCGTTGTTACGCAAGAGCGAAATGCCATCGAATCGGCTTTTTTCCATAAGTTGTGAATCGGCAGTTTTATCGCCTGATCACAAAGGCTTCGGTTTTGTTTCGGAAACCGAAGAATTGAAGTTCTCAGCTCTAACGCATTAAGGAATTCATAATTTTTTCGCAAGAAAATAACTCAGTGTTCGACACCAACTTAGGCGTGTTTGGCGTGCTCAATCGATGACTTCGGGAAAGCGTGCTGTTGACTTTCCGAGTTATGATTTTTATTGTGGCACTGTGGCGGCTGTCACCACATGTAGCGTCAAATTCACCTCATAACCGCTACCTATTGTGTCGATAGATGTTGACAGCAAGCCCCCTTGTCTCGTAGATCTGATGTTTCTTAACGCCTTCTGCCAGGCTGTGGCAGTCTTTATGACCCCAGGATAAGCGAGGAGTGTGCATGATGCACCAGTCCAATGGAATGACGTCTTCCGGTTCGACCGTGGCTTCAACGACTGCTCCGAACAGTTCAGGTCTTCCTGGGCGTTCGTTGCCTGAGATTCGCCCGATGTCCGTACTTCCCCGATTTTGCCCAGCTGATACAGATCCCTTCACCACGGTCGATTGGGATTACCGCACGGCTGCGATTAAAGATGAGAACGGCAAGGTTCTTTTCGAGCAGACCAATTGCGAAATCCCCTCCGCATGGACCCCGCTGGCAACGAATGTCGTCGTTTCGAAATACTTTTACGGTGAGCACGGAACTCCCGAACGTGAAACGAGCGTCAAACAGGTCATTCACCGTGTGGCTCGAACGATTGCCGACTGGGGGATCGACGGCGGGTATTTCGCGAGTCGCGAGGACGGTGAGAACTTTTACCGCGAACTCGCCTGGATGTGTCTGCATCAGTACGGTTCGTTCAACTCCCCTGTCTGGTTCAATGTCGGACTGTACCACCAGTACGGCGTAAAGGGTGCCAAGGGAAACTACCACTATAACCCGGCAACACAAGTCGTTGAGAGACCTGCAACTTCGTACGAGCTTCCTCAGGCATCCGCCTGTTTTATTCAAGCCGTCGAAGACAACATGGAAGACATCATGCGTCTCGCGACCAGCGAAGCGATGCTGTTCAAGTTTGGTTCCGGTACGGGGACCGATCTGTCGACGATTCGCGGTTCGAAAGAGAAGTTGTCCGGAGGTGGAACACCATCGGGTCCCCTTTCGTTTATGCGAGTTTACGATCAAATTGCCGCGGTCGTGAAATCGGGTGGAAAGACCCGCCGCGCCGCGAAGATGCAATCACTCAAGGACTGGCATCCTGACATTCTTGAATTCATTCAATGTAAGAAGAAAGAAGAGAAGAAGGCTCGTGTTCTGATTGATAGCGGCGAATACGACGCGAACTTTAACGGCGAAGCTTATTCGTCGATCATGTTCCAGAACGCCAATCTTTCTGTCCGTTTGAGCGACGAGTTCATGCGGGCCGTAGAAGAAAACAAGAAGTGGAAGACTCGCTGGGTAACCGATCCCAGCAAGAACGGGCCCGAGTACGATTCCAAGTTCATCCTTCGACAGATGGCAGAAGGTGCCTGGTCGTGCGGCGATCCTGGTGTTCAGTACGATACGACGATTAATAAGTGGCACACCTGCCCCAATTCGGGTCGTATCAATGCTTCGAATCCCTGTTCGGAATATATGTTCCTCGATGATACCGCCTGCAATCTGTCCAGCCTGAACCTTCGCAAGTTTCAGCGACCGGACGGCGGCTTTGACGTGGATCGCTTCCGTGCAGCGGCATCCATCTTTATCACGGCTCAGGAAATTCTGGTTGATAACGCCAGCTATCCGACGCCGACGATTGCCAAGAACAGTCACCTGTATCGACCGCTTGGGTTGGGTTATGCCAATCTCGGCAGCTTGCTGATGTCGATGGGGATTCCTTACGACAGTGACGCTGGCCGTGGCATCACGGGCTCTCTGACGGCCCTGCTGACCGGTCAGGCCTATCTGACTTCCAGTCGCATTGCCGGATACCTCGGCCCCTTCGCCGGGTATAAAGAGAATGCCGAGCCAATGCTGAGAGTCATGCGAATGCACCGCGACGCGGTCGATCGCATTGATTCGACCTGTCCCGAATACCTGCGAAACGCTGCGGGCAAAGTCTGGGATGAGTGTGTTGATTCAGGTCGTCAATTCGGATACCGAAACGCTCAAGCGACGGTGCTGGCTCCGACCGGAACAATCGCATTCATGATGGACTGCGATACGACTGGAATCGAGCCTGACATCGCTCTGGTGAAATACAAACAGTTGGCAGGCGGGGGAATGATGAAGATCGTCAACCGGACGGTCCCACTTGCTCTGCGAACCCTGGGTTACGACGCACCGGAAATCGAACGTATCGTCAAGCATATTGAAGAGACCGAGACGATTGAGGGTGCGGCTGATTTGAAGCCCGAACATGTTGCCGTATTTGACTGTGCTTTCAAGGCCAATAACGGAACACGGACGATTCACTGGAAGGCCCACGTGAAAATGATGGCTGCGGCCCAGCCATTCCTTTCTGGTGCGATCTCGAAAACGGTCAACATGCCATCCGACAGCACTGTTGATGATATTGAAAAGGCTTACTTCGAAGGCTGGCGACTTGGACTGAAAGCCCTTGCGATTTATCGCGACGGTTCAAAGCAAAGCCAGCCATTGTCCACGACCAAAGAAGGGGATCGCAAGAAGGGTGGTGCGGCGGGCGATCGACCAGCTCGACGTCGACTTCCTGCAACCCGCAATTCGTTGACACACAAATTTTCGGTTGGTGGACACGAAGGTTATATCACCGTCGGTTTGTTCGAGGATGGGACTCCTGGCGAGTTATTTATCAGCATGGCCAAAGAAGGAAGCACCATCGGTGGCCTGATGGACGTCATCGGAACCGAAACGTCGATGGGTCTTCAATACGGTGTTCCGCTGGAAGTTCTGGTCGAGAAATTCTCGCATTCGCGGTTCGAACCAAGTGGCTGGACACCGAATCCAGACATTCCGAATGCCAAGAGTGTCGTCGACTATATCTTCCGCTGGCTCGGGATTCAGTTCTTGCCAGGTTTTCGCGAAGCGAACACTCCAAAACGACCTGAAGCGAACACTTTTGGTGACAGCGAGGAAGTCTCAGAAAGCCATCGATCGGCCGAAGTCGCTTCGACGAAGGCAATGCCTGCGACTTCGGCCCCTGCGACGAACGGTCATACCCATGGAAGCCATACGACCAATGGCAACAACGGGAACGGACATGCCACCAACGGCCATGCGACCAACGGTCACACGACGAATGGACATGGGACGAACGGGCATGCCAATGGAAAGACGCCGGTGGCGGTATTGCAGCGAATGACCACTTCGTTAAAGACCTTACAACCGGCGTCGGCAACTGCGGAATCGACGGCGAGTCGAAATCAACAATTTGCCAAATTCCAATCGGATGCACCAAGTTGCAGTAATTGTGGAGCCATCACGGTCCGCAATGGAAATTGTTATCTCTGTCACAACTGTGGTACCAGCCACGGATGTAGTTGAGAGCCGCCTCGAGCGGTCCGCAACGAGCTTCCGCTCGAGCAACCTGAAGAACTTGACGCCAACTTCCGACGTCAAGTTCTTCAAGAGCCGCTGTAAGTGGTTTGCCAGGAGCTTCCGCTCAATGAATGCGAGTAACTTTGTCGACGCTCAGAACGACAAGTTGCTCCAGTGACAAGTTGAAGACTCTCCGACCGCGCCAACGACTGATGGAACGGGACATGACGCGGAGAACGGGACGCCCCGGTTCATTGGATATTGAACCGGGGCGTTTGTATTTCGACGCTGGAATCATGATTGATCCCAGGTGCTATCCCTTTCTTTTATCGCGAGTCATCACGAAAATGGACAAGAAAGGAGATTCGCGATGCAGGCACAAGCAAGTTCAGGACTTTGGGAACTTCTGATTTGGATCGTCACGGGAAGCGGCCTTCTGGGTTTGCCCCCCGGCGAACGAGACGCGGGGCTTCTGAAGGCTGTTCCGCCACAAACTGTGGTCTACTTTGAATGGGCTGCACGCGGCGATGGCATTGCCGGGGCAACAGGAGTGGATGGATTCGCGGCTGATTCGGAAATTCGGCAATTCTTCGAACTACTCAACGCCTCGCTGACAAAACCTGAAGGACTCAATCACGAAGGCTCCGATGATGAGACGGGACCACTGCATCATCTCCGTCCAGTCTTCCCGCAGCTGGCGAAATTGATCTCTGCTCATCCAGGTTGTTTCTTTGCCGGCTTTGAACCCCCTCCGCCGAATAATGCCAATCTTCCTGCCTGGCTTCGAATGCTGGCGGGGGTTCACGGTGGATTCATTCTCAGCAGTGGCGAAGACACCGACAAATTGTGGCAGAGTCTAAATCAATCGCTGGCATCAATCCCGGAGTTCAAGTTCAATGAAAACTCGTTGACCCAATCGATTCCCATTTCCATCCCTGGCTATACGCTGGTTATCCATCGAGAAGGTCCGCGAATTATTTTTGCACTTGGTGATGGGACTCTCGCACGAATCAGGGAGGGATTGTCAGGTCGACCACCAGGTCTTGATACAAACGCGACGTTTCGCCAGTCACTCGAACGGGTCAACGTTCCACGCATCGGGACAATCGGCTGGGTTGATGGCAAAGGTATCGTGACGAGCGTCATCGCCGCCCTTGGACCCGTGGGGTTCTTAGTCAGACCCATTCTGGCAATGACCGGCGCCGATGCGGTCGATCACATCGTTCACGCGTCTGGAGTTGAAAATGGTGAGATGATCCAGCGGACTTTCATCGCGACGGGGGGACGAACCGATGGTGTCATGGTGCTTGCCGCCGGATCACCGATTCAAGCTCAGCACCTGGCACATATCCCTGCTGATGCCGACATGGTTCTCGCGGCCAGCGTCAGTCTGAGTCGTATTTTTCAGGAATCAAGGCGGCTGCTGGAAAGTGTCCAACCGTTATCCGTCCGTGTCTTTGATGAGGCGGTCAAACAGCTGGAGTCAGAACTCGAGCTGAAGATTATCGAAGATGTGCTACCCGCATTTGGGGATGTCGTGGTGGCATTCAATTCGCCGTCAGCGGGAGGAATGATCGCCACTAGCCTTGTCGTCAGCCTTGAGGTCAGGGACGGAAGAAAAGCGGCAATCGTCTTCGACCGATTGATGAAGCTCGTCGAGCAATCGTTATCCGCCGAACACCCCGAAATGGACTATGGCGAATCGGTGTCGTTGCGCCGCCAATCGTTTCTGAATCAATCGATTTTTTACGTGAATACGTCGGGAGCCATTTATCCGGGGCGGATCGCAATCACTCCGACATTCTGTTTATCGGAAAAGCATCTTCTCTTCGCTGTTCATCCTCAGGCGATGAAAGCCCAGTTGCGACATCTGCAGTCAAAACGCCCTGGGTTTGACCAGTTGGCGGGTCGTAAAGTGGCAATTCCCGCTGGCGAAACGTTGTCGTACGCTTATTTAAACGGGCCTCGTGCCAGTACGCTTGTCGGTTCCATTCTTCCCTATGTTGGTCACGTTTTTCTGAACCGGCTTGATGAAGGTGGAATATCGATGGATTCCTTTTCGCTTCCTTCGACGGCAGCGATTTCACCATATTTTGGCGATTCCACCGCTGTCGTGATGCGGCAGAAAGATGGGCTCTTGATCGAAGCGAGAAATGCTCCTCCTGTTCTGGTCGGGATGACATTATTGTCTCTGTACCGAGATTGGTCGGCGACGGAATTCGAACTTCTCGATGTGTTCCGACGACAAAAAGGAAATGGGGCTCAGCAAGCGCAGCTCGGCCGAGCCGAGAATGTCGTGATTCCGGCTGTTGCTGAGAAAAAGGATAATGCACCAGCAAAGGAGAAAGAGAAGGCAAATCCTCCTCTGGAGAGAAAGCTGGCTCCGCTGATTTTGAAAGCCCTCGTCCCTGATGGAATGCAGCAGCTGATCCCCGAATCGGCGTTGCGAAAACTCGAAGAAGGGCCTTCACCGGCTGCGATTCAGCGTCGCGAAGAAGCACGTCGATTAAGGGAAGAACGTCGGCAACGCCGCTCGATTCCCCCTCGATGATCAATCGAGTACCGGAAAGACCTGACCGCTAATCTCTTTCGGGTCGCGACCTCCTGTGATGAAAAGACTCGGTCCTAATAGCCCGAGTCGCTGCAATTCATCAAAGCGCTCGGGTTGGACAAATTCACTATAACCGTAGCTTCCCGGTTCTCGGTATCGGCGGATTTCCGCCCAGTTTACGTCGATATGTGTAATTCCTGATTGGCGGAACCGCGAACGAATTTCCTGAACATCTCGCAAATGAGGGCCGTCTGAATGTGGCTCGGCACACAATTCTTCGAACCATGAGCGATCGAATACGGTATTGTAAATGTAGGGGTATCGCGCGTGAAACATCCCTGCATCGCCCACGCAAAGAACCTTCGTCTCTGGTGGAAGTCGACCTGATTCGAATTCCTGGTTCAACCATTTGATTCGAGGGGAAATTGCAATTTCGCGAGCCGCGATTAAATCGAGCCGACCCGCATTAAATCCGCCGACATACATCATCACTTCGGTGTTGTAGAGAATCGAAGCGATAATCAATGTTCCTGCGCACCAGCTCCAAATGCTTGAACCTCGAACTGGCTTGGCGTCTGACGCGAATATTCCGGGCCAGCATGCCCCCACCCCCGCCATGAACGAGACAGCCGAAAACATCGGAACGTAAAACCGGTCAATATGGTGGGTGAACAAAAACCAGGTCGCAAACTGCCAGACAATAAATGGCCATGTCAGGCCGATCACGCATCGCTGCAGAGATTCGTTCTCAGTATTCACGATTCGTTGATCGCGTCGTCGAAGCCACCAGAAAAGTGACAACGGCGCAAACCCAAACATCAGGGGGCTATGCCAGTCATTGTTGGCCGTCACATCGGTCACTTTCACGGACGCATCAATAAGACGTTCGTTCCAGCCAGAATATGATTTTGATGCGTGTCCGTGACGCCATTTTGCATCCAGGGTTTCATCACGATCAATGCCCCCAAAGATTCGATATGCGAGCGGATAAACCGGGTTACCTGTCGCAATGGCGTTCTTCAACAACCATGGTCCAACACTGGCAAGAAACCCGATCGAAAAAAACAATGACATGATTAACGTCCATTTTAAACGGGCGTTATGAGTATGCCGAACTGTTGTCCAAACGAGCAAACAGCCGATTGGAATGACGACGGAGATTAAGCCTGTGTATTTGCAGGCCATTGCGCTACCAGCCATGATCCCTGTCATGAGCGCCAGTTTGCTCGCGTTTTTTTGCAGCGGCGCACCACCGGCAATGAAAGGCTCTCGAAAGAGAAGTGCTGCAAATAATGCGGCGAACAGGTAACAGGCGAGGCCCCCCTCGGCGTAGGCGATAATTGAAATGCGATAGGTCCACGGTGACGTAAGATAAACAAGAGCTGCCATGATACCGGCATTTGCTGAGAACCATCTTCGTCCGGCCGCAAACAAGCCAATCGCAGTCAGTGGTGCGAATCCGGCAATCGCGGCCTGACCAGCGAGCGAGCCCCACTGCCAGTCACCATAAAGAATCATCCCTGCCAGTATCAACATTTCAGTGAGAAATGGAAAATTTGTGTAAACGTTATGAGGCAGTCGAGTGATTTGTCCGTTCTGGAACCATTCTTTGGGGCCGCCAAGGTGATACTCGACAACATCAAAGTCAGTTTGAGGCGACATGGCCCCGAGAAGTTGGACCGAGACAAACGGGATGAGAATGGCGACCGCGATCCATCCCCACTTTGAAATTCCTGACGTGGAATCAATGACTGCCGATCCCGTCGTCCGACCAGCGTTCTGCTGTCGAAAGTGACACACAGACTCACTGATGAAAGCAGCCGCGAGCAGCAAACCAAGTGGCCAGCGACTCATGCAGCCACACATACCGAGCAACAATGTCATTAATGAGACAATTGCCATTCCCAGGCAAGTTGAAAAAAACAGACGCTCGCAGCCGACAAGTCCAAGCCGGATAATCCGCAGTATGAGCGCACCGATTCCCCATGCACCAATCCAGATCAAGACGGCCGTCAGAAAAAACGGAACCCGCTGAAGTAAAAACAGCCAGCTCCATGGAGCGGCACCCGGAAGCGTCGGTGGATCGATAAGATCCAGGAAATCATACGGAATACCCGACCAGAGCATCCATCGTCTTAACGACGGATTATTAGGAAATCCAAAGCTCTGAAACCAGGCAAAAAATCCGACGACCCATAAGACCGCAAGGGAGGCGAATACGAACATCCCCTGATGAAATGGGCCGACTGAGGTCGCGGAATTCGACCCCAGTGGCTTTGATGAACGACCCGTCATCCGAGTCATGTTTGTCCACCGATGAAATTCGGATGAGACCGAGACACGCTACCACGCCTGTCGATGATGACTCTATCGATTACGAGCAGGGCGTTCGACTTCGTACTTCTTGAGTTTTCGATCCAATGTCGAACGTTCAATCTCAAGGATGTGCGCGGCTTGGGACTTGTTCCACTTGGTCCACTCCAGGGTGGCAAGAATGTGTTCCTGCTCGATTAATTCAATTGGAACGGCACGATAACCACTGTTTCCAGAGGACGAGGCAGAAGGTGTATCACTTCTGCCCAAAGCGGAGAGTTGAATATCCGCCGGAGCCAAGGTGTCGCCAGCGCACAAAATGACAGCGCGTTCAATCGTATTCTGCAACTCACGAACATTACCCGGCCAGCCATAGTTTACCAATGTCGACATGGCGGATGGGAGAATCGTGGTTACCGAGCGACCACACTTTTTCGAGAATCGCTGCATAAAATGCTTGGCGAGAATTGCGATATCCGTTCGGCGATCACGAAGCGGTTCAACGACCAATTCCATCACCTGTAATCGGAAGTAGAGATCTTTTCGGAAGCGACCCTGATCGACGGAGTTTTCAAGGTCACGATTAGTTGCGGCCACAACGCGAACGTCGACCTTCACTTCAGCACCACCACCAACTCGCTCGTAAGGATGACCTTCCAGAACCCGCAAGAACTTCGCTTGAATTGCGGGACTCATTTCACCGACTTCATCCAGAAAAATCGTTCCAGTATGGGCCTGTTCGAATTTCCCGATTTTGCGTGTCACTGCGCCAGTAAACGATCCCTTTTCGTGACCGAACAGCTCACTTTCGAGCAGGCTTTCGCTTAAGGCTGCACAGTTCATTGTGACAAAAGGGCCCTCTGCCCGGTTGCTGTGCTGATGAATCGCACGTGCGACGAGCTCTTTACCAACACCACTTTCTCCACGAATGAGTACGGTTGCTCCGGTCGGAGCGATCCGCAAAATTCGCTCTCGAAGCCGACGAATCGAATCGCTGTCTCCGACGAGTTCCGTTTCGATCAGGAGCTGTTCCCGCAATGTTTTGTTTTCCCCTTCAACACGCGCCAAGCCTGCTGCCAGCCGGCTACGCTCTTTCAAGTTTTCCAGCGTAACAGCCAGTTGATCAGCAACGGCCAGCGTAAATTCTGCATCGTCGGCTTTAAGACGATTATCAGGATTAGTGGAGTAAAGCTGGATCATGCCGAGCAGCCGGTCTGAGGTTCGGATCGGAGCACAAATGATGCTCTCGGCACGCATTTCTTTCAGACTATCACTGGCACTGAACTGGCCATCGGTTTTGATGTCGTGAGCGACGACGGCTGCTCGTGATTCCAGTACAATACTCGTCACATAATCCGAAACTCTTTCGAACTGTCGCGACGAATCCAGAGATTTGAACGCGACCAGATCAAGATTTCGGTGGCTAAGGTGCGGTGCATTTGGATCATTAAACAACAGCACAGCGCCAAGATCGGCAGAAGTGACATTAAATAAACCGTCAAGGACGATTTCAGACAACCGACGGACATCGGTTTCTTCACCCATTTTTAAGCCAAGTTGAACTAATCGTTGCGCTTCATGACCTGCACGTCCGCGCTTAATCTGTTGATTCGGTTCAATATCGACGAACGGATTACGATCACACAGATGAACAATCTCGGGATGAGTGTCCGCTGCGGATCGACTTTCCGAGATCGCGGGCTGAGCCGTTCGTACTGTATCCGAGCCTGCTTTCGCAATCGTATCCTCGCCGGGATCGTAATCTGTTGACGGTTTCTGCCGCGGAATTGCCGTCGATTTTGATTTCAGATTCAAACTGAAAACAATCGTCGTGTTTCCGATCTGGAACTCTCGACCCTCAGTTAATTGTACATCGCCAGAAATCGGCTCTCCGTTTACCCGCGTTCCGTTCCGACTTCCCAAATCTCTAAGCTTCCAGAAACCGCTATCAAAGAAAACCTCACAGTGATTACGGCTGCAAATTTCATCAGGGATGACCAGGCGATTGGTTGTCGCGCGACCGATTGTCGTGATCTGCCCCGAGTGCAAAGGAATCGACGTTCCCTCGGCCGGACCACTCGTAATCATGATTTGTGCAGTCGTTTTGATGATCGCTGTGTCGGATTCGCGAGAAATCTTGCTCATAGTTTATGCCTTCGCGCGGGTGGATGGTGGCGATTTTGACCGAGAATCTGTCGGGTTGTTATTTTTTAAAGTACAGAATGATACGTTCTGAAAACATGCATTTTCAAGTCTAGAAGTACGAAATAGCGAAAATTTGATTAAAAACTTCTAACAGAATTAACTCTCGGAAACGTCTTAAGTCTTGGTAAAGCTTGCTGTTTTCCGCAAAGAAATGCTTTTTTCATTATTTAACTGCGATCAGACCCCGAATCCGTCGACCTCTGAAGCAGCTGATTTTTGCGTATTTTTCAAATGCGCTAAATGAAACACGAGCGAATCAAAATCATCACCTTGAGACAACAATAAGATCGTTAATGCAATAATTAAACGAATTTTTGTGGATTACAAAGATTCGTTTCGTTAACACTGTATTCTTGCCGACGACTCGGTTGCGTTATTGACTCATTTTCTGCAATTCAACACAAGCTCTTTACAGAAGGCGAGTTAAACCATCCTCACAGAAAACATGCTTCAGCATGAGCCCGATACGAAAGCGAGGGTTCCTTTCTCTATTTTAACGGATATTTAAGACCCCTCGCTTGTGCATCGGGCTCACGAATAGCAGGAACAAACTGCCTCAATGACTCACCCGGTCGAATTCAATCATTTCTGTTACTTTCGCGGGCCATGACGCAATAAAACGTATCTGAGTTGTTGAAATGACAATCTCCGATTGCCACGATTTGGACCTTCTTCTAGTATCAGTCCTGTGTCGCCACCGATTCTTTTCGGGAAGCAGGGACGTTTCAGGCGAGCAGACATGCCACAAGGAGGTGGTTCATGAAATCGAATGGTCTCGCCACGGTATTATTGATGATTCCGGTGCTGACGGTACCGGCACTCGCAATCTTCGGCATTCCGCAGTTTGCGCCAGTTGTTGCGTCCCCAATCGACGAAAGTCGAAGTTTCGAACGTGACCAGCGCGGTGAAAATTCGTCCCGGCGTACTCAAGACGACTTTTTTGATGAGATCGAAGGCTTTAGTTCCGAACCTGAGGTGAAGTCTGGTTCCGCGACTTCCATTCGCAATCGCGGAATGTCCAAGTCTTCACAACAGGAAAAAGGGATTCGGCGGGCGGATCTGAGTTCCGCCTCGACTTTGGAAAGCGAAAGCAGATCGAGATGGCCAAACAGTCCACGTCAATCTTCATCGAGGGTATCTGACGAACTGACTGGTACCGATCGCTTGTTTGACTCGGCCGATTCCACAGAGTTGCCAAAACAAAAAGCGTTGCCCCGACAGCCGCGGCGATTGTCCGCTGTAGAAAAAACGAGGGATGAAATCCGTCTCGCACGAGCCGAAGATCCCGATCAAGATGTGACTTCATCCGGATTCACCGACGAGGCTCAACCTCGGATTTCTGGCGAAGAAAATCGAAGACGATCAAGCGAAAGTCCAGGCCCAAATCGTCGCACAGCAGGAAACGAACCACTGACGTGGGCGGCAGCGGTTGAGCGACTCAACGAATTTGACATTCGAAGTTTTCGGCTCGAGCCCGGCGACCGATCCGGTCAGTTTGTGTTTATTTGCTCGTATCCATCACCCGAGGCCCCCACTGTTTCCTACCGATTCGAGGCTGCGGCGGAAGAACCATTAAAGGCTGTGGAAAAGGTCATCGAGCAAATCGTTGAATGGCGGCGTAATCGATGATTTCTTCGTCACCACCAGGGCACGTATTCACAGGTTTCAAGCCGGGGTGGCAATCTGCTGCGTACAACGGGTACCGTTGGTCCTTTTTTGCGAGAAATCCGCAAAATTCTCACACGATCATCGTTGTAGACGGGGTCCATGCCGACTGCGTTCGAACATCCAAGATGGCCCGCATTGAAGCTGTGCTGCTCGTTTCGGATGTAGCGCTTTCGGCTAAGCGGCTGGCACAACTCGCAACGTTGGCAGATGTCAGTGAAGCAAACAGACTCATCGAAAAATTAAATCTCGCCTACGACCTTGATCGATCTGCGTTTCGGATTGAGTCGATTGCCAGTGGCTTTCGTCTTTTAACGAGACCCGTCTATTCATTTTGGCTGGGAAAACTACATCAGCGGCAGGCAGAATTGAGACTGACCCCCCCTGCGATGGAAACGCTTGCCATCGTGGCATATCGACAACCGATTACGCGTGCCGACATCGAAAAAGTCCGACGCGTTAGTTGTACTGATATGCTGAAGCATCTTATGGATCGGGGTCTCGTTCGGATCGGTGGCGAGGACGATTCGCTGGGTCGACCATTTCTTTACGAGACAACACGGCAGTTCCTCGAAATGTTTGGACTGAAAAACCTCGATGCACTTCCGATGGCCGAATCGTTACGAAAACCCCGCATTGTACCGATGCTCTTAGACGAGTCAGACGGCACGGAGTCCGATGTCAGCGAACCTGCGGCTTAGATCAGAGCATTCACGCAGTCCGCTCGATTCGACACAAAACCGTTATCGATTGATGGTCAAAACATCATCATTCAAAAAACACTCTGAAACGTCAGTCAGACGCGCAAGTCAGGGATCGTCATTGTGTTCGAAGGGAAGACCCCTCGTTGCCTTGTCGGGCTAATGAATATTGCGGGTTAGCAATCACTAAGTTATTCCATTTTGCGCTCGGGAATTGAATTTCAGAACAATGCTTGCGAAACTTGTCAGGTTGCATCTCACCGTCTGAAAACCTGACCCAGGTACCATGTCCTGATTTGCGCAGTCGTCATCGCGCGGAGCAACCAGCAAATGAATTATCTTGTAACAGGTGCAGCAGGATTCATCGGAATGCACGTCAGCCTGTCGCTGCTTGAGCGCGGCGACTCCGTTGTCGGTTTTGATAATTTGAATCCCTACTATTCGGTGGCACTGAAGCAAAGCCGCCTCAACCGACTTGTCGCGAAATCAAACTTTCATTTTGAAGAAGGGGATCTTGCCGATCGCGAACGACTTCCAAAGCTGTTTGCAAAAGAGAAATTTGATGCGGTCATCAACCTGGCCGCTCAAGCTGGCGTCCGGTACTCGCTGACCAATCCACACGCCTACGTCGACAGTAACCTCGTCGGATTCGTCAACATCCTGGAAGCGTGTCGACATCATGGAGTGAAACATCTGACCTATGCGTCATCAAGTTCGGTCTACGGTGCGAATACCGAAATGCCATTTTCCGTTCATCACAACGTCGATCATCCGCTCAGTTTGTACGCAGCGACGAAGAAGGCGAACGAATTGATGGCGCATACATACAGTCATCTCTATCAGCTTCCAACGACAGGCCTGCGATTTTTTACCGTCTACGGACCTTGGGGCCGGCCAGACATGGCCCTGTGGTTGTTCACAAAAGCGATCCTTGCGGGTGATTCGATCGACATCTTTAACAACGGGCAGATGCGCCGCGACTTCACCTATATTGACGACATCGTGCAGGGGATTATTCGAGTTTCTGATCGAATTCCATCGGCGAATCCTGACTGGTCAGGCAAACAACCCGACCCGGCGTCAAGTCGCGCCCCTTACCGGATCTATAACATCGGGAATAATCAACCAGTCGAATTGATGCATTTGATTGAGACGTTAGAACGCAATTTGGGCAAGACGGCGGTGAAAAACTTTTTACCAATGCAACCGGGCGATGTGCCGGCGACGTTCGCCGATGTCGATGATTTGACTCGGGACGTCGGCTTCAAACCAAGCACTCCGATTGAGCTTGGTATTGAGCGATTTGTCCGCTGGTATCGTGAATACCACCATTGTTAATCGGCCGGTCGATCTCTGGTTCATGGAGACTGTTTTCCAAATGTTGCGTCCGGTCCACAACAGCCAATGATCGACAACGGATGTCAGCATCACTTCGACGGCAGGTTTTCAGGAAGGTTCTTTATTGCGCTCATGCCATGACGTCGGTGTGATCACGTCACCTCGGCCCTCCGATCCATTCCGGAACGTCGCAACGCTTCAAATGTCGAGTCTCTGCTCCTGCTTCGGAGATGCGAACTCTTTACCCGTTTCGCCGCTGTCGAAGTGCCACGGATCATCAAAAGAGAGCCATCCTGTGGCATTCCCTTCGTTGCGGGTATGAAGCACGAACGGTCCGAATTGGTTATGCTGGACGATTACTGAATACCCGCGTGGGTCCTGTCAGGCGATCTGTTGTTGGCAAAAATACGTAACCTTTTTTGAGTTTCGTCAACTTAGCATATGCTTACCATTTCACTCCAATTTCGCGTGATTTTCATTGTTCCACTCCTTGTGGCAGTGCTGGCGGTGCCGGTGTCGGCGCAGAATGAATGGGAAGTCAGCCCGGAAAGCGAACTTGCGCTGGAGCGGGGGCTGGCCTGGCTGGCTAAGTCTCAGGGAGCACAGGGAAACTGGGAATCCAACGATCTGGGGCTGGTCGGATTGGGGGCTCTCGCGTTTCTCTCGGCAGGTCACATGCCGGGTCGGGGCAGGTATGGAGACAATGTTGACAGGGCGTTGAAATATGTCGTCAAGAATGCCAAGCCATCCGGCCTGTTAAACATAGCTGATGCTCAGCGAGACCTTTACAATCACGGACTTGCTGCATTCGTTCTGGGTCAGGCCTATGGGATGACTGACGATCCTCAGATTGGCAAAGCACTCGAAAGGTCGCTCAAGCTGATCGCCAATACGCAATGCGATGACGGGGGTTGGGACTATCGAGCAAAACGTCAGCCGCATGGGCATGACCTTAGTCTGTCAGTCATGCAGGCCAAAGCGTTACGAAGTGCTGTCGATAGCGGTTTCGAAGTCCGTAATGATGTCATCAAGCTCGCGATCCAGAGTGTCCGAGATCATTACAAGGCAGAAAACGGCGCACGAGGATTGGAAGATCGTGCGAAAGACGGGCCAGGACAATTCACTTACGACGGCAATCGTGCCACAGTCGCGATGTCGGCGTGTGGCGTGGTCTGCCTGCAGGAATTCGGTCAGTATGACGACTGGCGGATCTCTAAGAATCTCGACTATATCTCGAAAGAGTTGTCGAGAATTTCACCGGTGAAAGGGAACGGCGAAGTCCCCTTCGATGCGTATACCCTTTATTACGTCGGTCAGGCGTTATATCAATCCGGTGGCAGCAGTTGGCGGACCAGTTATCCCGTCTTGCGAGACCACTTGATCGCCTCGCAAGTTCGCAAGCCCGAGAATCCGGCTGAAGACGGTTCGTGGCGCGACACGCGATGGGTTCATGGAAAGCAGGGGCAACTGTATGGGACAGCGGTCGGGTGTTTCATCCTGGCGATTCCAAACCGGTACTTGCCGATACTTCAAGAGGGAAAGATTGAAGGATTGCGTGAAAAGTTAGGGGGAGAAAAGCCAAAGTAAAACAGCCTTACCAGAAGATTGTTTACCGCTGATTGACAGAATTCATAATGCAGGCGCTGATGCCAGCGGGCTCGTGATGATCACGGTTGTTAATCCCTGAAGAGTTTTCATGCTTAGTTTTGACGCGAGTTCATTTGCGATCGCCGGAGCCATCGCGGCGGCCGGACCAATCCTGATACATCTTTTGAATCGACGGCGATTCAAAACGGTGAATTGGGCGGCGATGGACTTTCTTCGAGAAGCGATCGAGCGCAACCGCAAGATTCTGCATTTGCGAGACATCCTGCTGCTCGCGTTGCGAATACTGGCGGTCTTACTATTTGGTCTGGTGTTGTCCCGTCCATTTTTCAAAGGGGCGGCATCGACAGCGATGTGGCAGGCGTTGTTGCTTGGGCTGTGCCTGATGGTTTCGTTTGGATTTGCAATCGGTTGGGTGACCGGTCGAAGCGGGCGCAGCAAAGCGTTACTCGCAACCGGAATGCTGGCAGGACTGCTCGCATCGGGTTTCCAATTGTATGGATTCGCTCGACAGTCCGCAGATATGAATGAATCAATGGCGAGCGCGCGGGCCCCTGTGCATGCCGTCATCGTGATTGACAACAGTCGCAGCATGGGCGTGGAATCACTCGGCGGAACGCTGCTTGAACGTGCAAAGGGGAAAGGGACCGAGTTCATCGAATCACTGCCACCCGAAAGCCGGATCACTCTGATTCCTCTCGCGGGTTCTGAAGACCCGTTTACGTTAGATGCCTATCGTAATAAGGACGACGCAAGGCGAGCCCTAGATCGTGTGAAGCTTGTCGACGCCGAGGGGGGTGTCCGGGCAGGACTCGAGCTTGCTGAACAAGCATGCCGCCAGACAGTTGATCCACCGTCGAAACGGGTCGTTCTGCTCACCGATCTTCAGGCCACCGCATGGCAATCAACCGTTTCTGATGATTTGTTGCAACGTCTCACAGGCCTGCAGATTGTCGACGTGGCGACAATTCCGGCAAGAAATGTCTGGGTTTCTGGACTGCATATTGAAGATGGACTGACAAGTTCCGAAGTCCCTTGTCGACTGCTGGCTCGTTTACATGCCAGTGGAATTGGGACGGGCTCAGATCTGTCGACAGAAGGTGAGCCGTTTGCCGTACAGGTTACGCTTCTTGTCGACGGAGCCGAAGCGGCCAGTCAGGTGATTGATTTGACCCCTGGACAGGAACGTGAAATCGAGTTCACGCACCAGTTTGATCTGCTGGCAGACCCGCTGAAACCAGGTTCTGCCGTTGTGACAATTGCGGTTCAGTCGGAACAGGCTTCCTCAGATCAACTTCCCGCCGACAATCGACAGCAAGTCGTCGTGCCTGTTGTGGCATCGCTACCTGTTGTTTTTATCGATCAGCTTGGAGACCAGGAAAATCTCGAACAGAACAAAATTGGCGAGACCTATTCTTTGCGTCATTTGATGGCACCCCGATCAAGTTCTGATAAATCGCAACGGCGATTAATTCATGTTCAGCACATACGACCCGATCAGGTGACGCAGGAATTATTAGAAACCGCACGGCTTGTCGTAATTGCGGGCGTAGAAAAGCCAGATGAGGCGACGGTTCGACTGCTGCGTGATTTTGTTCAGCAGGGGGGGCCGCTGGTGATTCTCGCCGGTGGAGATTTTGATCCCACCTTATGGACCGACCGGGCATGGCTGTCAGGGCAAGGAATACTTCCAGCCCCGCTCGATCCGAAACCGGTCGGATTCACTCCCAATGATTCGCCGGGACAATTACACCCGTTCTACGCACTCTTCGGATCGATGCAGCACGACTTTTTTCTCATCGAAGGTGAAGACCCCAGAGTGCTCTCGTCGCTGTTTGAAGCGACGCCGTTTTTTAAAGCCGTTCGAGCCGATCTCAGCCCGAGAGTCCTTGAGAACCTGGCGATGTCAGATGCCAGGCGATTTTCGGATGAAAAGATTTTCCTCGACAACTATCTGGCTCGTACGACAACCCGTCAGGATCGCGCAGGCGCTTCTGGCATACCTGACGAGGATGACCTCAATTTTCGCCGGCTGGAACCGATCTGGTGGAACTGGCGGTCGCCACTCCCTCTCGTTGATCGATCTTTAGCTCCTGCGGAATTAGCCAAACGGAGTCAGCCACGAGTTCTGGCTGCATTCGACGGCGATCACGGTCCCTTTGTTGTTGAACGACGTATCGGTGCCGGTCGAATTGTTCTCTTTACGAGCGGAGTCACTTCCGACTGGAACCTGCTTCGGGGCTCGGCAGCGATGTACATGTTTCATCGCGCGTTTTGTCAGTTGATGGAAGGAACGCTTCCATCAAGAAACTACGTTGCAGGTCAAAAGATGACTTTACCTGTCGAACTCCGCAGCGACGTCCGGTATTGGTTGACCCGACCAACAGGAGTCAAAGAGCCTTTGAATGTCGATGTGATTGGCGCAAACCTTTCTGGTGTTACTGTTCGTCGTCCCGTTCTGGCTGGTACGTATGCGGTGACGTCAGAAAAAATGGACACTGCGTCGCCCGGTTCGGCATCGAATCGACTGGATGAAATTTCACTGGCTGTGAACGGTTCGGAAAATGAATCGGATCTGGCGTCGATCTCGATCGCCGAACTTCAACAAAAGCTTGGCCACGACGATGTTCACGTTCTTGCTGCCAACGAGCCCATTCGGCTGGAGGGGGGTGCCCGTCGCGGTCAGGATCTGTGGAAGCTTTGCGGCTGGTCCGCCCTGGGATGCCTGTTGTTCGAAATGATGGTTCTGGCCTGGCCCATGCTGGGGAAAAAGAGTCAGGTGACGCAATAATGAATTGGACGTGGACGATCGGACGACTGCTGGGCCATGACGATGTGTCGACAATTGAATCGGCACGAGTCTCCTTTGGGTCGGCGTGGGCACATACCTCGCCTGCCCTGGTGCTGTTTGGCTGCCTCGGTCTGATCGCCTTGACCGTCTGGTTCTACTTACGATGGCAGGCTTCAGGGCATCGTCCCATACGGCTCTTTCTGGCCGCGTTGCGAGCGATTTCACTGTCACTTTTGTTTTTGATATTGGCTGATCCGACACTGGAACTGTCGCTGGTCAGTCTGCCGAAACCAGTGCTTTGGCTGCTGCTGGATGGAAGCGACAGTATGTCGATCCCGGACGAATTCCCAGAGTCCGATCGGAACACTTTGGCAAAAACTGTTGATCTGAATGGTTATCGAGCATCGCAAACAGCGGCGAATCGCACGCAGGACAAAAGTCCCGGATCAAGGACGACTGAATCAGCCGAACGGCCAACCCGTGCCGATTATGCAAGATCTCTTTTGCTGAAGACGGACCGAAACCTGCTCGAGCGTCTATCAACGAACTTTCGACTTCGGTTTTTCAGTTTTGGTGAATCGGAGGGAGTTCGGCTTTTGAACAACAGTGATTCGACAGACCATCGTCAGCCGGTTGAAGACTGGCACGCGACAGGAAACGTGACCGCGTTAGGTTATGCGTTCGAAGATCTGGCTCGCCAGCACGCGACGGACAACCTGGCAGCAGTGCTCGTGATCAGCGACTTTGATCAGAACTCGGGCACGCCACCACTTTCCGCCGCGAAGAAGCTTGGAGTTCCTGTTTTCACCGTGGGGGTTGGATCACTCACAGCTGTCGACCTCAGTGTCGATTTACTCGCCCCACCCACGATGAAGAAGGCTGAATCTTCCACCTTAAGCGTGACAGTTCGGCAACGTGAACTTGAAAACGCCTCTGTCAATGTCCGGCTTTACTCGAATGCTCCCGGAAACGGCGAGATCAACGCCTCGACCAGAGAATTGATTGGCGAAAAGACGGTCACGATCGTCGGAGGGAGTTCGCAGGTCGAGTTTCCGTATACTCCCGACGGAACCGGCCGGTTTGTCTTTACGGCCGAGATTGATCCCGTTGCGGGCGAAGTCGTGACGCAAAACAATCGAGCGGAACGGGAAGTCAATATTATTGACGATTTTCTGCGACTGATGTTTGTTGAATACGAACCGACGTGGGAATGGCGGTTCGTGAAAGAAGTCTTTTATCGTGACAAACTTGTCGGTGCGCGCGGCTTTCGGACGTTTCTGCGTTCGGCAGATCCTGTTGTCCGCGAGACCAACGAGCTGTTTTTACCAACGCTCACGCTTCCGCGAAGTCAGTTTTTTGAGAACGACGTCATCTTCCTCGGTGATATGCCCGCATCCGCATTGAGCACTCGTTTTTGTGAAATGACGAAAGAATTTGTGAGCCAGTTTGGTGGGGGGCTGGTCGTGATCGCTGGACCTCGATTTGGCCCAGGTCAACTGGCCGAGACTCCTTTAGCGGACATGTTGCCGGTCGTGGTCGACCCAGACTCCAAGCGACGTGACAGCAAGGAATTTCGGCTGACGCTGACACCCGTCGCCAGTCAGTTCGATTTTATGCGACTTGGGCTGACTGACGCTGAAAACCTGAAAGGCTGGAACAACCTGAGCAAACTTCCCTGGTATCAGCCTGTTCGTCGAGTTGAATCACGGGGAACTCAGGTTTTAGCCGAACATCCCACCGATACGTGTGCCGATGGTAAAACTCCACAGCCGTTAATTGCCATCCGGCAATACGGTCGCGGTGAAGTCGTGTACGTCGCTTTCGACGAAATGTGGCGGTTACGAAAACTTCACGGCGAAAGCTTTTATCGTCAGTTCTGGGGCCAGCTGATTCACCGCCTGGGATTAAGCCATGCACTTGGCAGTCATAAACGCTTCGTCGTCAGAACAGACAAAACTCAATTTCGCTCGGACGATCAGGTGCAGGTGACGGTTGAAGCGTATGACAAAGAGTTCCATCCATTGGATGAAAAAGAAATTCCTGACCGTCGACTGACTGCTGAACTGATTCGTCCTGATCGTGACTCTGAGGGAAACCGCGCGCAGATTTTTGGTATTCCCCAGCTTAAACAGGGGATTTTCGAAACGAGAGTTCCTGTCTTCAGCGGGGGGGAATATCTGCTGCGAGTCACTGATCCGATTGCCAACGAGGTCGTTGAGATGAATTTCAATGTCGCGAATGTTTCAATCGAGCGACGCAATCCAATTCGCAATGTCATGTTGCAAAAAAACATTGCTGCGGAAACGGGTGGCAAATCGTACGACCTGCTGGATGTCGATCAGTTTCCGGATGATTTTCAGCCCGTCCGTCAGAAAGAGACGAGCCTGGAAATCATTCCATTGTGGAGTACCTGGCTGACATTCGGGTTGATGATTTCGCTTTTGATCGTGGAATGGTTCGTCAGAAAACGGGTGAATTTGGCTTAATGATGCAGACCAAGCTGAGGATACTTCGCTCTGAACTCGGCCGCCTTCAGCGGAAGCGGGCATTCGTGCGCTGGGGAAGTGCTCTGTGTGCGCTCACTGCGATTTTGTTATGGTTACTGGTCGCGGCATTCCTTGCAGACTGGTCCTTCGATCTGTCAATCAGTCGTCGCACGTTACTTTTGTTGGCCTGGATGTCAGGGGGGCTTTGGACTCTCAAAAAGTTTGTCTGGCCCGTCATACGGGTGAGAGAAACGACAGAAGATGTTGCACTGATCGTCGAACAGGAAAATCATATCGACAGCGACCTTGTCGCGGCGTTGCAGTTCGAGCGACCTGAAGCGAAGAAATGGGGCTCATCAAGACTTGCCGATGCCGTTGTCGATTATGTCGCGGAATTCAGTCCATCCCTGAATGTTTTTGAAGGGTTTTCGTACCGGCCGCTACCTCAGCGAGCGATCGGACTCGTCGCGACATTTTTGCTGGTTGCTGGATCGGCGTTCGCGTTTCCCGGTCATGTCCCGGCCTTCTGGAACCGTTTCTTGTTGGGTTCGGCACACTATCCGACGAAAACAAAGATTGAATCGATCGAAATCAACGGCAATGACATTCCCATTTTTGATTCACTGACAAGATCTCAGGTTCGGATTCCTTATGGTCAGCCAATCAGGGTCGAAGTCAACTGCGGTGGCGACATTCCGACATCCGGGTATGCCAGTTTATCCAGTTTGCATAGTGATTCAGTTAACCGAATCGAATTCGGAAAGGTCTCGGTCAGTTCGAAAACGTTTGCGGGTGAGATGACACATCTCGCTGATTCATTTCGCGTGCGATTTCATTTTGGCGATGCCGTATCCGATGCCGCCGAAGTGACGATTGTGCCGTTGCCTCTGGTTAATATGACTTGGGACATCACGCCTCCCAATTATGCGAAGGGATCTTTGAAGCCAGGTGAGCATGAGGGAGGGGCGCGACAGTTCTCTGTGCTGGAAGGTTCGGCGGCGACGTTAAAACTGGTTTGTTCAAACAAGCCGTTGACCTCAGCCCGATTGACGACAGGAGAGACGACATACGACCTGGTGTCATCGACTGATGGCCAGCACCGAACGGCGACGTGGACATTACCGCCAGATTCTCCGTTTGGAACGATCACCGGGGCTCTCAAGTATACGATCCAGGTAACCGACCGCGATGGTCTGGCATTAGAGACCCCAATTGCAGGAGAGATCCGGCTGAAAACTGACCGATCGCCCCGGATCGTTGCGTCAGCAGTCACCCGACAGGTTCTTCCGACCGCCCAGCCAAAACTCGATTATGCTGCCGGGGACGACTACGGAATCGCGAAAATTATGGCCGTCATCAATATTTCTCGTGAGGATGGTCGGACGTCCCGACATGAGGTTGTGGCAAAGGTTATCGACGAAAAGGACCAGCCGCAGACGGTTGTTCGAGGGCAAGTGACCGTCCCACTATCGAGCTATGAATTACTCAAAGGGGACGAAGTCAAAATCGTCCTGGAAGCGACGGACTGGCGGGGCAGCATTTCGGGCCAGAAGGGTTCAGGCGAACCGATTAGCCTTACTGTAACGGACTTGAACGGCATCCTGGTTCAGACGGGTGAAGAAGACAAGAAGTCGGCAAAACAACTGGACGAGATCTTGCGACGCGAAATGGGGATTGGCGCGGATAAAAAGTGAACCAAGAATGGGACGCATGAGACTTAAGAGACAAGATAAGTTCAATACCTCCCGTTTTTAGAAACAAACGTTTTTTGCATGGCCCTTATTCAAAAACACAATCACGAATGTCAACAGCGGTTTGAAGGAGTTCGAACGTGATATCGATCCAATTGCGGCAGGTAGTGATTTATGTGTTGGTCGTCTACCTAGGCGGAAGCGCAGTTCTGGTTGCTCAGGTACTTGAGCCTGAAGCATTGCAACGAAAGCAAGAAGACCAGCAGCGAGCTCGCACATTGACGCGAGACTTGCTGGGGGGCGTACTTGACGTGCAGTTACGCCAACTCGAAGAAAACGGACTGACCGATCAAGAGATTTATCGCGATATCAAGCTCATGCGATTGAATCTAAATCACCTGGTCGAAACAGAAATGTCGAAGGTGGTTGACCTGTTGGCCGAAGCTCAGCGGTTGCCGGCCGAAAGACGGGAAGCGACCTTTGTTGAGGCGCGGCAACAAATTCGAACAGTTGTTCGGCAACTGTCGATCGAACGGCAAAACCTGTTGAAGCGATTGAAAATTGCCGAACTCGCGGAACAGGTCCGACGACTGATCCGGCAGCAGACGGTCGTGCAAACGGCCACCAAAGGTCTACCGACGGAAGTTCAGGCTCGTCAGGAAGCTCTGACACTCAAAACAATTGAAGACCAGCGTGACGTGAAAGAATTATTTCTGCATCTGGTCGACACAATGGTCGACATGAAGTCCTGGAGTGGTTTGCTGGCGGTGACGGCTGCAGATGGCTTGCGGATTCTAAAAACGGCCGAGGTCGGCAAGCATTTCGATGGAGCAGGGAGGCAGTTGCAGGGGGTGAAATACACCGCTGCTTATGAGGAACAGGAACTGGTGATCAAGGGACTTAGAGATCTGTTGAAAGTAATCGAGCGGACTCAGGGGGCGCTCAACTCGGAACATATGGCGTCAATGGATCGAATCCGGGCATTGACTGACAGACAGAAACAACTTCGCGAAGAAACAAAATTACTGACTGAAAATCAACCCCCTTCGGCTGAAATGGTCGAACGACAGTCCGCGCTTCAGAAGGAAATTGCCAAGCTCACCGAAGTCATTCGTGATAACACCAAGGCCGATTCGCACATCCAGCAAGCAGAGGCTTCGGCACTGGAAGCAGCAACAAATCTGCTGGATGGCAAACTTGAACAGGCCACTGCCGATCAAGGGCGGGTCCTGGGCAATCTCGCTGCATTGGAACTCGCATTGAAGGATCAAGCAAAACAGCAGTCGCGCGACAAATCAGCAAATGAACTGGCCGGCGCCGTCAAAGCACTTCAGGTCGCCAGATCGATGTTGTCCGAGGCCCAGAAGAATCAAGTTTCTGCAGAGTCGAAGGCAGAGACGAACGCCCAGTCTGCAGCACCCGAGACGAAACAAATCGCTTTGATCACTCAACGAGCGAAGGACGAGCTGGAATTGCCTTCGGCTGTCGAAAACGCATTGGCGGATACGACGCACGCCGCAAATGAAGCAACGAGGAATCTGGAAGCGGCCGCAGCCGAAAAAGCCAAAGGGGTCGAAGAAAAGGCTCTTAAAAAAGAAAGAGATGCTCTTGAGCGTGCCATGGCCACTGTTGATGCAGCGTTAGCGGATGTTCAGCGCCAGGAGTCTGCGGTGAAGATCGGAGAACTCGCCCGCGCGGCAGAGGTGCTCGAACGTGCAGCGGCGGAAGAACGAGCGATTGCCAAAGAGGCTGCTTCGCTCATTCGCGCCGATCAGGCTGCGGATGCAGAAACATCAGAAAAAGCAAAAGACCTGGCGATCCGGCAACTCGATGTCAAAGCGATTGCCGAGAAATCTGCTGAAGCACTCGCTCAAACATCACCCGCCGCATCGAAGGACGCGGCCGAAGGAGCGACGAAGTCCACGGAATCGAGTGACAAACTGCAGGCGGTTGCAGACACGAAGCCTGTGGATATTCAGGAAGCTGTGACTCAGGCCGTTTCATCGGCGATGGAAGCGTCACAAAAGCTGGCGGATGCAGCCAAAGAAATCCGAAAGGAAATCGTCACAACGGCAAAGGATCTTGCTTCGCGAACCACAGCCCAGGCTGAACAGTTGGCCGACGCACGAGCCGCAGTTGAGAAGGCCATCGACGATCTTCCATCGCAAGCCAAAGTTGCACAACTTGAAGCGGCAAAGAATGAACTTGGTCATGCGATGCAGGAACAGGCCAAGGCTTCTGGAAAGCCCGAATTGGCCCTTGCCATGAAACTCGTCGAACAAATTGCCGATTCGCTGGATGCACAAGATGCGGCTTCGACAGCGGCAACAGCGGCTGAGTCTGGGCTTAGTTCCGAATTAAAGGCGACAACCAGGCAGGAAGAAGTCGCCGAAAAATCTTCGATAGCCGTCGCCACCGCTGCAAAACGGCTGCAGGCTCGGGAGGCAAAATCACAAGGAAAACAGGATATTCTGACAAGGGCATTGAACGAAGCTCAACAGGCTGCGGCGCAGGCTGCGAAACAGACCTTGGACGGCGATCAGCCCGCTGCAAGAGAATCTCGTCAGACCGCAGAAACTGCGTTGAAACAAGCGTTAACTCTGGCCAAATCCGAAGCAGACGCTGTTATGAATACTTCACCGAGTGCTCCGCTCGATCATCAGTCGCAGTCGAAGGCAACCACGGCAACCAGGGAGGCCGAGATGTTGGCAACCAAGGTTTCGGCCGAAGCAGGAGCTGACATTCATCCCGCTTCCGTCGCAACAAATGCAGCGGAACAGGCATTGTCATCAAATCTCGAACACGCACCGGCTGATCAGGCAACTGCGGTCAAAGAATTGCAGAAGGCAGGCAACAAACTGGATGCGGCGATTCAGAAGGCGGCAGCCGATCAGGGTCAGGCATTGATTCATCAGGCGCAAGAGAACAACATGCTGGCCGAACGACTTGCCGCAATTGAACCCGCTGCGGCAGATGCCATTCACGCTGCGGCGACGGCAGCGCAGATGGGATCGGAAGCATTGGAATCACCTCGTCAGATGGCAGACGCAGCAAACACCGCCGAGTTGGCACTTGAGCAAGCTGCTGCCGATCTTGGTGCGAAAGAACAAGAAATCAGGCGAGATCAGGCCATTGCGGAATCCGTCGCGAATCTCACTGAAGGGCAGCAGTCTGCTGCAGACATGATTGCCAGACAAGCAGCACAACTTGAAAACATCGCAACTGCGCCCAAAGACGGTCCGACCGAAGCGGACCAGGAAGCCGCTCAGCTTCTCAACGACGCACAGCAACAGTTTGCGGATTCACAACGAGCAACCGGTCAGGGAGCTGTCGAGTTAAGTGGCCAGACAGAAGTTGCGAATCAGCCGTTACGCGAAGCCCTGGAATTGGCGTCCAAACTTCCTGCAATCGATCTTCCCGGCGGGATGCTGGAAAATGCCATGTCACCTGATGGCCCGCTTATTCCGGTGGACGGTCAACTGGCCCCCGATGGCCAGCCGGCTTCTACAGAAGCTCTGCCATCGGGCGACGCGCAATCCTCGACGGAACAACCCGATGCCAAGACACCTGGGCAGCCACAGACGGGGAATGCTGTACCAAAAAACCCGGCAAACCTGGGAACAGGTTTCGTCCCCAATTCTCCCCATCTGACGGCCGAAATGATGGCAGGATCGAAGGCTCAGAAAGCTGCGCAGAAGGCACTGGGTCAACAACTGCCGCTCGCACAGCAATCCAAAGACAAGAAGATGCCGACGGCACAAGACGCAGAAATCGATCAAGGTAAACCGATTGATGGCGAGCAGGCAGACTCGGCAAAACTGACGAAGAAAGAGGGTTCCGCGACAACGAATCAGAAGGTTAAAGATGGCGCGATCGAAAAGCTGCCCGAAGGAACCGACTCCTTGGCAAAATCATCGAACAAGGGCCGCGAAAAAGAAGATAACGTCTCGGCTCGACAACTGAAGGAAGAAGCCTGGTTCGCCAAGCTTCCACCGGAATTGCGAAAATCGATTCGGGCTGGTGCCGGGCAGAAGCCACCTCGCGCGTATGAAGAACGATTGAAAAATTACTTTCAAAGTGTGGACTGAATATTTCGAACACAGAAGCGGTCCTTCATTAATCCTCAACTCAAGAATCAAGAACGTGAACATGACAACGGAAAATCTTGCTCCCGACGAAGTGGCCGCTGTTCAAAAATGCGAAGGGGCCTACAACACGCTCAAGGACGAGCTGGCCAAAGTCATCGTCGGTCAGAACGAAGTGATCGAACAGGTCCTGATCGCGATCTTCGCTCGCGGTCACGCTTTGCTCGAAGGGGTCCCTGGTCTTGCGAAGACTTTGCTGGTCAGTTCGCTGGCTCAGGCACTGCACCTCTCGTTCAAACGGATTCAGTTTACCCCGGACCTGATGCCCAGTGACGTCACCGGAACGGACGTCATTCAAGAAAATATTGAAACTCACAATCGCGAATACAAGTTTCTTCCCGGCCCGTTGTTCGCGAATATGATTCTGGCGGACGAGATCAATCGGACGCCGCCGAAGACTCAAGCGGCCATGCTTGAAGCGATGCAAGAACGTCAGGTTTCTGCCGGTGGCAAGATTCACAAGCTACCAGACCCGTTCTTCGTCCTCGCAACGCAAAACCCCCTCGAACAAGAAGGAACATATCCCCTTCCTGAAGCCCAACTCGATCGATTCTTGCTGCACATTCGCGTCGACTATCCGTCTGCGGCTGATGAGTGGGAGGTAGCGAGACGAGTCACATTAGGTCAGATGGGTCAAATTCGTGCTATACTTTCTGGTGACGATATTATCGGATACCAGAAGCTGGTTCATCGTGTTCCCGTGAGTGACCAGGTACTTGGCTACGCTCATGCACTGGTTCGATCCTCGCGACCCGGCGCGATTGAAGCGCCCGACTTCGTCAACAAGTGGGTCAATTGGGGAGCAGGACCTCGAGGTGTGCTGACGCTTGTGACGTGTGCCAAAGCGAGAGCAATTTTGTACGGTCGATATCACGCAACGATCGGCGACGTTCAGGCTGTCGCGAAGGGAGCTTTGCGACATCGCATCGCTCCGAACTATGCCGCTCAAGCAGCCGATATGAACAGTGAGAAATTGATTGGAATGTTGATGGAGAAAACACCTGCTGACAAGAAGTATGTGCAGCCGGCGTAGAAGAACGGCCGGCCGGCGTCACCCCATCTCAGAGGGAACGGATGTCGCCGGTAAATCCCACAACGCGCGAGTGACTCTGCAATTCTAAACCCATCTTCGACGCGAACTAAAAATGACGAGTGTTCTTACGCGATATTTGAATCCCGAGGTCCTCAGCCGAATTGCTGATCGACCGCTCGAGCCGCGCGGCCTGGTCGTTGGAAATCTTGCGGGTGCTCATAAGTCGCCGCTCAGTGGATTTGCCGTCGAGTTTGCCGGGCATCGTGACTATATCGTCGGTGATGATCCGAGGCACATCGACTGGCGTCTGTACTACAAGCGAGATCGGCTTTCGATCAAACAGTACGAGATGGAAACAAACTTTGTCTGCCACCTGCTGCTGGATGTCAGCGCCTCGATGCGCTATGGCGAAGAGGCTCAACAGAAATTGACGTATGCAGCCCAGGCTGCGACGACGTTGGGTTATTCAATTGTCAAACAGAACGATAAAGTCTCGCTGTCGACGTTTGACGACAAAGTTCGCGGATACGTCCCGCCAGGGAATTCACTCGCCCAGATCCATCGGATGACGCTTCATCTCGATGAGATTGCGCCCGTTGAAAAAACAAAGATGTCCGAGTGCTTGATCGACTTGACAGGTCGAATGGGCCGTCGCGAAATCGTAATGATTTTCAGCGATTTTTTTACGGACCTGGAGTCTCTTGAATCAGCCCTGCAGCGGATGAAGTATCACCGGCATGAAATTGTACTGTTTCATGTCCTCCATCATCATGAGCGAACGTTTCAGTTCGAAGGAATGGTTAAATTCCTGGGCTTGGAAGAGGTGAGTGAATACTTGGCACAGACCGAAGATATCCGTCAGGCTTATCTCGAAGCGATGCAGAGGTATGAAACCGCCTTCGATGAACTGTGCCGCCGAAACGCGATCGAACGCGTTTCGGTGGACACCAGCCATAATTTGGGTGACGATCTGATTGAATACCTCAACCAGAGAACGCGAGTCCGTGTCCGTTGATCCAAACGGAAACTGGCGGTCCTTGTTTTCGCCTGACTGCCAATCGCGTTGTCACCGACGTCTCCATAATTATTAACCGACTTAGTAGACTTTCATGTACGATTCCCAATCCAGGCTTTTGATTTCTTCCGGTGAATTCAGTTATCGACCAGTTGCCGATTGGGCCAAATGGCCGGTCGACTGGAACGTCGAAGAGGTGACCGCTGTGGCCACGGACTCGAAAGACCGAGTCTTCGTTTTTAATCGTGGCGATCATCCTGTCGCGGTTTTCGACACGGAAGGGACATTATTGTTTTCCTGGGGTGAGGGGTTGTTCAACCGTCCCCATGGTATCTGGATCGGGCCGGATGACTCTGTTTATCTTACTGACGACCTCGACCATACCGTCCACAAATTTACTCCTGAAGGACGGTTATTGCTGAGCATGGGAACAAGCGGTTCTCCATCCGACACCGGGGCAACCTCGATTGACTATCGGACGATTCGCTATGCAGGACCCCCATTTCATTTTCCCACAAACCTGGCATTGGCTCCGAATGGCGACATGTATATCTCGGATGGGTACGGAAATTGTCGTATCCACAAGTTCTCGCCGGATGGGACACTTCAATTCTCGTGGGGCGAACCTGGTTCCGGCCCGGGACAGTTTCTCGTTCCACATGGAATCGCGGTCGACAAAAATGGAACCGTCTATGTGGCTGACCGTGAGAACAGTCGATTGCAACTGTTCTCACCTGAGGGGAAATTTCTGAGGGAGTGGACCGACATCGCACGTCCCTGTGAAATGGTGATCGACAATCTGGGCCGGGTCTACGTAGCCGAGTTGGGTTATCGCGCGGGGATGTGGCCGGGAACAACCGCTCCCTCACCGCAGTCAACAGGGGGACGTGTCAGTATCTTCGATTCGGCAGGAAAGCTACTCGCCCGATTTGGAGGTGGCCAGCGTCCATGCGATCCTGGCGATTTTTTTGCCCCTCATGACATCTGGTTAGACTCAAAGGGAAGTCTCTACGTTGCAGAAGTCGTCTGGTCGGCGAACGCACGTCGTCTGCCCGAAGTGGGCCGTTATCACACATTACAAAAATTTGAACGAGTTTCAGGAGCAATCGGATGAAAGCCTGGCGATTTTATGGTTTCAGCGATATGCGACTGGACGAGATTCCCGAGCCAGTTTGCAGCCCGGGACACGTCGTGGTTGAGCCGCTTTGCGTTCAGCCGAGTGTGACCGAAGCACAGCTGGCGTTCGGCATTCCGACCCTGGCTTATGACCGCGTCAAAGCACGGCTTGAAAAAGACGCACCGATCCAACTTTTCGGGCACGAGTTCTGCGCGAAAATTGTCGAGATCGGAGCCGGTGTCACTGGCTACCAGATCGGTGACCGAGTCGCCGCAAGGGCGAAGCTTCCCTGCGGTGATTGTCCGCTGTGTCGAGCCGAAAAAAGTACCCTTTGCCGTCGAGGTCCTGTGATTGGCTTCGATCAACCTGGCTGCTTCAGTGAACGAGCGCTACTCCCTGAAATCTCGCTGGTGAAGGTGGATGATCGTATCTCGAATAGTGTCGCGGCATGTCTGCAATCACTAAGCGATAGTGTTGCAGCGGTCGAAACGGCTCAGCTTCAGATCGCGGACACAGTTGTGATCTTCGGTCAAGGGAGCATGGGCCTGGAGTGCCTGCAGATTGCTCGCATTAGCGGCGCTGGCAAGATCATTACTGTCGATGTCCGCGATGAAGCCTGCGCCGTGTCACGCGAGTTAGGTGCGGACCACGCATTGAACGCTAAGACCTGCGACGTCGTGGCCACGATCCGCGAATTGACGGGTGGAAACGGAGCCGATGTTGTCTTCGAATGTGCTGGAGGAAGCCCGAAGCAGGGATTGGCCGGACATCAGACGCTACTGGACGCGTTGAACTCCGTCCGTTCCGGTGGGAAGATTATCGGTGTCTCATGGTTCGGTGGCCCCGTGATGCTTCCAATCGACCTGTTCCGCGAACGAAGTCTGAGATACCTGTTTCCTGACATCAGCACGCGGGAACATCTTGCACACACGGTCCAGTTGGTGGCATCAGGTCGAGTCCAACTCGAACCAACCATCAGACACGTTCTGTACGGGATCGAGTCGGTGCCGCAGGCATTTGAGATCACCGCCAATAAGGGAAAATACCAGGCGATCAACCCGGCTCAAGTCATTTTCTAAGTCCCCTTAGCGGAGATGCCGATCCTGACGTCGGTATTCGGCAGCAAGCAGGTCTTGAAGGAACTCCGCCCGTTCTGACTCAGGAGGTTCGTCGATCTGCATTTTCTTGCAAAGAGGTCCGACAATTCGAAACAGCAGGTCAAACCTCTGATCTGTCGACAGTGTATTCCATCGATCGAGGATCCGCTCAACGGCATCGACATCCTGATGGGACAATCTGGCCAGTTTGGCGTGGTCGAAACGAAAACGAGCTTCAGACGCTGGGCGACTGGACAATTCATCACGAACCTCGGCCAGATCTTCAGAGGCATCGGTAACGACGATCGTTCCGGCAACCATATCACCAAATCGTAGCCCGCGATTCGAAAGCGCCGGAACGACCCATAAGATCGGCAGATGGTCAATCACTCGAAAGATGTTTCTTATAAAGATGCCGACGGCATCCAGCGCGAATCCATCCGCTTTCACAACCCGAATTTCGCACATTCGCTTGCCGACCGTCTGCCCGCGCCAAAGCAACTCGCTCAGCCCGAAATAGAAGAAACTACCAAACGCCCAAATCACAAACCCAATCCCGATGAGATAAGCCCCAACCATTTCAGGATCGGTTTTCTTGCCGTCTTCGTTCACCAGCTTATCAATTGAACGGATCGTGTCGCGAAAAAGTCCTTCAAACAGGGCACCGATGATGAGCAGTACGATGAACAAGAGAAACATCGCGAAATTCAGTATGATCACGTCGACGAACCAGGCGATAAACCGCGTTCCAATCCCCGCCGGACGGTACTCGATCTGGACGTTTTCCGGCGTTTCGTATTTGAGTGGAACAGACATCAATCACCTCACGACCAATCGAAGGAATGGCAGAGTATGAGCGGTTTCGTAACACGCAACAAGCCTGCTTGGGATGAGCTTGAAAGTTTGGTGAACAAGGCAAAAAAGTCCATGCGTCGAATGACGCCGGAAGAACGAAGCCGCCTTGATGTCCTCTACCGCCGCACGACGATTCATCTTTCCCAGGTCTCCACGCGTACAAGCGACCGCAGACTGACAAGATATCTGAATGACCTCACTGCCGCCGCTCATGGACTGATTTATCTCCCTCCAAAAAAATCACTCTTCGCCGGGATCGGCGGTCTGATCGAAGGATTTGCGCGATCTCTGGCGCGTCATTGGAAGCACCATGCCATCTCCGCCGCATTGCTGTTGGGTGGGGCCTTACTCGCCTACTTCGCAGCAATGGCTGACCCGTTGGCCGCCTATGCACTGTGGCCCCGCAGCGATCCACGACAACCAGGTTCGACACATGAGCAACTGCTGGAATTTCTCAGGCACGGGCGCAATCAGTCGGGTAGCACTAAGTTCCTTTTCGCCTCATTCCTGTTTTCACACAATTTGAAAGTCGGCCTCCTTTCCATGGCGACGGGCGTCCTGGCAGCAATCCCCACGACTCTGTTAATGATTTACAACGGCATGATCCTGGGAGTCTTTGTCGCGATCCATCAACGAGCAGGCATCGACGCCGAGTTGTGGGCGTGGATCCTGCCTCACGGAATCACGGAACTCGGCGCGATTATCCTCTGCGGTGGAGCGGGATTGATGCTGGGTCAAGCTGTCGTCGCTCCCGGCTTATCAACACGGACCGAAGCCTTATACCGCGCGGGCCAGGAAACAGGTACAACCTGTCTCGGAGTTGCGGGAATGCTTTGCGTCGCTGCCGTGATCGAAAGCTATCTGCGCCAGAGCCATCTTTCGACATCGGCTCGACTGCTGTTCGCAGCGGGGTCCGCTTTGTTCTGGACACTGTTCATCGTCTATGGATTTCTTCGTGAGCAAGCCGCCAATCGACTTACATCAGATTCCGTTGGCGAAGTTCGATAAACCGGTTGACCAGCGGAACGGTCAACTGATTCGGTTCAACATCGAGAACAAAAACACCCGTATGTTTTAGTGACTGTAAAGCCAGTTGCCGTTCACGGAGCAATCGAAACGTGACAGCAGCTTTTGCCCCATCAGTCATTGTTTCGATCGGCGATCGTAGAATTCGATTCAGTAGAGGCGTACGCAGAGCGGCAAAAAGGACAACATGACGACGGCCAAGTCGACCAAGTGACGCCCGAAATTGCTGTGACGTTTCTTCGTCCGAAATATCCGAGATGACGACGATCAGCGATCGCTTGGCCTGACGCGATTGAAGCATCGCGAACATCGGGCCGAAATCCGTTTCACGAAAGTTCGATTGAGCCGCGTAAATGTTGTCGGTCAGTGCATGCAAAGAGGGAATGCCCGCCACGGGAGGAAGAAAGCCCCGAACTTCGTTGTCGTACAAGCCCATCCCACAGCGGTCGCCACTTTGCAATGTCACGCGGGCTAAAATTAAACCGGCATCCACGGCACAATCGAGTTTGCTACCTCGATCAGTTTCAGTTCCCATCAGCCGACCGCAGTCAATCAAGATCATGACATCGCGATGACGCTCGATCTGGAATCTTCGGACCACGGCCCGCTGAAGACGTGCCGTGGATCGCCAATCGATCCGTCGTGGATCGTCACCATCGCGGAATTCTGTTAATGATTCAAATTCGGTTCCCGCGCCGTGTTGACGCGACAGAGTCGCTTTATCGAGCAAAAGTAATTCGGCGCCGCGATCTTTGAGGAGTTCGTCGCGCGACGCGAACTGTTCTGGCAATACCTTAATTCGAGCTGGTAATTCAATCACGTGCTGAACTTCAACCAGGCGTCTCGGTCCATAGAGTCGAATCCAGATCGGACCGAACGTGTGCAAGCCTCGCTCCGAAATCCGGCTCACATCTGCTAACGAGACACGTCCCCCACGCGAAGCGACATCAAAAGCATGGATTGAAAAACGTGGCGTCGCCGCAATGGGAGTGACCTCTCGTAATTCTCCTTTTAGATTCGCATCCCCTTGATTCTCGATTTCCCAGCTCAGCGCAAACGCCGAATTGCGTCCGACAACCGTTGGCAGCAAACGTCGAACGTTGACCTGGCCCAGACATCGCCACAATCTGACAGCCTCGATCGCCGCCGCAACAAAGAGAACGGCGGTTATCAAAGCGATTGAATATAAGAGAATTTGCCACGGAAAGATGAAGTGGACGAGTGACAGAGCCACCAGCAGAATACCGACCTGGATTGCCTTCGGACCTGGTCGAATCCGTGCAGCCATTTGCCAGAAACCCCCAACCGGTCTTGCTGAGACAACAGGATTTGCGGACGAATTCTGTCGAACGCGTTTTGATTCCGGTCGTTGAACGGCGGTACTGGGAAAGTCGACCATTTATTGCTGCTCGTCGATGTTCATTCGTGATGACATTTTCTTGTTCAACGGTTTGGTACGACAATCGTCGTAATCTTCGGATTTCATTCAGATGCCGTATTAACGTGGCACTTCGACAGCTTCCAGCGTCTGGCTCAGCACGTCATCAGTGGTCGTATCCTCAAGTTCGGCAGTCGGACTCAGCACGACACGGTGACGCAATGAGGGGATGAACGCGGTTTGAATGTCGTCGGGTGTGACGAACTCGCGACCGGCGAAACGTGCCAGACTCTTCGCTCCCATCAGCAACATCAAACCCGAGCGAGGACTGGCACCGACCGACAGCGAATCATCATTTCGCGTCGCACTTAAAAGCTTTTGAACGTAGGCGATCACTTCATCGCGAACGTGCGTCTCTCGAATTGTTCGACGTGCCTCGACAATGTCGGAGGCCGACACGACGGGCGTCACACCCATTAATCGGGGATCGGAAAGCCCACCTGTGGCGTGATGTTCACGCAGGATACGGCGTTCGTCATCGGCTGCAGGGTAGTTGACGATGACCTTGAACATGAACCTGTCGAGTTGGGCTAACGGAAGCGGATACGTCCCCTCTTGTTCGATCGGATTTTGAGTGGCAAACATCACGAACGGTTCGGGCAAGTTGTGAGTCACCCCGTCGTTTGTCACGGACAGTTCCTGCATCGCTTCGAGCAATGCCGATTGAGTCCGTGCAGAGGCTCGATTCACTTCATCCGCCAGCAGAAAATTCGTAAAGACAGGCCCGCGTCGAAATTCGAAATCGTGTGTATTCTGCCGAAAAACCGCCGTCCCGGTGATGTCGTTCGGAAGCAAATCCGGAGTCATCTGAATCCGGCGATAGTCGAGACTGATCGCCGACGCAATCGTTCTGACCAGCAGGGTCTTAGCAACCCCTGGCGGTCCTTCCAGTAAAACGTGCCCGCTGCTGAAAAGCGCGGCCAATGAGAAATCGATCACTTCGTCCTGACCGAAGACGACCTTCGCGATCTCGGTTTTGATCGATTGATAAAGCTGTTCTAAAGACAACGGGAAATCCTTTGCAACACTTGAACGGCCTCGGATTCAGACAGGGAATGACCTTTGTTGAGCGCCACATCCAGTCGTTTCATGGCCTGACGAAACTGATCGGCATCTTGAGGAGAACGCTTGGCGATTGTCGACGCGATGACTTCAGGGTCATGAACTGCTTGAGATAACCCAAGGCGGCCACTGATCGCCCGCAACGCTCCTGCCCGGACTTCGCGCAAAACGAAGGGGTGACTGCCACGACCCTGATTCAAAAACCTCGCCATGGCCTCAATGTACTCGATAATGGTTCGACGATTCGCATTAGTCGGCTCAAGCGGCGGTCCAAGGACAATCGCACGACGCCAAAGCTCCAGGCCGAGCAACATCACAATCGCGATGGCGACAGTGGCGTACGTGCTCTTCGTGAGCAGCCATAGCGGGTTACCTCTTACGCTTAACCCATGATAGAACTCATCAAATATCACTCGCCGTCCGCCATCCGCTAACAAATCGTACGCAAAGGCTCCATTGTCCGCTTGACCAAGACTGGCGTTCATTAACAACATTGGTTCGGCCACAACGACAATCTCACCTTCACCTCGTTCAAATGCGGCGGCGATTGTCCAACGCTCACCGCCGGGACGCTCGCATTCAATTTTCCCGCTTGTCTTTACAGACTCGACGATCTTCAAGCCACCGACGTTTTCAGTCGGGATCTGAAGTCGCTGAACCCGATCCTTCATTTTGTCAAATGATCCCGAAACAGCCGCATTTGAAGTCGTAAACTGAATCGGGTGCATGCCGATCGCTTCTTCCAATGACCTCAAAATTTGCTTCTGACGCGCTGTACTCGAATGAACGTCTTGCGGCGGGGTTGTTGATGACTTCTGCTCATTCGTTTCTTTTAGTGAAATCGCAATCGATTGAACACCCGCAAGTTCGACTGCCGAAAAAATATCAATTTCGTCTCCGTCCAAATTGGCTCTCATGGTCGCTGATGCCGAATGACGTTCGCGAGGTGGAACGGCCACGACAAGTCGGCCGCCACGTTCGACCCAGGGAATCAGGCGTTCGAGATATGCTGGTTCGTTGGCGACGAGGTCATCGTGCGGTACCCATAAAACAAGTGTTGTCGCTATCGGCAGATCAGGCGACGGTGGCTCGATCCGACGTTCGACGGTGATGTCAAACGCCTTTAACAGTTCGAACGCGGCACGAAAGCCATCTCGGCGTGTCCCGTACGAATCGACCGCTGCTCCATTCGAATCAGGCGGCCCCATTAATGAGATCGTACCGGCCACCAGGGACAAAAGGAAAACCGCCAGGGCGATCAAGATTGCGTTACGCGCCGACAGCATGAGCCCGCTCCCCAAGGGCACGACACACTTCGCCGTAGGCCCGCTGACACGCGGCGTAGTCAATTTCAGAACAGATTTCGTCTCCGTACCATTTCCTGTCAATCGTCTCGACAAATAATCGAAGAGACTCGTTTAACGAAGGCCGTCCCTGATACCGTCGTAAAAGTTCTCGGTTCGTTGTTCCCGGCCGATTCGATTTTTTCTCGGCCCGTTCCAGACGGAGAACACTGGCTCGAAACAACAGCCGGATCGCCGTGACATAGTCCGCCCGTCGAGCCGCATCGTCAGCAAGTCGCTCCACCTCCAAAGGGTCGAGGCGTCGATTCCGTTGATCCAGCCTTTGATCAGCAATTCGCTTTGGATTTCGAATCGCGGTGACGAGCGAGTACACAATATGCGCGATCAGCAGAACGAGCAGCGCCGCCAATCCCAGCACGATGATCCATCGCAGAAAATCGGGTAAACCTTCGGTGAGTTTAAAAAGCCAGATAAACGGGATAAGAATCCAGCGGATAACCTCCATCAGCAGCAACAGTGACCAGCTGTTGTCGGATTGCCCGCTATCGATTTGATAATCACGCCCCGAAACGATTTCCACCGCTCTGTCGCGCAGCGCCTGGGAAGACGGTATTGAATTTCGATCCACGCGTCCGAATCCAAAATGAGGCGGTTATTCGCCGGGGCCGCTCAGGAAATTGCGAGTCTCACGTTCTTGGGTCGTCCACAAGACCAGCTGATTCTGATCTGAGCAGAGATTCGCATCAACGGATGAGCTGCACAATTCCAGGTGACCGTCGACTGACTCCGGTGTCGTTTCAACGAAATTCGAAGATCAACCGGCGACAACTTCCACGTCATTGTCACCCGCTTCACCAGCATTATCGACTCCGACTGCGTCTGCAAGCACCTGCAGGTCGAAGTTTTCGGCTTTGCAACGGCACGAAAAATAGAAGACCACAAAGGTCGCAGCAGCAATCAGCGTGACAATTCCCTGCACTACAGCGATCGCAAGAATTTGAGCGTGTACCTGCGGAATCATGGCAGCACCGATACTCAGTCCGAAGATAATCACGTAAAGCAGCAGCCCGAGTGCGAAGGCTGTCCCAAAATTTCCCTTCATGAGTGCCTTGCTGCGCGTCAGGGCCGCCGTGCCGGCAGTTGATTCCAAAACCGTGACGTGTTGTGAAAGAGAAAACCAGAAAGCGACGATGATCCCGGGAATGATCAGAAGAATCATTCCTCCCATGATCGCAAGCGTCATCAAAAACGTTGTACCGATGAGCGGCAATAACCTTTTTATCGCGTGCCTGAAACAGGCACCAATCGTCGTTGGTTGCGAGAGATAAAGACTCGCCACCGCGTACATCACTGCGGCATTGACGAAAAAAGCGAGTGGAACGGCAACGAGCAAACTCAATACGAGTTGAAGAATCAGTAGTGATTGAAAATCACCGCCGACTTTGATTGTTTCTTGAATGTGATTTTGCAGGAAGCCGATGACGATTTGCAGAGGGATGATCGTGACCGCCACAATCCCAAACAACAGTCCGAAATGATTGCGAATGAGACTGAACGCCTGGTCGAGGATTCCACCTAATCCAAGCTGCTTGATCTGGTATTTCATCTGATGGCCCTTTCGCGTGCAATGAATCTCGACGCAGTGAACTGGATTTGAACGTGAGAAAAAACGTCTTTTGAAATGCTCACAAGATTATGCTGATCGCTTCGTCGAGATTCCAGACAAAATCCAATAATCATTCACTGAATGTGCTTCCCTCTGGTTTCCCAATCGGGACTTGAAATGTGACAATCGCATTCGTTAACAGTCGCGATCCCGTGTTCGGATCTTTAGTAGACGGCTTTGTTGTCAAACGATTGAAGCTGAAACATGAGTAAACAAATGAGGTTGACGTATCCGCGAATCATGGCGTGGCTGGCAATTTTGTTTATCGGGGTCGGGGAATTATTCCTGCCGCAAGCCATCGCTGAAAATCCGGACCAGGTGCGACCCGGCACAGCTTCGGTCCGACACGTGAATGTGTACGCCGAACCAAATCGGTTCGGCGGCTGGCCGGCCAACTTTGGGATCTGGTCGTGGGATAACGAAATCCTGGTCGGATTCGCCGCAGGACATTCCAAAGACAATGGACCAGGGTTCCACGCCATCGATCACGACAAACCTGAAGAACACTTGCTCGCACGCAGCCTTGATGGTGGTGAAAGCTGGAAAATTGAAAATCCGGCCGAACAGGGCGCACTCATTCCTGTTGGGAAAACCTTGCATGGAATCACCCCCCCCGGTTTGAAGGAAAAGCCCTGGGAAGACTGCCCGGGAGGAATCGACTTCAAGCATCCTGATTTTGTGATGACTTTCCGCATGCTGGATCACCACGCCGGTCCTTCCCGGTTCTCCTATTCGATCGACCGTGGCAAAACCTGGCGCGGCCCCTTCCGACTTACGATCCAGGACTCAAACGGGAACCCCATCCCCATCGCGGCACGAACGGATTACATCGTCAATGGCCCCCATGACTCCCTTATTTTCCTCACGGCAGCCAAATCAGACGGTCGCGAAGGTCGGCCATTCTGCGCACGGACGACCGACGGAGCGAAAACCTGGAAATTCGTCGCCTGGATCGGCAACGAACCGCAAGGTTATTCGATCATGCCGTCATCCGTCCGAATTGGCAAAACGGAACTCCTTTCTATCATCCGCTGTCGTCATGAAAACAAAAGCTGGCTGGAAGCCTATCGCTCCATCGACGACGGTCAAAGTTGGAAACTCGACACGACACCCGTCAACGATTTGGGAGAAGGGAATCCCCCCAGCACGATCCGTTTATCCGACGGACGCATCTGCCTGACTTACGGTTATCGTGCAGCTCCATTTGAGATTCGAGCCGTACTCAGTAACGATCAAGGAAAGACATGGAGCCCGGAATTAACGGTCCGCGCCAACGGCGGTGGTCGTGACATCGGCTATCCGGCAAGCATTCAACGCCCCGATGGCAAAGTCGTCACGATCTATTATTTCCACGACAAACCACAGAGCGACCGATACATCGCCGCAACAATCTGGGACCCTGTTACATCGGCAAAAGCAAAATAAGCCAAAACCAGGCCAGACTCGCGGATCTCCCGGTCATCTCGTTCGAATCTCGTTGTTCTCGTTGTTCTCGTTACCAAGCTCCAGCTTGGTAACGCCCCTCTTCGAAGCTCCGCTTCGCGAACCGCACATCCCCTTCCAACCAACCCGTCGATTTGCCTTCAATTCCCTCGTCTCATCAAAAGCTCAGAAAAAAAGTTGACCAAGTTGGCAAAGTTGGTCAAGTTCCCTGTTGTGTTCTCGTTACCAAGCTCCAGCTTGGTAACGCCCCTCTTCGAAGCTCCGCTTCGCGAATCGCACGCCCCCTTCCAACCAAACCCTCGATTCGTCTTCAGTCCATCGTCTCATCGAAGTGCACAAAAAGTTGACCGAGTTGGCCAAGTTCCCTGATTTGTAGGGACTGCGAGGTCTCGAACACTCGCCCCCTCCCTCAAAGCCCTGATCTACGGAACGCCAAAACGGTGACGCAGAAAAGCGGTCAAAAGAACACCTGACCTCACCAGCCTGAAAGGCTGCAACAAATCAGCACAGGGCAGAGCGCCGCGGCAACAGCCGCAAAGCGCCGCCCTCGGTATGCAATGTTGATTAAGCCCGCCCGGTTCCTCTCGTTACCAAGCTCCAGCTTGGTAACGCCCCTCTTCGAAGCTCCGCTTCGCGAATCGCACATCCCCTTCCAACCAAACCCCCGATTCGCCTTCAATCCGCCCCCTCATCAAAGTTCAAAAAAGTTGGCAAAGTTGGTCAAGTTCCCTGTTTCGCAGCGTATTTAAGACCCTTAGCTTTGTCAGCTTCGACAGCGATCTCTGCCATCGTCTTGAATTCAAGTGTTCTCGTCCGCAGCGCAGGGGAGCCGGCAACGACAGAACCCGTCAGCGGATCTGGCAAACGCCAGAACCAGCGACCGTCGGGTTTCTTTTCTTTGCCTTTGATACCGCCGAGCTGGATCAGTCCGCGCATCAACGTCCTGTCACTGATGTCATGACGAGCCGCATCCGCTTTGAGATCGCAGGTATAAACCGGTGCACCATTCAATCGTTTTTTCAGCCATTCGGTCACCCGCGACATTTCACTCTTCGCCGCCACATGCTGTACACGCTCTGTCTCCGTTGCATCCGCCATGTGTTGTTCCGCCGTCTGACGAACCCACTCGTTTTCCCAGTAGATCCGCTGATCCTCGATCGTAAAGCCGAGACCGGGAGGAGTTTCACACAGGTTGGTTTTGACGGGCAACAGGATTCGTCGACCCGATTCGTGAGGATCTCGAACAATCGACCAGACTGAACGAGCCACCTCGGCGAGTACCGGAGACGTCGGCGTCCAGTTGCCCCGTTTCCCTTTTTCAAACTTGGAAGGAGCAGCAATCAACAGGATCGCAACGCCCGTTCGGTTTGCCAGATCGGTCAGCTTGGCCATCGCTTCCCTGAGCTTGCTGTCGTCACGGCCACCCGTCCCTTTGAGAAAACAATTCGCAGGATCAATCACAATCAGACGACATGGCTCACCCGACTCACGCAGCAGGGCCAGATACAATTCCAGCGATTCGATTTGACCATCGTCATCAAGCCGGTTGCGTCCCGAGCCTGCGTTTTCCGTCGTTTTGTTCGTGTCACTGACGACGACGTTGACCGAAGGGAGCACCGCTTTCGCAGCCTCCAGACGGTTGCGAACCACGCTCGCGATCCCATCTTCACCCGAGAACAGAATCACCTGGCCCGGTTCCCCCTGGTCCGCATGAGCAAAACCACGTTCACCCCGAGTCAACCGGGCGATGGCATCCATCGCAAACAGACTCTTCCCGACACCCGGTTCCCCCGTCAACAGCGTCACCTGCCCCTCAGGGATCACACCCTTACAAATCCATCCCTGCGGCTTCGCAGAGATCTCGCTCAACTTTTCCAGATTCATTTACATCCTCCAGGCAATCAAACAGTCAATACGAAAACCACGCGGCTATCGTGAGTAGATCAATACTACTCACACGAATCATATCGTGTCAATATCTTTTGTAATGTGTTTTTGTCGCATACATGAATTTTGCGGAGTGATGAGCTTCTCTTCGCACATTGCCTCATTCCCGATTTGTTGCAACACCCCAACGAGAAATGACACCCCGGTTGACGGCAATTCCGACGCTCTGTTCCCGCTTCTCTGCGAGGCGCGGTTAAACGATGAAGACACCTGCTTTGTTTAACCCGCAGCCAGCGGCGCAGGCGAATCGGCGTTCAGCCGATTTCTTCAAACGTTGCCTCATCCCCGACTTATCACACGCCCCAACGAGAAATGACAACCCGGCGACGGCAATCCCGACGCTCTGTTCCCGCTTCACGACGAGGCGCGGTGAAACGATGATTGCTTCTGCTTCGTTTAACCCGCAGCCAGCGGCGCAGGCGAATCGGCGTCCAGCCGATTTCTTCAAAAGTTGCCTCATTCCCGTCTTATCACAACACCCCAACGAGAAATGACACCCCGGTTGACGGCAATTCCGACGCTCCGCTCCCGCTTCTCTGCGAGGCGCGGTTAAACGATGAAGACTCCTGCATTGTTTAACCCGCAGCCAACGGCGCAGGCGAATCGGCGTTCAGCCGATTTCTTCGAAAGTTGCCGAACAACAAGACGATCACGCACTGACCAAACGACAAATGACACCCCGGTTGACGTCATTCCCGCCGCTGCATCCCCGCTTCTCTGCGAGGCGCGGTTAAACCCATTTTCCGCACCCTTGAGTGCGACTTAGAATGTGTTGAGTCAGAGCGTCTTTAAACCGCCGGAGATCAATTTCATGTTGGTGGTCGAGGTAACAGTCGACTCAAGAGCTGGGCCGGTGTCGGCAGTTGGAGGAGCTGAAGGATGTCGCGCTGCCGAGGAGTGAGTCTCGTAG
>CAIULL010000026.1 GCA_903899985.1 uncultured Schlesneria sp.
TCCCTGTGTTTTTCTTGATCACCTGTGCTGGCTCCCAGCGACGAGTAACCTCCTCAAGCTGAGGAACCCCATGACGCTTGATGAATCGTTTCAGGTGGCCCGCGAACGTCTTAGTCAGCAAGGACAATTGCTGAACGGGCAATTGCTCAAATTGCTGGACGGAGACAAAGACGCTTTTCGTGAGGTTCGAGCACGTTTGATTTCCGAAGGGTTCGCGGAAGATCGATTCGGTGTCGGTCTCGGACGACTGGAAAGTGCTCCTGTCGCAGATGTCCCCCCTCTGTTGGATCATTCTGTGAATGAATCCGCATCGGGAACGGAGCGTTCTGCTGACAATCAGTCAAATGCCGCTGCCAATACCGAATGGTACCTGATGGCGTCTGGTCTCATTCAAGGACCCATGACGTTTGATGCACTTTGTGAAATGCGATCGTATGGTGAGATCCAACCGGCCGACGTTGTCCGGACCGGAGCCTTCGGCTTCTGGCAGCGTCCGGACGACGTACCGGAACTCGCAGCGATCAAACCCAACCAGCGTAAACGCTCGCCCAGGATTCTGGCACCAGAGAGTCCTCGCGAAGAATCGCTGACACCTTCGGCAGCGATCCGTGGCATCGGCTCGCCTGGATCAAAACCGGCGTCCGACGAATCGGGGTTCTTTTTCTGGGAGTCTGGTCGCAGTATTGGCCCCGTCTCGCGTACGGAACTGCTTGACCGTCTTAAAGCGGGGCGATTGAGTCGAGATGAATTTGTTCGGGTTGGAATTGACGGTGAATGGCAGCCCGTTTCAGCCATCATCGCGGAAACGAACCTGGTAAGTTCCTCGCCGCCGAATCAGTTGTTCGAGTCGTCGAACGAACCAGCGCTGCAACTGGATCACGACAGCGATCTTCGTCAAACGGATTTTCGTTCTGATTCGCCTCGAACAACCTCTTCGTCCCGGCCCGCTTATGAACCGGTGGCACGAAAACAGGCCTCACCCTCCAATCTGTCGCAATCACCTGCCCCCGCACGAACCGCGGTTGATCGACGACAAAGAAACGACCATGCCCCAAGTTCTCTGAGCGATGTCGATATCGAGCAGCCCGATGCGAAGCCGCGTTCCGACTTACCGACGACACCTGCCCCCGCTTCGACAAAACGTTCACCAACGACTCGGCCCGCCACGACGCCGAGCGCGCCTAGTGCGGAACCGTCGACGGCCAGGTTTCGACTTTCAACATCGACCATTAACGATCTTTGGCGACGAGCGTCGAGACTGGTTGGGAGCGAAAAGCGGCTGAAAGGTCTTCTGATGGCGGTCGCCATCGTCTGCGGTATCGGTTATTGGCTGCGGCAACCACCCTCGGCCAGTTCGATTTACGAGGAATTCAACCGCTACCACGGACAGATCACCGAATTGAAAAGTCGTGGCGTGAACGATCAGGCGCAGTGGAAACGTGACGTCGCTCGGGCGATCTCGCGAACTCAGGCATTAGTCACGGGACTCAAAGATCCCAGGACCGGGGCTTCTTCACTTCGGCCTGCGAAGCAAGAGCTTTTATGGGCAGGTCAGGATTCCTTATTGAAATTGCTGGAGAGTCCGAACCTTGACGTCCAAACGGCCAAGGGTTTCGAAGAACAATTTGAATACCACATGAGTCAGGCTCGACGATTGATTGATGGAGGAACCAGGGCCGTTCCGCAGGAATTTGCTGTGCCGACAAAACGACCCGATGCGAGCGGTCCACCCAGACGAGGGGCTGGACCGCCATCAGGACCACCCAGCAAGCCAGCAACGGCACCCCGTCCGTGAATCGTCCCGGTCCGTTGAAGCCACCGTGAAATTGATTAAGGGTCGAATCGTTGATTTTCCGAATTCTGTTAGGAATCAGCATGTTGCCAGCGGTTGTTCGCGTTTTCGCGGCGAAACAACTGGGCAAGCACGCCTCGACCGCAAACATTCGTTCGCTGGTGAAATCGTTAAGTGACGAAGACGACCTCGTCCGTGCTGCCTGTCTGGATTCGCTGGTGGCTCACGGATCATCAAGCGTTCCCGAATTGATCCGAGGTTTAGCTTCGGGGATGAATCCTCGCAGTTCGCTCGAGATTACAACCGCTTTGGGACAATTTGGCTCGTCAGCCAATGTTGTGGTACCGATTCTCACTCAACGCCTGGGTGATTCATCCAGCGCGGTTCGCTGTGCTGCTGCCAATTCTCTTTGCAAGATCGGGGCGCCCTCCGCCGCAGCGGTCCCTGCCCTGGCTCGGGTTGTCCAGGAATCAAACTCGGCGGCATCAGCCGCGGCGCTTCGCGCACTGGGGGCGATTGGACCTGAAGCGCGTCGGACGCTGCCACTGGTCCTGACGAATCTGACTCACGATGACCGCGACGTGCGTCAGGCGGCGAGTGCTGCGCTGGCGAATCTTGGTTCGGCGGGTGCGGAATGTCTGCCTCAGTTGACTCAGCTTCTGTTTCATCAGGAGGCCGGAATCCGCGAAGCCGCCGCGCGATCTTGCGGTGGCATCGGACCGGAAGCGAAAGCCGCTGTGCCGGCACTCATGCAACATTTTCAAGACATCAACGTTGGTGTCCGCCTGGCCGCAGTCAAGGCCGTGGCGTCGATCAGACCGGCGGACCCGCAAATCCTTGCCCCTTTGATTTCGATGCTACAGGATAAGGAACGAACGATTCGGGAAGCGGCCGTTCGTGCGTTGATTCCGTTCGGACCAGCCGCCAAAAACGCGGTGCCGGGATTACGACCGTTGCTCAGTGAAGACCGAGGACGTGTTCGACTTGCCGCCGTCGAGGCGGTCAGTGCGATCGGGACCTCGGCACGGCATTTGGCACCGGAATTACTGGTCTGCTGTTATGACTCACATGAAAGTACGCGAATGGCAGGACTGCGAGCCTTTCGACAGCTCGCGCCCGCGTTGACCGACTTTGTCCCTCAGCTTGTCGATGAATTGTCGAAGGCAACTCCCGAACAACGAATCGTCGTGTTGCAGGTCCTGGGATCATTTGGTCCGCACGCGATCAGTGCGATTCACCCGGTGTTTGAGTCCCTGGATGACGATGACCCCCTGGTCCGTCAGGCGGCCGCCGCGACGATTGGGCAATTCGGTCCACAAGCGGAAGAGTTGGTTCCCGAATTGATTCGTCGACTTACTGATTCCAATACAGTGGTCCGCGAAGCCGCCGTTCGAACGCTGGGAGAGATGGGGATCACCGCCCGAGCGGCAAGACCGGCATTGCTGGCTCAACTGAAGGACAAGGATCAATCGGTTCGAAAACTGGTCGAATCAGCCCTCGAAAAAATCCGGGAATAACTCGAGTGATGTTCGGTATCGCCCGCAAAGGCTGGCTTAATACTCACCAATCACAAAGCCATCGCTGATGGCCGCAAGGTGACCATAGGTTTGAGTGTTGATGTTCTCGCTGACGAATCGCACGGAGCCGTCCCCTAGCAGAAACTGGGTACCGCCAACGTGATAGCTACTGAATGCGTCGTCGGAGAATTTTCCCGTGGCATTCATCAGGCAGACGGGCTGGCACGAACCTCCCACATCATTCGGGTCATTTCCGACACCGACCCAGGTGTCATCGCTGCCGATTGGTGCACCTTGTTGAGTTCCCAGAGATCGCCGTTCGCCGATAAAAAATGTATTGGTCAGTCCGTCAGTCACGTCGCGGAACGAGTGGCTTGGAATATCCGGCCAGGTCGTAAACCAGGGGAAAGCTCCATTCGAAGGACGATTCCCATTTGCGGCTGAATCCGAACCCCAAACGGCAATGTAGTTGGTGCGGCTGAGGGGTAAATCGTCCGAGTCATTATCGGGACCCAACAAATCATCGGGGTCTCCTGACGGGTCGATTGCGATATTTGACGACCCGGTGTCAGACGCACATCGGAAAATGGGCAACCCGGTCGTCAGTCCATTTGGTGTTTTCAAGGTCCAGAAATAGGCGCCGAACCCAATTGCCGGGATGCAGCCGGGTGAGGGCGAGTAATACGAGCAACCGGGTGTTGCGGCGATGTTGTTATAGAGGTTGGCCTGATCGAGATAGGGGAGCAGCATGACGCCCCAACCATACTGATTACAACCCATGCAGGCGGGAGGCAGGCGCAAATGTGTATCGTGATAGCTGTGAATTGCCAGACCGAGTTGCTTGAGAGAATTTTTGCACTGAGTTCGTCGGGCTGCTTCGCGAGCCTGCTGCACGGCAGGTAACAACAAAGAGATCAGTACGGCGATGATCGCTATCACCACCAGCAATTCGATCAACGTGAATCCTCGACCCGATTTCCTGGACCGCGATTGTTGTTTCAGCACGCCGAATTCCTTAGCTCTAAACCCGAGAACGATTGAATTCCAAGACCGCAATACGAAGTGCTTCAGCCTCATAAATCCGTGACTTGCAAATTGATATGGTGAAATGGCCTGAGTCCGACGCCGTTACCCTTGCCGCTGACAGGCTTGCCGGATGGGACTGATCGCCTGAAATCATCGATCATCCCTCGAATAAACACCGTCGTGCGACAAAAGTTTCGCGATTCTAACACAACATGGAAAGGGATTCGCGAATGCGGGCTGATTCTTGATGAATTCTTCATCCGATTGACGCAAATCTCAATGGGAAAAACCGTTTACTCGTCGTGCGTGTTCTGATCGAAGGCTGAAAGCCTTAACGACATGAGGAGGACTCCAGAACACGCAAAACTTCAGGCGGAAAAGTCGTCTTCACGCTGAGTGAACCACTTCGGCAACGTTGTGGCGAAGCGGACGAATTCGTGGTACAAGGTGGGTTCCGATGCGCCTGATGAACTACTGACTGGAGCCATCCCCATGGGACTGTTCGGCGGCAAAGACTGGAACGTAATCGCGATCATTTATGAACGGCGCGAACTGTATCGAGTGAACGGTCAGCGGGGTAAAGGTGGAAACGCGGTGAAGTGCCGCGACGGAGCCAAAAATCACGAACGTACGATCTACTGGGCGGTGTTCAACCAGAAGCGAGCGTTCGTCGAAGGTGGGGGCGGAAACGGCGAGAAGATGGTGACAAACGAAATCATTGCCCAACTGAAAAAAGAATTCTCGATCAATCCGACCGTCACCAGCATCCTTGGCATGCTGGAACGGGGTGAACAGCTCATGGCTTCGAAACCGCTCGCCTTTTCGGGATATCCAAAACCGGAACATGGACCGGAAAACTGAACTCCGGAATTAATCACGTCCGCACGGCCATCGAACGTCTAATTCCCAATCCCTGATTGAAAGCTATCTTGTGAATCGTCCGTCTCATTCCCAAACGCCACAGCCAGACCCAACCACGAAACTGACCGAAGGCTGGCACTGTCTGCATATTTACTACAGCGTTGATCAGAGTGCGTTAAATCGACTTTGTTCGAGTGAACTGGCGGAGGGGCGCGAGGCGCTGGTGCACTTGCTCGACCCTGAACGACCCGGTGCTCCCGCACGTATCCAAACGTCGGTTGTCTCCGGTCACAAGGCCGATTTAGGGCTGATGATCATGGACGCCGATCCTCTATTGATCGACGGCATTTGTCAGGCCATTCGCGCGTCGAAACTGGGAACGGTGCTGCATCCAACGTACTCGTTCGTTTCGATTACGGAAGTCTCCGAATATGTCCCGACTCTCGAACAATACGGAGCCAAGTTACAACGCGACGAAGGATTGAAGGTTGACGACCCGGCATACACCGCAAAATTGAATGCGTATGGACAGCGATTGCCGATGATGAATCGGCAACGGTTGTGTCCCGACTTTCCGAACTGGCCGGTCCACTGCTTCTATCCGATGAACAAGAGTCGGCATCCGTCGGCAAACTGGTTCATGGAGCCATTCAGCAGTCGTTCGGCCATGATGTCTGAACATGCGACGAGCGGGATTAAATTTGCTGGTCGAGTCAGTCAACTGATCACCGCCTCGACAGGATTCGACGACTGGGAGTGGGGAGTGACACTCTGGGGACGCAATCCAGAATCGATCAAGGACATCGTCTATACGATGCGGTTTGACACCGCGTCAGCCCGTTACGCCGAGTTCGGACCGTTTTATATCAGTTACATCAAGCCGGCGGCAGAGGCGCTGGAGCACCTGCAGATCTGACACGTCTGTCAAACGTCAGCGGTCGCGACTTCCTGTTCAGGAAGTCGGCTGGGGTAGCCGTATCGCTCGAACCAGGGCTTCCAGCGGTTGTAAACCATTCGCATCAGGTTCTCGTCCATTTTGAACGAGTTCTTACGATAGCGCGTCAGCTCTGGAAGCAATTTTTGAATCTTTGGCTCGAGCTGATTCCATCCGTCCAGATTCAATCCCTGATAGATGCGATGCATTTCACCGAGAGGATCAACTTCCAGATCCTCAAATCGAATTTCGTGCAAATTGCCTTGTGGAATCAGATTCCGTGTTCGCTCGTACGTTTCCATACAGTGCGTGTAAATGGACAGCGTTTCGTTTTTCATCGTTTCTTCGTTAACGACGTTCCCTAATCCATTTTCGGCAAACATGGTCTTTCGAAGATGAATACTTGAGTTATAGACGGCGTAGGGATCTCGATAGATGTAGATGAACTTGGCGTTCGGGAACATTTTGAGCAGCAGGGGAACTCGAAATGTATGCGTCGGCGACTTGAAGACGATCGGCTTATTATGTTTAAGCGTCAGCTTTTTGACGAAGTAGAGGAATCGTTCTTTCCAGCGATCCAGCTCTGCGGGGGTCACATCGGTCAATTCGAAGAATCGTTCGTACTTCGAAGGATCTTCTGGATGAGCCAGCATCAAGTAGGGGGATAATCCTGATAGCAGCACCAGGGCGACTTCGTCTTCCTGAGGTAAAGCAAATCCCGCTTCGACATTGTCCATCGGTCGGGTTTTGGGGATCAGCCAGCTGGTCAGCGAAGTAACAGTACGTTCCGTCAACAGGAAGTTTGCGGGAAACATCACTTCGTAAAGATTGGGAAACGTGAACTGGGGATCGAGTGTCACCAGGTTGTGTAACAGCGTTGTGCCGCTTCTCCAATGTCCCAGAATAAAGACCGGCGTATGATCGATCGTCTGCCGGGCGATTTTTCGGCCGTAAATGGCGGATTCGCAAGCGTTGCTGAATGAGTTAACGAGGCTTAATGCCGTAATCGATGCAATCTTGTGCAGTCGAGTCCAGTGCATCTTCGGCCGCGAGGCCAGTAACCTGATCCAGCCTTCAAAGGAACAGCCGTGCCAAATACTGAAAAAACCTTGCGGTTTAAACTTGGCACCGTCGCCTCCTGTTGCTTTCGGAGCTGCGGTTGGCAGCGAATTCGCCTGGATTGTCACTCGATCGCGTTCCGTCATCAGACCGGTTTTATTCATACAACCACGGTAAGTTACCACGACGACTGCACTCGTGCGAGACCGAAATCTTGGTCGTCAAATTCTGCCAGACGACCACGATTCTGATCGCAATTGCATTCAAGCTTGCCATCGACGCTCAAAAAGAGTTCCTTGACAAACTTGTCCGGCAATGGATTATGGAGCGTAATCGCCCCCATCGTTGAGAGACTCAGGTTGCAGGATTCTCAAGCCTGATACGCAGCTTCGAAAACGGTTGGGGGACATTTTCTTCGGAAAATACGGCTTGATTTGCCTCCCCGCGTCAAAGAGCCACATTCATCTGAAGTCAATCCCGTCGCCCTGGCATTTCCGGCTTCAAAGCAACGAATCACATCAAGTCAGACGTTCGATATCAATCTGGTGCCTCTCAATTCACGAGGAGAATGTCATGCGCTACATCGCCATTCTGACAATTGCCTGTCTGCATTTCGGCTTCGAAAATTCCCCTGCCGATGATGCGAAAAAACCTTCGGCTGAAGCCTCGCTTTCCGCTCCGCTTCGTCTTGCCGCCGATCAGGAGCAGCGAATCCTTCATTCGCTGTCGCAACGGATCAAGGTCGACGCCGAAGATGCGCCGCTCAGTGAAGTCATCCAGTTCATCTCACAATCGATCGATCGGGAAATCCTGATTGATCATCCGGCCCTCGCCGATGCCGGGATTTCAACAGATCAGAACACGACGTTCAAACTTGGCGAAATGACCACGTGGCAGACGCTTCACTTTTTGCTGAAACCCTTCCAATTGAGCTGGACTGCTCGCGATGGTGTCCTGGAAATTACGACGAAAGACAAGGCCGAAACGCAACTTGTCACACGCGTTTACGACGTTCGCAAACTTTGCGAATTGCTGGAACCAATTTCGAAAGGAACTCGGTCGCAACCACGTCTTCAGCAACGGGGTAGCGCCGGAATGGGCGGAGGTGGTGGCGGGGTCGGCGGAGGAGGAGGAATGATGGGCGGAGGAACAGGAGGTGGTGGCATGTTCAGCGTCCCTGTTCAAGCGCTTGGTCCTGCAGTCATTGGACTGGGGATGAGTGGCGACATCTTTTACGAAACGCATTCCTCCGAACCAGTCTCGCTGGAACCGATTTCCGTCGAGTCCTTTCTGGCGAACGTGATCAGATCATTAACGTTGTGGAAATGGCTGGAAATCGACGGAGAAGGGGGTGCCATTCAGGCTGGGAAAGGTTGTCTTATCGTCAGGCAGAACTATCAGGCTCAGTTTCAGATTGCCGGTATTCTCGAGGGGCTGGAACGATTGCTCGATGCAAAGGGTCCCACGAAATCAATGCCCCTCCGACGAGTCGGCTATCCATACGGGGAAGATGCCGCCATTCTTGCATCGCTTGCCCAACTGAAAAACCTGGAAATCGACGATCAAGGACTCGAGACTGCTCTTCAACAAATCGCGATGGAAGCAGGATGTCGGTTGCTGATCGATGCCCCCACTCTGGCCGATGAAGGGATCAGCGATGACCAGCCTGTGAAATGTCATATCCATAAGCTTCCACTCGGAATCTGTTTAAAGAAGCTTTTAGAGCCTTTGCAGCTGACACATGTTGTCGAAGAAGGTGTTCTGGTGATGACCACCACGGGCAGGGCTGACGAAACGTTGTCGATTCGCGTTTACGACATCAGCAATTGCCACAAGATTCCCAGGCTTCTTTCCCATGCTGGAATTCTCTCGACACTGGCCGATTTGACCTCTGGAAAATGGCTGGAAATGGAAGGTGAAGGTGGACAAGCGGAGTTACTTTCTTCCAGGCATTTGCTGGTCTTGCAAACGCAGCAGGTCCATTCAGAAATCGAATTGCTGATCGAAGAACTCTCAGCGGATAAAACAGGCTCACCAGCCAAGCCCCCGATCGCTCTTCGAGTCTACACATTGCCGGATACCGAGACCGCCGCTGATCTCGTCAAGATGCTGCCACGAATTCTGGGAAAAGCCTGGATCGAAAACGGTTCGGCCGATAACGGTTCGATCGATCAGGCAGGCAATTCCTTACTGATCAATCAAACTTGGGAGGTTCATTTGAAGATTGAAAAAATCATCGATGCAATAACGATGTCCCGGCGAAAACAAAATCCCACGCCGATCGGGTCAACCAGCCCACCAAACACGAATCCACAAGGCGGGAAATGAGTCGATGCGGTCCTGCTCGAAAGGGGCCGTTTTCGAAAATGCGTCAAAGTTGGGTTGACTATTAACGACGGTTCACTGCAGCCTTGCAGGCAAGGCTTCCGGGCCAAAGGTCCACCCGTTCAAATAGTCAGGGCCAGCGGCCCTGGTGGTGCAACAACAGGACCATTTCAGGCCAGTAGGGCCGTCAATTCTCCGATTCCGCCGATCGCAACAATTCAATCGAATTGTCGGCCCTTCAGGCCTCTAAACATTGCTGGAAACGAAACCAGGGCCGTTGGCCCTGGCTATTTGAATTCATGGCCCCTTTGGGCCGGAAGAGCGTTGAATGCCGGTTCAACACACCGAGAACTTTCGATTTTCGATGAATCGACAGGGATTCTGATTGGCCAGTCATTTCAAAATCCGCCCTGCTGTGAGGTCTCTCGTCAAATATTAAAGGAACTCCATCACCACCCGATCGGCGACAAATCGGCCTTCCAGTGTCAGACGAACGTTGGAACCATCATCGTCGAGCAGGCCCAGTTGTACCTGTTCCCGTAATGACGGTCCGCACAATTTATCGAGTTCAAAACCCGTTTGCTCGTGAAACGACGTTCGAGAGATGCCTCGAATTCGGCGGAGTCCCAGATAAATGAGTTCCCTGGCCCGATGTTCACGGTCCAGTTCCTCAGCATCGGCCACGGGCGACTCGTCCTGTTCCAGCCGAGCCAGCCAGCCGAGAACGCTGCGAATATTGGTCTCGCGGCGACCATTCAGGTATCGAGCCGCGCCGGGACCGAACGCCCAGTATTCATCTCCGTTCCAATAGACATTGTTGTGCCGACATTCGAATCCCGGTCTGGCGAAATTCGAGATTTCGTATTGTTCATATCCAGCCGCTGGGAGTTGCTCCATGGCGAGTGCGTACTGCTCACGTTCCAATTCTTCATCGACGGAGGAAAGTTGACCCCGTTCGCGTCGTGTCCAAAAGGCGGTCCCTTTTTCGAAGGTCAGCCCGTAGGTGGAAATATGACTCGGCCCCAGCTCGATTGCCTGCTGTAACGTCTCTTTCCAATCGGACAATGTCTGGTTGGGAACTCCAAAAATGAGGTCGAGTGAGACATTTTCAAATCGTGATTTTAATCGAGCCATCACGTTGCGAACATCGTCGGCGCCGTGATCACGTTCGAGCAACTTCAACGCCTGTTGAGAAAACGATTGCACACCCAGGCTGATCCGGTTCACACCCATTTCCGCCAGCAGGTCGATTTTTTCGTCCGTCAGATCGAGTGGATTCGCCTCGACACTGAATTCCGTTGTGGCCGAGACATGGAAATATCGGCGAGTCATTTCGAAGAGGCGGCGCATGTCTGTCGGTTTGGGATGTGTCGGAGTTCCGCCACCAAAGAACAAGGTTTTCAGCGGTGCCTCAGGCGGAATTCGTGACCGTTCAATTTCACGATCGAGCGACCGGAGATAATCCCCCACAAGATCATCGCGACCCGCGATCAGTGTGAAGTCACAATATCCACATCGATGAGCACAAAACGGGACGTGAAAATACGCGGCACTGGGTGAACTGGCGACAGGGAACAGGCCGGACTCGGACACCGGCGATGTCATGGTAACCTCGAGAGATTTCTTGCCGGTAGAAGGACGCTGGCGTTTTCCGCTGCCGCCCGGAGACCGAGGTTGAGTGATTCGAGCATGGTCATCTGACGGTCGATTCCCGCAGCGATCCCGGCCGCCAGGCAGTCCCCGCAGCCGATCGGATTCCAGACATCGATTTTCGGGATTTCAATTTTAATCAGACCCTCAGGCCCAACGGCCATCAGCGGCCCCGCCCCTTGACTGACAACGACCCATTCGGCGCCTCGAACACGCAATTCGGACATTGCCGCGACCAGATCCAGTTCGGAAGAAATGTCACGGCCGACGGTTTTGGCAAGTTCATCACGGTTGGGCTTAACGACGTACGGGCGCAGGGGAAGGGCCGCTTCGAGCTCTGCCCCTCGAATATCAAGCAGGGTTCTCGCCGACGTCTTTTCCAGCAGACGACGATAAAAGTCTGACGGAGCTCCGTCCGGAAGCGAGCCACTCAAGACCACCACGTTTGCCGACGCCGATTCTTCCACGAATGCATCGAAAAACAACTCCAATTCTTCCGCTGGTATCGACTTTGAGTTTTCGACAAGTTCTGTCGTTGTTTTCGTCGTTTCGTCGAGGATCGTCGTACAGACTCGACTGGGAATCCGCGACTTGACCCATCGAACCGGGATCTGCATCGCCTGAAAGTCGGCGCAGATCTGGACGCCGGAAACCCCGCCGACGAGACACAACGTTTTCGAGGGAACTCCGAGATGGTGCAACGCACAGCCGACATTTAATACCTTGCCCGATCCGCAACTGACCGCCTGTTGGGCGCGGTTCACTTCACCGGGGATGAACCGGCGGAAGGAAAGTATCTGCTGCCATGCGGGGGTCAAACCGGCGGCAAGAATCACGGGTTCGGTCCTTTTATGAGCCGGAAAGCACTTTTCTGGAAACTTTTGAAAGTTCCGTCTTTTTCGCCTGGATGGGTATTTCAGGCCTATTAGAACAAATCGCTGATGCCATTACATGCGAAACAAGGATCTTCTTGACTCTGTTGACCATTCACTGTTAGGGTATTGCAAGCGGGGGAATCTCTCCAGCCCGCACCCCTCCGTATCCCACGTATCCGTGGACTTTTCCTGATCGTCTGGTTTCAATTGTATTTTTGTTTTGTTTCGTTTTCGGTTCAACTTTTCTGTTGAGGATGCCCTGATTCGCGGCAATGATTAACCCGTCTTTCGAAGATTCGTTTCCGCCGTGTGGAGTGATTGACCCCTCAATGGACCCGTCCCTGATTGAACTTCTGCGAAAACATCAACCTCGATCGGGTGGTAAAACGTATCCGATGTGGTTAATTTGTCGCCACTCACAGATCCGGGCCTGGTGCTGAGACCCTCATGTCCATGAACCGTTTTTGCCAACAATTGAACCGACACCATTCTGAAGTGAAGGATGGACGAATGCACGACTTTCATCGGGCAAAATTTCCATCACACTCGTACTCGATGGAGACCCCATTGACTTGCGGTCTTCGTCTGAGGAAGACGATGTGCTTCGTATTGGCGTTTGTCTTCGCCGCCTCGTTCGGCGAAGTCCCTGGGTGGGCACAGCAAAAACCACTTGGCGGAGCCAAAGACAAGAAGCCTGTGGACAGCAAGGGGGGCGGACCTCCCGCAGGTGATAAGTATCAACAGCCTGATCCGGATTGGCTGCCTCCGACTTTTCAGCCATTGCCGGAAGCATTGCCGATCATGTCCCTGGAACAGCCAATCGTCACAAAAGAAGAACTTGCCAAATTAAAGAAAGACTTTTCCGGCAAGTTCACCAAGGCTCTTCGCGACTGTGATTTGAGTGCCAGTGGCAAGCAGATTATTGAAGGGGGGATCCGCTACAAACTGGCGGAAATGACCCTGCAAGAGAAAAAGAAGGATCTTCCCGATTTTCATAAGCTGCCAGAACTTCATAAGACGCTGATGCGGGATATCACCACAGGGGTGGGTAATCCTAATGCCAAGCCGGCTGATATTGCGCTCGCGGCTCAGTTCGTGAACCAGGAAATCGTCAGGCAGATCCCGGAACTGCTGGTCAACAACTTCTACGTTCGATTGCATGCGGTATTAATCCTCAGCGAAATGGACTTCGCCCCGGCGCATACTCTTCTGTTGCAGGTCATTCAGGCAAAAGATATCCACGACGATCCCGTCAAAGGTCAGCCCGAAGCGATCAAGATTGCGGCCATGCAGGGTCTCGTTCGAATCCTCCGTTTCACGGCCCCCCCCGTGAAGGATCGAAGCGTGATCGCTGCGGCCATTGTGGAAGAACTCAAGAAAACCGAAACACATTGGTGGTATCAGCTTCGACTGATCGAAGGCCTGCGTCACATGACGGTGTCACTCGACGCTGGAAATAACAAGCCGTTCGTCATCGACGCGCTGCTGGCTGTCGTCAAAGATCCGAAACGATCCTGGCCCGTTCGAGCAAAAGCCTGTTACGCTCTTGGGCGAGTTCCCGTTCCGGCGGCGGTTAATCCGACCGATGTCGTGAACTCGATTGCTGACTGTGCCTTGCAGCTTTCGAATGCGGCTCAGGCTCGACCGAATAATCCGATCTGGAAGAACTGCTTCTGGGACGTTTATCTCGCCTTCAAACCGGATGGAACCAAAGAAAAAGACGGCAGGGACAAAGACCAGGATGCCGAGAAAAAGGTTGCTGGCGGACTTTTGGCCCGCTTCAAGCCGGTCGCTCAACCTGCCTATGAAGTGATCGTCCCGATCTGTTCCGGGGTGATCCAGGGGAAGGCTCCCGATCCCGGTGATGTCATGAAACTGAGTGCGTTCGTGAAAGGGCGGCTCGGGCAGGCGGCTGGCGAGGCACCCAAAGAGAATGAACCCAAAACGGGAGACATTCCGAAAAATAACACCGTCAACAAACCTGCGAATCCGCAGCTTAACGGTAATGGCTCAAGTCAGCCTGTTTCGACAAACCGCCCTTGATCGTGAATCCAGGCTTTGCTTTGATCGATCATTGCGGACATTTCTTTTGAAATTCGACCCGTATTCACCCGTCGGGTCCCATCCGCGAAAATCATGAAACCGGGTGACCCCTTCGTCATTCGAAAATCGCTATAAGACGATTGTCGTCGACTTCCCGCAATCTCACTTCCATTGCTTGATCTGTTTCAAAAAGCGTTCCGGGTTGCGTTTTCGCGTCTGGTATTGTCTGAGATACCGGGCATAGACAGGGTCAACCGGACGTGGTTCACCGTCGCGATGGGCGTAGACCGTCATCCCTTCAAATGGCAATGGCTCGACCGTATCCCCATAAACCGTGTTCAAATCGGCGTCTTTGTCCCAGCCGACGCTATACAGCACAAAGTCACGCACCCAGCCATCCCTCAGTGGAGTCTTCGGTTCTGCAAATGCCAGGCGGATCTCGTCGCCCGATCCCGTGACAACCAGCTGATCATCTCGTGCGGTCAGCAGCGGCAAGACGTCACCATATCGGGTGAAATTTCCTGACATCGCCGGCCAGGCCTCGCCAGGAACAAGGACGGTATAGTCAAACTGATCGGGGCCATTCCCAGACACGGGCCACGAGCGTTGTGACACGCCGCCGCGATCGACCAACTCGGCACGAACAAGCGCCAATTCCGTCTGCAGGAACTCGACCGGTGGCTCGTCGACGGTGAAATAGGCCTGGTCCCAATAAAGTTCCATTGTTGAAACGATTCTCAATCGGTGATCGTCACCCGAAAACAGTTCCGAGACATCGACCGCAATCGTCTTGGTCTTGCCGCCGGGAAAGCCCATGAACGACCGGACCTCGCGCCATTCGCCAGTGGCATCGGGAGCATACAATGCCGGTGGTCGCGGCCCCTGCAAGTCCGGGTTCTGCGAATGCTGAACACTGAGTGACGTACTTCCGGGGTACATCCAGCCGGTCAGAAACAAAGTCACACTTTTCGCGTCTTTAAATTCACCAAGATCCAGCTCCAGAAAATGCTCTTCCGTTAAGCCCTGAGACAGTCGCCGTTCGAAGGTTTTCGTATAAACATGGTCTCTTGTCGCCACCTGGTCCAGCACATCCCGGCCATACGTGTCTCGCGCCGCGACCGGTCGTCGGGGATTCTGCACCGTGTGGATCCTGGGTTCGGCGATTGAGGCAGGCCCTACCTTCTCGTTCGTAAAGATTTCCGTCCCGAGCGGATGATCGATGGCAAACAGCTTGAACTCATCAAAATATTCTGCCTCCCAAAGCTCGGCTGTCACCCGCAACGCATATTCGTTGTCTAAGGCTTTTAATCTGGCTCCATCGATCTTGATGTACTCCCATTCCCTCCACGGGGCGACGACATTTTCGGCGAATTTGAGGCCCAGAGGTGCGTTCCAGAGAAGGTCAGTCACAAATTCAAATCGTTCGCCATTCCAGGTGTAAAGGTAGGGGCACGAACCTACTAATTTCTGCTCGATACAAACGGGCTCGTCGCGCTTGGGGTTGATCAGATTCATCGGAATCCCGTTCGTCCACAAGACTCGAACAATTTCGGCACGTTGATTCGGGCCAAGGCCGAAGTGCGAAACAGGGCCAGTCACCACCTTCGCCTGATATTTCTGTTGCGATTTTAATTCGACCTTCCCGCCGATGTTCAGGTGGTTCGTCCGCTTGTCCGAATTCTGTTCCCCCAGTCGAACCTGATCAGCGACGAGTTTCACCTCGATCCATCCATGATCGGGATTGTCAGACTCACAACATTGGCTCGATAAAAATTCAACGCCGTTCTGGTCAATCGTGACGAGGTCCAGATCTCCATCGCGATCGACATCGTTCACGATCAGTGACTGTGCCCCCTTCAACCATTCGGCCTCGGCGCCTGGCACCGTCGTGAACCCGCCATTCCCATCATTCCGGACAATCGTCGCCCCTTGGTCCGCTAAGATGATCACGTCGGTCGTACCATCATTGTCGAAATCGCCGATGTTTAACGATCGTGCGGCAGTTGAAACAAGCTTGCTCACTTGCCTGAATGACACCAATCCGCCGGGTGTCCGGTTCGTGGAAATGACGTTCGCTCCCTTGGGCCCGGCGGCAGCAATGTCCCATGACAAATCACCGTCAAAATCACTGATTCGCAGCGAGGTCGCTCCCTGAACGTCACTGAATTCATCAAGACTTCGATAACGAAGTCGGCCGTGCCTTACGTTTTCCAGCCAGCCAGCTCCACTTGTCGTTGACATCACCAGGTCGATATCCGCGTCCTGGTCCCAATCGACAATCGCCAGTGCCGTCACCGTGACGTCAGTCGGCGGCAAGATCGATCGTGATGTCGTCTCATCAAACGTCAGGTTCCCTCGATTCGAGAAAATCCGCAGACCTCCAGTGGTCGACACGACAAGGTCCAGGTCACCGTCATTATCAATGTCGGCAACGGCAACGCAGACGACATTTCGAACTTCGTCAAACGCCGAACCACCCGACCGGGCGACCAACGATCTGATGTCAGAAGATTTATTCTCTTTTGAGTTTTCCAACAGTTTCAGACCTGCCGGTCCATAAAGTATGACGTCCGGGTCAGCCGTATGGCTAAGACCATGAACATGATGTTCGTGTTTCAGCGCATCGGCCGGCTGTAAATCGGTGGGGATTTTCTTCAGTTCCTGATCGACGTCGTCATCGAAGTCATAAGCCAACAGACCTGAATATCCCTCTCCTGTGGGGGATTGAGCCAGAATTCGCCAGGGGCGGGCCCCCTCTCCCCGGTCCCAGGCGATCAATTGGTCGTCCTGCAGAACAAGCACATCCAATCGTCCATTCAAATCGAAATCGACAACAGAGACGTCGCGACACCCGACAGCACGAGGCCAGGGTGCGGTCTCGGCAGAGGGAATAAAATGGACAGGGTTTGAACGGGGGGAGTCCGACTTGGGCAAGTCTGCCTGTGCCTGAAATTCGTCACCAAAATCGGGCAGCACGTACTCCAGCGAATCCAGTAACACAAATCGCTTGTCACGTGCCGCCTCAGAGACAATCAGATTCCGGGTCGTCATCATCGAACGTTGAGCGACCTGCCAGTTTCCATCCCTGGCCGCGTCCAAAGCCTTCTGGATGATCTCATTGAGATCGACTCTCGTGTTGACCTTGATCGTTTCAAAGAAGGGTGAAATCGTTTCCCGGACACTGGTCAGTGTTTCAATGAACTTGGGATCACGACGTTGCGCTAACAATAAAAGCCAATCCTTGATCACGAACAGATTGTTCGCTTCCTTCTCAAACACGGTACGAAGAGCATTAAATCCTTCGTCACTTGATTGATCGGTTGAGGTCGCCTGCAACAGGGCGAACAGGTCGTACGCGGCACCGACGGAACGGGGGTCAAGCTTGATCGCCTCGCGCAAATCTCTCAGCGCTTCTTCAGTCTGCTCCCGCTTTGAAGCGACACGTGAGGCCATGATCCAGGGAACGGACGACTTGGGTTCTGCGCGTTTTGCGGATTCAATCGCTTCGTTGACCTTCACCGCCGCTTTGGCAAACCGCTCCTGATCACGATTCTTATCGATGCTCTCGAAATCCAGTTGTCGACAGATGGCAAGATTCCGCGGGCCGAACGGGTCGGCAGGAACCAGACGAACGACTTCGCTCAGTTCCGCATCCGCCGCAGCAAATTCGTGATTTTCGAGATGGCCCAGAGCCTGGTTTCGTAACTCAATCAGCTTCAACGAATCGGCGCGCGATAATCTGGTGATGGTCGGTTGCGGTGGTGCTGGAGGCGGCGGATTCGCCCCTGGTCCTTTGTCGAGTATCGGTGTAATGGCGAACCAGAATGCCGCCAGTAACGAGAGTCCGACACCCAGCAAAAGTAATGGCAGCAGCCAAAGATTATTGACGTTATTCTCAGGTTCAGAGGGGGGAGTGCCCATGGCGCGATCACTTGATGCAAGAGGCGGAAACGATCGGGTTTTTCACAGAGTAAGAATTCCTCTGTCAGTATACCACCATTCCCTCATCACCTCGTCAAAGCCATGGCCAGGCGGCGCTCATGAATCCATTCCACAGACTATGAAAAACACGATCGCACGGCGAATCATTCGCCGTGCGATCGTCATGGGATATTCGTCGGGTTAAGCATCACAACAAGAACAGCGGGTGATGCTTTTCACCGGTTGACGCGTCGAAACGATGTCGAACCTAGTACCGAATGATCAGGTCAACCATCAGTCGGTTCTGGATAATGTCTTTGCGTTCGGTGTAGGGGATTTCGTACGCCACACCAAGCTCCATCCGATCGTGTGGTTTGTATTTCACACCGTAGGCACCGGTCACGATGTTGTTTCCAGAAACATTCGTCGAACCGAGGTTAAACAGGTCCAGTCCTTCGACGTTGGCTGGGAACTGATTTCCGTTGGACATCCAGTGATACCAGTTCGCTTCGGTGAAGAGATAGAAGCCGGTTTTTCCAAGCTTTCGGTCCAGGTGATTCGACCAGTATGTGCTTTGCGTATACGACGACGTATTGGCGGGAATTCTGGCACCGAAGGCGGACAGAACGTGCCAGTTCTCTCCCAATTGCTGACCTGCGGTGGCGAAGAAGTTGAATTCGCCGTTCCCTTTTCCCTGCCAGGCTTGATGGCTTCCCAGAGGAATTCCGTAGGTAAAACCGGTACTGACAATCGTTTGAGTGTCGTAGTTCTTGTAGAGGTTGTATTTCAAACCGGCGTTAACGTCGGCAAATCCGTCGCTCAACAGGGGGTTCTGCGAAAAGAAGAAGCCGTCCTTCGTGGCGATGATCGACAGGTTTTCGGTCAGGGCCGCACGTGCCTGCATGGCAAACAGTTGAACCTGTCCGCCCCCCAGTGAACTCGGGACAGTGTGGTTCGCAACAATGAAACGGGCTTCAGTCAATGTTCGTGGGTCTTCAAAGTAAACCGGATTCGACATGGGACTGATGAAGTTGGCAAACCCATGGTCGCTGGGTGCAATCAATCCAAACAGCTTGGGCTGTGTGGTCCCTTCCGTTGAGGCACAGTTCGCTCCCGTCGAGGAGCAGCTTGTCGTGCCAAACGGGTTGAAGCAGGGAGCGGAAATGAGTGGCTCATCATCTGCAAATCCAACCCCCGAGAACGTCACCAACAGCGCAAAACCTAGCAATAATTGCCGATGCTTCATCTTCATTGCGACACCTTCCTTAGAGCGGCTCATGATTGGTTACTGAATTCGAGACAAAATGGTCCGTTTATCCGAAATTCTGTACGCAACCTATCGACGTTCATCAGCGAATTTTTTGATGAGTCTGCGCCGAGAAATGCCCCACGTTCGACATTCGCGATGAACACGCCGACCAGCGAAACTTTTCCGGTTGAGTCAACTTTTCAACCGGCTTCGAATCACCCCGCCAGGAGCAAATGCCTGCTTTTGCCGTAACTTACTGAGACAAGCGGACTAGTGGATATTTAAGTCTAATATCCGAGCGTCGCCGGTGACGCTACAATTCAGGGTTTGGGTAAGCTGTCATTTGTCGTTAAGGCCGTTTTGCTGTGTTCTCTCGAGCCGTTGAGTATTCTTTGCGTGCGATGGTGATGTTGACGGAAGTCAAAGATCAACCATTGACCGTACAGGCGATGGCGGAGCGAGGTCAAATTCCCGCCCCCTATTTGTCAAAACTCCTGCAGGGCCTCGCGCGAGCGGGATTGATCACATCACAACGAGGGACTGGCGGCGGATACATTCTGGCCCGCAGTTCGGCTGAAATTTCTCTGGCTGACATCGTGAAGGTGATGGAACCGCTGCAGCGTGTGTCGAAACAGCCTGCTGAAACGCCGGCGTTCAAAAGCCCGTTCCTGATCGAAAAAAAGTTGGAGCAGGCCTTGTTACAGGTCAAACTGGTCTTCGAAAAGATCTCGCTCGAAGACCTTCGCAAAGAAAGTCATGGCTCAATTCCACTGTGCTCCACCGAGTCACTTATCAATCTTTAATCGCGAATAACAAGCGTCAATTCAGCGTATCGTTCGAAAATTGCGCAACTTTTCGGCGGTCCGACTTTGCTCTGCCAAGCTTTGTTGATTAGCATATTCACGCGATGGAACGCGGCTTGAATACTGGCCGAGGGGGTGGCCTTAGCATTCTCTTGATTTCTGGCAGGGACGCGGGTGGATGTGATGTCTGTGGACGGTCAACAGTTTGAAACCGAATTAGCTGAGTTACGTGACCGCGTTAACGCGCGGCTGGCGAACTACATGCAGCATTTGGAAGACTGTCCGGCCCAGTTGCGCGAGTCGATGGCTTACAGCCTTCTTGCCGGCGGTAAGCGGCTTCGACCGATTCTGGTTCTGCTGGCCTGTGAAACCTGCGGTGGATCAATCGATGCGGCTCTTCCCGCCGCCTGTGCCATCGAGATGATCCATACTTATTCGCTGATTCACGACGATCTCCCCGCCATGGACAACGACGACTACCGGCGTGGTCGACTGACAAATCACAAGGTTTTTGGCGATGGAATGGCCATTCTGGCGGGGGATGCACTTCTGACACTGGCCTTCGAAGTCATCTCTCGCGATACCCACCCAGGCCCTGTCGCCGCTGCATGTTGCCTCGATCTTGCCGGCGCCTCGGGATGGTGCGGCATGGTGGGTGGCCAGGTCGCGGATCTGGAAGCTGAGCAGCGGCTGGAAAAGCAGAATTCGTCCGAACAATCTACAAATAAAGAGTTTCCGTCAGAGACCGCCCAAAATCTTTCCCAACTGGAAGCCATCCATCGGCGTAAGACAGGCAGGTTGTTATGCTCGGCAGTCACCCTGGGTGCGCGAGTCGCCCAAGCCGAGGCGGATTCGATTAATCGGTTACAAGAATACGGAAAACGAGTTGGCTTGGCCTTCCAAATTGCGGATGATTTATTAGACGTGACCGGTGATGCCGCAAAACTGGGAAAGAAAGTTGGCAAAGATGCGTCGCTCGGCAAAATGACGTATCCGGGCCTTTTGGGTATCGATGCCAGTCGCCAGAAAGCGGATCAATTGATCCGTGAGGCGAGCGATTTGCTGGAACCCTTTGGTAAACGTGCGGATTCACTTGTCGCGTTGGCAAGATTTGTGACCCGACGAGATCATTAAAACGCAAAACTAAAATTACGAATTCAGGTGGGCACCTGCTTTCGCAGAAACATCGGACGAGCATCGTAATTGGAGTCGACAATGAAGTTTGAACTGCTACCCGGAATTCACTCACCTCTCGATCTCCGCGGGCTGACCGACCAACAGTTGGTTCAATTGTCCGAAGAGATTCGTGAGGCTTTGTGCAATCTGGTGCAGGAGCGTTCTGCTCACTTTGCCAGCAACCTCGGCGTTGTGGAACTTTGTCTGGCACTTCATCTTGTCTACGATTTCTCCAAAGACCGCCTGATCTGGGATACCGGCCATCAGATCTATCCTCACAAACTGATCACGGGCCGGTTCTCGCAATTCTCCACAATCCGGACCAAGGGGGGCCTGATGGGCTTCCCCAACCCGAATGAAAGTCCCTACGACCTGTTCATGACCGGCCATGCCGGGGCAAGCGTCTCGACCGTCCTGGGGATGAAAGCCGCAGATGACCTGTTGGGTGAATCCTACCGAAAATCCGTGGCGGTCATTGGTGACGGGGCACTTCCGTCAGGCGTTGTTTTCGAAGCCATGAATAACGCGGCAGAACTGAAAAGCGACCTGCTCGTCATCCTGAACGATAACGAAATGGGAATTTGCCCTCGCGTGGGCGGATTGGCGCAATATCTCGACAAAGCCCGAACGGCCGACTTCTACAACGGCCTGAAACGGGATGTCACCTGGCTGCTGAATAAAGTCCCCGTCGTGGGCAAGCAATCGGCCGAGGCGATCGCGCAATTCAAAACCGCTCTCAAAGGCTTCCTGCACGGAGGAATGCTGTTCGAAGAGATGGGCTTCCGCTATATCGGCCCGGTCGATGGTCATGATCTGATCGGTCTGCGAAATGCCCTGGAAATGGTCAAGGAAGTCAGTGGCCCCGTGCTGCTGCACGTCTTCACACAGAAGGGACACGGATTCGAACCGGCATGTGAAGACCCCGTCACCTATCACGCCCCTCCGCCGTTCGCTCGTAATAAAAGAAATGAAGTCGTCTCGATCAAGAAATCGTCGGCGCGAGCCTACACGAATACCATGAGTGACGCGATTTTCGACGCCATGCAGCGCGATTCCAAAGTCTGCGTGCTGACCGCAGCGATGTGCGAAGGGAATAAGCTCGGGCGTGTCCGTAACGAATTTCCGGACCGCTTCTTCGACACCGGTATTTGTGAAGCACACACCGTCGCTTTCGCAGGGGGAATGGCCAAAAGTGGCATGCGACCCATCGTCAATATTTACAGCACATTCCTGCAGCGAAGCTTCGACCATATCTTCCAGGAAGTCGCACTGCAGAACCTGCCGGTCACCTTCTGTCTTGATCGCGGTGGTCTGGCAGGGCCTGATGGTCCGACCCATCACGGAGTCTTCGACAATACCTACATGCGGGTCTTCCCGAACATGACCGTCATGGCCCCAGGCGACGAGCTTGATGTCGCGCCGATGCTGGATTTCGCGCTCACTCATAATGGCCCGACGTCCATCCGCTATCCGAAAGCCAATGTCCAACACATTACGCGACCGGAATGTCCTGTCGAACTTGGCAAGGCGGAAGTCTGGCGCTGGGGTGAAGACGGGATGTTTGTGGCCTTCGGCTCTCTCTTCACCGACTGTGTCGCCGCCTCGGAACGATTGAAAGAAGACGGTCTGGATGTCGGTGTCATCAATGCCCGGTTTGCCAAACCGATCGACCGCGCCACAATTTTCCGGGCCCTCGAAGAGACCGGGTTTGTCATTACTGTCGAAGAAAACACGATCTGCGGGGGATTCGGTTCCGCCGTTCTTGAAGCGGCCAATGAAGCGGGAATCCCGACGTCCAACCTCAAGTGCCTGGGAATTCCCGATCGATTCATCGAACACGGCGAACGTGACGAACTGCTTGCGGATATCGGACTGAATGTTGATGGCTTTGTCGCAACGGCGCTCGCCATGGCTGACCGCGGGACACTTGTCGAATGCGAGAACGACGACTGAGAATCCACAGCGTTTGTTTGTCGAAGATGGTCAAGGAATTCGGATCGGACCAGATCTATCAAGACTCGGAAACAAGGATGTATCCCCATGTTCTCAACACGTCGCTGGCCTGACATCGTTGTCTGTGGCTTCTTGATGCTGGTTCCCGCCGCTGCGTTTGCGGGCGATAAATACAAGTTAGAAGAACCCGTCGACGACGTCCGGGTCTTCGGAGTGGGGACTCGAGTCGAAATCACCGGGAAATTACAGCCGACTCCGAACGTCGCTGCGCTCTCCCAGACCGCATCCGCGGCCATCTCGTATCGCGAGCGACGATTGCTGGGGCCGGGTGAGGCGGCGGAATCGTTTCGAGCGGTTCGCGAGTACGAAACCGCGTTGGCCGAGATCGACGTTGGTGGAAACAAGACCTCCATTCGGCTGCCAGAAGCACTGAAACTGATTGTCGCTCAAGGGCGATCGGAAGGGGTTGAACTTTACGCACTGGCAGGATTATTGACCGCCAACGAACTCGATTTGATTCGCTCACCCGCCGACAGCCTGGCCTTGATCTCGCTCCTTCCCAGCAAAGAAGTTGAAGTGGGAGATCAGTGGACCGTTAACGACTGGTCTTTCCAAATGTTGACGGCACTCGACGCCGTCGTAAAAGGTAAGCTGGACTGCACGCTCGAATCCGTAGAAAAGGGAATGGCACGTATCAAGCTTGATGGCAAGCTTGAGGGGGCCGCCGTCGGTTCCGCCACCGAAGTCGCCATCACCGGCTTCTTCTCATACCACCTTGAGGGAAAATACATCGCCGATACCGATTTCGTCCAAACCGAAACGCGGGCACTCGGACCGGTCAGTCCCGCTCTGGAGATCAAGGCCCGGGTTCGATTGCTCCGCTCACCCGCCAAAACGTCCGGACGCCTTAGCGATCAGAAGATTATCGATCTGGCGGCGAATGAGCCTGCCGAGACCGCCAGGTTTCTGAGATTCGAATCCCCCTGGAACATCGGGATTCAGCACGGTCGACACTGGTATCTTTACAAGGTCGATGAGTCCGTTGCGGTGTTTCGACTGCTTGACGAAGGGAATTTCGTCGCTCAATGTGACATGGCATCGATCGCACCGGCCAAACCGGGCGAGCATCTGGCGGAACAGACCTTTCTTAGCGATATCCGCCGATCACTGGGTGAACGATTGCGATCGATGAGTAAAGGTGATGTCGTCGCGTCATCCGATCGAAAGTTCATCTTCAAAGTTCTGGCTGAAGGTGTCGTGGGTGAGCGACAGATGACCTGGGTCTTTTATCTTGTCGCCGATCCAACGGGCCGACAGGCGTCGCTGATGTTCGCGGTCGAAACCGAGCTCGCCGAAACGTTGGCCAAGTTCGATCGTGAACTGGTCGACAATTTGAAGTTTGGTCCAGCACCCGCACCCCGAGCGGCGAACAAGTGATGTCGACAAGGCTGTCAGCTTTTGTCGTGTGGGCTTCAGCCCGCATGAAGGGTTCCTAATAACGCCACCCCACCCCCCCTGCGGGGGTGGTTAACGGGCCTTTGCCCTACGGAGTTGTATACAATCAGTACGAACAACAATCGCTCGTAATAAAAACCGTGCCACTGCATGACGGTCTTCCGTCATGCAGTGCCGAGCAACACAACAAACGCAGATTTCAAGACACTGCTTCTGCCAAGACTCCGAAGCAGTGGCACATGAAAATGAAAGTTTCACATCACGCCGCCACCCTGCCCCCCCCTGTGGGGGTGGTTAATGGGCCTTTGCCCTACGGAGTTGAGTGCAATCAGATCGATGAACGATTGTTCGTGCTGAAACCCGTACCACAGCATGACGGTCTTCCGTAAAGCTGTGCCGAACATCACAATCAAGACACTGCTTCTGCGAAGACTCCGAACCAGTGGCACATGAAAACTAAGGCGAAAGAAAAATCCTACAAGGCGTTGCCGCAAAGCACGTTTTGGCGCACGGGTTGAAGCCCATGCTACGGTGTGCCTCTTGCCGCGATCACTTAAAAAAATGATTACAATATCAACGGGCCGTTTTTTTGATGTTCAGAGAAAACCTTGAATAGCATGACGTCAGACATCAAAGACAAAACGAATCAGACGCCGCAGGGGACTCAGTCCCCCTTGATCCTGCTTCCCGGCCTTGGTGGCGATTCGCGCCTGTTCCGACCGCAACGAGCTGTCTTCCCGCAACTGGTTTTGCCGGATTGGATTGAACCAGAGCCCGATGAACCGCTCGTCGACTACGCCGCCAGGTTTGCCAAAATCATTGACCCTGCCCTCCCCTGCTTTATCGGTGGAGTCTCGTTTGGCGGTGTCGTTGCTCTGGAGCTGGCCACCCATCTGAAAGCTCGCGAATGCTACTTGATGGGAAGCATTCGATCCCCCAGGGAGATCCCCCCTCGCCTGAAGTTCTTTCGACCCATTTCGAATCTGGTCATGATTCCCAAATGGCTGTCACCCTGGGTCCTGACCTGTGGCGGTCGCTGGTTGAACCCGAAGGTGCGCGGCTCGTTACATCAATTGAACGATGCCGACGATCGCTTCTTGCGCTGGGCCGCCAAAGCGATCTTGAAATGGACTCCGTCAGCAGGAGTCGCAAACGTGCGCGTTGTTCAGATCCACGGCGACCGAGATCGAGTCTTTCCCTATAGCCACAATTTCGCGGATAAGACGATCGCAGGAGCCGGGCACCTGGTCTCGCTGACCCACGCCGACGAAGTCAATCAGTACCTTGCCGAACGAATGGCCGCTGCACCGAACTTCGACGAATTACATCCGGCCGGATCGCATTGACGACGGGCTGCTTAATGTCGACGGGCCGACATGGGAATAATCCATACCAGCCGACCTCATCCAATCGTATCTCTCGTCGTATAGCTCCTTTCGACGCTGGATGGACGAAGTCGTCATTCCCCCACTTGTCGAAGCGCAACCCACGGTGGATTGCAAAGAGACAAGCATGAGTAGAAGCGGAAAGAGTCTCATCAGATCACCACGAACTGACTGCCCAAGTTTTATTCCGACAATTGAAATATCGACTTCGGAATTCTGCGACGATACCGAATCGGCTTAAGATCTGTTCAGGCAGGCGAGAAATCGCGACCTGGGTCGACCAACGATGACTCATTCGACTTCGTCACCGAAGACGAATTGAAGTGGGATAAGCGGTCGTGCCAGTTTAATTAATAACAACCCGGATGTTATCCGTTTCCGCTAAACCGTCTTGACTGGCGTTTGCCTCATTCAATCGTGTTGGTGGGAATGACACGACCTTCCGTCCGCTTGTTTTCTGCCGCTCCCTTGCATCCTGAATCATGGCATGCAAGTCGTAGTTGAACTGACTTGCCAAGGCTTCTCGTGTCTGTCGCACTTCAGCAACGATCGTGTCTATGGGCATGGTTTATTCCTTGAGCAGTTCTTCGGGTGTGCAAATGACCGGCGATTGATAGCCGAAGCCGCGACAGACCTGGTCAATATTAAAACGAAGTTCAGCATTCGCAATATGTGTGCAATTCCAAGTCAACAAATACTGCATACCGTTGACGGTCGCAATGGCGATGTGGAGCGAGTCGGCAGCTGCCTTGGGCGGCAACGGAACACGTTTCATAAGTTCAGCTGCGAGCGGTTGAACACCGTCACTCGGATCAAGCAGCGGTATGTCTGCCAAAACTTCCAACCGGCGTCTTGCGGCACCGGGGTCGCCAGCACTTACCTCATCGATTACGAATTGCGAAACAAACAGGTCGAAGTCCAGCCGTCGGGATTCCACCAGTCACGAGTTATTTGTTGATGACCTGCCATGATAACATCACGGCTTGGCCATGCAGTCAGATACTTGGGATCGTTTTTTTCCAAATACACTCTTGGCTTCATTGCAAATCACACATTGCAGCATCTCACCGGATCACAGAATGACATCGAAACCGAGGAAATGTTAGTATAGACAAATCGTCGAAGACTACCAATTAAGACTTTCACCGCGTCAAAACGGAGCGCGCCGGACACGTCAATCCGCAGGTGATTAACGTCATTAAAATATTCGCCTTCCCGAATCTCTCGACAGCAAATACCCGTTTCGAGACGATTTTGAACTCGACCTGCAAATAAGTTTGTGACACAGTCGTAAATTCACCACGAGAGTGTCATTGTGGTTAACAAAAAAATTTCGATTCGACCGTGCGGAGAATGACGTCAGGATGGCAATTCAACGAGTCTGGCCCGGCCGCTCGGCTCCTCTTGGAGCGACCTGGGATGGCAAAGGAGTCAATTTCGCCGTGTTCTCGGAACACGCCACGCAGGTTGACCTTTGTCTGTTCGATTCTCCGCTTGCCACAAAAGAGACCGACCGCATCCCGCTGCCCGATCTGACGGACCATGTCTGGAATGGTTATCTTCCGGACGTGAAACCGGGTCAGCTTTATGGTTTCAGGGCACACGGTCCGTATGAGCCGCAACGGGGATTACGGTTTAATGCCAACAAAGTTCTGCTCGATCCCTACGCCAAAGGGATCGGACGCGATCTGACCTGGACCGATGCCGCATTCGGCTATCGCGTCGGTGACCCGGCAGGCGATCTCAGTTTTGATGGGCGAGACAACGCAGCGACCGCCCCCCTGGCCGCCGTCATCAATCCGGCGTTTCCCTGGAATGGTGATAAACCACCGCGCACGCCGTGGCACAAAACGTTGATTTACGAAATGCACGTCAAAGGCTTTACGTACAAAAGCCCCTGGGTGCCGCGTGAAAGCCGGGGAAAGTATGCCGGAGTTTCCTGCGAAGGGTCGCTGCGGCATCTGCGTGAACTGGGAGTGACCGCCGTCGAATTGATGCCCGTACATCATCACGTCGACGAACGATCGCTCGTCGAACGAGGACTCACCAACTACTGGGGCTATAACACGCTGGCCTTTCTCGCCCCCGATCTTCGATTTGGCTCGTCGCGCGACCCTCAGCGAACGGTGAACGAATTCAAACGGATGGTTCGACGACTACACCGAAATGGCTTCGAGGTGATCCTCGACGTTGTCTATAACCATACCTGCGAAGGAAACCAGTACGGACCGACGATCTCACTGAAGGGTCTGGACAATACGTCGTATTATCGAGTCGCCGATCAACCGCGATATTACAAGGACTACACGGGATGCGGTAATACGCTGAATATGCAATCACCCCGCGTGCTGCAGTTGATCATGGACAGCCTGCGCTATTGGGTTCAAGAGATGCACGTCGATGGGTTCCGCTTCGACCTGGCTGCGGCGCTTGCTCGCGAACTGCACGATGTGGATAAGCTCGGTGCCTTCTTCGACATCATTCATCAAGATCCGATTCTGTCACAGGTCAAGCTGATCGCCGAGCCCTGGGATGTCGGCCCCGGTGGTTATCAGGTCGGTAACTTCCCCGTCCTGTGGACCGAATGGAATGGAAAGTATCGCGATTGCGTCCGCAAGTTCTGGCGCGGTGACGGACATACTGCCAGCGAGTTCGCTACCCGGTTATGCGGCAGCAGCGACCTTTACGAAGGGACAGGCCGCAGGCCGTATGCCAGCATCAACTTTGTGACGTCGCACGACGGATTCTCGCTGAACGATCTGGTCAGCTACAACCATAAGCACAACGAAGCGAACGGCGAAAACAACGGTGACGGTGACAATCACAACATCAGCTGGAACTGCGGTGCCGAAGGGAAAACCGATGACCCGTCGGTGAACGAACGCCGAAAACGGCAGAAGCAGAATTTCATCGCCACGCTGATGATCTCGCAAGGAGTGGCGATGCTCCGCAGTGGTGATGAATTCAGCCAGTCGCAGGAAGGGAACAATAATGCCTACTGTCAGGACAATCCGATCAGCTGGCTGCGCTGGAAGCTGACGGAAGAGGAACAGGGAATTCTCGAGTTCACCAGAAAGGCGATTGCGCTCTGGAAAAGCCAGCCGGTCCTTCAGCGTCGAAAATTTTTCCAGGGCCGGATGATTCGCGGCGAACTGGTTCGCGACGTCCTGTGGCTGACCCCGCTGGGCGAACAAATGACCGACTCGGACTGGAACAAGCACTATACCCGCTGTCTGGGGATGCGCCTGGAAGGGCAGATGGACGACGAGATCGACGACAAGGGCCGCCACATCGTCGGTGACACGCTGTTAATCCTGTTCAACTCGCACAACGAAACCATCCCCTTCCTGATGCCACCGCACGCCGAACCCGAGTTCTGGCAGCCGGTGCTCGACACCGCCACAGATCGACCATTGAAACGACTGCTGGAAGCGCAGCCCTATCCATTACAGGCTCATTCGCTGGCTGTCTTAAAATTGATCCGCCCGAAACCAAAATTACTGGCACGAGCCAGATCGGTAATCCATCGAGTTCTGGAAAAGAGCCGACGTTCAAAATAAAGATTCCTCGTTTAACCCGAAGCCAGCGGCGCCGGCAGATCGGCAAGCCGAAACGGCTAGAGAGTGGAAGCGAGAAAGTGGAGAGTAGAACAGTCAAAGAATCATTATCCCCCCTTCTTTTCCGGTCTACTTTCTACTTTCTCCAATTCAACTATCTAGTCGCTTCGACTGGCCGATCTCTTCAAACGCTGCCGCAGCAATGACATTTCGCAATGCCACAACGAGAAATGACACCTCTGTTGACGGCAAGTGCACCGCTTCGCTCCCGCTTCTCTGCGAGGCGCGGTTAAACGATTGAGTCTACATTGTTTAACCCGCAGCCAGCGGCGCAGGCGAATCGGCGTCCAGCCGATTTCTTCGAACGTTGCCGAGTAAGCGTAATAAAAGAGGCGGCCAAGCGTTCAAATTTCAAAAGGGTGTAACCGGCAACCCCCAGGGGTTTCAGATAGCCTTCATAGTGTATGGGTAAAGTCGTTTGTTTTCACTTTGGATTCGGAAGCTTTGGAATGAAACCCAGTCTCCGTTGATGTGGATCGTTCGAAGTTCAAGGA
>CAIULL010000027.1 GCA_903899985.1 uncultured Schlesneria sp.
GACAGTAGATCGGCAAATCCTTACGGTTTTCTGGTGCCACAAAAAAGGATTTCTATAAATCTCGAAGCGAGATTATCTCGGATAAGTATATTGGACCGCGCGATTGCTAGCTGACGAGACATCGCGACGAAACGTCTTCGGTTCACGTCTTTACGCCAGTGTCGTTGCTTATTAAAGCCGCGACAATTTCGGTATGCGATCCACTCGGGGTGGTGAAATTAGAGTGTGGTCTAACCCCAACCGTCTATCATCGTTCGTTCAATCGCACGAATCCGTATTCGCATGTTTCGTAAAACGGAGATCGATAGGACGGAACGCATCAGGGAACAAGTGATTTAACACCCTTCGTATCAAACGAGAATCGTCGGGACTTGCCTCCGGTACGCTCGCGACCTTTTGTGACGCAGTGCGTTTAACGCCAAGACCGCTTGTTGCAGAGAGTGACGTTTGGCGACCCATACAACAGTTCCTACCAATCACCTTACTTTTTTAATGCCTCGGCGACGAACTCAAACAGCGCCTTTGTTGATGGGTCATCCGGGGTTCCCAGATTGTTATTGATGCGCGAGTGGTTGGTCTCCTGGGCTCCGAAGACTTTCGTGGGGACGCCGGCTTCCTTCAGGACGTTACCGAGACGCTGGGCCTGGGCCGAATTGTCTGGATGATCGTTGACGTACAGAATCAGGAATGGTGGGATTCCCTTGTTCTTCGCCACGTGTGTGACTGCTGAGAAGTCTTTGTGCTTTTCTGGATCGTTACCGAACTTCTCGCGGTGGCCGAATTTGGCTTGTGGCTGGCCGTGGACGCTGCGACGCGTTTCCGCCGTGGTGATGATCGCGGGGACGTCATAAGTGTCGCCGTCGACGGGGACGCAGCCTTTGATAATCGATAGATTCAGTCCCTCGGCCTTAAGATACCGGTCATCGGTACAGATCAGGGCTGCCAGTTGAGCGCCCGCCGAATGACCCATGACCAGAATTCGCTTTGGGTCGCCACCGTATTGTGCAATGTGGTCGTGAACCCAGCGAATCGACTTGGCGATGTCACGATTGATGACCCCCATCTCGACGTTTGGTAACAGACGGTAATTGGTGGCGACGAAGACGAATCCTTGATCGACAAAGGCTTGCGGCTTGATCTGCACCGCCGATTTGTCACCGGTCTGCCAGCCGCCACCATGAATCCAGAAGACGACGGGCAAGTCTTTTGCATTGACTGGAGAATAAACATCAAGCACCTGACGTTCGAGGGCCGGTTCGGCATACGGGATGTCACGCTTGAGTACGATTTCCGCCCCTTGAGCCAGGAAGATCGGCAAAAGCAATGCGGACATGAAAGCCAGATTGGAAAGCCGGTTCGAGATCTTGGTCATTGCGGGAAGTCTCCTTGAAAAAGGTCCGATGGCGGCGAGAGTCAGCGTTCGTCGATCAGGTCACTCGGTCAGTCACAGCATAACCTTTTGCAGGCTTCATCAATACCAAGCCCGCTTGTCGACCTGAGTCTTAAGCGGTTCACCATTGACGAAACACCGGACATTTTCGAGCAGGGTTTCCAGGTGTCTTTCGGCGATCCGAGGTGAAGCGGCAGCGACGTGAGGTGTGATGATCACATTCGGCATCTGCCAGAGGGGATGTTCCGGCGGCAGCGGTTCGGGGTCACAGACGTCGAGTGCTGCGCCGGCGATTTCCTTTTCGCGAAGGGCATCGGTCAAGTCCTGAAGATCCACGATCGCACCTCGACCAATATTGATCAGGACACTTGAGCGTTTCATCATTTGAAAGATGGGACGTTGAAACAGTTTTCTGGTGATTGGGGTCAGCGGTGCGGCGATGACGACATAGTCGGAACAGCTCAAGAGATCGGGCAATCTTTCCAGCGGCCAGACATCTTTGATGACACCAGCGACTGAGCGTGTTCTGGGGTCAACCCCGGTCAATGTCATTCCAAACGCGGCGGCACGGCGCAGGATTTCGGCTCCGATATTTCCCACTCCGACGACACCCAGTGAGCAATCCGACAGGTGTTGATGTGCTCGATCCATGGGAAGGACGGTTCCCGGCGCATTCACAAAGTCGGCGACGTAGCTCTGGTCGCCGACGGGTGACCAGACAGAGTCTTGCTGCTGCCGAAGATAGAGATGCAGGTTCCTGGCGAAGCAGAGGACGAAGCTCATGACGTGATCAGCGACGACGTCAGAAAACAAACCTCGCATGTTACTCAGCACACAAGGGTGCTCGATCAGTTCAGGGAACAGATAATGTTCCAGGCTGGCGGTTGGCGACTGGACCCAGCGAAGTTGTTTCGCGTGGCTCAGAAGTTCGGGTGTCAGCTTACCAAAGAACGCATCAGCGTCACGGATCTCAACCACCGCTTGCTCGATAGACTGGGCGTTGGTGACGTGCATGGGAGACGCTGCAGAGCAAACGTGATTCAGGCGGCGTTCATCAATCGGCGGATAGATGACGAGCTTCATGATCGAGGTCGATTCGTTTCAAAGGTGTGGAAAACAGAGGTTTTGAATGGTTGGACAACTTTTTGCTCGTCGTGTCAAGGTTCATGGGTATCACAATTTTTACTTTAGAAAACATCGTTTTTTCGACTTGCTCTTGAGCGAGACTGACGGCAGAATACCGCCCCGTGTTGGTTCCTCGGAACCTTCTGGCATCTCTCGATTCATGTCTGCATGAGGTCGCTCGATGCGTTGTTATTTGCGAGCTGAAGACGAAGGTTTGACAATAGGTTCGGTCCAGATCAATGTGCTGGAGGTCCGGCATGATTCTGTGCTGCTCGGGATCCATGATCCCAGCGCCTCGCCCATATATCGCGAAGAAGTTCTCTACATCCGATCTGAAGACGATGACCAGGAAGATGCGGAAGATGCTGAATCGGCATTTGAGCCACTCCAATTTCAATCGATCAATTCATTCGCAATTCCGTTGCGGTAACGTCGTAGACTTGCCCTTTGCGTAACCGCGCGGACACAATCGTGCGGAGGATTCTCGCTAATGGCATCGACGACCGCATCATCAAACTCGCCTACGATCCCTGCGCGACGATCTGCCGATGATCCGTATTCATCAGAGCAGCTCGCCGTGTTCGGGTTGAACGCAGATCGACTGCCTCGACATGTCGCTATCATCATGGATGGCAATGGTCGCTGGGCGCAGGCTCGCGGGCTGCCACGGATTGAGGGGCACCGTCGCGGAGTTGCCACCGTTCGTACGGTGATCGAGACCTGTTCGCGGCTGAACATCGAGCAGCTGACGTTGTATTGTTTCAGCAGCGAGAACTGGAAGCGGCCAGTACTTGAACAGAAACTGCTGATGCAGTTGCTGGAACAATACCTGATTGAAGAACGCGCAGAGATCGAGCGGCAGAATCTGCGGTTTTCGGTCATCGGCCGCCGTCCGGCTCTGGGTGAGAGCGTGAATCGCGAGATCGATCGGACTTATGCATGCGCACAGGAAAACACCGGCATGCGTCTGTGCCTGGCGATCAACTATGGAAGTCGCGGCGAGATTGCTGACGCGGTGAAAACGATCGCACGGCGAGTTGCCACTGGTGAGATTGACCCGGAATCGGTCGACGAAGCGACGATTGAAGCTCATCTCGATACCGCAGGGATGCCCGATCCCGATCTGGTGATTCGAACGGCGGGTGAAATGCGAATCAGCAACTATCTGCTTTGGCAGATCAGCTACGCCGAACTGTGGGTCACGGAAAAATGCTGGCCTGATTTTGGCCAGGAAGAATTGTTTACCGCGCTTCGCGATTTTGCGCAGCGGCACCGCCGGTTTGGAGGCCTGTCGAACTGAGGCACGAATGCTCGTCTGGCGACTTCTCGTTTCTGCGATTCTGATCCCACTGTTCGTCGGGTGTTTTTACCTGGATGCGCGGTTGGGTGCCCCTGCGCCGATCCTGCTGGGTATGTTCGTTTTCCTCGCTGTCTTTGGTGCACGCGAAATGGTCGACCTGCTGTGGACACGCTCGTTCACGCCCAACAAGATCATCGTTTCTGCCTGTTGCGTGCTGGTGACGGCCGCAGCCTGGTGGGGCCGGTTCGGCCATATGCCGATTAAGATTCCATCCGACGACAATACGCTCGCCCAAGTCATGCTGGCCTATGCCATGACCATCCTTGTGCTGTTTCTGCTGGCGACGTATCGATACCGTGAGCCTGGGGCCAGCATGGAGACTCTGGGTGCAGAACTGCTCATCGTCAGCTACGTCGGCGTTTTGCTGGGAGTAGTTGCGCAACTTCGCTGGGTTGCGGGAAGCGACGCGGGGTATCTGGTGATCGGGTCATTGGTGATTGTAACCAAAGGTGGTGACGTTGGTGCTTACACACTGGGGCGCTTAATCGGACGCCGAAAACTCGTCCCGTTACTTTCACCGGGAAAGACCTGGGCAGGTGCCGTTGGTGCGCTCATCGGATCGGCAGGTAGTGCGGTTCTCTGGCTTCAGTTTGCAACCCCGCTGTTCACACCAACCGGAGAGACCGCCTGGGTTCCACCAATCTGGTGGGCATCGGCGATTTATGGGTTGATCCTCGGGATCACTGGTCTGGTCGGGGATCTTTGCGAATCACTGATCAAACGAGACGTCGGCAAGAAGGACTCATCGAGCCTGCTTCCAGGATTTGGAGGATTGCTTGACCTGGTGGACAGTGTGCTCTACGCCGGTCCGGTCGCCTACGTGCTTTGGAAAGCACTACCACTGGCAACATGGATGCCACACGACGTGAGTTGATCGAAGTAATGAGGCCGTGTTGTTCCGGGGGGCGGGTTTCGAATTTCAAAACATGCCCCGAGTATTCTCTGAATGTGGAAATCGCATCACTGGCCGATATTGAAACTTGATCGCCCGGAAACCCTCCTTAAAGAACACTGGCGAGCGAAAACGCACGCCAGTGATAAACAACCCTGCTGACAAATTCTTGTGACCAATCAATTGACCAGAAAGTGGATCACTCGAATTGCATGACCTTTGCTTTTGGGGTCAGCCGCGTTGGCCACCCTGAGTTCCAGGACGTGGTCGCCGGCTGCCAGTTCTGCTGCCAGCATTTTTGCCCATGGAAGATGCAGCTGGGGACTCCATAGGGTAAACAGTTCTTGAGTGTGCCAGTCGCCATTATCGACACGAAACTCAACGGCTCCAGTATCGGGTCCTGAGGCGACAAACAGGCCAACTCCAGTACCATGGAATTTGAATTTCAGCGTTGCTCCAGTTTCTTCCGCGACGAGCGCCGGAACTTTCACGAATCCGGGCCGAGTTCCCGCGTTATCAGAAGGGACCCAATCCGGTACGAGCACCCATCCCTTTTCAATGGTTATCGATTTGTTTTCGAAAACCTCTTTCGGACTGACCAGACGGCCGTGAAAGTAACTATGTGTGTCGAGTGGTGGTGGTAGTGGCGGCAGTTTTTCTTCGGTAGCGGCTGCTTCTGGATCCTTCCAGGCAGCATCGAACAATCGTTGGATCGACTTGGCGTAGAGTTTATGCCCGAACGGTGATGGATGCAGATCGCGGAAATCTTTTGCCCAGGTGAATTCCCCGGCATGGATTCGTTCCGATACTTCCCGCGCGAGATTGATGGAGGAGACTTTGTAATGTGCCGCGACTTTCTCATGATTGCCAATCACGGCAGGCGTTTCACCTCGGTTGATCTGGTCAATCTTTCCAGGATCGGCAAAGTGCAGCAGGACGATATCGATTGCGGGGTTTGCCATTCGAGCCTGACGAACGATCCCTTCCATTCCACGTACCTGGTCGACATTGGAAAACCCATTCGTGTCGTCGTTCACGGCAGCTTCTTCGAATAACAGGTCGACGGGACCGTGGCTCAAGACATCGCGCTGGTATCGAAAGGCACCTGGGGTAGAACCGAGCGACGGGATACCGGCATTGACGAAGTCAAACTTTGTTTCAGGAAACCGCCGTTTGAGTTCTTCGCAGACCTGGTCCCGCCAGCCGGCAGTCGAAGCCGTGATCGAACCACCAAGGAAGGCCACGCGCCCCGTTTTTTCTTTCAGGAATTTGAGACGACAATTGTTCAATCCATCCCGCAGAACGAAGTAATCGTATCCATAGGGGGTTGCGGGTTCGCGAACACGATCGGCAAACCCGGTATGACTCAAAACAAAATTCACGATACGTGCAGGGTCTTTGAGGCTATGCGGATGATGGTTACAGTTCGGCTTGGCAATCATTGTGAATGATCCGCCGAGCTGTTTGTATCGTTGTTCGATTAGTCGGGAGTTTTCCTCGATTGGTACGACATCGTCTGTCTCACCGCAAACGTGCAGCAACGGGATTTTCCCGTTGGCCAGAGGCGCGAGGTTGTCGACAGGATTCAATTGATAGGCCATCGCTTCATCATCGCTGGCAAACCCGTAAAGGCTTTTAACTCGTTCCCAATCCCCTGGCGAGCCTTTTCCATTGCCCTTACCCCCTGGCCAGCTCTTGAAGTCGCAGACAGGAGCATCGTTGTAAACGCAGGCGACTTTGTCGGGGTTCCGCGCGGCCCAGTTCAAGCTAAACAAACCGCCGCGACTGAAGCCTTCAAGGACTGTTTTTGAAGAAAGAGAAAATTCTTTTGTGACGTGTGCATATAGAGAATCCATATGCCGCATCGCCACAGGGGAACCGTACAGATTCTGCAGGTCGATGTAGGCGACGTGAAATCCATTCGCCAGTAATGCGAGATCGGCTTGTGGTTCATGTCCGAAGAATTCCGTTCTCCAGATCCAGGGGTTGCCCGTCGCGGAAGCCTTGGGAACGATCAAAAACGCATTTCGTCCATCAACCATGAATTCCCGTTTTTCATATCCTTGCCATTCGGCACCTAAAAGGGAGTGCTGATTCGAGTGAAGGGCCGCAACAAACAGAAAAACGACAAGTCTGCAAAGGTTCGAAGTTTGAAATAAATGCATTTGATTTCCAGGATTGGAGAGGACTTGGAATGCCAACGAAAACTGCGGAAAGAACTTCAATACCGTTTGCGATTTTGGCAACCCTCGGATTAAATGGCAACTTGAGTCAGAACGCGACCGTGCCATATCTCTTGCTTTTAGGAGTTGACCTTCCATGGTTGCTCGAGTGACACGAATACTTTGCGGTATCGGCTTGATCATCGGATCAGCGCGTATCCCGCTGCTTGCCCTGGACAAGCCCAACATCATTTGTTTCGTCGTTGATGATCTGGGATTCATGGATGTTCAGCCCGGTAACCCCGATTGTTTTTATGACACGCCTCATTTGAAGCGTCTGGCAGAATCGGGATTACGATTCACATCGGGGTATGCTGCCTGTCCGGTCTGCTCGCCGACTCGTGCCAGCCTGATCACCGGCAAGTATCCGCAGCGAACCGGGATCACGGACTACATCGGAGCGGCGCAGCCTGAGGCATGGAATCGGCGGACAAAACTATTGCCAGCGCCCTACCGTGATCGACTGTTGCACGAGGAAACAACATTTGCGGAAGCGTTGAAGAAGGCTGGTTACGCGACGATGTTCGCCGGGAAATGGCATCTTGGTCCTGAAGAGTTCTGGCCAGAGACGCAGGGATTCGATTTTAACCACGGAGGGATCGATCGTGGCGGCCCCTATGGCGGCAATAAGTATTTTTCCCCTTATGGAAATCCGCGATTAGCGGATGGACCTGCAGGTGAACATCTACCCGATCGACTGGCGACTGAAACCGTCAAGTTCATGGAGACTCATCGTACCGAACCGTTCCTGGCGTACTTTTGTTTTTACTCAGTTCATACACCATTGATGGCCCGAGACGACTTAAAATTGAAATATGAAGAACGTGCCAGAAAACTGGCGGCAGTCGGGCCCAAGTGGGGCCAGGAACGAGAACGTGCCGTTCGACTGGTTCAGGATCATGCTGTCTATGCAGGCATGGTCGAAGCGATGGATCAGGCCGTGGGAAAGGTTCTTGATGCTCTTGATCGACTTGGCTTGGCGAATAACACTGTTGTGATCTTTACATCCGACAACGGCGGTCTTTCGACGTCTGAAGGTCACCCGACATCGAACCTGCCGTTACGAGCGGGAAAAGGCTGGATGTATGAAGGTGGCATCCGAGTTCCGTGGATCATAAGAGCCCCCGGCCTGACTCAACCAGGAAAAGTCTGTGACACGCCGATCATGAGTATGGACCTTTACCCAACGCTGATGGAGCTGGCGGGTGTTCCGGTTCCAGCGGCGCCTTCCGTCGACGGCAGTAGCCTCGTTGAATTACTCAGTGGGGGTACCCTGAAGCCGCGTCCCCTGTTCTGGCATTATCCGCATTATGGAAATCAGGGTGGAGCCCCCGGCGGAGCGGTTCGAGATGGAGACTGGAAACTGATCGAATGGTACGAAGACGGATCGCTCGAGCTTTTTAATCTGAAAGCAGATTTGGGCGAGACAACAAATCTGGCAGCGGAGATGCCCGACAAAGTTCGGGAGCTACGGGATAAGCTGGAGACGTGGCGGTTGGAAGTCGGTGCCGTGATGCCCAAGCCAAACCCGAAGTCTCGTGGTTGACCGGTGTTTGAAAACCGCGTCTGAACCCCGGGGGATTGATTGAACAATCGGTGAAATACGGTAATAAAAAAAAGCTGCGACACGTCGGCGGCCTGCACAGGCATGTTTGCCTGGTCATGCCTGATTTTGGACTCGAATCTGGTTCAGGATGCCATCCCAAAGCGAGATTCGCTGAGAGATCGCTCGCGAAGCGGTGGCGATCGCTTCGGATTCGCGATGCTGCTGGTTATCACACAGCGTAGCAAGCAGTCGTTTTGACAGCGGGCCATGGTCGTTCGCGTCGAGTTCGATGTGCCGGCGAAGATAGTGGCCAAATCGTTCGACAGTCACACCCTGATTCGCGAATGATTCCACAAACCTTGAAAACATTTCGGGGATCACATCTTCCCGTCCATAGAAGAATGCAGCAGCCACTTCGTGGGGCTGACCTTTCATCGCCAGTCGAATCGTGGATTGAACGAACTCCCGCGTGCTGGGAAGTATGTCAGTTTTTTTAAGAGCCTGTTCAATGGGAACCCGGTTTTGAACTTGAGCGATAAATGTTCGAATCGGTCGCGTGTCCGCAGCGACTTCTTCCATGGCAGCAAGATAGAGTTCGAAATGGCTCGCATAGCCTCCGCGTCCATCTTCATCACATTCTTCTCCGAGCACGATTTCGTTGATAAAGCGAGCATGGGAAGCGTCGGTGGCTGGCGACCAGGGAATGTCGCAACAGGTCGCGATTTGCTGCAATCGCTTGAGTAGCGACATGAAATCCCACACAGCGAACGCATGCTCGCGCATAAAGGTCCGGAGATTTTCGTGCGTCAGGACAGATTCGTACAACGGATGGTTAAGCAGATCTGCGCGGAGATTTTCCAGGACACTCGTATGATGAAGAGATTCATACGCCAGGAATTCGGATGACATGACAAACTTTCTGATGACACGCGACCGTGTCTGCACACTTTCAAATTGACTCTCGGGGTTATAGAGGTGCCGAAAGTTTTCGACAAATGATTAACGCGAAATTAATGAAAAATTATTCGCGAAAATCGGACTTGGCACATGAAATGCCGCATTTTGCCGCAGGCTAAACGCCCCAGTTGCGATTCACCGAGAAGAAGAGATAGCTCGTGAATGACTGAAGCAGTTCTGTCGTTCCAAGCTGTATTTCAGGCCAATAGTTTCGGGACGAGGTTTCCGTGGATATCAGTCAGTCGATAATTTCGTCCCTGAAATTTGTATGTCAGCTTCAGATGATCGATGCCCAGTAAATGGAGCAGCGTCGCGTGCAGGTCATGAACGTGTACCTTGTCTTCGGTAATGTAATAACCAATCTCGTCGGTGGCACCAATCGTTTGGCCGGTCTTGATCCCACCGCCAGCCATCCACATTGTGAATGCCTCGACATGGTGATCGCGGCCCATCATGTCGCGGGGTTCGCCCTGCGGAGTCCGTCCGAATTCACCACCCCAGATCACGATTGTTTCGTCGAGCAAGCCGCGACGCTTAAGATCAGAAACCAATGCTGCGGAAGCTCGATCAACTTCGCGACAACGTTCATCGAGCGATTTCCCCAGTTCCGTCCCGACGTTTCCGTGGTGGTCCCAGTCAGTATGGTAAAGCTGAACGAAACGTACTCCCCTTTCAACCAGTCGTCGTGCGAGCAGACAATTATTCGCAAACGAGTGCTTTCCTGGCTCAGCACCATACAACTGAAGGGTCTCTGGCGTCTCGCCGTTCAGGTCCATTAGCTCGGGTGCACTGGTTTGCATCCGATAGGCCATTTCGTACGACGCGATCCGTGTTGAGATCTCAGAATCCTGAGTTGACTCGTGTCGCAATTGATTCAGATCATTAACGGCATTAACGAAATCGCGTTGCTGAAGTGAATTCATACCTGGTGGGTTCCCCAGGTTCAGGATCGGCTCTTTTCCTGAGCGTAAGGGGACACCCTGAAATTGGGTCGGGAGGAAACCACTTGACCAGAGCGGTGCTCCACCGCGCGGTCCGCGTGGCCCTGACTGAAGAACCATGAAGCCGGGTAGGTTTTGTGATTCACTTCCGATCCCATATGTCACCCACGACCCCATGCTTGGGCGCCCCATAAATTGTGGCGATCCCGTATTCATGAACAGCTTTGCGGGTCCGTGGTTAAAAACGTCGGTCGTCATCGAGCGAACCAGGCAGATGTCGTCCGCCACATTTGCCAGGTACGGCAGGCATTCACTGATGACAGCGGCGGAATCTCCATGCGTTCCGAATTTGCGAACGGTACCCAGAAGTTTCGCATCCGGTTTTATGAAGGCGAACCGCTTTCCTTTAACGTAAGATTCGGGAATGACCTGACCGTGCAATTCTTGCAGCTTCGGTTTCGGATCAAACAATTCGAGTTGACTTGGTCCGCCGGCCATGAACAGAAAGATGACCGACTTTGCTTTCGCAGGAGCGTGAAGTCCCCGACTTCCCTCATTGAAGCCCGCAGGCTGGAAATCTGCGGATGCAGATTGATTTCCCGCAAGCAGCCCACTCAATGCCATGCCTCCGAGACCGACCTGGCAATCACGAAAGAAATGTCGACGAGTGATCTCGCGCAACAGATGTTTTTCACAAGAATCGGGCGCGGAATACTGGAGGTTACCTGGCATTATCTTACTTTCGCAAACAGCATCACCTGACGAAAGCCTGAATTTCAAACTGGCTTTGAGGAAATCTCTCGTATAATACGCGATTGATGAGTGAATTCACGTGACTCAAGGAGAAAAACATGGCCGCTCAAAGTTTTGAGCAACTGCGATCTGGGAAGTGCGTCCCCTGTGAAGGGGGTGTCCCGCGATTGACGAATGCGGAGGCTGAAGAACAACTCGCCAAGCTCGTGGGCTGGAGCCTTACCGCCGACGGACAACGAATTCGGAAAGAGTGGATCGTCAAGCATTTCATGGCGGGGATGCGATTCTTTAACCTCGTTGCTGAAATTGCCGAAGCCGAAGCACATCACCCGGATTTGTACCTTGTCGGTTTTCGTAACGTGGCGGTCGAAATCTGGACGCACGCAATTGGAGGACTGTCCGAGAACGATTTTATCCTGGCCGCAAAGATCGACGCGCTGCCGATCGAATTGAAATCAGTTTGACCGACGTCAGCGCCGTCCTGGGTAGTCTGACGGAGACCAACCCATCACCCGTTTGAATGTTGTGGAAAAGACAAACGGGTTTTTATAGCCGACATCGTTGGCGATCGACTCAATTTTACGTCGTCGTTCGATCAGAAGCTCTGCGGCACGTCGCATGCGTAACCAGATCAATTGCTGTCGAGGACTTCTTCCAAGTTCCTTCAGGCAGAGTCGTTGCAGTTGCTTTTCGCTCAGGTGAACAATGTTGGCCATTTCCGTGATCGTCCATTGCTGATCCAAACCTTCCGCGACCTGTTCCCAAAGCTGCCAGATCCTGGGATCGAGACGTGTCGGAGCGGCGAAACGCAAGACGTAATGATGGACGAGTTCGATCCATCGACCGATTGCGGGAGAATCCACGTGTGGCAATTCATGAGGATCATTTTGGCTGTCGTGTCTTGTGGCGGTGCATTCATGGAATAAACCAAGAATTGCCAGTCGCAAGCCTTCCGAATCAAATTGAGCGATAACCGGGGTTTGTGCTGAAGTCAGTGGCTGTTGTCCTGAGCGCTCCTGATAACGAACCCAGCAGAAATCCCAGGACCGACCCGGCGTCGTATGGAATGCGTGCAGCGTTCCAGGTGGTAGTAAGACCGCTTGGCCACGAACACAATTCGTCCAGCGACCGTCGACTAAGACATATCCTTCGCCACCGAAACACGAGAGGAAATAACTGCCACCCAATCTGGTCCTCACAATCTTGAACGGTGACGGCATGTGAGCAACCGCCAAATGTCGGATTCTGTATCGATTGAGTTCGGAACAGACCGGAGCCGACGCCAGCCATTCTCGCGAATCTTCGGCATCGGCGCGAATCATTGAGACTTCCGCGAATGGCGGGCGGATGTCGGTTTCAGATAGATTTTGGTCGGGACGACGCATGGAGATCGGTCGCAGTCTGGTTATGATAGAATGAAGAATCGATCCAATTGAGAATTGAAACTGACTGATTTGCAGAATACCAGAGATTCGAATTAGCGAGACTCCATCACAATGAACAGGGTTCGTAAACCACATCTCCAGTTGCTGCTGGGATTCTTGATTTTTTGGGGTGCCGGCAATGTGTCCGGCCAATCCTCAGATCCGATCGACTTTGGCCGCCAGATTCAGCCGATACTAGCCAAGCGATGTTTTGCTTGTCATGGTCCCGACAAAGCGGAGGGGGGGCTGAGGCTCAATCAAAAGGAGTCTGCCTTATCGAAACAACAGTCGGGAAGACAGGCCGTCGTGCCTCAACACGCAGAACAAAGCGAGTTGCTTCGCCGTGTGACTTCGGGCGATGACGGCGAACGGATGCCTCCGGAAGGTCCCCCGCTGACGTCAGCTCAAATCGAAATGCTGAGGCGTTGGATTGAACAAGGGGCAGAATGGAAAGAACACTGGGCGTTTTTGCCGCCAAAGGCGTTCGCTCCCCCAGTCGTCAAAAATGCCGCGTGGGTGACCAATCCTATTGACGCCTTTATTTTACATAAACTTGAACAGGCTGGACTGACTCCAGCAGTTCCGGCAGACAAGACGTCCTTGTTGCGCCGAGTCACATTTGACCTGACGGGACTTCCCCCCACTCAGAAAGAGGTTGAATCATTCGTTGCTGACGATTCGCCCGGCGCGTATGAAAAAGTCGTGGATCGTCTGCTTCAGTCCCACCACTACGGAGAACAGTGGGCCCGCCATTGGCTGGATGTTGTTCGCTATGCCGATACAAACAGCTTTGAACGGGATGGACCGAAACCAAATGCCTGGAGATACCGGGACTACGTCATTCGGGCGTTTAACAGTGACAAGCCGTATGATCGATTCGTTCGTGAGCAATTGGCCGGCGATGAATTACCAGATGGTGGATCGGACGGACTGATTGCCACGGGATTTTACCGCCTTGGCCAATGGGACGACGAACCCGCCGATCGCTTACTCGCGCTCTATGACGGTTTCGACGACATTATTACGACAACGGCTCAAGGTTTTCTTGGGTTGACGGTGAACTGTGCCCGTTGCCACGATCACAAAATTGATCCGATTTCACAGCAAGACTACTACAGTCTGCTCGCGTTTTTTCAGGGAGTGACGCCAAACGGGAACCCGAATCCGAATACAGAGCGTCCAATTTTTGAAGACGAATCAGCAAGGCAGGCCTATCTGGCCGCAGTGAAAGTACATCAGGAACGAATGGACAACGTCCAGGCTTCGATTTCGGCAATCGAAAAGGACTTTCGCGAACGGCTTGATACTCAAGAGACTCCAATTCATCCTGCGGATCTGGACGAATTAGAGTATCGTTTTTACCGCGACACTTGGCAGAAGCTTCCTGATTTTGACAACCTGAAACCCGAGACGAAGGGAAAGCTGGAAAAAGGTTTTATCGATATTTCGCTGGCAACGCGTGATTTCTCATTCGGGTTTGTCTTCACAGGGGTCTTAAAAGTTCCAGCAGATGGCGAATACACATTCAGCGTCGATTCTGATGACGGTTCCCGGTTGACGATCCAGGGACAAGAAGTCGTTCTTTACGATGGGATTCACGGTACGGGTCAGCCACATGTGGGTAAGATTTCATTAAGAAAGGGACGAGTTCCAATCCGGGTCGACTATTTTCAGGGGCCTACGGGAGCGAAAGACCTGATCGTTAAGTGGTCTGGACCTGAGGTCGAGCAGCGACTTCTTTCTGTCCCCTTCGAAAGTGGCTTGCGCGTTTCTGAAGGAAAGAATCGTAAAAAGGACTTTAAGAACTTGATCGCATCGAAGGGAACGGCGATCCTTGGGGCCGAGGTATATGGCCGGTACACGAAATTGCTGCAACAACTTGATGAATTGAAGCACGACAAAGTCCAGGCGCCGTCCGCTTTGTGTGTCACGGAAACTGGGCCGAACCCACCCGAGACGGTTGTGCTGAAACGAGGGAACCCCCAGTCTCATGGTGACGTCGTGGTCCCGGCGTTTCTCTCTCCACTCGGTGGTGGCGTAGCGAACATTCCAAAGCCTGATCAGTCAGCGACAACGTCGGGACGACGGTTGGCATTGGCGAATTGGATTGCGTCGCCCAGCAATCGGTTGACCGCTCGAGTCATCGTAAATCGATTGTGGCAACATCATTTTGGACGGGGAATCGTGCGATCACCGAACAATTTTGGTTTGCTCGGCGATCGTCCGACGCACCCCGAATTGCTGGACTGGCTGGCAATCGAATTGATGCAAGGCTCGAATCCTGGCGATGCATGGTCGATGAAGCGCATGCACAAGTTAATTGTGATGTCGAGCACCTACCGGATGTCCTCGCGCGCACCCAAGCTGAGACTCAACTCGACAAAAGCAACGTCAAATGACAACGATCCTTTGTCGATCGACCCGTTAAATCAACTCTTCTGGCGGCACGACATGCGACGGCTTGGCGCTGAAGAGGTGCGTGATTCGGTGCTCGCCGTGAGTGGTCAGCTGAATTCCAAAATGTATGGGCCTGGCGTTTATCCGAAGATCAGCGACGAAGTCAAAGCGGGCCAGTCGAATCCCGGTTCAGGATGGGGAAATTCTTCTGTCGAAGAGCAGTCGCGTCGAAGCGTTTACGTTCACGTGAAACGGTCACTGGTGCTGCCGATCCTTTCCGACTTTGATGTGGCGGATTCAGATACGAGTTGCGCCGCGCGCTTCACGACGACTCAGCCGACTCAGGCCCTGGGGATGCTGAATGGTGAATTTCTTAATGAGCAGGCGGTCCAGTTTGCAAAACGTTTGCGCAAAGAGGCCGGGGGCGACGTCACTCAACAAGTCTCGCTCGCATATCGTCTGGCCCTGAATCGAGAACCAGACGAAGCCATGCTTCGCCGAGGATTGTTATTGATCGAAGCGATGAGAACAAAACACGATTTGTCTGCCGAAAAAGCACTCGAAAAATTCTGCCTGATGACTTTGAACCTGAATGAATTTGTTTATCTGGACTAAGTGAGATCATGTCGATTCCAAATTTTTGCGGACGAACGAGGCGTGAATTCCTGTGGCAAGCCGGTGCAGGGTTTGCTGGAACCGCACTTTCCGGCATGTTGCAGCGTGATGCGATCCGGGCTTCAAACGTACTGGCGTCGGACATCGTCGCCCATCAGAACCCGCTCACTGCGAAAGAACCGCATTTCGCGCCCAAAGCCAAGAACGTAATTTTTTTATTCATGTATGGCGGGCCCAGCCATATCGATACTTTTGATTACAAGCCTGCGATGAAGGGACGCGACAACCAGACGATTGATGTCAAAACCTTTGGTCGCGGCGGTCATAAAAACCAGGGCCGAATTGTGGAGCCACGATGGAATTTCCATCAGTATGGTCAATGTGGCAAGTGGGTCAGTGACCTCTTTCCGCACCTCGCGACGTGTGTTGACGATATTGCGTTTTTACATTCAATGACCGCCGATTCACCGATCCATGGTTCGGCCATGCTGATGATGAACTCGGGGAAAATCACATCGGGCAGCCCGTGTCTGGGATCGTGGGTCAACTACGGATTGGGAAGCGTTAACGAGAACTTGCCGGGTTTTGTCGTGATGCTCGATCCTTCCGGTGGACCGATCAGTGGAGCGAAAAACTGGTCGAGTGGCTATATGCCTGCCACGTTTCAAGGGACGATTCTTCGCTCTAAGGGGGCTCCGATTATTGACCTCAACACACCTGAAGGAACCACTCGCGCGATGCAGCGTGAACTTCTGGATGCGTTGAACGACGTGAACTCGGCCCATGCCTCGACTCGCTCGGATAACTCAGAACTGGCGGCGAGAATCAACAGTTACGAGCTGGCGTTTAAGATGCAGCAGCATGCACCGGAGGCAGTCGATTTTTCACAGGAAACGGCCGAAACTCAAAAGCTCTATGGTCTTGATCAGCCTCGAACTCAGGATTTTGGTAAGCGTTGTCTGCTCGCGCGACGGCTGGTCGAACGGGGCGTCAGGTTTATCCAACTCTATTCCGGCGGTAACCACAATGACGCGAATTGGGATGCTCACGGCGATCTGGAAAAAAACCATAATTTCCACGCCGGGAACACCGATCAACCGATTGCAGGGTTGCTGAAAGATCTTAAGCAGCGTGGCTTGCTTAAAGACACTCTGGTCGTCTGGGGCGGAGAATTTGGTCGTCAGCCGACTGCCGAATACGCCATGGGAACCGGTCGTGATCACAATGCGTATGGATTCACAATGTGGATGGCTGGTGGGGGAATCAAGGGTGGGGTCAGCGTCGGTACGACGGATGAGCTTGGTTCGGCTGCTGTTGATTCACCTTTTCATGTGAAGCGACTTCACGCGACGATCTTGAATCAAATGGGACTGAATCCAAACGGTCTTTCGTACTATCACGGTGGACTCGATCAAAAGCTCGTCGGCGTGGAACACGTTGAGCCGATTGGAGAGATCATCTAGAGCCGCGAGCGATTTTTGAATGCGAAAACGGATGCCTGATTGTCCGCAGTACGATTCCGCCTAATCCGCCGATGAATTACTGAGGATCTGAATAGAAACGCGCCCCAACGCTGAAGTTACTTCTTCTGATTCGCTTTGACCGTTTCCCAGTGCTTCCGAATTACGGCAGCAGCTTCGTCTTTGATCGACAGGACCTTTGTCGGAAGCGGCTGCTTGACTGGGGCTGCAGGCGGAACCGACACTTTTGCAGTATCAGAACCAGAATCTGAATCTGATTTCGATTTTCCGGAAATAATGGCGGTATCAGTCCCCGTGTAATTTGAACCTGCATCCATCAGCCAGTCGGCGATTTCATTGTCGGAAACTTTCGGTTGACTGCCGCCAGTGGAAGCCTTGGCTTTTTGCAAAATCGGCACTGATAGCAATGTCGAACCGATTCTCAGGACATCACCTTCTCGCAAGAGAGTCGGCGCTTTAATGGGGACATCATTCACCAGCGTCCCGTTCTGGCTGCCAAGATCCGTAACGAGGATTCCTTCAGCAGAATTCTTGATGACGCAATGCTTTCGACTGACAGAAGCCGATCCGATCCGAAGATCGCAATCTTCGTCCCGCCCAACGACCATTTCCTTCGCTGGCAAAAGAAGCCGCTTTCCTTGAAGCTTTCCCGATTGAATGACGAGTTCGGTCATTATTTTTATGCCTCTTCCAGTTTTCAACGACAATCCGTCGGCTTCCCAAAACTCCAAGGTCTCTCACGAAAACATCAGCGACGATTTCAAATTAGCCCGGTACCGTCATCGGTTCCCCACATTGAGGGCAAATCATACTTCGCCCTTTGTGAGCGGTACTCACCCGGAATCGCTTGCCACAAATACATGTGAAACGAATTCGGTCCGACGACTCTTTCGTATCATCCTGTCGGGCTTTCGACCAGACCGCCTCGGCCACTTGACGGATGGTCGCAATCAGCTGTTCGGGTTCGACGGGTTTCGTTAAATATTCATCAGCCCCCACGCGTTTCGCTAATGCCCGGGACTCGTCGCTGTCAATTGCGCTGAAGATCAGAATGGGGATCGTATCATCAGAATGCTTCAGGCGATCACAAATCTCGAAACCCGATTCACCCGGCAAGATGAGGTCCAGGATCACAAAGTCAGGCTTTTGCATCACAAAGGATGACTGTGCCTGGCCGCCGTCTTTGGCAATTTTGACAGACATCCCATGATGTTCCAAAATCAGCTTCGTTGCATTTGCAGAATCCGCGTCATCCTCGACGAGTAACACAAGGTTGACTGTTACACCAACATTCGCGAGCTGCGACCAACGATCACCATTCACGGGCATCACCAGTTTATTCCGTTTCGCGTCAATGGATAAGGGAAGTTTACAGGCCCGAAATCACGTAACAGCGAAGTCAATCGCATTATATCCTTTTTGCAGACAATGATTCATTGTCACGGGGCGAAGTTCGCGATCTTGCGACTCCCGTTTGTGTGAGTACTTGAATACCTTAAAACTGAAGTTGAAGCAACTACGTATTTGAATCTAATCTGACGAATTCTAGATCCCAAGCAGTGATTTGCCCAAGATTTAAGACAAGATTCAGGCAACAGAATTTTGCGTGAAGAGAGGAAAAAGGGTTCGACAAGAAACGATGAATATTTGATGAACAGAATCGGTTTGAATCATGATTTCGATAAAACCTCTGATCAACAGAATTGAAAATTTCTCCACTCGTAGACTTTCGCTACAACAATTCTGACTCGTTCGAATACCATTTGCTAACGAATTCCTGAACTCAAAAGAATTGAGGCATTTACAATGCATGCACTGAATCAGCCGACAATTCTGATGTGTCCACCTGATTTCTACGGAATCGAATACGAAATCAACCCGTGGATGAGTCGCAATACACCCAATGATCCCGCTCGATCTCGCATCCAGTGGCTCGGACTGCATGATTTGCTGGTCACGCTTGGAGTGGATGTGCGGCTGATGGAACCGGTCAAAGGTCTTCCCGATCTCGTATTTACCGCAAACGCCGGCCTGGTATGGAAGGACAAGGTTTTTCTTGCTTCCTTCCGACATTCCGCACGACAGGGTGAAACGCCTTGGGATGAAGCCTGGTTCCAGGCTGCAGGATTCGAAACATTTTTATTGCCATCACCGCTGAACTTTGAGGGAGCTGGTGACGCGCTGTTTTGTGGCGACACTTTATATGGTGGATATCTCGTCCGTAGTGATGCCTCAGCCATGCAGTGGCTCGGAAATCGAATGGGATGCCGTGTTATTCCACTGCAACTCGTTGACGATCATTACTACCATCTCGATACTTGCTTTTGTCCCTTGGATGCCAAGACCGCGATGTATTTTCCGGCCGCATTCGACGACTACGCTCGCCGTGCATTATCGCAGATCCCACAACTGATCCCGGTGCATCCTGACGAAGCATCTCGATTTGCCTGTAATGCAGTTGTCGTTGGTCGCCATGTTGTGTTGAACACAGGCTGCCCGCGTCTTGAGGCTGATTTATTATCACATGGTTTTATTCCCCATTCCACGCCTTTGGAAGAATTCCTCAAGGCAGGGGGAAGCGCAAAATGTTTGACGCTTCGTCTGGACGGCGAAGAAGCGGCAATCTGGCCGTGAGCAGATCCCGCTACTTCGGCTGCTTGATCTGTGAAAGCGCTTGAAGTGCTCGAATTCTTGCTTCGTTGTGATCAACAATCGGGTACGGATACGTTTTACCGAGACGGACTGCGGCCTCTTCGAGAACATTTTCCGGTGCCGTCCAAGGGGCATGCAGAAACTCGCTGGGAAGGTGTCGTAATTCCGGTAACCACCGTCGAAGATATTCTCCATTCGGATCAAATTTTTCGGACTGACTTATCGGGTTGAAGAAGCGAAAATACGGCGCAGCGTCTGCTCCGCAACCTGCAGTCCATTGCCACCCCAGCGTGTTGCTGGCGAGATCGGCATCCACCAGTGTATCCCAAAACCATTCGGTTCCGCGCTGCCAGGGTATCAGTAAGTCTTTGACAAGGAACGAAGCGGTAATCATACGAACACGATTGTGCATCCACCCCGTATTCCAGAGTTCTCTCATTCCTGCATCAACGATCGGATATCCCGTTTGTCCGCGCTGCCATGCTGCCAGTCCGTCAGCATCTTCTCGCCAGGGAAATCGCAAGAACTCGGTCCGCAACGGTTCTCTGGTCGTCTTTGGGAAATGAAACAACAGGTGGTACGCGAATTCTCGCCAGCCGATTTCTTTCAGAAACGTATCGGCACCCTTAGTTTCGCGACCCCCTCCCTGCTCTTTGACAAGACGATGCGTTGCCTGCCAGATTGTTCGCGGGCTGATTTCACCGAAATGCAAATACGGAGACAGCCTCGATGTCCCCCGCCGGGCCGGCTGGTCACGAGCAACGTCGTAATCAAACACGGTCGATTCGAGAAATCGTTCTAATTCTGTGGCTGCCGAATTCGTTCCGGTTTGCCATGACGATTTTAAGCCGGAATCCCATGAAATTGTCGGCAGGAGGCCCAGTTGATCAAGCATCAACGAGCCGGGCCATTGATCAGGCGGTGCCAATCGTCGTGGGCGCGGCAAAGGCTGTTCGGGGGGATTGCGGTTAAGGCACGATTTCCAGAACGGAGTGAATACCTGGTAGGGGCGTCCCTCTTTCGTTTGCACTTCCCATGGCTCGAATAACAGTTGGCCATTGAAGCTTTCGGCTGTGATCCCTCGATTTCGTAATTCTGACTTAACTCGAGAATCACGCAAGATACTCGCAGGTTCGTAGCAGCGAGTCCAAAAGACAGCTTGCGCGTGCGTTTCGTCAATGGCCGCGATCAGTTGCGAAAGCGCGTCGCCTTGCCGGATGATAAGTCGCGAGCCGAGAGATGTCAGCTCGTTGCTGAGTCGATCAAGAGAATGGTGCAACCACCAGCGACTGGCAGCGCCAGGTGGCCAATCCGATTGATCAGATTCGTCGGCGATATAAATGGGGATAACAGGTCGACCGTGATTTATCGCAGCCGCCAAGGCGGGCTGGTCTTCCAGTCTTAAGTCTCGCCGAAACCAGACAAGACTTGGCTGAATCACGATGCAAGTTCATTGGGGGTAGTCGGCGTTCCAATTCGACGAATCGCTTTTGCGAATGAGTGCAGCTGTTGCATTGAGTCGCAGTGGCAACAGTAAGTTAGCCTCGTACGAATCTCGTCGTTGAAGGCTCGACCACCAATGACCAGAGCCGCTCCAACAGATTCGGCGGCATCGGACAGCTTTTTGAAATCGCACGCGAATTGATCGACGTCATTAATTTTCACCGAGGCAGCAAGCCAGAATAGCTTGGGTCTTGTATCGAGAATTGCGCGAACCATAGAGTCAAATGGAATCGCAGTTCCAAGCGAATTCGCGTTCCAGCCAGCGTCCCGAAGCACTAGTTCGGTCATCGTCGTCGGCAGCGAATAGGTATCGCCTGTCAGTGTCCCGCCGATTGCTGTCCAGTGTGGATCAGTAGGGGGGAGCAAATGCCGCAATTCAAAAAGTATTCGTTGAGCGACCTCGCAACTGCGGCGTTCCTGGTAAATATCTGCCGAATGATCTTCCCAAAGCCGACCAATTTCTGCGAAAGCAGGGCATAGCAGCTTATCGCAAATCGAACTGATGCTGTGCTCTGCCTTGTAAATGTCAAATACAAGCTGCCAAGCCCGATCTCCATCACCCTTGATGAGCGCATCGCTGACCATCTGCACAGCCCGATCCGGCCCGGTGACAGTTCGATCCACTACATTTGATGATTGGAGTGAAGGGCTAGGTACACCGAAGCCCTCGAGGCTGATGATATTGATGTCATGATTGCGTTCCTTGACGAATCGCAACACGTCGCTGACAGGTAGCTTACGATGTCCACCCTCGGTTTTGATTGTTTTAATCAAGCCCCGATCACACCAACGCTTGAGCGTTGACTCACTTACGCCGATTGCTCGTGAAACTTGTCTGGGCGTCAACATGTCGACCATCGGCAAAACATCCCTTGTTCGTCTGACTATTGGGTAATCAGGGGGTCAAAATTGAAAAATCACGTTGGAATTTGGCTGATTAACCTGAGAACAGGGCCGAGACATAACACTGACTTAGACTTCGTTTTTACTGTTACGTCAGGCCGAATGTTTCTAGTCACGCTTGGCCAATTTTCAACCCTCGAATTTCAACGTCTCCCATATTTTTACCTTCATTTCATCTGATTCATTTCAGCCCACTCAAATTGGCCTGAAGGCGAAATTGTCTTAAAACTCATTGAGAAATCGCCACCGAGTAAATTTTCAACGCGAAAACCCACAATAAATTTTATCGTCAATTCGATCCCGCTGCTGAAACGCAACCTTTTGTCATTATTTCAGCGTATTTTGTTATAAGGTCACAAATTAAACCCACTGTGTTAAACGGCTACTGACAACACAAAGAGCTTCTTTTTGCTGAGCTTCTGTCACAAACACCGATCACCGTAATTCACTACAACGACCGCTACCTCAAGGTTAACACCCCTTTGGATTCGGAGTCAACAACATTGTGCGTTCTGTATTGTAAGAGAGCGACAATTCAGGGAAAAACCGATGAAAATCATTAAAAGGCTCGTACATGACGAGCTTCCACCCCTGAAAACGAATCTTTTTGATTGATTTTTGACGCAAGAAATGTGTACGTATGTATTTTTTATGTGAATTGAAAAAATACGGATTGCTTTGGGCTGTGGTCAAACACGAGTAGGCATATTTAACTTGCGAGAGTGGCCCCAATTTCATTGGACGTTTTAGATTTTGGAAAAGCCCTGCTTGAGAGTCTGGCTATTCGCGCACGCTAATTTGCGACGCCCTGACACCTTCCACAAAAACCTATCGTCATCACTTCAAAAGAGTACCACTCAACACCATCGTGGAGACCGAAAAATAGATCACAAGGCCCGTGACATCGACGAATGTCGCAACGAAGGGCGCGGACGATGTGGCCGGATCCAGTCCCAGTTTTTTTAGCCCGAAAGGGAGCATTGAACCAATGACCGATCCCCACAAGACGATCGCCACGAGAGAAAGGCTGACAGCAACGCCGACTTGGATCCAATGCGGGCCATAGACATCCGAAAAAGCACTCCAGATGGCAATTCGAAGGAATCCGATTGAGCCGAGGATCACCCCCAGGATGGCGCCGGACAGCAATTCACGGCGGAAGACCCTGATCCAGTCACTCAACCGAATCTCGCCAACCGCCAGCGCACGGACAATTAATGTTGCTGCCTGTGATCCAGAGTTCCCGCCACTGGAAATGATCAGTGGAATAAAAAGCGCCAATACGACGGCTTTCGCGATCTGATGCTCGAAGTACCCCATTGCGGTCGCTGTGAGCAGTTCTCCCAGAAACAAGATCACCAGCCAGGTTGCACGCTTATGAACCATGGTCAGCAGTGGCGTCGTGGCATAGGGTTCACTCAATGCCTCCAATCCCCCGAATTTTTGCGCGTCTTCAGTCGCTGCTTGTTCTGCGACATCGAGCACATCGTCGATTGTCACGATTCCCACGAGCTTGTTGTGATCGTCAATGACCGGCAGAGCGGTACGGTCATACCGGCGGAAGACTTCGATCGCCGATCGTTTCAGGTCGGTCGCCCTCAATGAAACAAAGTTAGTATCCATCAAACGTTCGATCGTCGTGTGGATCGGAGCAAGAAGAATCTGTCGGATTCGTAGATCGTCGATTAAATGCATGTCGTGGTCGACGACGTAAACCACATTCAGTGACTCGCTGTCTTGACCGTGTCGTCGGACGTGATCAAGGACGTGTTCGACAGTCCAATTTGACCGTACTGCAACAAAATCGGGAGACATCAGTCGACCGACGCTGTCTTCCGGATATTCCAAAAGTGATCGCGCGATTGCCTGCTGCTGTGCGGAAAGTGTTCGCAGGTGTTTCTCGCGGTCGCTTTCGTTAAGTTCTTCCAGCAGCGCGGTCCGATCATCGGCCGACATATCGTTGAACAGGGCGCCAGCATCAGCAGGATCCAGGCTTTCCAGCAAGAAATGCTGAGTTTGTCGATCAAGGTATTCGAAGATCAGTGTCCGTTGCGGACCATGCAACAGTTGGAATGCCGCCCGTTCATCTTCGTCGCTCAGGTCTTCAAACAATTCGGCAATGTCGGCGGGCTGCCACATGTCCAGAACTTCGCTGAGCGTTGTCCCGTCGCGCGTCTCAATCAATTCACGAATTTCGGGAAGCATCAGCTTGCTGAGCATTTTTTGTTTTACCAACCGTAGGTTTCAAGTTCGTCGCCGACTCGGTACTGACGAGCCTCGCCTGAAAGATAGGCCATTCCATTCGCTGCAGCGGTACCACAGAGATTGGACGAACCATGCCAAGGGACGAGCGTGACAGCAAGACTGCCCGCCTCCCAAGTCAAACGAGCCGGATGATACGTCGGGCGGTCTGTTCGGGTCGAGTAATCATGCTCAAGTTTCGCCAAATTCGGCGGAACAATTGCTGGTTCGACTCCCATCAATCGCCGAATGGCTGCGCGAACAAACAATTCGCAGCAGACCAGGCTGCTGACGGGATTACCAGGTAAGCCAAAAACGTAACAGACAGAACAATTCCCATGATCCGATTGGTCGCTTCTGTCCCGTATTCCAAACCAGATCGGCTTACCCGGCTTCATTTCGACCTTATGAAAGACTTCTGACACACCCATTTCAGCAAGTGTACTCGGCACAAGATCAAGCGTACCAGCCGAGACGCCACCAGAAAGCACAAGGATGTCACTCGTCAGACCCTCGTGAATTTTCCGTCGCAGCTCGTCGCGTTCGTCACGCGCGATACCGAGTCTTACCGGAACACCCCCAGCTGACTCGATCTGTGCGGCCAGCATCGATGCATTGGAATTTCGGATCTGCGCAGGTCCCGGTCTTTCTTCGATCGGTACTAATTCGTCTCCTGTCGCGAGGACTGCAACTTTAGGGCGACGGCGCGTGGGGACAACGGCGTATCCCATTTCAGCGAGAGTTCCGATTCGAGCACCGTTTAAGACGAGACCAGCGCTCAGCACACAGTCTCCGGCTCGAACGGATGTTCCGCGCAGGATGACGTTTGTCCCTGCTTGCGGCGACACCGTTTTAATGAGGACCTGATCACCTTCACGCGAGGTTTCCTCAATCTTGACGACGACGTCGGCACCCTCAGGTATCGGGGCACCCGTCATGATCTGGGCCGCCTCGCCCACCCCGACTTTCCTCGTGGGGACACGGCCAGCCGTGATGGTTTCTATCACGCGAAGCGACGAAACGCCGCTGGTAACGTCGTTCGAGCGGACCGCGTAACCATCCATCAACGACTTGTCGAATGGTGGAATGTCATCTGGACAACAGATGTCTTTCCCAAGCACGAGTCCGAGCGAGTCTTCCAGAGCAATCTCTGAAAGACCGAACGGTAAGACCGTTGCCAACAATTTTTCGAGAGCTGAGGCAACCGTCAGCATAGTGCTACTTCACGCGGTTTCAATCGGGTTTCGAAGAATGAATCAATACGTCCACTCAACACCCAGATTGAAGTTATGATTGAAGAAATCAGACTTCTGACCGTTCAACTGTGGGGTCAGCGGGTACTGATTCCAGATGATTGTGTTTTGCGGACGATAGACACTTCCAATATACATGAATGTATATCCCGCTTGCAGTTGAGCTCTTTCGAAAATCTCAAGCTTGTTGACGTACGGGATCAAGTCGAAGATCGGGAACTTGACGTTGACCGATTGCTCGAACAGAGGCGACATGCTCGTCGTCTGCTGTTGCGTGGTGAATGCAGTCAACTGAGGACTGTTGGGCATCGTTGGAACGGTATTGGCCACACCGTTCGTCTGCCCGGCAATATTAAATCCGTTTCCGATACCATAGCCCGTGATTTGTCGCGATGTCACATTTGCCAACGCCGCGAACTTGGTGTTTCCCCACACCTGAAACTTAGAAGTCGGTTTGCCGAGGTCGATTCGAAAGCCTGCTTCAGGACCTGCCATCTGAGAAAGATCTGACGATACCAGATGAGAGTGCAGCACGTTCACGTTCGAGAAGAATGGATCAAGGGCGAGTGGTGTCAGGTAACCTGAGAACACCGTCCCCCCATTTCCACCACCACCACCACCGCCGCCGCCCGCTCCATTTGAAGGATTATTGACCGTGTACCCCAGGCCGCTGTCATACCCATCGAAACTGAATGTTTCTTTCAAGTGGATATATCGGGCTCCCACTAACGGTCGGACTCGGAATGCTGGTCGCTCATAAATCGAATTGAAATACCAATCCGAATTGGCACCCATCAACTGAGACGTAAATCGGATGAAGACACCCATGTCATAGGGCTGAACGGCACCGTAGAGTCCGTTAGCGTCCGTATCGCCTGGAGGACTGACAGCATTCGTCGTTGTCCCCGTTAAGAGTGGCAGGTACGTTGTTGTCACCCCGGAATTCCCTAAGGGGAGACCAAACCACGCATGCAAGTGCAACAGAGGGTTGTAGTTACCGCTGTTCGGATTGATATCCAGCAGAGGGTCATACAAATTCCAACTGGATGTCGCTTGCCCTTGAACGAAACCAGACACAACAAACCCGGAATCGTCCGGATTGAACCATCCCCATGTTCCGCGGAAACCACCTGTCGACATCACGTTCGACAAGATGCCCGTCGTCTGGGCACCGAAGATCGTGGGACTTCCGATCGTTCCCGTACCACCATTACCACCACCGCCACCTGCGGAAGCATTAATGTATCGGTAAGGGCCCGTCGTGAAGACTGATTGATCGAACTGGGTCGTTCCGCCCAACAAGTTACCGGCTGCCGTAGTCCCGGAGACCAGGTTCCCTTGAAGTGCGTCGATGGAAACAGGGTTAACCCCTGGTGCACCGATCAGGGTCTCTGTTCCCCCTTGCGTACGTGCAAATAACGCCTCCGCAGAGAAATAATACTTGCGGTTTCCCTGCAAGATTCTGTTGAACCAGAATCCATCCTCGTAGGCGTAGGAATCGACCGGAGGACCGGCAAATGGCGAAATATTCGGCCATGCCGTCGCATTCGGAGGGTAACCCGGCCCCTCCAATCCGGAAGAGTATTGCGGCGTCGGACCATACGCGGGGGCGTATGGCGACGGAGGCAACCCCATGCCAACTTGATCTGGATTTCCATTGGATGGCATCATCGGTGGCTGAGCGTTGGACGTGCCAACCCCTGCCAATGCCATGCATCCACCCAACATTACAGCCAACCAGTGCCGTGTCCGCATCAGTCGTTCCCTGACTATGAACGCCGTGAACTCGGAACGCTCGCGAGTCTCGTCTCCGCTCCGAGTAGCCCGTTCTCCGCTTCCCGACGCAACGATGACTCTACGGGCGCAGCAATCTGCGCCTAGCGGAAGTATCGGCGCATGGAGTTGGTAAACTGTACCGAAGATTCGGGTCGTAACGAAATTTCCTTTTTTTCTGTTACTGAACCGGTCAAATCTGCCGAAGCAGGACATTCGTAACCTCACCTTGAACCTCAATCTCAAGCGGTTCCACCGTCGCAATCGCAAAGCGTGGTCCCAGCAGACGTACTGCCGAATCGAAAGTCTCTTTATCTGAGACCCCGAGGAGACGATCACCAGTCAGTGAGGATTCACTTCGCGACGATACGGTTTCGAGATTTGCAGTCGCCGAGACCGTCGAAGAATTATTGAAACCTGACCTGCTGGCTGGTCTTACCTAACTTCTGAACGGTCGCCTCTGCCAAACGAGAAAAGTCGTGTTGGCCACGGACTCCCTGGTAACCAGCTTCAGCCAGCTTCATTCGCAAGCTCGAGTCCTGCAGAACCTGCCGAAGCAAGTCGGCCAGTGAATCAGCGCTGCCAGTCTCTGAAAGCAGTCCCCCTCCCGTCGAGGCGATCAATTCGGGGAACGCCGCGTGATCAGGAAGCACGACCGGAATGCCGTTGGCCCACGCTTCAAGAACATAGAGACCTTTAGGCTCCTGGAACCGTGCTGGAACACTGAAAACATCGATCGATTTAAGAAAATCAACCTTTTCGGCATGAGTCGCCGGACTGCCAATATATTCGAACGCATCTCCCAACGGTTCCGCCATTTGTCGCACGGTTTCGAAATAGGCCTGATTCTGGGAACCGAGATACCCCCCGGCTCGCAGCCGGATTTCAGGGATGTCCTGCTTCAACCTCAGTACACTTTGCACCAGAACGTCTAATCCTTTCTCAGGACAAATGCGCGCAAAGTATCCGACCGTCGGAGGATGCCCTAGACCCGCTTTTGGCTTTCCGTCGTGTTTTGCACAATCGATGGAAAGGGGTAATTCAATGAATTTCTCTCGCGGCAGGTTGAGGTACTGCGACATGTAATTGCGATAGAACTGGCTGTGAACAATATAACCGTCAAATTCTGCGGCACGTTCAGTCAGGGTCGCCATCACTTGCTGGCGATAAGGTTCGATCAGCCCATCCAGGAAAACATCGTCACCTTGCAGAACGCAAAAGACGGGCCCGGCGTATTTGTTTCGCAATGTGCGTAGCGACCCGCTGAGCAGCGAATTGCTGAAACAAACGAGATCGGGCTTAAGGCTGGAAACAAAATCAGCCAGTTCTTCTCCGGCCTGCCGATGCGGTCCTGATTCGCCTGACAGCATCGATGCGGTCATACTTCCCAATTCAGCGGCATCGTTTCCGACCGCACTACGTGTCGCCTGCCGAATAATCGCTGGTGAATCGAGCCAGCGTGTGAGAAATCTCGGAAGACGGCGCCAGAATTTGAAGTGATCGCTCAGGTAAAGATTAATTCCGCCAAAAAAAATGCGTGACGAGGTTTGATCCTCTTCATCGACACGAATCGGCGTATAGAGAGGAATCAGCGAAACCTCGACTCCAGCCTGATGAAGCGCCCGAGCCCAGGTGTTGTCGTGCATGCAAGACCCGCAAAACATGCCGGCCCCTCCTGCGGTAACGATCGCCAAATGCATTTGAACCGACTCTTCAGTGGACGCAACACAGATCTGACCTTTGCGAGGTTAAGTTTCTTCGAGAAAAAAAACCACTCGGAATCACCGTTGTGTTTCGCTCTCGCTGGGATTTGGTGTTGCGCGCGACTTCATTCAAGTCTTTTGAGGTGCTGTCTTCTCTCGACCTCCCGTTTTCAAGATCACTGCGTGATCAAAGTCGATCACGCAGCGATATGATCAAAGAGACTCATTGAGAACGCAGTCGTACACTGCGGGCTTGATTCGGAATTCATCAGAATTCCGGCGTTAGCTCTCCGTCACTTCGGTTTGCCAGATTTCGAAGTGTCTTCGGATCCGTGTTCAGGCTCATCGCGTACACGGCACCATCGCCTTTCAAAACCATGAACAGATTTCCGATATGGTTGCTGCCGATTCCCCCCACTGTTTCACGACCTGCTTCGAGGTCGGCGAGTTCTTGTTTTAACGTGATACCGTCCTTGCGGTTTGCGTGCAATTCCCAGCCGCCACCCCCAGCACCGGCGCGAGAATTTGGCTGGCCGACGGGGACTGCTCGAACGACATTTCGTAACGACGATCGCGTTCCTGAAATCCAGCCGAGGTCGCGTGCATGATCGATCCGGCTTTCAATAACAAAGAGCGTATTCGAACTTCCATCTCGGATCTGCTCGTATCGAATCGAACTGTTCAGAAACAGGACTCCATTCTGGTTCACATCGATCGGGGTTTCAAAATCATTGTGGACTCCGCTGTAGTTGGTCCATGCGTAAGTCAGCGAGGGGCTGTGTGTGGCTGACGGGCATTGCAAGATGCCGATCTGATATTGTCTCGCCGGCAGATTGATCGGGTCGTACACGGACCGCGTAAAATCAATGTGCTCGTAGACATACTGCTTTTCAAGATAGGGAAGAATCTGGGAGATCCACCCCATGTGGTAGCCTCCCCCTTCTTTCGACAGGATCGGCCCCGAATCGTTCTGCGTGCCCGGCGGCAATACTTCATGAGCCATCATGTAATTGTTTAAAGCAATTCCAATCTGCATCATATTGTTCATGCAACTTGCCCGCCGAGCCGCTTCACGAGCCTGTTGAACGGCTGGAAGCAACAAGGCGGCCAACATCGCGATAATGGCAATCACAACCAGCATTTCGATCAGCGTAAAGCCGGATCGGACGCCTGACGGACTCCGGCGAAAAGCGAGTCTCATTCGGCTCATACTTGGAGTCTCGGAATTCAAGGAGTGTTGTGAAGGGCCTCGTGTATGCAGCTCGACATCAGAAATCCTTCAGCATGTCTCCGTCAGACCGATGTGCCAGATTTCGGAATGTCTTGGGATCAATGTTCTGGCTGATGAAACGGATCGAGCCGTCACCCATCACGAAATGTCCGCCTCCGACATGAAAGCTGCTTGGTCCTCCGACAAACTCGCGACCAGCTTCCATATCGGCCAGTTCCTGCCTCAAGTTACTGCCGTTAACATTGCTGAGTGATGTGGCGTGCAATCGGAATGTCGCCTCACCCTGTGCGACAGACTGCGCACTGCCAGTTCCGTCATTGCTGGACGGAACCGCGGCAGGTGGGTTATTCGGGATTGCGACGACCAGATTTCTCAACGATGATCGTGTTCCCGACATCCAGCCGAGATCGCTGCCGGTATTCAGACGGCACTCCGCGACGTAAATCGTGTTTGAACTCCCGTCGGTGATTTGTTCGTATCGAATGGAACTGTTGAGAAACAAGACTCCGTTCTGATTCACATCGATCGGAGTTTCAAAATCGTTGTGAATACCGCAGTAACTCGTCGCGCCAGCCGTCGGGCTGACGCCAGAGCTTCCGTCAGAGGGACAGAGAAAGACATTAATCCTCTGCTGACGGGCGGGAGCGTTGGCTGGGTCATACGCCGACTTATTGAAATCGATGTGGGTGTAAACATTCTGCTGTTCGAGGTAAGGCAAAATCTGCGTGATCCAGCTCATATGATAGCCTGCCCCCTCTTTGGACTGAATTGGTCCCGTGTCATTCTGTGTTCCAGGGGGAAGTACTTCATGCGCCATCATGTAATTGTTCAAAGCCAGGCCGATCTGCATCATGTTGTTTTTACATTGAGTTCGTCGGGCAGCCTCACGAGCCTGCTGAACGGCAGGGAGCAATAACGCTATCAGAACGGCGATGATCGCAATCACGACAAGCAGTTCGATCAGCGTAAAACCCGATTGACGGGTTGCTCGTTGGCGTGGGGTCAACTTAAACATAGCGAGCAGCTTTCGATGAGATGAAAAAGTGGTCATGGTGGTGAATCCAATTCGAAATGAAGTTTTGTGATGTCACGGAACGGGTCTGGAACGTGTGACGCGAACAAGATCGGGGTGCCCTGAAGGATACTCGGCAACGACCGAGACCATCCGACGTTTTGGTTGGGTTGTGTCGGTGATCACCGAAAGTCGAACGGTCGCCGTTCGATCCGGAGAAAGTTGTTCTGCGGGGACTTTCCATTCTTCGTTGGTGAATTCGGGCTGGATCTTCAGTCGCATCAATGCGCGGTCACAGCCAGCATCAGCGAGCAGACTGGCTTGAAGTCGATACTCGTCACGCTTGAGCTGACGATGAGACATCGCTGTGGTCCTCAGCAGTGCGGCAATGATCATCGAAGCGACCAGGAGCGCCATCAGGGCAAACACCATGGCTGCTCCGCGTCGACTGGGCGTCGGTCGTGATTGATTGCGTATCTGTTTCATGGCTGGTTCTCCAACGAACTTGTTTCTGTCGTTGATTTGCTGCTGATATCTGTCGTTGCACTCGCCTGACGGTCGTTTCGTTTGAGGTGAGCGTCGATTTTCAACGCTTTGAGTGGAGCGGCTTCCTGATGATTCTTAACAAGAACAGCTCCAGGTCGTTTAATCTCAAGTCTTCGCAGTGAAGATTCACGATCCTCACCGGAAGAGACGGAAATTTGACAATCCGGCAATCGAAAGTCGTCACGTGCCGTGATCTGATCATGCGTCACGACTAAACGAGCAAGTCGGTCAGAGTTGATGAGATACCGAATTTGAATTCCGCTCCCGGTTGCAAGCGTCAATGCCGGTTCGTCACTCTCGGATCCATTTGATAAGACACCGGTTTCGGACTGATGAACATCGTCTCGGAACTGGATCGCCAGACGAGAAATCGTTCGTTCGGTAACAAACGACTGAGAGACAAGTTTTTCAGACCGCATCAATAAATGAAATGTCATGCCGACCAGCCCGATGACGACTGTCAACATGCTGATAACGACAACCATCTCTATCAAAGAAACGCCGCGCCGAGTGTGTTTTCTAACCGGTACCCGATCAATTGCGGTCACCATCATGGTACCTCCTTCATCGAATGCACCCAGGCAGATAAGCGGCAGGGACTCGTCAGTTCACCTCCACGGTTCCGCCACTGGATCGAGGCAATGATCTGACGCGTATCGAATTCGTCCGCCAGTTGTTTTACGATCAGTGTTTGCTGTAAGCCTGGCAAGACAGCCTGCAATTCGTTGTCGGGACTGGGAATTTCCAGTTCCCCGGGTTCAAGTTCGGACCAGTCTCGCTGTACGGCTGCTTCAAGCAAATTGGTCGCGTGCTGCATTGCAAGCTGTCGTTGTTCCGCTGAGCGTCGTTCGCGAGAAACCAGCAACAACATCGGAATCGACATTGAGAACAGGATTCCCAGCAGCAGACAAGTTCCAATCATTTCGATGATTGTGAATCCGCCGCGAAGTTGACGTGCTTGCGCGAGTAGGATACGGGAACCACGGCTCGGAACGCCTCCCGGATCACCTGCTCTGGTCGAAGTTCGAAACGGTATCACGTATCGGTGAAGTCTCATGATCACTTTCATGTTTTTCTGATAATCCCGCCGTCTGGTGCACGCTGGAGCCAACGTCGATCAACTCAAGTCATTCAATAACTTGACCAGTGGAAGAAACATGGCAATCGCCACGAACCCTACGATCAGTGACATTCCGATCAGCAGAATCGGTCGGACAAATTCCATGAAGGCCGACAAGCGAAATGCCGAACGGTGTTCCAGGTTGGTCGCCAGCGTCTCGAGAGCCCAAGGGAGGTTTCCTGTTTGTTCCGCCGTTTCAAGGACCAGGGTTTCGGAGTGTTTCAGTAAACCTGCGGCCTGAAGGGTCTGCCAGCTGGGTGTCCCTGATTGAAGTGAGTCGACCGCCCATGCCAATCGGTCGCGAAGCCTGATCGGTCCGGGATGTTTTGCGATCGAATTCAAGGCCTGGTCCAGAGGAATTTTCTGTTCCACGCATTGCGCCAGAGCTCGCATGACGTCAGGGGTATACCAGCGAATAAACCACCCTCCGAAAACGGATTGCAGCATCACTCGCCATCCGTAGTACTGCGCCATCGAGGCGAAAATAAAAACGATGATCGGGATATAAAACAGGGGCAATCCGAAGACATACCAGAAATTGACGACGGCATCTGACAATTGAATCAGCAGGATTGTCGGCTGGGGAAGGACCGTTCCAAAATCTTCGAAGATCTTTTTGAACTTTGGAATGATGTAATACATGAGAAACCCGACGACCAGGCACGCAATCGGGATCATGGCTGCGGGGTAAATAAGTGCGCCCCCTGTATTTACCGATTCGTCATCTTCCGTCAGTTCTCGCGTGAGTCGAAGCGCTGTGGTACGCAATGTTGTTTCGAGAGATGATGATGCGACGCCAGCGTGAATCTGCATGGCCGCAGATCGGGGCAGCAGTCCCTGGGGAACAGCCAGTTCGGTCAGCGGCACGCCGCTACGCAATCGATCTGCCATATCAGTCAATAGTCGATGTCGTCGCCCCCATGTCCCTTGTGCATAAGCTTCGATCTCGTCAGCAAGCGGGCGACCTGACTTCACGGCCAGTGCCAGCAGCCAGACGAATTCCACTTGTCTGGCGCGGTCTCTCGCGCCTCCGATGCGGATCTCTGCGTCAACCATCAGGAAGGCCATAAAAACAGCGAGCAGCAATCCGATGAATCCAACCGCGCCAGAAGTGAGTGTCAGAAACACCATTCCAACAATGGCGATGACGGTCAGGACATAGCTGATAAAATTCAACATCCGCCGCCGGTCGCCGGTCGCGGTGACTTCGGGTTGAGCTGCTGAAATCGCTCGAAGTACACAAGCCGTGATCAAGATCGCGAACGGTCCACACGACAAGATAAAAGTAATCGAAGGGTCCACCCCAACCTCCCTCAGTGACGAACTAATTCCGAATCGCGGCTTCGCTTCTGTGAAAATTTCACTAAGACAGATCGTTCAGCAATTTGATCAGCGGAAGAAATAACGCGATGGTCGTTATCCCGGCAAAGCCCATCACAACGACTAAGGCAAACGGTTCAAGGATCGCACTGACGAGTCGAGAGCTGACAGAACATCGCGCGGCGTACAGGTCAGCCAGTCCGCGTAAGGCTTCAATAAATGTCCTTTCCGAACTGGCATGACGAAAGACCTGCCTTAACGAGTTCGGCAATCCGGACAGCATGGCCGCCTCATCCGGGGTCGAACCATGTTCAACATCGTGAGCCATCATCAGGCATTTGTGTTTGAGCCAGCGGTCATCGCTGGCGGCGCCGGCAAACCGTAACGCCTTCGAAAACGGCATTTTCGCTTCGGTGAGTATCGCCAGAATTTGACAGAATTCCGAATAGGTTGCCAGCCGAAAGACGGTCCCAAACAACGGGATCGATGTGGCCCAGCGTTGCATCAATCCCGATCGGCCGAGCAGTAAAAAGAGGACACAGAGAGCAAACGGGATATAAAAAATCGGGGTCCCGACGAGATGCCAGAAATTCACGAAGAAATCGGAAAAATGGATCAGCACCAGCGTTAATCCGGGAAGTTCAGTACCGAAGTCGTCGAAGATCCTTTTGAATTGCGGGATGATCGTCACCAGAATGAATGAGCAGATCATTCCACAAAACAATGTAAGAAAAAGAGGATAGGCCAGCGACATCCAGACCTCACGCCGAAGCCACGATGCTCGCTGCGACTGTTCGACGCTGTATTGCATCACGGAATCGAGCTTGCCTGTTTCCAGTCCCGCTTCGACCAGTACGCTCATGGAATGCGGCAGATGCGAATCCGTATTCCGCATCGCATCGGCGAGCGGCGTTCCTTGCTCCAGGCGTTCGCTCAGTTCCATCAGAGCACGACGAGTTCGTCCTGATCGAGTTTGCTCGGCCAGCGCACGTAGACCTGTCTCCAGCGGCAGACCGGCTCGTACCGCCTGACTGAGCTGGCTTGCCACGGCCGGAGAGTTGGCTGTCCCCCGGTTAATTGTGTCATCGTTGTTCGCCACGAAAAAACCCTCAGATCATTTGTTTTCTGTGAACTAAGCTGACCAACTTGTTGCCCTCTCAAATGGAAACATCGGTCGTCGACGATTTCGATAAGGAAGTTGAGTCATGTCTGCCACAGTGACACCGCGCGTGTTAACTCGCAGAATGCTGGGGCAGACCGAACGATAGGCCGCCAGTGGAGCATTTACTCCCTTGGCCACGATGATTTGAAATTGTTTCGGGTCGAGCCCAAACGATGTCAACTGCTTTAAGCTGAACGGAAGCGATCGTTTCGATGTGACCATCACCGTCAGTCCGTTCTGCGTAGAAAGGATTGCAGTCCGCCCTTGGTCAAATTCCGTGAAACCACCATGACGAACTTCGTCTTCGGAATAGCGTCCGTCGTCCAGCTGTCGCACAGTGAACTCGGCTTCGAGTGGTGGGCCATGCAGTTCGTCCGTCCGGCCACCGATCGAAAAGGTCGATGTTTGCCCAATTCCGATGGCTTCCGCCAATTGAACCGTCGCGGCATCATCAATACAGACAAATGCCGGGCCGATTCCTGTTCGATACAACTCACGAGCCAGCCATGTTCCATCCCCCGGCGAACCGCCGCCGACATTGTCTCCCATGTCGAGCATGCAAACTGGCCCTGCCAGGCTTGCGGCTTGTGCCACCGCATCTTCGACCGACAGAAATGTCCCCGCCAAACCTTCTCGCAGATTCCACATTTCCTGACCAAGTTGGCGGGCCAGCGTTTTGGCTAATTCGAGGTTTCCATCAGTGACAACCAGCGATGACGATCCCATTTCGACAACGTCAGCATAAGGAAAACCAAACATCAAGCTTGCCGCGAGAACACCCTCATGACCTCGGACTTCGTCAAAGCGTTCAATCAGATCTTTGCAAGGAGATTCCGAAGTGCATTGACGCTCAATGTTGATTGCCATCGGTGGATAACAAGCGGCTTGTACCGGTTTGATCTCCCCTTTCAACGTTCGAATCATTAACTCAGCCGCTTCAATACCCCGGTGTTCCTGATCGACATGAGGGTTTGTCCGATAACTGACCAGCGCGTTGGTGGCTGAGACCATCTCGGCTGACAAATTCCCGTGCGGATCGAGTGTTCCGATGATTGGCATCGTTGGCCCGACAACCGATCGAACTTTTGACAGCCACTCTCCGTCTGCATCCGGAAACAAACGGGAAACCGTGGCACCATGTGGCGCAACGAGAAGTCCATCCAGTCGCCCGGCGGCAGCCAACTGCTCCAGCATTTTTTGCAAAAGTGCTTCGAACGCTTCAGGTTCAATGGTCCCAAATGGCAATGCTCGCGCTGCAAACAACGGTACCGCTTCGAACCCGGCTTGGGCCAATCCGTCAAAAAAACCGCGAATTTCGTGATGAGCACTGGAAAACTGAGTTCGAATTTGTTCGCCAACCAGCAACAAATCCTGCTGGAAATGACCCAGTGTGGTCGTCCCCGGAAGGAAGGTATTTGACTCTTGAATCAGGGCAAGAATGCCGACGCGAGGCATGTTGAATCTTCAATGGTTTGGGTCGTGAATCAATATCTGACAGGAGTTCCCGCTGCCGAAGCGATGTCAGGCGATGAACTAAAGACAGTATGCCTGAAGTCGGACAGAAAAGGAAGAGTCTAAAAACCGAAAATGAGGGAATTTTCTTGGAAACAGGCCCGCGATTCGACTGGCAACCGAGCGGAATCCAACATGGCTACCAACACGAGTTAAGAAAACATCGTTTTCATGTGATGACGCCTCAATGATCTGATAGGATCGATCACATCAAACGAGGCAGCGACACGCGATGTCATCATGACTTTTCGAATTCCGCGTGCCTGAGAACTGTCTGCCGGCCAATTTTCGGTTGTTTTCCCGGAAGTCACCTGTCTGTCAAGTGCCTGAATCCATGTTCCATGACATTTATCATCTGGCGATTCTCTTCAGCTCTATGGCGTTAATGATGACCCTGGTGGTGCAAGGCAAAAGCATTTTTGTCGTAGCACCGCTGTGTGCCTTGATTGCTGTAACATTCAGTGGCGCTGACCCGGTTGCACAGATGAACGAGGCTTACATGACCGGGTTTGCGGATTACGTGAAACGCTTCTATCTGATTTTTGCACTCGGAGCGGTCTTTGGAAAATTAATGGACGAATCCGGTGCCGCCGTGTCGATCGCGCGTGCCGTCGTCATGCAGTTAGGGAAGGAACGCGCCTGTCTGGCGGTCGTTTTGGCATGTGCCGTGTTGACCTACGGCGGTGTTTCGCTGTTCGTGGTCGGGTTTTCAGTTTATCCACTTGCCGTGCACCTGTTCGGCTCGGCGAATCTTCCTCGTCGGTTTATTCCCGCAGCGATCGCCTTCGGATCAATTACATTCACAATGACATCGGCAGGCTCACCGGAAATCCAGAATTTGATCCCGATCAAATATCTTGTCGATGCAACAACAGGTCAGTCATTAACTGACGCCCGAGCGGGGTGGCCTGTCAGTTTGATTGTTGCCTTACTGATGTTCGTGCTTGGACAATGGTATCTCGATACTGCGATTCGGCGCGACGTCAAAGCGGGTCTCGGCTTTGAAACGCTGGACACCGATCGTGTTCAAACAACAGATGTGGCAGGACCTCCGTTTCTACTGGCGATGTTGCCGTTGGTTGTCACCATACTGGCACTTAACCTGCTTCCTGCGATGTGTCACGCCATTGCCTCATTGGCGTTTTCGGCGGAAAGCACCCCGACATTGCATGCGATTTTCAGTCGATTTCCTGAGGACGGAACACTGGCAATCTTTCTCGGTGTGATTGTCGGGACGATCGTGATGCGTCGTCGATTAAATGATGTCTGGAAGTGTTTTGGTGAAGGTTTTTTCAATGGCTTGCTCGCCGTTGGATCAACGAGTGCCGTCGTCGGATTCGGTGCCGCAATAAAAACACTGCCGGCGTTTCAACTTGTCGTGAACTGGGTGACAAACATACCTGGCGACCCGTTGATCGGAGCGGCGATTGCCGTGGCCGTGATCGCCGCAATTGCCGGGTCCGCATCTGGCGGTCAAGCCATTGCTCTGCCGGTGATCAAGCCGATCTATATTGATCAACTTGGCGTCGCGCCGCGTGCCCTGCATCGGATCGTGGCAATCTCCTCAGGGACATTGGACTCACTTCCGGCGAACGGGTACGTCGTGATGCTGATCCATAACATTTGTGGCGAGACACATTCGCGCGCGTATGGTCCGATATTTGTGACGACGGTACTGATCCCCGCGATCGGAACAGCCGTCGCGATCGTCCTCTTCAAGAGCTTTCCGCAATGGGGCTGAGGAAGAACGAGCCAGCGCTTTGTCAAACTTCTGAAACCTGGATTCTGTGCCACAGCATCGGAACCTTTCGAGAAGAAGTGGCTTATTCTTGTTTCGTGTGCTTACCCGGATTACTCCTGAATTCTCTGTGATTCGACACACGATCTTGATCGATCCAGATAGAAACGGTCATCACAAAAAACACCCTGAAACGTAAGCCCGAAACGCAGGCGAGGGATCTCGTTTCCGTTAAGACGATCCTTCGCTGGCGGGTCAGGCTGACGAATGATGCTTTTAAGAGAGCACTGCTTGACCGGAGACGATCAAGCAGTGGCACGCGGATTACAAAGTTCATCAAAAGTTCGGTACGTTCGAGGTGCTGACCAGCACCAGCCAGACGTCCTACTTTTCAAGGTGAGGCAGTTTCTTCATCGGGGCACCAGCGGCATAACCATCGCTCGCACCTTTTACCGCCGGATTCGATTCTGCTAACAAGGCCACGTCATCTGGCATGAGGCTCGAAAACGATTTGTCCGGCGTCTTGACGACTTTCAGGTTGATGGACTGCACACCTTCGTACGTCCGCGAGAATGACTTCCACTGACTTTGTTCATACGAAGGGAAATTCCCGGTCACTTGCGACGTCGAGATGTCGAGAAAGGTTTCGATGTTATTGTAGAAATTCAGATCACCTTTCCATGAGAACGACTGTTCAAAGTCCATGAACTCTGCCAGCCCCCGCATGGAAATTAATGGACGATTAGGCCCGCACGAGATCACGTTGTTGCGGGCATCAACGAAAATCGGCGGTAATTTCTCGGTCAATCCGCCCATTCCTTCTACCGCAAGCAGGCTTTGGCCAAGCAGGCACGTCACATGTTCCAGACCCAGCGATATACTCTCTTTCTCCATTCCAACAGGACTCATGACAAGTTTGAGTTGCAAGAGATTGCCATCCACGCCAACGACCGAATCCTTCAATTCAAATCGTGCCGGAACAGGATCGCGCAGCACGATGAAATCACAAACTCCGCGGACAAAACTTTCGGCTAACAACAGTTCCGGTGGAATCACGGGCATTCCGTTCTTTCTCAGTCCCATCCCATCCAGTCCTTGCCCGACGGGTGCTCGTTGCTCGACCACACAAGCCGCCTTGTTATGAGGGTTCGTGACTGTGATTGTCACTCCCTTCATTTGTACCTTTTCTGGTCGTTCCAGTGAGAACATCGCCCATCGATCGGAACTCACACGATTCGGGATGACCATCACCAGATCAACATTGACGAATTCAAGTAATCCGCCGGCCACTGTGATCATGTGCGGCTGTGCCCCGTCGGCTGCAAACTCGTTTGGAGCAAACAGGATTGTTGGTCGATAGCCTTCGGCGGCGCGAATGATCAGTTTCTTGTTCGGTAATCGAATCGGACGCTCGGCTTCACGGACACCGTTATATCGCAGTTCAATCGTACTGCCGACTTCGGCAGCTTCCGTACAAGCCGCTTCCAGGCTTGCATAAGACTTTCCATTCTTGATCTGAATGGCTGGGAGCGATTCGGCAGGTGTTATTGCGATTTTTTCAGCACTCGGCGACGGTTTTGATTTCTCAATCGTTGTCGACGTCTCTGCTGAGCCGGTTCCATTGGTTGTCGTTGCAGGAATTGGAACGATACCGATCGTTCCCGGCTCTGGCGCTGCAGTTGTGGTTTTCGAAGTCAAAAAATTCTCTGGGATCACAGAAACCTTCGGATCGTCAGCCGGGCGGGATGACGTTTCCAGCGGTTTTGACTGACGACTTGCAATTGATACAGACCGTTCCGGTTCGACCGTCTCAAGTGGGAACGGGTCCGGCTGAGTTCGTTTACTCGTTGCGGTATCACGTGGAAAAACAATTCGGGAAAAATCAGGATAAAATTGCACGGCGGCCACAAGCAGGCATAACGCACACGTCGTTGCGACCCATCCGAAGTTACTTTGCCAGAATGGGGGTTTGAATCGTGTTGCCGTCAACCAGACCTGACCGTCGATCGGCACAGCTCCCGCACCCAGACTCCGTGCGACGATCAACAAGTCTCTGAGCAAATCACCTGGCGTGGCATACCGCCGTGCTGGCAAACTGGCCATCATTTTACGGACGACATGTGACAGCATTGGCGACACACGCCGGTTCTTTTTCGCCGGATCAGGGGGTTCTTTATCCTGGTGATCCAATAATTTTTGCAGAGCCGTTCCCTCAGGGTAAGGTGGCTCGCCGGTCAACATGTGATAGAGCGTGCATCCAAGCGAATAAATGTCGCTGCGCACATCGACACTATGTGGATCACGCGCCTGTTCCGGGGAAATATAGTCGAATGTCCCCAGCGTTGTTCCCGGGATCGTCAGTTCAAATGAAGACTCCAACGTTGTTTTTCGTGCCAGCCCCAGGTCGACGAGTTTCGCACGGCCAAACGGAGTAATCAAAACATTCGACGGCTTGATATCACGGTGGATCACCCCGGCACTCGAAGTATGATTCAACGCCGCCGTCAACTGAATGGCATAGTTGACGGCCTCGGCCGGCTCAAGCCAGCCTTTTGATCTGATCAAATCTCGAAGATTCTGACCGGGAACATACTCGTAAGCGATGTAGTAAAGGCCAGACTCTTCACCCGAATAGAAGACACGGGCGATGTTGTCGTGATCCAGTCGTGCCGCTGCTTGAGCTTCGTTCTGAAATCGTTGCACCGATGTTTGATCAAGTGCGAGCGATGGAGCGAGTACTTTTAACGCGACATCTCGCTTGAGACGTTCGTCCGACGCAAGAAATACACTACCCATCCCCCCAACCCCGATCCGCTTCTGGATCGTGAAATGGCCAATCGTAATTCCAGCGACATTTTCCGCATCGTGGGTGGTCGGGAACAGGCGAGGAACAAGATCATTGCCGTTCGTCGAAATTTCACCTGAAAGACCGGACGAGGGCATCACACGGGGATTCGTGATGACCGTTTCCGGGCCTGCACCTTTGCCCGAGCGCCACAAATAACCGAACCCTGATCCGGTACCACTACCGGATTCAGACTTCGGTTGATTCAGGCTGCTGGACATGACGCCCGCCAGGGTAAAAATTCGTGATAATCGTTAAAAAAGTGAATCTCGAAAGTTCCGACATGATTCTCAACAAAACGCAAAAATCGGTTCTCCAGGAACTGCTGCTCCTCGGAACCCGGGAAACTTTGACGAGATTTGCAACTTCAAGTTCCTCAGGAAGCGATGCGAGAATCAATTTCGGCTGAAGAAATTCAGCAACCAGACAAGTTCTGACAATGTCGCTCGAGCAAGGAGCTTACAGGGATTCTCAAAGGTGACACTCAATCTGACCATAGGGAATACCGAACTCGACGTATTTTGAAGAGGTTTCAACTATTGAGACCCCGGTTGACGACTTCAGACACATCCTTTTCAATTGCGTTCAGGTATTTTTCCAATGATTCGACCAAACCGCCGGTAAACCGATCACTTTCAATCACACCAGAAACATAGCTTCGAATTGTGACATCGGCAACCGGCTGTGCGCCGGATGAGGGATCATGCTGACGGCTTAACTTCTTAAGCTCATGAACTTTCGGTATAAATCCCAGTTCAAGATGTTCGGCAAGTTCACGGAGAACATGCTCGGCATCTCGCAACTTTTCACGGAGCGTCAATTGATCTATGGGGGAACTCATGAAATGTTCTTGTCAAACGAGTTCGATAGCGAAGGGTTGACGTATTAAACCGTTGCGTGATGTCAATCGTCAAGACGGATTGCACATTCTGGAGAGCAGTCGATGAAAATCCTCATTCTTGCCGATATTCATGCGAACTCGATTGCACTGCAGTCCATTCAGGAAACGTTCGATGCGTGCCTGTTTTTAGGTGATCTGGTCGAATACGGGGTCGATCCGATTCCCTGCATCGACTGGGTGCGGACGCATGCAACCGGAGCGATCCGTGGAAATCACGATCATTCGGTTGCTCAACGAGTTCCCCCGCCGTTCGGAACGGGATTTCGTAAGCTGGCCGGTGCGACCCGACAACTCCACTGGAACATTCTGCGGCCATCACATCTGAAGTATCTGACTCAATTGCCTGTGACACAGAACCTGGTGATCGACGGATTGCGATTTCATCTGGTCCACGCGACCCCGCGTGATCCGATGGATGAGTATCTTGCCGCTGACGTTGAGGGCTGGCAAAGGCGACTAACGAATTTCGATGTCGATTTCGTCTGTGTCGGACACACCCACATTCCCTTTCATCTCGATCTGGGGACTTGCCAGGTCTTAAATCCAGGGAGTGTCGGGCAGCCGCGCGACGGCGACCCGCGCGCCGCCTATGCGATCATCGAAAATGGTCGAGTCGAGTTAAAGAGGATCGAATATGATGTCGAAGCGGCCGTCGCTCAGTTACAGAATAGTGGTATGGATGAAGAGCTGATCGAACTTGCTTCGAAAACGTTGCGGACCGGTGGTCGCGCCAAATCAGGCCCGTAATATAACCGATCGCGTCGTTGCGTGAGGGAGCCTCCTGCCGAGCCGTGAATGGGGTACACGCATCGACGATGCGGCTCGACAGGAGTTTCGCCCTCCCGCTGAGTTGCGGGACGCACCCGCAACGTGACAATTAGCCTTCCATTGAGGCCTTAATCACGCCTCCTGACTGGAACTGCGCGTGGGTTTCCGCGAACAATGCGGCTAACTTACGGGCACTCGCTTCATACGCACCGGGATCGGACCATGCCTTTCGCGGGTCAAGAATCTCATTAGGCACATTCGAACACCGCGTGATCACGTTCAGCCCGAAGATCGGGTCGACATGAGTTGGCGCATCCTTCAGTTCACCCGAATGAATCGCATCAATGATTGATCGCGTATACGCCAGTTTCATTCGCGAACCGGTTCCATAGGCGCCACCGCTCCAGCCGGTGTTGACCAGCCAGACTTTGGCATTGTGGGTTCGAATTCGATCTGCCAGCAGGTCGGCGTACTTCTGAGGGTGCCAGACCAGGAATGGACCACCGAAACAGGGGGAAAATGTGGCCTGAGGTTCTTTCACGCCGACTTCGGTTCCGGCGATCTTCGCCGTGTAGCCGTTCACAAAGTGGAACATCGCCTGTTCGGGAGTCAGGCGACTGACTGGTGGCAGCACTCCAAAGGCATCACATGTCAAAAAGATGACGTCGGTCGGGTGACCAGCAACACAAGGAATTTTTGCATTTGTCACATACTCGATCGGGTAAGCCCCGCGGGTATTTTGTGTGATCGACGAATTGTTGAAATCAACATGATGATGTGCATCGTCGTAGACGACGTTTTCCAGGACCGCACCGTAGCGTAATGCCTGGAAAATCTCGGGTTCGGACTCACGTGAAAGATAAATTGCTTTCGCGTAACAGCCCCCTTCAATGTTGAAAATCCCTTCATTCGACCAGCAATGTTCGTCGTCACCAATGAGCGATCGACGCGGATCAGCCGACAGAGTGGTTTTTCCTGTTCCCGACAATCCAAACATCACCGACGATTGACCCGTCACCCGATCGGCCGTTGCCGAACAATGCATCGACAGGACACCCCGTTTGGGCATCAGGTAATTCATGATGGTGAAGATTCCCTTCTTCATCTCGCCGGCGTACTCGGTACCGAGAATGACGACTTCACCATTTTCAAAGCTGACATCAACACTGGTCGTGGATGTCATCCCGGTCGTATATCGATTGGCCGGGAATCGACCGGCGTTATAGATCACGAAGTCGGGCTTACCAAAAGTTTCCAACTGTTCGTCCGTCGGACGAATCAGCATCTGATGCATAAACAAGGCATGATATGGCCGTGAACAGATCACACGAACCTTGATCTGGTACCGAGGGTCCCAGCCGGCATACGCGTCGACCACATAAAGTCGATCACGCGTGTTGAGATAGTCCTTCGCGCGCTCGCGATTGATCGAGAACGTGGCGTCGTCCAACGGAAAGTTGACCGGCCCCCACCAGATGTCATCGGACGAGGCGGAATTCTTGACCAGCCGCTTATCTTGCGGAGACCGTCCCGTCTTCTCGCCGGAATAGGCGATCAAAGCACCCGAATTGGAAATGCGCGTCCCCGGTTCATACCGGATCGCTTCTTCATACAACTGCGAGGGGTCAGCATTACGCAAAATCGTCTGCACATTCAAACCATGCACAGACAAATCAAATTTCGACATCAGTCTCTCCTGAGAGCCCAGTACTCCGACGATCCATCCGAGCGCTCTTGGATGATAACAGATTGCCGAAAGATCATCCTCCCTCAAACACGGGAACATGGCTTCAAAAACGACGGGCCCCGAGCCACGGTGGAATGTAAGACGAATGACGTTGGGGTGGGGGCGTGGTCTGGTTACCAAATTCGCTTCCACCTGGATGAAGATTCAGTCGGAGTTACCGTTTATCGATACGCCTCAATGTAAATTCCCATGGCAAAGACAAAGTTAATTCAGTGAAATCCCTGCGCCGCCGCGGCAGGGGCTTTGCATTCGTCTGAGGCGCCGTTTACCGAGGCGTTATCACGCAGATTTCCGAGGCAAAGGCCCATTAAGCATCTGCATGCGGGGGGGCAATAGTGTCAGGACCTGATCCTCATTGTTTCGGCGACAAAATCGTCCAGTGAGTCGCTGCTTGGTATGAACGGAATTGGACGTTCAATTCAATCGATGTCATGACCCCCGTTCTATTTTTAATTCCGAAGCCCCAGACTTTCTCAGCTGCCGGACTGCGGCTTCGGAAAGGCAGACGGCCTTCGCGGGATAGATGCTTATGAGCCGTTTCACTGGATCGGAACGGACTCAATAATACTCGCCGTTGCCCCCGGTACCGAGTTGATGCCGGTGACCTGATAGCCCGCTGACAACAGAAGTGACGACCACTCCGCTTCGCTTCGCTCGCGACCCCCTGTGACCGCGAGCATATTGATGTCGGCCATCAGCAATTTCTCTAAAGCAGGATCGGTCGACGCGACCGTCGTTGGGAGCACAACTTCGATGATCAGCAGCCTGCTTCCCGGTTCTGCGACCGCACGGCAGTTGTGAAGAATGCGCCGCGCGTTGGTGTCGTCGTAACCGTGCAGAACGCTTTGAAGAATGTAGACGTCCGGCCCCGTTGGCACCGAGTCAAACAGGTCCGCGGCCTGGAACTGACATCGATCCGCCAGTCCGAGTGATTTGAATTTTGTCGCCGCCGCGGTCACCGCTTCATTCCGGTCGACGAGAATTCCTTGGGCCTGGGGAATCGCGGTCAGAATTGCCGTCAGCAATCCGCCGCCACCTCCACCAAGATCCGCGATGACTCGATATGTCGAAAAATCATGAGCCGCGATAAACGGAGCCATACTCGCCGCCGTTGATTCCGCGAAGGCGTGATGAAAAATTGCTTTGGCATCAGGTTCCACCGACCAGCGTGATTTCGTTCCATCGCGTTCTCTCGCTATCGCGGCACCATCCCGATTTCCCGTCTGAACACAATCAGCCAGATAGGTCCACGAATCGGCCAGCAGGTCGGCCCAGAAAATGATCGAAGCCCAGACGGATTCTGGCACATCCTTGCGAAGTGGCTGTCCAAACGGCGTTAATCGGTATCGGGCGGGTGCCACTTCGGCGACAACTCCGATACTTGCCAATGCACGTAGAAGTCGATGCAGAGCGTCTGGGTTGGTCTTAGTTACCAGCGCAATCTCGTCGAGACTTTTTTCAACATCACCAAGTGCGTCGGCGATTCCCAGCCTCACCGCTGCAACCAATAACTTCCCTCGGAAGTACCCGCGTGCCATCTCACCGAGGGAGACGGGGTTAGCTGCATCTTGATCCTGGCTCATGAAATGAACTCACGTTGCTGGTTTCGAGCAATATCCTGAAAACTCGCCGCCAGCAAAACTATTCACGACGGCTGGAAAAAGTTCAATGGTTCCGGAATGACACGACTTGTGAAACAGTAAAGCGTTGTGTAAGAGCGTTTTATCTGCCGTTGTGTGCAAGACCGTAACGGCGGCTGTTCCCCCGCCGCAAAGGAGATTTGTTCGTGAAGAAAGTTGTGTTTGTCTGCGTGGAAAACTCGAACCGAAGTCAGATGGCTGAAGCGTTTGCGCGCATACACGGGAATGGGAAGGTCGAACCTTATAGTGCCGGGTCCCGTCCATCGGGCCGAGTCAACCCGAAAGCCATCGAAGCGATGCGCGAACTGGGATACGACCTGACGACTCATACTTCCAAGGGGCTGGACGCCTTCAATGGGAACGAAGTCGAAGTGGCCATTACGATGGGGTGTGGAGACGAGTGTCCTCTTGTCATTGCGAAGCAGCGATTGGACTGGCAGATACCAGACCCGCGCGACATGACGCCCGAACAGTTTCGCGAAGTGCGAAATCTGATTGAGTGCAAAGTGAAAGAATTAATCGCAACGCTGTAGCAGGCTGGCTGGTTGAAATTCTGACTTGATAAGTCAGTTCCGAGGATTTCTTCCAAAGTAGCCATCACCACTCCGCGTGATGAGCATTGTTCGAGAACCAGCCAAATACCAAACAGCATTTTTTCAAAGCCGAGATTTGAATAATGAATTTGTTCCGAAGCTAAGGCAACGATTGAATCGTTTCTGACACATGCTCATCACGCGGAGCGATGATGGCTACTTTTCTAAGTGCATTCCATGAGTGAGCTTCATTTCTTTGATCCACGTGCAGACGTCTCGGTGTTTGAACGACGGTTGCCACATTGGATGCAGGCCGGAGTTCTATGTTTCATCACATGGCGTACGAATGATTCCATTCCGCAAGAAGTGCTGGAGCGCTGGCAGCATGAGCGGCGTCAATGGCTAAGGCTTCATGGCATCAATCCGCTTGATGCGAACTGGAGACAACGACTTCAAGATCTGAGTCAGGAATCACGTGAAGAGTTTTTTGGTCACTTTTCCAAACGCTGGCATGACGAACTGGATGCAGGCCACGGCGCATGCGTCCTTAAATCGCCGAATTTGTCGAAAATCGTCGCCGACAGCTTGCTTACGTTCGATGGAGATCGATACGACTTGACGGACTTCGTTGTCATGCCCAATCACGTTCAACTTTTAGCGGCGTTTCGCGACGAAGACTCGATGTTAGTTCAATGCGAAAACTGGAAGCATTATCAAGCTGTTCAGATTAACCGTGTAATCGGCACATCGGGACGATTCTGGCAACAGGACGGCTTTGATCATCTCGTGAGATCAGAAGTACAGTTCAAGCATTTTCGACGCTACGTCGCGGACAATCCTCGGAAAGGCCGAGTATTACCCGCGAATTCTGTTGTATGGTCGAAAAAGATATGACAGCAAAAGCGGCGTGCCCAAAGTAGCCATCATCGCTCCGCGTGATGAGCACTGTTCGAGAACCAGCCAAATACCAAACAGCATGTTTTTAAAGCCAAGATTTGAGTAATGGGTTTGTTCCAAAGCTAAGGCAACGATTGAATCATTTCCGACACATGCTCATCACGCGGAGCGATGATGGCTACTTTGTCGTCTTCGGAAAAGCAGTGGCTTCTTCGTCTGCCAGAGAAAAAAGAGCACTGCTTGACCGAAGACGGTCAAGCAGTGGCACAATCTTTAGAAAATTGAAGATTCTCTGGAAGTTTTAAGCGATTCGCCGATTTGATCCGCAGACTGATGCTCGTGAAATGCTCACTAATTCTTTCACGCAGTCACTGCCGTTTCGATGGGGACTTCAGGCCGGGTCCTCGATCGAAATCTTTGATTGGCCGCCTGAAAGTAGAGAAAACATCCAGTCAAGATCGTCTCGATGACAGGAAGATCGATTTGAGTGACAATCGAAAAGCCGAGCCTTTGCCAGAGATAGCGTCGATGAAATTCGGACGCCGACGGCCACCAGGTGAAAAACTCGTAGGCAATAATTCCCACGATGCCGATCAGGCCAAATGAGATCAACAACGATCCGAGCAATCGTGTGGCACGCTCCCCAATCCAGTTTTGGATCAAGGCAGCAAGCGGAAGCAGTACGACCAGCCAGGAAAGATGGCAAGCCACCAGAGCCAACAGCGGCGGACCGCACCCCCAGGGGCCACAAATGCTGTGCCCCCAATCCGATCGCACCTGGCCGATTGACAGTGTTGCCAGGAAAACGAGTCCCCAAACCACGATTCCTGCAATAATCCTTAAGCCCGAAAGCGACATGGAAATCCCGATTTCGATTCAAACTAAAGTGACAAACGGAATCAATTTCTTGAGTCTCAAGGCTGATTAATCAGATCGACCGTCAATCCAAGATGGGCAGAAAAAAGACGCTCAATTTGTTTCATTTCAATTCGATGTGTTTGGGGAATCGTCGGTGTTTTCAACCGAAAGGCGTTCTGGCGAAGAATCCTCCAAAGTCATCTCCGAAGGCAGTTCTAAGTCTTCCTTTGAAGTTGATTCCGGGGGAGAGATCGTTACATCCAACATATCTTGGAGCCTTATACGGTTACTGAGATCTGCGTCGGCTGCGATGGATGTCGGGCAACCAGTTGTCAATCCGCACGAATTGGAGACCGTTGATGCTCCATTCGATGCGGGACAGACATGTTGACTCACAGGGTCGTCGATCCAGGGAGCCGCGTATTCCGCGATTTCTGGAAACGTCGCCAATGCGGCGAATCCCCCAAACAAGAGTAGAATCGGCGTGTAAAATACGGCTGTTAAGGTTTGATGGTGTTCGCAGCCACCAGAGCAACTTATTGAATTTAAGCCGACGGTCGATTTACCAGTTTGATTCGGTTCACTCACGTCAGGCATCACAGGAAGTTCAGGCATTCAAGGTTGTCCTTTACACGATTGCGATCGAGAAAACACATCCGAGTCGCGGCGAGAATGAGTCAAAACGGAAATTGCTCGCGAGACGTTTTGCGATCCTGGCTGCAAATGATTCATTCATGACTGTCTCGCACGCGAAGCAGAGCTGAAAACCATTGAAACTCGATTCCCAAGCAATCAGATGCTTTTACTGTGGCTTTCGTTACGGAATAAATTTCGAAAACCGAATCGAATTCCTCGCTTCCATCTCGGTCTCACATTTCTGGGTGTCGTTTGTGACAATTGTCCGACTTTGGATCAACGAAGATCTTGGGTCGAATCGTAAAGAATTGACGAATCATTCGGGCCAGAAAACTGAGTTGAGCCAAGGTACCGTTTAACGGTCTTACATCATGCAGCGCATGGCGACACAATGCGTAGGCGACGACTTCTCGGATCCCTTCGGAGCAGGGACCCCTCGAATTGAAGACCAGATGTTACGGGTGATCTTTGGGTGCAAAATCCCCGCCATCGACTAAATCTCTTGCCGGCCGGTGGCGATCGAGGTACGCCTGAGCTCGTTCGCGTTGTCGCGGAGACAGGCGCGGTTGGCGAAGTACGAGCGCCATCTGGAAACAGATGACAGCGGAACGTCGGTCCCCGCGAAGGTCGTACATTCTTCCCAGATTGTACTGGAGCCAGGCGTTTTCGGGACACTTCTGGATCGATTGGTCAAAGTCCTCAATCGCGTCATTCCATCTCTCGAGGCCCGCTTTTGCCAGGGCGCGCCCGTTCAACGCATACGCCACGAACGATTCCTCTTGCTCTTCATCATTCGTTGCCAGTTCGATCGCACGATCAAGATCGAGGATTGCCTCTTCGTATTCTCCAAGTTCGACCCTGACCTGGCCTCGACCGCTGTATGCAGCAAGGCGATCTGAATCCCGCTCCAGGACTTGCGAAAAATCGTCACCCGCTTCGACCCAGTGTTCCAGATACCATTTTCCCCCCGCTCGAATCATCAGTCCATCGACGGAGTTCCCATCAATCTGCAAGGCTGTTTCGGCCTTTTCGATCACTTGTTCGTAATTCTCACGATGCTGAGCAACGCCTGCTTCGATAAACAATTGTTGCAATTGAATTTGTTCTGCGGATTCTGGTTGCAGTTGAATTGCTTCGGCGAAATCCTTCTCAGCTTCTTCGGGACAGTCCTTGTACAGCCAGACCGTTCCCCTTCCGATCAGCGCCGGAACGGACGGGTTAAGTTCAATCAGTTTGTCGAAGTCCGCAATCGCTTTATCGTATTGCTCGGTAATAATAAACGAACGGGCGCGGAGCGCGAGCACGATTTCGTTTGCCGGATCACTATTTAAAATCGCATCGAAGTCGAGGATCGCATCGGAAATTCGCGACATCCGACCCAGGAGCATTCCACGTTCCATGCGCGCCACCACAAGTTCCGGATCAATCTCCAGAGCTCGTGCAAACGCATTCAGAGCATCATCGAATTCTTCGCGGCTGACATGGCACGATGCTAAATTCTTCCAGGCGGCCGCAAAACCTGGAATCAGTTCGACCGTCTTGCGATAGTCGTCTAATGCTTCCTGGTTGCGTTTTAACATCGCCAGCAGATTGGCTCGATGAAACCATGGCAATGCCCATTCAGGAGAAAGAGAAATCGCCTGGGAGTAAGATTCCTCTGCCAAACTCCAGAATTCTTCGCCGTCGTTTTCGTAAAGCAGGCCGCGAAGGTCGTGTGCCCGGGCATGGTTCGGATCGAATTCGATGGCAGATTCAACGTCCTCAAGCGATTCCTGATACTGCTGTCGAGTCAACCAGATCGAAGCTCGTTCGCATAACAAACTCGGGCTTGTCAAACCAAGCTCAAACGCACGGGCATAGTCGGGTAAGGCCTCGTCAAACTGGTCCAACTGAAAATGGGCGGTGGCGCGAAGTCCCCACCCACCTGGACCATCAGGCACAAGACTGATGATCTGGTCGGCGGCTTCAATCACCAGCTCCAGTTTCCCTTCTGCCAGCAACAACTGTCCGCGATTAAACAAACAATCGACGTGTTCGGGTTGTAGACGCAACACTTCATTAAAATCGGACATGGCCGATTCATTGTGCTGTTGTTCCATGCGAATACGGCCCCGTCGCAAGTAAAACTCTGCAACTAAAGAAGCCGACGAGCTGTCCGTGTACTCAATGCACCGGGTCAAATCATTTTCGGCATCCGCCCAACGGGACTCATTGGCGTTGAGTGAACCTCGGTGAAAATAGGCAGAGACGCATCTGGGATCGAGTTCAATCGCGCGATTAAACCAATTCCTGGCGCGGACAGCGTCACCGCTAATCCAGCTTAAACGACCCCGCGCCACATCAAAAACGGGGGATTCGGCCCCAGCTCGCTCGGCCGCTTCCAGAACATCTTTTGCAGCGTCGAGTTGATTAAATTCAAATAAGGTCTCGATCACTGCCGCCCTGTTTTTGAGATTCATCGGATTGACATTGATCGCTCGTTGGACGGCCTGAATTCCATCGTCTTCTCGCCCCATTTTCAATTGATTCCACGCGTGCCGCAGATAGGCCCACGCTCGCCCCTGATGATCCATGTCCGTTGAACTGGTCGCTACATACAGCGCGTCTTCTGACGCTTGCTGAAACGATCCAGATTCAGAGAGAAGTCCGGATCGCAGCATTCTCGCCAGATTGTTGTCAGGAGCAGCGTCCAGAAATGCAGTGTATTGCTCGACGCCCCAAGAGGATCTGGAATCAATTTCAGCCGGCTTTTCTGCAAAGATCGAAAGGGCCTTGAAAAGTAACTCATGTGTCTCGGCCCCTTCAATGCACCTGGATTCTGGCAAACCGGCAAAGGGAGCGCGCCAGTACTCAGCCCACTCCGGTGATTGATAGCCAAATACCGCAAACATGCTGAAGGCGGAAATCCCTTTGCTGAAATTCGGGCGAGGGAGTCGTCGGATTGTCTCGACCAGTTGGCGAAGGACGCTTTCGTCAAGAACCGATGGCTCCTGATAGATATCAATCAAGATTCGCTGATCGGAGCAGTAAGCGATGTCGAGTCGCAAATAATACTGTGTTGAAAGAGGTCCTTTCGGCTTAAGAGAACTCAACAGAAATCGAGCTGTTCTTGCATGAACTTCGATTTCTGTTGCGGCATCAGGGTCAACAAGATCGACCGGTTGCCCGAACCGAATTTCGTACTCGAACCAGTCTCCGTTAAGAGCCTTTATTGGACGCTGGGGAATTAACTTCGTGCCCGTGAATCGAATTTCCAGATCGGGATTTTTCTCAATCAATTCCCGCAATTCGAAATCGCGCCGCAGGAACTGATGTGCCTTGAAACGATACCGGGACTGGCCAATCCAATGATCCAGACTGCGACCGATCAATTGCAGTTTCCGCATCGCCCGTTTCACAGGCTTGATAATAAAACGATCTGTGAACGAGGTGGATGTCGCTCCATTCATCTCGGGCGATGGGGTTGTCGCCACGCCAAATTCCGCCGCGCACTTTTTGCAAAGCGGAATAACCAGATTCCGCTCGGTCCCGGTGACAGGACTGTGTAATTCGATATCGACCCAAAGTTCGGCGGGGTCAGAGGCATCGTTGGCACAGGCTGGATATCGGTGAAGGGGGCTGAATCGATCTTCGCGCGGAATTTCTGACCCTGTGACGTGCGGAACCTTTCCCGGCCCGGCCACTTCGCCGTTGACGTGATGGGGACTCGCCTCTCCATTCGAACTCGTCATGGTTGAATTCTTTAAACCTTCTCGCAGCTTGCGCTCCTCATTTTTTCGATTTCATCTTACCGCATTGGAAAGTGCGTCTCATAGAGAAAATCGGGAAAATGAATCGCTGTGTGTCCTGATCCGACCCGTTAAAATCGGCTCCTCGCTCCATCGTGACTCTGTCTCTCAGTTGCTATGATTGGCAGATGTCCAAAAGAATTATAGGCCCTGTGTACCGCCTTCCCGCTTAGCGCAGGAATTCTTCAGTAAAAATACAACGCGCAAGCGACTAACCTCTTCGAAACCCATCATTCATCGCGCATTAAAAAAATGGAAATATTGCCTGCTATTGATCTTCGGGGTGGTTGCTGTGTTCGCCTGCGGCAGGGGGACTACGCTCAAGAAACTGTTTTTGGAGAAAATCCGACCGAAATGGCGCTTCGCTGGGAACGCGAAGGGGGAACCAGGCTGCATCTGGTTGATCTGGACGGTGCAAAAGCGGGCCGCCCTGTGAACGTTGCCGCCATTAAGGGGATTGTCGACGCGGTTAAGATTCCGTGTGAATTGGGTGGCGGACTTCGCGACGAAGCAACGATCCAGGAAATGCTGGATGTCGTGGGAATTGACCGAGCGATCATCGGGACGCAAGCGCTGAAACAGCCAGACTGGTTTCGTTCGATGGCCAAACGGTTTCCCGGTCGGATTGCGCTCGGTCTGGATGCCAGAAACGGCATGGTCGCCACGGCAGGCTGGCTGGACGTGTCGCAAACGTCCGCCTTCGAACTGGCCCGCCAATTCGCCGATCTCGATCTGGCGGCCGTGATTTACACCAATATCGCCAACGACGGAATGATGCAGGGTGTTGATGAGGCAACCATCCAGGACATGTTACGCCTGACTGAAATGGGCTTGCCTGTCATCGCATCGGGAGGTGTAACAACTCTTGCGGATATCGAACGTTTGACTGCGGCCTCACGCCAGCAACCCAAGTTAATCGGCGCGATCGTCGGTCGAGCGATCTACGAAGGAACGATCAAAGTGGCAGACGCGGTGAGAATCGCGAGCTGAAGCAGCGCTTTTGCATCTTCAATGTTCGTTTTGCAGTTCGGCACTGTTTGACCGAGGACGGTCAAACAGTGGCACGGTCTTCAAACAAACCTTGCTTTGTCTAAGAGAAATTCTTCGCCGCGCGGTTTACCACTCAGCGTTACGCGCTTTCAGCAACTTTTAGCGTTCTTGAGCCGCGCGACTTCGATAAATAGATTGCCGTTACCGCCTTCAGATGCTCTTTTTCCGCCTGTAACGGTTCAAGTGAAAGTGAAAGTTCTCGCATCACCCAACCTAATCCGCTGAGGAACAGGGCAACGCCGAGACTTCCCATCGCCAAAGCTGCGGTGCCAATCCATTCATTCAGCTCTTCGGCACCAGTGAAGACAGAACAGAATACGAAGGCCGCAATGGCCAATAACAAACAGTTTAGGCTCGCCTTGACCAATCGGGCCTTATCCAGAACTTGTTCGCTCTGAGAGTCGAGCATATCCAGCAGCATCTCTTGCTCACTGTATTCGTGCTCGTGGAGATTCTTCAGCAATTCGACCTTCTGATGATGGATGAGTCGAATTCGAGTCGTCAGTTCTCCCAAGCGGTTGTAGAGTGACGGCGTGACCAGACCGCAGGCCGAAATCAGCACTATCGGCGTGAATGATGACGAAAGCAGCTGTGCAGCAGTAGGCATGATTCGGTCGCGGACGTAGTTTTGATTTGAAATTGACGAAAGGAAGGTGAGGGGCAGGGTAATATCAACCGGCATTGGATCGGTCAAGATCGACCAGAAAGCTAAGCTTGCTGGTCTGACGTTTCGTTGATCCGTTCACCAGTTCAGACCGTATTCTTTTAATCGTTCACGCAGAAGGTCCACGCGTAAAAGTCGAACGGCGGTTTCGTCTTCCACCTGAACGGCCACAATCCGACCATCTGAACTTGCTGCCAATTCCTGAACTAACCCCGAAAGCGGACCAAAGGTAAGGATCTCGGAAAGCTCTCCTTCGGTCCATTTCCATAACGTCAGTTTGTGATCCTGTGAGCCAGAGACGACCAGTTCCTGCCCGGCAAATGTCACGGCGGTGACAGTGGTATCATGGGCATGGATGGTTTGGCGAAGCTTGCCTGACGGAATATCAATCACAAGCAGATCGCCGTGACGGGTCCCAGCAACGATGGTTGATTCGTCCGGCGACATGGAAAGTGTATCGCTAATCGTCGGTAAATCCCGTTTTGCGACGACTGTGCCAAGTTCCAGATCCACGATGCGAATGCTTTGATCAACGGAGGAACAGGCGAGGAATTTCGATCTCACTGCCAGCGACAAAAATTTGCTGACACGCAAGGTTTGTTCGGACTCATTGTTCACCAACAAGGATTGAATTTGGTTTGTGCCGACATTCAGCACTTTAATTTCGCCCGGTGACCGGTCGGTCGTTCCGGACAGACTGGATTGCGATTTCGATACGAAATACAAACGTTCTCCGTCGGGCGAGACGCGGAGAATGTTCGCGTCGATCAGTTCGGGCGATTGAATTGAGATATTTTCGCTTCCATCATAGTTCACTGACTTGAGAAGATTGAGCTGCTGTAGACTGACAAAAATCGCTTTGCCATCAGGAGAAAACTGAATTGCACCCTCCAGATCTGTTTTCACTGAAAGTCGCGCAGCGACGTAATCGGAATCTGTTTCTCCGACCAACAGTTGATTGAATAAACCGTTAAAAGTCAAAATCCTCATTGCAGCGACTCGGTCACCATCGGGACTCAATGTCATTCCATGCAACCGGTGTGATTGCTGTAATCGCTGTTGCCAGATGCTCGTGGGCGAGAGGTCGTAAACCGTTATTTTCCGATCACCGCTGACTGCTAACAAGTTTTGTGTTGGGTGAAATCGTGCCGTGACACGTCCCCGGTTTCCGCTGGAAAGTTCGCTCACTCGGTCATTGCCGGCCAGATCCCACAACTTCGCTGATTCGGAATTGGTTGTGACCAGCCAACGTGCGTCGGCCGAAATTTCCATTCCGTGCTGTTCACCGAGAATTCGATATTTTCTTTTTCGATCGACGAATCTTCTTAGTGGATGTTGAGTTAGTGAATTGAGTGCTTGAAGTGTTGACCCGGAATCTCGGATCCATCCCCCGCCGTCCGGATACCGCGCTGCGACTTCGTAGGCTTGCGGTGCAGATGTGCCTTCATTGTCTGTTGTCAAATCCTTCTTCAAATCAGTTTCACGCAACCAGAGAGGGTTCATTCCAGCCACTGCGACGTGAGTCGATTGCGGATTAAGTGAGTCGTTCACCACGACGATATCCGTGAGCTCACAGTTGTGATGAACCTTTTCGATCAAATGCCCCTCAAGCGACCATTTCTTGAGCGAATGATCCTTTGAACAACTTAACAATGAATTGCCATCAGACGTGAATCGCATGCGAAAGACGTAATCATCATGTCCTCGCCATTGCCGGGTTTCTTGTTCGCGTACCATGTCAAATACGCGAACCCAACCGCTTCGAGTCCCAACAAATAATTCCTTTCCGTCTGGACTGAAAAACATCGATCGGACGCCGTCAGGACGCTGCTTTACATATTCATCGTCAACGGGAAAGCTGAGTGTTCGAGCGACCTCCCAGTTCGTCGTGTCGACCAACGCGATTTTGACAATCTCGTCCTCGTTTTGATTTGCACCCGCAACGAGAATCTTTCCGTCAGGACTGAATTCCAACGTATAGGTGTCAAATCCCTGAAGCAGGTCTCGCTGTTTCCTCGCGTCGAACGCAGCGAGCGCACGCATGGTTTCGCTGCGCAACTGATACAGCGCCGCCGGATCATCTGACGGACAAAGCGGGGCAAGCTGTTTTAATTCTTCCAAGTTGTTCCAACTCCATCCAGCTGGCCCACGCATGCTCCGCTCGCTGATTCGCCCCAAAGACGCGTAGAACTCTTGCACGTGAGCTTTCTCCGTCGCCGTCGCCAGATTTTTCTCCTGGGTTTGAGCTCGATTCGCCGCGTCGTGAATCCGTATCACCTCCCAAGCCCCGAGCCCAACCGCAAACACGAATCCCAAGGCGATCGCCGCAATTAACCCTGCCCTATCAGGAAATCGTTTCGACCAGCGCCAGGCGAGTTCCAGCGAATTCAAAGGCCGGGCGCTGATCGGTTTCCCCCCCAGAAAATTCTCAAGGTCGGACGCCAGCGCTGAGGCACTTGGGTACCGATGAGCTGGTTCTTTTGCCAGACATTTCAGACAGATTGTTTCCAGATCAACTGGAATCTCGGGTACAAGCATTCTTGGTGTCACTGGTTCGATAGATTTTAGTTGCGCTAATGTCGCTAATAAGGTCGCTCCCTCGAATGGAGGGCGACCGGTCATCAGATCGTAAAGGGTTGCTCCGATCCCGTAGACATCCGACCATTGACCAATATCACCAGCGACTCCAAGGGCCTGTTCTGGTGCCATATAGCTGGGGGTTCCAATCCCCTCACCCGTTGCGGTGTGCATCGAATCGTTCTCAAGATATTTTGCCAGACCAAAGTCACTCACTTTGATCGTCCCGGACTGATCACGCATTAGATTCGCGGGCTTCAAATCGCGATGCAAAAGACCGGTCCGGTGGACATCGCCCATTGTTTTTGCCACCGTCAGCGCGATTTCCGCAGCGGAACGGTGATCAATGGCCGATCCGGCTGCGCGTTGAGCAAGATTTTGTCCGTCAATGTATTCGAGAACCAGGCAAACCGTTTCTCCAAGATCGATCACATCATAAACCCGGACGACGTGCTCATGATTGAGACGTCCCAGCGCATCCGCTTCGCGTCGAAGCCGCTTGCTCAATTCCCTCTGATTCTGTTTGGCGCCATTGATCACTTTAATGGCGACGAACCGTTTGACACTCAGTTGCCTGGCTTTATAGACAATTCCCATCCCGCCACGGCCGATTTCCGACAGGATTTCATAACCAGGAATTTGGGGGAACTTGGCATGGGATAACGATTCAAAAGAGTTCGAATCGAGCAATGGCGTTTCCGCAGAATGGTCGATCATCAATCGGTTAATCGACGCCAGCATTTCGATCCGTCGCTTCAATTCGTCGGCCAGATCCATCCGCTCATGACAGAGTTCTTCCGGCGTCTTCGGCGGGGGCGAGAATTGCGAGTCTTCCCAATCGAGCAGCAGATCGGCCAACAGCTCTTCATCTTCGGTCAAAAGATCAGCCATCGCGAACCGAATCTCCTGTGTGTCATGCTCGGCAATAATAAAGCAGTGATTGAATTTCCGGATCAACCAGCAACTCAGCAGCACCTTGAGTTGCGTTGACACTTACGAAATCGCTGAACCGCTCATCTTCTCAATTATCTTTGACAAAACCACGAAATCAAAACATATCACAGGATTCGCCAAGCTGACGTTGCAGGTTAAGCCGAGCTGATTGCCAGATTCGACGGAGTTGCCGCTCGGGGACATTGATGACTTTCGCCGCTTCGGCCTGGGTGAGTTCGTGATACCACAGCAGATCGAAAACCTGTTTCTCGACCTCGGGCAACTGATCAATGCCGGAATGAAATTCGGTCCAGAGCGCAAGTCTCGGCGGACTGCAGCCCGAATCCTGCGAAGCCCCGTCAAACATCACTTCGCCCGCTCGCTCGCTTCGTGGCGCAGGAGTGGAGTAATTCGCACCCAGTCCTTCTGGACCCTGGTAATGCCTGGCCAGGTCTTTTAGCTCACGACGTAGTTGCGCTGCGGCGAACCGCAGGAAGTCTTCCACGGTCGGCGGAACGACATCAGCCAATGACCGATGAAGCCTGATGGAAGCCCGTTGAACAACGTCTTCCGGCTCTTCCCAGCGACCAACTCGCGGGTAGTCCCGCAACATTCGTTTCGCGAGAGCGACAAGCCGACGTGATGCCCGACCAATCATTTCGTCGCGGGCACTCAAGTCCCCCTTTTTGAGGCGACTTAAACAGTCTTCGAGAACAACAATTGTTTCCGACACCGCGCTTCCCGACCGTAACACGTTTAACCAAAACTGTATTTACCGCGAAAAACAGCATAGCGATAACGGCGGTCAGAATCATGGAAAAAGTTTTTCTCGGGAGATTTTTTTCGTCTTGCATAACATTTAAAAATGTGAACATTTGAATACAGGAATCGAATGAGCCTTGGCTGACATAGGACTGTCGCGTTGCGACGGAAGAGAGCCGAAAAACAGTCCGATCCGGTCTGTTGATCGGGAAACAATTAGCGACGCATCCGTTTTAACGATTGCAACGCCCCCGGACCATTCCTAAACCCCGAATGGGGTGGTCCTATGTCAGCCCAGGCCATCGGCCTGGGTTCGCCCGCCCCATAAGGGCACAAAACCCCAAAGGGGTGGCCCTAATTCATTCGAATCACCAAAATGAAAAATCAGGCGGTTAAACGATCCAATGATCACCTGAGGGAGACACCCAATGCCTCAATCGCTGGCAAAAGTTCTGGTGCATATCGTCTACAGCACGAAGGGCCGTCACCCATGGCTGAAGGACATCAAGGTTCGACAAGAGTTATATGCAATCAAAGCAACGATCTTGCGAGATAACGTCGATTCACCCGCATTAATCATCAACGGTGCCCAAGACCACATCCACGCGCTTTGTTTGTTATCACGAAAATTCGCGATTAAAGACGTCATTCAGGAGGCCAAGACGGAAACGACCAAGTGGGTCAAAAGAAAAGGTCCACAGTATTCGGATTTCCATTGGCAATCAGGATACGGCATTTTTTCTGTAAGTGAATCAAACGTGGAAAAGGTCAAGCAGTACATCGCCAACCAGGAAGAACACCATAAAAAGATGACGTTTCAGGAAGAATTCCGCGAATTATGCAAACGACATGGAATTGAGATCGATGAACGTTACGTTTGGGATTGACCATTCCTAAACCCCGAATGGGGTGGTTCTATGTCAGCCCAGGCCATCGGCCTGGGTTCGCCGCCCCACAATGAAGCAAAACCCCAACGGGGTGTCCCTATTTCGCGAACAAACGCCACCGCAGGAAATCGGCGTAGACCGCTCGGACCGATGAACCAAACCAACAATCATGACGACTAGAGCCACCCCGTTGGGGTTCACCGTCACGTAAACGGTACCCAACCCAGGCCGATGGCCTGGGCTGACATAGGGCTGTCGCGTTGCGACGGAAGACGGCTGAAGAACGACTTTCGCCGATTTGTAGGTGAGAAAATCCCAAACATCACACACATATCGACAACCGGAACGACCCCATAACGTTTTTAAACCCCGAATGGGGTGGCCATATGTCAGCCCAGGCCATCGGCCTGGGTTCGCCGCCCCACAATGAAGCAAAACCCCAGGGCAATCGAGCGTCGAGGTCACGGATTGATTCTTGCATGGTCTAGCGATTGGGGAAGCCCCATTTTACGGAGGCTTCGATTTTCTGTGGTCGCTAGCAATGGAGTCGTCGCGTGTCCTCAGCCTTTGTTGAAACAA
>CAIULL010000028.1 GCA_903899985.1 uncultured Schlesneria sp.
GGCGGGTATTAAATTGATTTCGCCATTCGTGGGACGAATTCTCGATTGGTACAAAGCCACAATGAAACGGGATTACTCACCCACTGAAGACCCCGGTGTGAAGTCTGTCACGCAGATTTTTGAGTATTACAAGAAATTCGGTTATAAGACCGAGATCATGGGGGCCAGTTTTCGAAACAAAGGTGAGATCACAGAACTTGCCGGGTGCGATCTTCTGACAATCAGCCCCGCGTTGCTCGGCGAACTTGCCAGTTCTACAGAACACTTGCCGAAGAAACTGGATGCCAGCGCAGCCGCGTCGTCGAAATGGGACAAGATCACACTCGACGAAAAATCGTTCCGCTTTCAGTTGAATGAAGATGCGATGGCGACCGAAAAGACCGCAGAAGGGATTCGAAAATTCTCGGCGGACATCGTGAAGCTGGAAGAAATGATCCGCTCAAAAATTCACTAAGGCCGATCTCGAAGTCCTCATGAATTTGGTTTTGTCATGGCGCTCAATCCTGAGAAAATTCTCACACGTCAGCTTTTGGCCGCCGAAGGCTATTTGACGCTCAACATGCCGGATCATGCATTGCGTGAGTTGAGTCAAACTCAGGATCTCGGTGACAAACGCTATGCGGCCTGCATGTTGCGTGGTGAAGCTTTGTTGTTGAAAAACGACCAGCGGAAGGCATTGGATGCCTTCCGCGAAGCTCACGCCGAGAGATCAACGGATTTGGATGCCTTGATGCGAATGGCATGGTGCTTCAAACGGATTGATCAGCTTCCACAGGCCATTGATGCAATGAAATTGGCGTACCAGTTTCATAAGGATGTTCCGGTCGTGCTGTACAATCTGGCGTGCTACTATTCGCTGGCGGGCGAAAAAGAAGACGCGCTTTCGTGGTTGGGAAGAGCATTCCGGATGGATCGCCAGTTGCTGAAACTGATTGACAACGAGACCGATTTCGATCCGCTGCGGAACGATGTCGATTTTCAACATCTGCTTCAGCTGACAAGCAGTCAAAAGTAAAAGGTATCATGAACGTTTACGGCATTATCCCCGCCCGTTTGCAATCGACACGCCTGCCTCGAAAATTACTACTGGCTGAGACCGGCCGACCACTCATCGAATATACATGGCGATCAGCGTCGCGAGCACAACGACTACATCAGTTGATCGTTGCCGCAGATAGTGACGAAATTGCGAAAACAGTGAATGGATTCGGTGGTCGATGCGAATTGACAGGCGAGCATCCCAGTGGAACCGATCGAATTGCCGAGATTGCTCGTCGTTGCTGTCCAGAGGGTGAAATCTTCGTCAATATTCAAGGGGACGAGCCGGAAATTGATCCCGCGAATATTGATGCAGTCGTGCAGGCATTGATCGACTGTCCGACAGCGCAAATGGCCACATTAGGGACTCCAATGCGGTCGTTAGATCAGGTGCAAGCCTCGTCCTGCGTTAAGGTTGTGGCAGCCAAGGATGGAAGGGCTCTTTATTTCAGCCGCGCTCCAATCCCGTTCTGCCGCGACCGCGAACCTGCCGAAGTCCTGGCAACCGAACATCCGTGGATGTTGCATATCGGTATTTATGCGTACAGGAGGGAGTTCTTGCTGGAATTGACGCAACTTCCCCCATCTCGCCTTGAACAACTTGAGAAGCTGGAACAATTGCGCGCTCTCGAAGCAGGTGCTCGTATTCAAGTTGCGATTGTGGAACATCACTCGGTTGGCATCGACACGCCTGAGGACTATGCTCGGTTTGTTGCAAGGTTGAAGGCAGAAGGATGATGGATGAATAAAGTGCGATACCGTATTTGTTCATTTCGAGATCTGATTTCTGAAATCCTCATTCCTCTTTTGTCTCCTTCCAAAGTTCAATAATGACCAAGCAGACCAAGCACATTTTTGTCACAGGCGGTGTTGTCAGTTCGCTGGGTAAAGGGCTGACGTCCGCTTCGATCGGGACAATTCTGGAACGTCGCGGGCTGAAAGTCCGCATGCAGAAGCTCGACCCCTATATCAATGTTGATCCGGGAACGATGAGTCCCTTTCAACACGGCGAGGTGTATGTCCTCGATGACGGGGCTGAGACAGACCTCGACCTGGGACACTACGAGCGGTTTACAAACAGCCCTCTGACGCGCGATTCGAATTACACATCAGGCCGTATTTATTCGAAGGTGATTCAGAAAGAACGCGACGGGAAATATCTGGGGAAAACAGTCCAGGTGGTCCCCCATATTACGGATGAAATCAAAGCTGCGGTTCGGGGCCTTGGAGGTCCTGATGTGGATGTCGTGATCACCGAATTAGGTGGAACGGTCGGGGATATTGAGGGATTGCCGTTTTTTGAGGCCATTCGTCAATTGCCACTGGATATCGGCCGTGAGAATTGCCTGTTTATTCATTTGACGCTTGTTCCCTACTTGAAGGCAGCGAAAGAGCTGAAGACCAAGCCGACGCAGCACAGCGTTCAGCAGCTACGTCAGATCGGTATTCAGCCGGACATTCTGATCGTGCGGACAGAACGGGACCTGGGTCAGGAAAACGCCGACAAGATTGCCCTGTTTTGTAATCTTGAGAAGCGGGCCGTCATCGTCGAAAAGGATAAAGAGTTTTCGATCTACGAGGTTCCTTCGGGGCTCGTCGAATACGGTCTGGACAAGCTGATTCTGGAAAAACTGCATCTTCCAGAAGGCCCGTCGGACATGGACGATTGGGATGATCTTGTCCATCGGATCAAGAATCCTGTCCATGACGTCAATATCGCCGTGGTCGGTAAGTACATCGAGCATCGAGACGCCTACAAATCAATCTATGAAGCACTCGATCACGCGGGCTTTTCACATTCGACTCGAGTCATCATCAAGCGGATCGAGGCCGAGTCGCTGGAAAGTCAGGAAGCAGCATCCGTTCTTGCAGGAATCGATGGACTGCTTGTCCCTGGCGGGTTTGGTCACCGTGGAATCGAAGGAAAGATTCAGGCCGTGCGATATGCCCGGGAACACAAGATCCCTTATTTTGGGATTTGCCTCGGCATGCAAGTCGCCGTCATTGAGTATGGCCGACATGTGATTGGCCTGGACGAAGCCAATAGCACTGAATTTGATGCAGCGACACCACACCCGGTTATCTGTTTGCTCGAAGAACAGCGAACCGTGGAAAAGAAGGGGGCATCGATGCGCCTTGGTGCTCAGCCGTGCGTTCTCACCGAGGGATCGTTGATGGCGAGCATTTATGAAAGTGCGGAAATTTCAGAACGACATCGCCATCGCTACGAGTTCAATCCAGCCTATCGCGAGCGTTTTGAGAAGGGGGGGATGTTACTTTCGGGAAACAGCCCAAGCGGCAAGCTTGTCGAAGCGATTGAACTGCCAGACCATCCCTGGTTTGCCGCAGTGCAATTCCATCCCGAATTTAAATCAAAGCCAAATCTTCCGCATCCGCTGTTCAAGAGTTTTATTAATGCGGCATTAAAGCGGCATCAAGACCGGACGTAATACGTGAGGCTTGGCGGATGATGTTGAGGTCGGGGACGTGTCCCATGACCTCGGACTTTTTCGAGCCTGAACCGTGACTCGTAGAGTCATGTTTCAGGATTCTTTCCAAAGTCGACTTCTCGTCGGTGCGAGTCGGCGACTTTTGTCTGGGGTGAAGCATTTGAGAACTTCAGAGTCGCCGTGTCTTCGTTCTTTCTTAGGGAATGAAGAGCACTGCTTGACCGAGGACGGTCAAGCAGTGGCACAATTTTGCTGACGACGTCGAATAGTATTGACGAATTTCGCTGACGCGGCAGTCCGTTAAATAATCGTTTCGATTCGGCGTTGAATATCGATATTCACGCTTTGATATCGGGTCGAAAGCTTGCCGGGGCTGAACATGTCGGCGCGGATTTGTTCGACGTCTTCGGTTCCGATCGCACCCGTCAGGACCGAGCGGAGATAGTTCTTGCCGAGCAGAGACGGCTGAAATCTTAGATGGTCATAAAATGACGGGTGGACGTGACGCGGATGGATTTTACCCCATTGGTCTCGCAGCTTGTTAGCTCCAAGCGAATCGAGGAAGAACCCTTTTTCTTGAGACCATTGCAGTGTTGCAATCGTGTTGTTTTGACCTTCGACCAGGAGATCGACCGCTTTACCACCGAGTTGAACGGCATGATACCTGTCGAACTTGATAGGGAATCCACCTCGTTGAGTGTGTCCGACTTTTCGTGTGAAAATTGCGGAATCAGCGGATTCATGCTTTCGACGCGAGCCAAAATAATCGTCACCAAACCGTTTGCAGAGCAACCGCTTCAGCTCTTCCGCCGCGCCATTGAAGATGATGTTTCCCGCCGGATCGTAACTTTTCGTGGCGGCCCCCAATTGCCGTCCATCCTGATCGACGACCCCTTCACCTATCACGATTACGACGTGCTTCTGAAGTTCGTAAAGTTCTGCAATCCGGTGCTCAAGCCGATCCATATCAAGGGGGGCCTCAGGAATCAGAATAATATCCGGCTGACCGTAGGCGGAACCGAGTGGGATGAATCCCGAGTCACGACCCATCACTTCGATAATGGCGATTCGCCTGTGACTTTCTGCTGTCGTACGAATTCGTTCGATACCCTGAACAACAACAAAAACCGCCGTAGCGAAGCCTGGCGTAACGTAATTGACAATTTCGTCCAGGCCGATTGTTGGGCGTGCCAGTGACTTGTCATGCCTGCGATGACCTCTGTTCTCGCTCTCATCCATCATCAACTCATTGACTTCATCGAGATAGTTTAGTCCCAGATCATTATCGATTGTTTTCGGTGCCAGCGCGCATGGGAAAAACTCACAGAGGGGCTGCATTCCATTGATTGTGCCGTCGCCACCAATACAGATCATTCCATCAACTTTCAGGGTTTGAAGTCGCTGTTTGATCTCGGACATAATGCCCGCCTGACCCCGATCGATGTATGTGCGGGAGGCACCAAGCAACGTCCCACCCATGTTCGGGTTGAGTTCGGGAATCGTCGAAAAGAGCGGATTCAGTCGGACGTGGGGAACTCGAGGGTCCAGGATTCCCGCAAAGCCACGAATCAGACCGACCATCTCGATCTTGAGTGCATTAGCCCGCTCGACCGCTCCGTAGATCGTGGCGTTCAGTGCCGGCGTATCGCCACCTGCCGTTAAGATCGCAAATCGAGTCATAAATTACCCTCTTTTTAAATCTGTTTCGGCATAACGTTCAATCGATGGCCAATCTCTCGCAGGATTTCGAGATCTGATTCGGGTCGATGAACGCTCGCTGGATGAGTACGATCTGTACTGATCCAGTCACGTAGTTTGAGGAACTGTGCGGCAGAGTGTTTATAACCCGGAGACGGGCTGCGGAAGGCGAAATGGCCGAGATACTGCAGTTGATCATTCAGCTCGTAGAAACGTGAATCACCACTGGCCCAATATGCGTCGCGAAGTGCGAACAGATCCGGGGCGAAGGTGCTCAGCCCCAGCAGGTAATCACTGCCATACATGATCATATCGATGGCGAAATCATTACCCGTGTAAACAACAAAATCGGGCCGCAGACGGTTTCGCAACTCAAGGCGTTGCCATTCGGGTTCGCGATGAAAGGACGAATGTTTAACGCCGACACACTGACGAATCGACATCAACCCAGTGAATGTTTCGAGATCGTAAATCGCACCAAAAAGTGCCAGATCCGTTGTCAGTTCAAAACCGAGGAATCGATCGCAAACATTTGCCAGTTGTTGATAGCTTGCAATGATTTCGTGGCCCGGCTGTCGAGTGAGTCCATACGACTGGAATACGATTGGGGTTCCACCATGTTCCTGAATGGCCGTCATTTGTTTGACGTAGGCATCGCGTTGAAAGTGGTCGCCATCACGATCAGAGACGAAGGCTCCCGCGACGAATTGTCGACCGCCAAGAATGTCATGTGTTCGTCGCAGAACCTGATCTCTTGTTGGCTGGTCGATCAGATTGACGTATCCCGTGTCCATGTTCACGGCAGGGATCAGGCCCGCATCAACGGTCCGTTTCACGTGCAGATCAAACGATTTCCAGTCGATTTCGCCCGTTTCCATGAACGGCAGTAAGATCGCGGAAATGCCCGTCACCTTTCGGCAACGTTGAATCAACGAGTTCGGGTCAATTGGACTCATGATCCTGTTTCAAAAGAGACTTTCAGATGAACTGTTTCAAACCTTTTTCAGGAATCCGTCAATTGTCACATTAAGATGGTCGAGGTTGCTCAAGAAAATCAAGCAGATTTACCCTTTCGCCAATCGCGACGATTTCTACGGTTCTTCTTAAATCCTGCGGAGTTTTCGTCAGAAAAAGATTCCGAGTCCGAATCATCGTTCGACGGATCGGCAATGGGATCATCGGACAAATCGTATGTGCCCGAATCATCTGCCTGATTGTCATGCTTTGGCCGGTCGAAATCCGACGAAGACGGTAGCGAAAATGAGACTGTCTCGCGATCAGCCCGATCAAATGTTGGATGATGATCAACAGGGCTTTCGGGTGTCAGGTCAGCATGATTTTCGTGACGTTTTTGCTCTCGTTCGAAGAGCAATTGATTTTCTGCAATTTCTGAGGCAATGGCTTTTTCCGACTCTTGATCTCCAAAGGGATTGATCGCTCGAGCATCTGATTGATGAGCGGTCATTCTGGCGATTTCCTCTTCGTACTCCGCCAACCTGGTTGCTTCGTATGCAATGTGATTGGGATCGTGAGAGACCGCTGGGATTGGGTGGATTGTCGAAGAAGAGCACGGTTCGCTGCGGACATGCGTTGTCGGCAAGATTGGGTGGCTGTGGTGCGGTGCTCGACGGCTGTGTACGACTTCGATTTCCGCCGGTCGGTCAAGCAGGTTTTCAGCAGGATCAAGGGCGTCCGAGTTCAGTTCATCAACGAAATCGTGGCGTTCAGCCTGAGTTTCTGTCTGGGCTTCGCGTAGAGCATCGATTTCCGCCTGCGCCGCCTGCTTTCGCGCGGCCCAGCTTTGAAGAGCTCCTGTCTGCTTTCGATGCTGTCGTTGAGTCTCTTCTTTCAGAATCTGACGCGACGTGGAGTAATCATGCACGGCGTGTTCAAGAGCCGACTGTCTCGAAAACAGGGGGCCATAAGCACCCCCGATGGCCAATTCCCGGTCCCGTTCAGCGAGTTGCCTGAGGGATTCTTCAACGGAAATCGTTTCAGGAAGGTGGATACCGACGAATGATGGCTGCGGATGTCGTTGTAGCCGTTGCATCTCGGCCCGCGATGCACGACCGTCGCCGATGGCGAATCCGACAATTGTGACAAGTATGGCCAGTCCGATGGCCATGATCGCTCCGGTCACGTACGGAAGAATTCCCGAGGTCAGCGGAATTCCGTTGGGCATTGGATTGATGTTGATTCGCCTGGCCAGCAATGTCGGGGCGATGTGAACGCCGCCATTCGAACGATAGCCTTCTCGTTTAAAGAAATAACCGGTGATGCGAACCGGCTTTCGCAGGTTCTCACCCGGTTCGATTCCGTTTGGCAGACTCGTGCAGACAATCCGATAGGGATGGTGGCTTGAATCACCGGTAAAGACCCAGCCCTCGTAGACTTTGGTGACACCGTACTTATTTCGACCTGCTTCAAATTCGTAAAGTCGAAACAAATCTCCTTCAATCGTCACTGGCTCACCGCGATATCGATCGGGTTCTGTCATCAGATTGATGTACTGAACCTCGTGATCGGCAGCTCGTTGCAGTGATGCGGCGGGAACGCGTCGGGCATGATCCAGCAACCAATAGAAGACCTCAGCTTCGTCACGACGAACACCGACGGTGTTGTCTTTAACGACATCGAGATATCGCTTGTCAATTCGAACGTGTGCAATTTCGTCTGTTGCTGACTGCGAGTCGTAAGATAAATGGTTTCGCGTGAATTCGTCGCGACGCCGCAGGTCAATCGGTGGTTGACGGTTCTGGTCGTCGAACAAGTCCTGGTCTTGATCAACTTCGTTGACGTAAGGTGCTTTTTTCGGATGACGTTTGGGAATTGCTTTTTCGCGAGCAATCCCGTCCTCGGTGAAGTCAAACTCGTCGCGTGGAGTCGGTATGTCACCGGTTTCTACTCGATTTGGACGAAATGGCTCCGGCGTCTCATCGAACAGCGAGTTTGGGGCGCTGTCACGTCGGTGTGTCGCGGACCGCTCCGGAGTTAGCGGTTTACGAATCGGTTCACGTTCCTCGACGACAGTTGTTGGAAGTGGATCTGAATTCCAGTCGTCGTCAGCCCTTGAGGCGACGTCAGCGGGAACACGACCAAATTCGTTGATTGGTTGCGGACGGGGACGGACGCTCGGTTCTTCGTCAAAGGGAATTTGATCACTCGACGTCAAACCGTCGTCGGAAAACGTCGATTGTTCGATCGGTTTCGCAGTCAACTTTCGGCGACGGAAAAATTGATCGTCGGAATTTTCTTCACGACTTCGTTCTTTGCTGCGAGGTACAAATAATTCGCGTTCTTGAGTGGTGGAATCGGAACGTACTCGAGGAGATTGTCCGCGTATCCCATCGTCATTGGAGTCCGGGATTACGAATTCGCCCGGTTTGAGGTCTCGCTCTTCGCGGCGCACTTCGAAGACCAGTGAATCTGGCGAAATAGCAGCCTGCTGTTCTGATCCAGTCTCTTTTGCCGCAGGACGGTAGTTCAACGCACTGAGCGTGAACATGATGATTGCGATCATTCCGACGAACGACAGCATTCGAAGTTGAAAGCGGCGATCAAGATAAGCTGGCGTGGTTTGCGAAGTTTCGAAGCGCATACCCACCCTATCGAAATTCAAGGTGAAATGAGGCCGGGAATCACAACATCCTTACCGTGATTTAATCGGCGTCGCGTAGTTTAACAGCTTTCGCCAAACTCACAATGTGATTCTTGAAGGACCCGATTCTCAAAGGATATTGTCCAGGGAAGGGGCCGATTCGGTTTGGTTTTCCAGGTTGATTTTAGGAAAACTTCATCAGGCAGCGATTGGTGAATTAAGGACCTCGCTTGAGCGTCAGGCTAATGAATCATCGAGGGCGATTGTTATCATGACGATCATCAAATGAGGCCCAGTTGCCAGGAGCAATGATTTGAATCCCAGCACTCCGTCGCGCCGGACGATCTCGCAGCGTTGGAAACGGTGGCGACAGTCGCACTGGTTTCCTTACATTCTTTTTATCACGTTGCTGATGGTTGGGGGCATTTGGCAGGCATACCAATACTGGTGGGGCGTTCAGATTCAACGCTGGCTTGCCGACGGAGCGGGGTCAGCGAATCGAATCGCAGTTTTCCCTGCCTCGTGGAAGACGACAATCGGGACTCGCTATCTGGAGCCTTTCGAACCGATCACTCACGTGAGGTTGTTCGGCGGGCGTTTATCGGAAATGAAATTTCCTGACGGGACCTCGCGCAAGATCGTGCGTGCAGTTCCGACTTCTCCGTCCGACTTACGTATGCTGAAGTGGTTGCCTTACCTGAGTAATTTGCAGATTTATAGTGAGTTGGAACCGGATAGCTGGGAGGTATTGGCTGATCTTCAACAATTGAAATCGCTTTCAATTCACCGCACTCGGGATTCGATCCTCCACTTTTCGGAAAAAATGAATCGATTATCGGAGCTGTCACTTGAGATTAATGAGTGGACATCGCTTTCCGAGCTCAAATCGATCGCCCAGATACCTCATCTCAGGAAATTACGCCTGGGTGTGGAAGGGGATCGACTGCCGCAGAAAAACACCGAAGGCAGACCGTTTCTCGGCGAGCAGTTGCAAGGATTGGCGGCGTCTCGATCTCTTACGATCATTGAAGCGAGTATTCCTGATGACTCCGTCCTGCTGGCATTGACTGACCGATTGCCGAATGGCAATTTTCCGCTGATCAAAGTGAGCGAATTACGTTTGAGCGGCAGCAATATTTCAAATGCGGGGCTTACCAATCTTCATCACGTTCCTAACCTCGTGCATCTTGATTTGTCTCAGACAAACGTTGATGACGGTGGATTAGAGAGCATTAAGTCGATTCCGACGTTGAGAACACTTTACTTGGCGGGTTGTTACGGAATCACGGACAGGGCTACTGAAGTTCTGGCAGATATGGCTGGCCTTGAATCGCTGAATGTTGCCGGTACAAGATTGACTCAAGCCGGATTATTGAAGCTGGGGACACTCAAACGATTGCGTTCGCTGCGGTGTGATGTCAAGGTGACACCAGAACTACAGCAGTGTTTCCCCCCCAACTGCAAGATCGGCCGACGATAACTTCTGAGTTCGTTCAATTAGGGGGGCGGCTACAAAGGGGCTTCCATGCCAACGTGAGCAGCCGCCTGATGGAGTTTGTCGATCACATCTTGTGGCAGCGTGATACCCTCGATTTGCGACTTTCGGAGTTGCGTCCATTCTCGCTCGCCTGGCAGCAGCACTCGTTCGACACCACCTGCCGTTGGAACGGCATGAATTTCGTCAATTAAACGCTGCAGGCGTTGTTCAAACTGATCGATCGGCACCATTGCGCCGACATCGATCGCGATGAACGAGGCATTGTGATACGACGGACGTGAGGAATCGTCGAAGATCCAGCTTCCAACCTGCCACGTCATATGCCCACCCGGCAGGATGGCCGAAAGGATTTCGCACCATAGCCCGAATCCGTAGCCTTTGTGTCCTGCCATCGGTGCCAGTGCGGCTTTGTCCGGGTAGAGCGATCCATCCGTTGTCGGTTTACCTTCATGGTCGATCAGCCACGTGGGCTGAATCGGTTCACCCCGTTGAATTGCCGCATAGATCTTCCCACCGGCAACGGCGGCAGTCGCCATATCGAGTAAGATCGGGTCGCCATCACCGACAGGTACACCATAAGCAATGGGATTACTACCGAGAACGGCACCGCGCGAGCCGGGTGCGGCAACGCTCGGGATGTCATTGCCAGTCACCATGCCGATGAAACCCGCTCGTGCGGCTGTGGCTGCGTAGTAACCTGCCGCGCCGATGTGTCCGGTATTTCTCAGGCCAACGTAGGCGATTCCGACATTGCGAGCTTTGGCCATCGCGGTTCGCATGGCAAAATCGCTGCCAACAAGACCAAGTGCCGATTCCCCATCGATAATGGCCCAGCCCGCGCCTTCACGCTCAATGCGCGGTGTGGCCGTTGCCCGATATCCGCCCCCCTTGAGCTTATTCAGATATCCAGCCAATGCCTTTGTGCCGTGTGTGAAGACCCCCATCGCGTCGGTCGTCACCAGGATCGTTGCAGTCGTCTCAGCGTCAGTCCGCGATAATCCGACACGTGTGAGCGCTTCAACGCAGAATTTTGTCAGAGTTTCGATGGAAATCGATTTCGTCGTGTTGTGATTGCTCATTTTAAAAATTGCTTTCGATAAAACTCGACAGTCCGACGGACTCCGTCTTCCAGAGTCACAGGTTGCCAATCTGGGAAAAGTGACGAAATAAAATTGGGTTTCGGAGGGATATTCGAAGGAATCGACGGTCCGTTCACGGAAATTCGCGAACCAGAGCCGGGAACGACTCGGTCGATGATTTCGACGAATTCTTCGGTCGTTGCGAGTTGGCTCGGAAGATCGACGACGGTCGAACCGGGGGGCGTCTCCAGAGCCGACCGAACGAAGGCCAATGCCACGTCCTCGACGTAATCGTAGCCGACACGACCTCGGTAATTGATGGTGTAAGGTTCACCAACTGCTGCAGCCCGGGCTGCTTGAGAAGGCCCGGCGGTCAGGCCCACGGTTCTCTCTGGTCCGTAGGCGACATGGGGCCGAATTCCGACTGAAGCAATCTGAAAATGACGCCAATATTGTTCCGCAATCAGGTCGAAGGCCATCTTGAATGCACCGTAAAACGAAGGGGGCCTGTTATCGGCTGCCTTCAATCCCAGCGAGTTATCGTCTGCTTCCGGACCATAAACGGCGTATGAACTGGCATAAGAGATCCCCTTAATCTGACCTGCGTGAATCCGAGCCAATTCGAATAAACCAACGCTGCCGAGGATATTAACTTCACAGCCCACGTACGGATTTTGTTGACAATCAGGGGTCAACAACGCAGCCAGATGAATAATACGCGAGACCCGTTGTTCAGCGACGACCCGCGAAAGTAATTCGCGATCAAGCAAACTTCCCGCAACAAATTGAACTTTGGATGCTTCGCGACCGAGAATGCTTTTCCATCTTTCGGAGTTCATTTGCCGGTCAAACGCAACTGGCTGAAGCCCGCGAGACAACAATTCCCGAATGACCCACGTTCCGATAAATCCGCCGCCACCTGTGACCAGCACCGTATTGCTCATCGTGTCGATTGCCTCTTACTTTCGCAAAGCCGAGTTTTCTCTCGATTCTGCTTCGCCAGTGATCAACTGCTGAAGAAAGGAGATCGGGTTTTGGTGCCACCCGATCTCAACACGTCCATTCACTGGCAGTGTCACTTTCGCACGCCATTGACGATGCTTGGTAATGGATCGCCACGAAGTGCCATTGCTGCAAGATTTGCCGCTGTTTCCCTCAACTTTCGCACGGCGGGGATGCTGCACGAAGCGATATGTGCCGAGGCGATCACCTGGCTCATTTTCAAAATCGGATGGTCGGCAGGGATCGGTTCCGGAGCAAATACGTCGAGTGCTGCCGCCGCGACATGACCGCTTTGAAGTGCTTCTGTCAACGATGCCGAATCAATCAGGTCTCCACGAGACAGATTGACGATGATGACCCCGCGCTTCGTGGTTGCGAGCGATTCGCGATTGATCATTCCCCTGGTTTGCGTCATGGAAGGGCAGTGCAGGGTGATCACGTCAGAGGTGGAAAGAAGCTCGGTTAATGCGACTGGAAACGACCCGGATCGCTCGATTTCTGCGGCGGCGACAACGGGGTCATGCACAAGGACTTTACATTTAAAAGCCCGCAGACGAGCGACGACTTCACGGCCGATCCGGCCAAAGCCGACAACTCCCACTGTCAGATCGCGCATCGCCTTCATCTGGTCGAGTGATGTTGCCAGACCCCATTTTCCTTCGCGAAGCAGCACAGAGTTGGCGACGACCTGTCGGGTTGTGGCCAGAATGAAGGCGAGTGTATGGTCAGCCACTTCATCGACACAGTAGTCGGGAACGTTGCAGACCGGGATTCCGCGGCTTTTCGCGGCCTCAAGATCGACATTATCCACACCGATTCCGTATCGGACGATGACCTTGGCATGTTGCATACTGGCAATCACTTCGGCATTGACCGGCGCAAACTGAGTGATCACCGCATCAGCGTCAGCGACCAGTTGGGTCAACTCGGTCGCTGATCGTTTCTCTTTCCATGCCACCAGATCGTAACCTGCTGGCTTAAGGATCCCCTCTTCCACATCAAGGTTTGGAAACGAATAGTCTGTGATCACGATTTTCATAATGAGCGGACTTTCTTGCGATCTTGGAGAAGTTCTGGCTGTTCTTGATCAAAGAAGTGAAGACGGATCAACGCGTATTATGCCGGCAGATCAACGAGGTTTCACTGCTGCACGAGGAATTCCCGTTCGAAATGTCTTGATCAATTCTGAAACGTCGGAGTGGACATCGACCGATTAGCCATTCATATCGCAGTTCGGCATAATTCGGGAACTTAAGACCGTTCATCACCCTGAGGTTCGATATGCTGGCCTACCTTCAATTACTTAGACTTCCCACTGTCTTCACCGCGATGGCAGACATTGTGTTAGGTTTTGTTCTCACACATCAATTCATCTACGGACCGCTGAAAGTTTACGGGAATGATGTCGTCGAGCAGCACTTCGGCTGGAACGAGCCCGGTAAGTTTTTGGGCTTGTTGGCATCATCCTGCTGTCTTTATCTCGCTGGAATGGTGTTCAACGACGTTTTTGACGTAAAGCAGGATACGGCAGAACGTCCCGGTCGACCGATCCCTTCCGGACGTGTTTCACTTAAGGCCGCGACAATCCTTGGGTCCGCGTTGATGATCGCGGGTGTTGCTGCGGCCGCGACAGTCGGCCAGGTTTCCCTGCAGGTTTCGCTAGTGCTTGTGGCTGCGATTCTTGGTTACGACAGCTTTCTGAAGCGAACACCGCTTGGTCCGGTTGCCATGGGAAGCTGCCGATTCCTTAATGTCCTTCTTGGCGGGAGCACCTGGCTGCCAGGGTTGCTCAGCCAAACACTGCTTTTAGCGGCACTGGGCCTCGGCCTTTATATCACAGGAGTGACCGTCTTTGCGCGGACAGAGGCACGAATCAGTAACCGGTGGCAACTCGGATTGGCTCAATTGATCATGAACGTCGGTTTCGCAGTCCTCGTCTGGTTAATGGTCACCTGGCCCAATCGTTCGCCGGTCGACGTCACGCTAGCGATGCTGGGAGTGGTTGCGTTCACCGTGAATCGTCGAGCCATCGAGGCCCTGAAACATCCCTCACCGAAAACCGTTCAGGGAAGCATCAAAGTCATGCTGTTGTCGATCGTAATTATTGACGCAACATTGATTTACTGGTTTCTGAATACACCAGAAAGTGTTGGCTATGGCAGAGCACATGCACTGGCGACCGCCGCCCTGGTCATCCCGGCATTGCTATTAAGTCGCGTCATTCCCATGACCTGAGATTGCCAGTAAAAGTTCGAAAACGAAGTGCAAGCGGATTTAATAAAGATCGTCTGAGTACGAAAGTGGTTGTGCTTGGCATAAAGTGGCTTCGTTCGTCACAAATCCGATATATGCCGAAACGCTGTTGGGGATTTCACGGTTGTTTTCGTCGATTTTTTGAAAGATTCAGATTGCCGTAAATTACTCGAGACTACGGTAATTTCCGCTGTCGGAGAGTTTAAAACGGGCTGCGTTTTCCCTTATCCCCTCGGCAATTCAGAGGCTCGGCATATGTCCTGATGCAAGGAGCGCACAGGTCGTTTCGGAATGATTCTGCCATATAAAAACCTCGGTCTGCCATATTCTCAGGTATTTAGATTGCGCCCGTGCGCTGTCGATCATCCCATTAAGTGAGCGCCATGTAGCAATCTCTGGCATTCCAGTGAAGTATTTGCCAGAATCCGATTGATGTATGTGCAGGCTCTGTTTAATCAATCGCTTTTCCTCAATGCGAAGTTCTAAGATGACGCAAAACACCGACGAACCAGTGGAAGTGATTATCAAAAGCGAGCCGCAACTTGAGCTTCGGGAAGGGGACAGGGCGGTTGGCTCCGAGCAATTGAAGAACGTCGAATTCTTCCCAGGGCAATCGAGCGTCGAGGTCACGGATTGATTCTTGCATGGTCTAGCGATTGGGGAAGCCCCATTTTACGGAGGCTTCGATTTTCTGTGGTCGCTAGCAATGGAGTCGTCGCGTGTCCTCAGCCTTTGTTGAAACAA
>CAIULL010000029.1 GCA_903899985.1 uncultured Schlesneria sp.
CATCGATTTGACCGCCATAGGAAATACTCATGCAAACAGTTTGCACGGTCTTGGCAAAATGCGCAAGTCTAATTTGATGAGTATTTTAAAGGGTGCGGAAAATGGGGTTAAACAATAAGAAGCCAGCGGCGCCGGCGAATCGGCGTTCAGCCGATTTCTTCCGAATGTTGTTGGACTGAAGTTTAAGACAGACTTGTGAGAATGCTGACGGCAATAGGCAGGAGTCCGGGGATTAACATTCCCGACTCGCCTGGGATTTGCAGGCATCAATGTCTGACGACGACAACACTCGATCTTTGACATATCGGAATCAAATTGAGACGGGTCGGGGCGCCGAGGCGCCGGGGCCGCGAGTGAGTCGTTTTGAGAAAGTTGTGAGTAGAGAATCCAAAGACGCGTTCTGGGAATTAGGCGTCTTGGGGCGTCTTGAACGAGTGATGGTGGGAGTCGAACTCGGTCGAACTGCGTCGAACTTGATCGAACTCGAACACCCCAAAAACGGGAAAAAGATCGCGAAAACCTTATGAATTATGGGAAGTGGTCGAAGTCGATCGAACTTGATCGAACTTTGACACCAAAATCCCTGGTGGTCGGATTTTCGCAGAAGTGAAGAGATCGAAGAGTCCGAGAGCTCACGCTTCTCGGCTCGCCTGGGGGCGATGATGGGAGCCGAACTTGATCGAACTGCGTCGAACTCAGGTGAACTCGCGCGAACTTTTTTAGGGCGGAAAAGTGGAGTGGGGCTTCGAAAACTCTATGAAATACGAGGAATGGTCGAAGTCGCGCGAAGTCGCGCGAACTTTTGGATCAGATTTCCGCTGGGACTCGATTTCCGGTGCATGGGCGAAAAGATACTTGAACTCGTCAGGTCGAACTTTGCGAAGTTGGCCAAGTTCGAAAGCTGTGAAAAAGCCTATGAAATACGGAAGTTGGCCAACTTTGCCAACTTTTCTTTGACGATTCGGAGGGACTTTGATGACTTGTCCCACTCTGCGACAGTGGCACTTAAGAGCGAAGCGGAGCTTCGAAGAGGGCGTTACCAAGCTGGAGCTTGGTAACGAGATGATATGAACTGGCCGGGTCGAACTTTGCGAAGTTGGCCAAGTTCGAAAGCTGTGAAAAAGCCTATGAAATAAGGAAGTTGGCCAACTTTGCCAACTTTTCTTTGACGATTCGGTGGGACTTTGAAGACTTGTCCCTCCCTGCGACCATGACACTGAAGAGCGAAGCGGAGCTTCGAAGAGGGCGTTACCAAGCTGGAGCTTGGGAACGAGATTAAGATGGGTTACCACAATCGGCTTAATCGCTGGCTGAATCGGCGAAGTGACTGGCCGACGCTGTCGATGATGGCGTAGGTGACGGGGGTGACTAACAGTGCCAATAGCAGACTCAGCGATTGTCCGCCGATGATGACTTTGGCCATGCTGGCTCGGGCACCAGCTCCCGGGCCTCGTCCCAGAGCGATCGGGACCATTGCTGCGATCAGCATGACCGTTGTCATTAAGATCGGCCGAAGACGCGTGTGGTTGGCCTCGAGAATTGCTGCGGTCCGTTCCATCCCTGAAGCCCGCAGTTCGTTGGTTTTGTCGACTTGAAGAATCCCGTTTTTCTTGACGATCCCGATCAACATGAACAGGCCGAACATGGCGTACAAATCCATCGGCGTTCGGAACATGAGCAGCGACAGCAAACCGAACGGGATGGTGACCGGCAATGCCGCGAGGATACTGACCGGGTTTAACCAGCTTTCGAATTGAGCGGCCAGGATCAGGTACATGAACAGGACACTCAGGCCCAAGGCGACCATGAAGTAATAGCCGGTCTCGCCCAGCATCTTGGCCTGGCCTCCGAAGGTGACTTCGTATTCAGGCGGCATGTTCAATTCTCTTGCGATGACGCGCGCCTGTTGAATCGCTTCATTCAAGGAGACTTTGTCGGGATGAGCCAGCAAGGTGACGGTTCGCTGACGGTTAAACCGGTCAATTTGACTTGGTCCGCGTGCTTCGGTGACGGTCGCCAGACTGGATAGCCTCACCTGTCCTGCGGTGGGGGACGGGACTGTCAGACTCTCTAAACTTTGTGGTGTCGCTCGAAAGGGTTGGTCGGCTCGCAGCCAGACGTCGTACTGTTCGGTCCCTTCCTTGTAACGAGATACGATCTGGCCGCCGACCAGGACGTTCAAGCTGTTGGCAATTGTTTGTACGGGAATTCCGAGGTCGCTGGCTCGATCACGGTCGATGGCGACCTGGACTTCTGGCTTGCGTAGCGACAAGGTGGAATCGACGTCGACAAGACCGGGAATGGCGCGAAGTCGTTCGATGAACTCGGATGAATACTTACCCAGTTTGTCGATGTCCGGGCCCTGGATACTGACTTGAAACGTACGGCTGTCCTGCCCATTCCCACCGATGGCCGAAACGTCCGAGACAGCCGTTCGAAGGTCGGGGTATTCCTTCAGGATGGTCCGGGCTCGTTCCTGGACTTCGAACTGAGTGTATTCTCGTTCTTCCAGTTCTTTGATGCGGAAGTAGATGGAACCTCGCGTGACGTCCCCTTGGCCTTTCCCCGATCCACCGGTGTTCTGGCCGATAATTGTGAAACGGTGTCGGACACCAGGGAGGCTGCTGAGTCGCTGTTCGATCTCGGACAGAACCTGATTGGTTCGGTCCAGTGTGTAACCTTCCGGCGTGATGTAGGTCACCTGAAATTCGCTTTGATCATCTCGCGGTACCAGGTTGATCCCCAGGTTCATCACGATGGGAATCGTGGAAAGAAAGGCGAGCAGACTGATGAACATCGTGATAAACCGGTGCTTGAGTGACCATGCGAGCACTCGGCCGTAGAGCACGTCAATCGTGCGATAAACAAAGCCACCTTTTGAGTTGGCATGCCCTGATTCATTCGGTTCAAGCTTCAGAAAGTGTGCACATAACATGGGTGTGAGCGTGAACGAGACAAACAGGCTCATCACGACGGCGAACGCGACGGTTAAGCCAAAGCTACTGAAAAAGCGTCCGACGATCCCACCCATGAATGCGACCGGGACGAAGATCACAACCAGTGACAAACTGGTAGCGAGAACAGCCAGAGCGATTTCACGTGTTCCATCGCGTGAGGCGGTAAACGCGTCCTTGCCGAATTCTTCCATGTGGCGAAAGATGTTTTCGTGTACGACGACGGCGTCGTCGATCACAATACCGATGGCAAGGATCAGCGCCAGCATCGTGATATTGTTCAGTGTAAACCCCATATAGTGCATGAATAGAAAGGTGGGGATGATCGACGTGGGGATGGCCAGGGTGGCAATGACGGTCGTGCGCCAGTCACGAATGAAAAGCAAGATGGTGGCGGAGACCAGGACGGCGGCGAGCAGCAGGTGGAAGTTCACTTCCGCCATTGATTCGCGGATAAAGCGGGCCTGGTCCTGGATGAGTTCGACTTTAATATCAGCGGGGAGGGCTTGTTTGATTCGCGCCAGTCGGGCCTGAACGGCGTCGGAGATGGCGACTGTATTTGTGCCTGACTGACGCTGAACGAACAGGCTGACCGCGTTGTAACCATCCAGACGGCTTAGCCCACGTGGTTCTTCAACAGAATCCTCGGCCCGTCCGACGTCCCGGATGCGGATCGCGTGGCCCTCGCGATTAGCGACGATCAGTTCGTTAAACTGGTCTGAGGACTGCATGCGACCCAGCGTTCGCAGAACGAGTTCGCGCGAACCTTGGTTAACGATCCCACCGGGAACTTCAATATTCTGGGTTTGGAGAGCGACTCGTACGTCTTCGACAGAAAGTTCGTAAGAGGCCAGCTTTTCGGTGTTTACGATGACGTTGATGGCTCGGGTACGTGCTCCTGAGAGAAAGACAGCGCCGACGCCTGACACGGTTTGCAGTTGTTCCTGGATCTGGCGTTTGGCGATTTCGGTGACTTCCCGCACATCACGTCGGCCCGAGACACCGATCGTCATGATGGGTGCGGCATCCAGATCAAACCGGTTGATGACGGGAGGTTCCATTCCTTGCGGCAATTGATTCAGGATGGACGAGATCTTGTCACGAACCTCTTGAGCCGCGACGTCACCGTCTTTGCTCAATTGAAACTGGATCATGATCGTCGCCATCCCTTCGCGGGTTGTCGAACGGAGATCTTCAATTCCCGAGACTTGATTGACCGCTTCTTCAATCAGCTTGGTGACGGTCGTTTCGATTTCTTCGGCACTGGCCCCGGCAAGACGAGCGGAGATTGTGACAGCACTCAGGTCGACTTTGGGAAAGAGGTCAACTCCCAGGCTGTAGTACGAGACGATGCCGAGCACGACGGGGATACCGACAAGCACCCAGGTAAAGACTGGCCGACGAATACAAATCTCAGAGAGATTCATTGGGTAATGGCTTTTATTGAGGGTGTTTACGGTTTCGGGGTCAAATCACGAACGTTGACTTCGGTTCCGTCCGCGATCACGGACTGACCGCTCGTGATGACCTGGGCGCCACGCGGCAATTGTGGCCTGGTGATTTCGACCCAGTCTGTTGTCTGGGTTCCCAGGGTGACGGGGACCTCTTTGGCTCGACCGTTTTCGTCCAGAAAAATCTTTGTAATTCCGGCAAACTGGATGACGGCTGACAGAGGGACGGTCGTGGCTTCGGGGTCGACGCGAGTCAGGATGGCCGCCTTGGCAAAGCTGCCTGGCTTCAATTCGCCGTGGGGATTCGGGACTTGAATTTCGACCTGGAACGTCCGTGTGGCGGGTTCAACGGTCGGGTAAATTCGAGTCACGGTTCCGACATAGGGAGTCGCCGATGTTGCAGCGAAGACATTGACCTGTTGCTGCAGCTTGATCTCGGAACTGAATCGTTCGGGGACGGGTGCTCGCAGTTTCAGGATCTGATTGATCACCACACGAAAGATTTCGGTGCCAGGCCGCACAAGAGTTCCTTCGGAAACCGATCGCTGGGAAATGACGTATTTTACCTGGTCGATTCCCGGCACGGAGACCGACGGAATCGGGGCCGAGACTTTGGTGTTTGCCAATTGTTCACGAGCGACTTCTAACCCCACCTGCTGCATCTGGATTGTTGCGAGGTCCGTTTCGGCAGTGAGCAGTTGGTTTTCGTATTCTGCTTTAGCGGTTCGATAGTCGCTTGCCGCGCTTTCCGCCTCTTCGGCGGAGACGGTTTTCGAGGCAGCAAGCCGATTGATTCGGTCGTTGCGTAATTTGGTATAGTCCATCTGCGACTTGGCTTTCGCCACGAACGGAACCTTTTCCAAGTCCAATTGAGAATCAGGAAGAGACTGAAGTCCGAGCTTTGACAATTCGACCTGCAGTGTGCGATCAGCCTTTTGAACGGACAGTTCGTAGTCGGTGGGGTCGATCTCAAGCAGTTGTTCGGTGGGTGAGACGACATCAGAAACATCGTGCAGAATTTTGCGGACACGACCTTCGACCCGAGCAGAAATCGAAACTTCTTCGAATCCGTGGAGTGATCCAAAGGCCTCGACGGAACGTTGTACTGATCGAACGGAAACGGGCTCGGTTGTGACGACGACGGCTGCGGCATCGCGTCCCTCAGGAGTTATGGCGGGTTCAATCTTTTCTTTGTCATGTTTTCCAACCTGAGCCAGTGCGGCCATCCAACCCAGACCAAAGGCGGTGATCAACAGAACAAAACCGAGTAAACGTCGAATCCAGCGACGGCTGGAAGCCTGTGATTCGTGTTGAACCGTCGTGGCTGATTTCTCGGATTCTGCCGTTATCGCGTGATCGGCGTCTTTCTGAGAGTGATGATTTGCGGCCTGACCCATGAAACTTTCCTATTTCTATCATCAACGGCGAATTCCGTCGTTGAACTCAATCTGCTGTATTTGTAACCGACCTGCGCGAGCAATCTTACGTCACGATGGATTGTTCGTTGGGTTCGAACTCATCAATATGGTAGTCTTATAGCAACGAAACGAACCTTTCGCCTCCAATGATTGAGAAAGCAACATGTCCGGCGCCGGATATTCACCTGAAGAACAACGCAAGCGGAAGCTGGCTTCCGATTGCTTAAAGCGAGCCACCGAAGCGTTGGCCAAAGGAAACTGGGACTACGCCGTAGAAATGTTCATGACGGCGGTCAAGATGGTCCCGGACAATCTCATGTACCGTCAGTCGCTGCGAGGCAGCGAGCGGAAGAAATACAAGGACAACAAGACCGGTGCCAGCATGGCATTCTTGAAGTTGTCGAGCCTTCGATCGCGAATCAAAAAAGCTCGTGCCGCGAAGAACTGGGTGGACATGGATCTGGCGGCGGAAGAAGCGCTGGCAATCAATCCGTGGGACGGTCAGTTTAATGCGGACCTGGGTGAGGCCGCTCGCGAACGGGGGTTTCTGGAAATCGCATCATTCGCTTATGAGCAGGCAACTGGTCCTGATGGTGCTCCGACCAACAAAGACTTTTTGATCGCGTTGGCCGAAGTCTATGAAATGCGGAAGAATTTTACCGCCGCGATTGCCGTTCTCGACAGAGTTATGGCGATCGACCCGCTGAATGGTGCCGTTCGTTCCAAAATCCAGTCGCTGGGTGCGGACATGACGATCCACAAAGCGGGCTATGACGACGCCAAATCGACTCAAGAAGTTCGAGAAGACAAACATCAAGCGGTTAAGCAAGGTTACGAAGAATCGGTTAAAGGGGATGTCAAAACCAACAAGGAAGTGTTGGGACCCGGCGAATCTGTCGAAGCTGATTTGCAGCGAATGATACGCAAAGAACCTGCGAACGTGGCTCATTATCAGAAGCTGGCCGATTACTATCGACGTGAAGGGAAGCTGGAAGAATCGGCGAAGACTTACAAGCTGGCGCTGGACGTCAGTGGCGACGCCAACATTCGCGAACAGATGGAAGATGTTGAACTCGACATGGTTCGGCGTAACGTGAACTTTGCGAAGGAGGCGGCCGCACGCGATCCGAACGATGAGCAATCACGAGCGATCGTCGTCGAGCTCGCAAACGAGTTGCTGTCACAAGAGATCGAAGTCTTCAGTCGCCGCGTTGATCGTTATCCGAACGACTTGAAGCTGAAGCACGAGCTCGCGAAACGCTTCATGCGATGTAAAAAACATGACAAGGCGATCCCGCTGCTGCAGGCTGCATCGAAGGACGTCCGGCTTGAGGCACAAGTCCTCGCCAGTTTGGGTACCTGTTTCCTTGCCAAAAAGCAGAACAACCTTGCCAAACGTCAGTTTGAAAAAGCGTTGGAAAAGTTGAGTTCAACCGAAAGCCCGATACCTTATAAAGAGTGCTGTTATTACCTGGGACGGTTGGCTGAAGAGGCAAACGACAGCAAAGCGGCCGAACAGTATTACTCGGATATTCTTGCCATCGACTACGACTACAAGGATGTCGCCAAGCGACTGGAAGAGATTCAGGGAGGTGATGACGAGTCCAACCAGATCGACATGGATCACGGCGAAGACGCCTAGACAGAAACGCGAAGATGCTCGCCAAACTGACGACTTATTCGCTGTTGGGAATCGACGCCCTTCCTGTTGAGGTGGAGGTTGATATCTCACCAGGCGCTATCCCCAAAACGATCCTGGTCGGTTTGGCGGAGGCGGCTGTTCGCGAGAGTTCCCATCGGATCGAACGAGCGCTCGCGAACTGCGGCTACGTCAAGCCGGTGGATCGAATCGTCATCAACCTGTCCCCAGCCGATCTTCCGAAAGAAGCGGCATCGTTCGATCTTCCGATTGCCCTGGGGTTGCTGGTTGCAAGCGGGCAGTTGGCTTCGGATGTACTGGGCCAGTATGCTGCCATCGGGGAACTGGCACTCGACGGGACAATCCGTCCAGCGAAGGGAGCGCTGTCGATGGCGCTCTCGGCGAAAGAACAGGGATTAAGAGGTTTTGTCGTCCCGGCCGCGAATGCTCAAGAAGCGGCAGTGGTGGAAGGGATCGAGATTATCCCGGTCACGTCGCTGACAGAAGCGGTGGGTTATTACAGCGGTCAGTTAGACATCCCGCCGCAGCCGTTCAGTTGGTCTGATGCCGTGGCAAACTTCGGTAAATATGGAGTCGACTATTCAGACGTTCGAGGCCAGGAATCTGCCAAACGAGCTGTTACCGTTGCGGCGGCAGGAGCACATCATCTGCTGATGCTGGGGAGCCCGGGAACCGGTAAGACGCTGCTGGCGTCGCGACTGGGGACAATCCTGCCTGAATTGGCTCCTGAAGAAAGCCTGCAGACAACCCGCATTTACAGTGCCGTCGGGCGATTGCAGCCAGGCCAGGCGTTGATGCTTCAGCGTCCATTCCGTTCGCCACATCATACGATCAGTGAGGCGGGCCTGGTCGGGGGAGGAAGTATCCCAACACCGGGCGAGATCAGTCTGGCGCATAACGGAGTTCTGTTTTTAGATGAGCTTCCGGAGTTCAACCGCCGGACGTTAGAAGTCCTGCGTCAACCGTTGGAAGACGGTTGCGTGACGATCAGCCGAGCCATGGGGAGCCTGACATTTCCAGCCAACCTGATGCTTGTCGCTGCGATGAACCCGTGTCCTTGCGGCTATTTCGGAGATCCTCGCCGGCAGTGTCAGTGTAATCCCATGTTGATCGAACGCTATATGAGCCGGATCAGCGGACCTCTTCTGGATCGACTGGATATTCACATCGAAGTCCCACCGGTACCATTTCGAGAACTTTCGAATCAGACGGCGGGAACCAACAGTGAAACAATGAAGGCTCAAGTGGTGGCTGCGAGAGAAATTCAGCAGCGTCGATTTGGAAAAGGTTCGTTGCGTCTTAACGGGCGGATGCCACCATCACAGATTCGCATCTTCTGTAAGCTGGAATCTGACGCCGAATCACTGCTGAAGAGTGCCATGGAAGAGATGGGGTTATCAGCGAGGGCTCACGACAAGATCCTGCGAATCGGCCGGACTATTGCCGACCTGGAAGCAAGCGAAAACATCACCGCCGCGCACTTGAGTGAAGCCATCAACTATCGGACGTTGGATCGGTCATACTGGAAGTGAGCCGGTCAAGCGAATACTTCGTCGATGACTTCCCCTTCGTTGACCGTTGCTCGTTCAGGTCGGCCTTGAAGTTTATAAGTTAATTCGGTGTGATCGAGGCCGAGTGCCGCCAGGATTGTTGCGTGCAAGCTGTGGACATGAACGGGACGATTGACAGCGTGCATTCCGAATTCGTCGGTTGATCCGATGATCTGACCTCCCTTGACGCCGCCCCCTGCGAGCCACATCGTGAATCCATACGGGTTGTGGTCCCGTCCGTCACCTTTTTCGCTCATCGGAGTGCGACCGAATTCGCCTCCCCAGACGACCAGAGTTTC
>CAIULL010000030.1 GCA_903899985.1 uncultured Schlesneria sp.
CTTCCGCCGAGCCGTGAAGTAGGTACACGCATCGACTCAGCGGCTCGGCAGGAGCCTCGTCCTCCAATTGGGTTGCGGCCCGTGCCCGCGCCAGTCTCTTCGTGACCTTCGTGGTAAATCTCTGCCAATCTCTTCCGCCGAACACCGGCGTTAGCCCGCAGCGTGATCGCCGTCTGTGTTGAATGATAAGTTAGCCCAATTCATTTTCACACGGGCACGAATTGTTCGCCGTCGTGTTCGAATTGTGAACCGGCGGGCGCGAGCAAATGGGCGGCGATTTCGGGCGTCGCCTGGACAACAAATGCGACCGGATAAACATGAGTATTGTCGGGGTCATCGACATATTCCTCAGATTCACGGCCGGAGAAAAATCGCCATCCGCTATCTTCTGCGTTGTCGGGTTCTTCCCGATACATGTATGCGACGGGCTGTTTGTCTTTCATGATCATGTTTGTGGCGAAGCATAATTGCGAGAAAATACGGTGATCCGGCAGGGTGGCAGGATCTCCGCTGGCACTCGAAAGAATTTCGTACGCCAGTTCAACGTCTGATTCATCATCGAAGTAGAACGACAGTTGCAACTGCCCGATCTTAGAAAACACGAATGCATAAAGCGCCGGCACGCGTTCGTCGTCGGATTCTTCCGCCAGCCGATACGAGTAATAGATCCGCCCGTCCTCTTCGTACTCGCGCTCGTCGAACCTTTCTGGTGAAGCGGTTTCGGCAAATTGTTTCTTCAAATCAATGATCGACTTGCCGGTGTCGTTACCCCAAGCATTCAGCCAGATCGTGAAGCCCGGCCGCCAGAGAACCATCGAGCCGTCCTCCATTCGCAATTTACATGCGACAGGGAGATGCAGCGACCAATCTTCTGTCAGTGCAATGCGGTCGATCACAAACGGGAAATCAGATGACATTGGTAAAAGCCCTCACTGGGGTAACGACACGGTTAACCGGGTCGCGGCTAACCAACTCTTGAGGAACGTGACGTCGAAATTGTTGGCAAAGTTCCTTTATCGCTATGGAGCGGAAGCTCCTGGCGAACCGTTTGCAGCGGCTTAACATTTGAAACCGCACGGCGCACAGCCTCGGTTTAATCGACTGTTAGGCTGTTCTCAATGACGCACATAACGCAAGTGTGTGGCAGCTGGACCGTCAAGAACCTTATCAATGCGAAACCGGGGCGCGGGCTCGCGCAGGTTCTCGAAGAGACGCCGCCCACCGCCGAATAACACGGGTGCCAAGGCGATTTCCAGCTCGTCGACGACATCCAGGTTCAGGTACTGCTGAATGACATCCGCTCCACCCGCAAGGCGAATATCACGACCGCCTGCGGATTCCCGAGCCAGCTCCAGGGCACGCTCCGGCCCGTCGTTGATAAAGTAAAAGGTCGTCCCACCCGGGCGCTCCCAAGGTTCGCGTTTTTCATTGGTAAGAACATAGACCGGTGTGTGAAACGGAGCCTCCTCTGGCCAGGCTTGCTCGCCTTGGTCGAACATTCGCTTGCCCATAATGTTGGCACCGATACGCGCTGTGGTGCTGCGAACCAGATCATTGACGGGGCCGGTCTCTCCCCCTGGTCCGAACTTGAGGTTTTCGCGGAAGTACTGCTGATTGATAATCCAACCCATCAGCGCACCCCACTTGGCACCCCAGTTCTTGTACGCGGGATTCTCCATGGTCATTCCATCCGGCGCCATGTAGCCATCGAGGCTAAGCCCAATGTTGACGAATACTTTGCTCATGCTTCTCCCCTCAGAGGTTCGAATTTCAGTCTAAAGACTTCCGTAACCGGGCACGAGCACGTACGGCTTTCATTTCACAATCGCCAGATCGCATCCTCGGGTGAATGACGTTGTTCGTCGCGTTTTCAATCTTTTGAAATCATGTCGATTTTGGTGTGAGTAAGTTTGCGTCACGAGACAAGCGCCATTTCCCATCCGGCAGACGTTTGAAGACAGACAGGGCATTCCCTGAGAGTTGTCTGGCATTGCCTCCGTTCTTCGGAGTCACGGTGATCTCAAGGCGAGCCGTCGCGTAGGCCAACGATCCATCCACGACGATTTCGGTGTACTCGCCGCCGCAATTCATCGCAACGTGCTCCTTCATCGCCATGAACGAGTCGAGGAATTCCTGTCGCCCAAACGGAGCTCGACCCGGCGTGAGGAAAACGACATCATCTGTCATGAGGTCTGCAATTTCCGCAACGTCTCCGTTCATGGTGGCTTAGAACCACTTGCGCTGAAGTTCGCGAATAGTCTCTTCGTCGCTCATCTGGGCATGCCTCGAATGTCGCACCGAACTGATCAATGTCCGCAACTGATCAGGAATGATCGCTAACGCGGGCCGTTTTTCTGCCATCGCGGATATGACGATAATAGCACGAGGGCGTTTTGCAAACGGATTCTGCTGCGAACGTGGATGATGGCGGTTCATTGTGCGTCTCCGTTCAAAAGCTGAAAGACTTAACCCGTAACCGCTCATCTTGACGCAACACTCGCCGGATTAAACAACGATCACGTTGCCGGAAAGTAATCTACCGGCGAAAAATTGCGAAAGTTGACGGAATAACTGGCCAGCGGAAAACGCGAAGAATCCGTTGACTTGCTTCACGGAGTTCGCCTGCGACCTTGGGGTTGGCTCTTTGAGCAGACTTCCAAACGGGGCCAGGCTCCCTTTGTGGGCAAATTCTTGCGGGTTGTTAGACTGTGGATGTATTGGAAATGTCTCATTCAGAACGATTTCGTAGAATATGCAAAAATTTCGACTTGCCATCGCTACTCGTTGCTTTGTTCAACCACTCGTGGCGTCGATCAAATCGGCGGCGGAACTTGGCGTACAGGGTCTCCAGTTTGACGTCCGAAACGAGCTCAAGGCCAGCGAGTTGACCGAAACCGGTCGGCGTGATCTGTTGCACCAGATCCGCGAACACGGACTGACCGTTGCCAGTGCGGTATTTCCTCTCAATTATCCGTTGTACGAGCCTGACAAAATTGATGTTCGCATCGCCGCAATCCGCGATGCGATGCGATTTGCCTATTCGATCAAGGCCAATACGTTGTGTTTTCGCGTCGGGCGGATTCCGGAAGATCCTGAATCGAAAGAGCGAAAATTACTGGTTGAGGGGCTTTGTGATCTGGCGAAGCATGCGAACCATATCGGAACAGCCCTGGCGATCACTCCTTCTAACGATTCTGCGGAGACGCTTCGAACGCTGTTAGACGAAATTAAAACGGGACCGATTGGAATCGATTTCGATCCGGCTCATTTTGCCATGACGCGGCGTCCGGTGGCTGAGTCCCTGCGTATGCTTCACAATCTGGTGTTGCATTTCCAGTTGCGCGACGGTGATGCAGGGATTGACGGAGGTCAGGAAGAAGCGATTGGCCAGGGAAATGTTGACTGGATTGAAGTCCTGGCAACTCTTGGTGAAATGGACTATCGAGGCTGGCTGACTTCGATCCGCACTCAAGGAAGCGATCCGGGTTATGATGTGAGTCGCGGCGTGAAATTCATCCAGAAAATTTTGCTTGGTGGTTGAATCGTTCGTCCTTTCATTAATGATTTATCGACTTCACGTTAGAAAAATATCATGGCGAAACTTTACATCATGACCGTTGTCGCTGCGAATCGGACAGGGATTCTGGCGGCACTGGCAAACGCCCTCGATGAACTTGGCGGAAATATGCTGGACGTCAGCCAGGTCGTCATTCAAAAGTTTTTTGCAATGATGATGGCGACGGAGTTTCCTGAAGACCAGGACCCTGAGGTGATCATCGACCACATCCGTGCGGTCTGCCGCGCTTTCGGTGCAGAAGTGACGCTCCGCGATCCCTCAATCGAAATGGGGTTTGACGGCGAAACCGAACCGACGCCAAAAGAGCGATATGTCTTAACGCTTTCGGGGCCTGATCGGCCAGGAATCCTTCGGTTCCTGGCTCACCGCCTGGCACAGGATGGAATTGACCTGATCGATCTTCAAGGGCGATTGCAAGGGTCGAGTCAGATGTTTTTAGCGGCGATGGAGCTTTCTGTTCCACCAGGGATCGACGCGCTGCAATTGTGCGAAGAACTCCGAAACGAATTTCGCAATGACGGTATCACCGTGTCATTACAACATCGCCGGGTGATCGCCGGATTGGCACATCCTGAACCGGTTGGGTTTAACACGGTCAGTCATTAGAGGCCCCGTTTCATATTATTCGGGCAGTACTCCTGTTTTCGCATTGAACTAAACAAAAGATAGACCAGCTGGGCGACAATTATGGATCAACGGACGGGGTTTTTCTCAGCGCTTCAACAGCTAAGGCAGTTGCCGCTGGATGTTCGCACGGTCACACTGGGAATAAATATCTCCGACTGTGCCGATCGCAACTTTCATAAATTGTGCGATGGAATCTACCAGCGAATTATCGCCAAAGCGGGGCGAATGAACACCGTCTGTACCGAGGTTGCGTCACTGATGGGTGTTCCCGTGCTACAGCGACGATTGTGCGTTACGCCGATCGATCGGGTTGCCCAGGGCTTCCATGCAGCCGATTTCGTGAACATTGCCAAGACACTGGATGGTGCAGCAGCGAACGTGCACGCAGAACGAATTGGCGGATACGCGGCTGATGTGCAGCACGGCATGACCCATAGTGCCCGGCAATTGATCGCGAGTCTGCCCGAGGCACTCAGCCAGACCGAACGACTTCGCGCGGCCGTTCACGTCGGTTCGACCGAAAACGGTGTGAACATGGAAGCGATCACACTCGTTGCCAACACGTTGAAACAAGCGGCAGAAGCATCGAGTCATCGGAGTGGCGATGCCGCAGCAAAGCTGGCCGTGCTCGCAAACGACTCCACGGGTCATCCCCATCTGACCGGAGCCTGTCTCGGCGACGGCTGGGGCGACCTCGTGGTCCACGTCGGGGTCGGCGCCGCCGCGATTATCCGGCATGCACTCGAACAACGACTGCTGGAACATCCGAATTCGCGTTTAGACGAGTTGGCCTCTGTGATTCAAACGGCCGTGTTTCAGGCAACCCGAACAGCAGAGTTGGTCGGGCGGGAAATCGCTGACCGACTGGGTGCCGATTTCGGCAGTATTGATGTGACACTCGCCCCGACCCATCGACCAGGGGATAGTGTTGTCGACCTGTTACCACTTCTGGGGATTGGGCGAGTTGGTGCCCCAGGCACCGCTACGGCGCTCACAATGATTCTCAGTGCCATGCGGGCCGGTTCTGCGTTTGCGTCGTGTGCCGCCGGGGCTTATTCACGTATCATGCTTTCTGTACTGGAAGATGAGTCGCTGGCTGCCGCAACCCAGTCGGGAACGCTCACATTCGATCAGCTTTGTCTGGCAGCGAATGCGGGGACGAATGGGCTGGACCTGATTTGCCTGCCAGGTGACACGGACGTTGCCACGCTTTCTGCGATCATTGCGGATCAGGTTTCGGTCGCTGTTCTGAATCGAAGGCCGGCCGCCGTGCGACTGATTCTGGTCCCGGGAAAGGAAGCAGGGGAAATGGTGTCGTACAGTGGGATGAAGAATAGTACGGTCATTCTTCCCATACGCGGGGGCGGGCTTTCCGGACGATTCATTGATCGAGGCGGACGCTTGCCACCGGTTCGGTAGGTTGCTCAATTCTGTTTGTTCTGTCACAAACAGATCTCGATACCAGTTGGGATTTTCCGGGTGACGACTACAATAAAACGACGATGGTTATGCCATGACGAGTCCCTGGCAGACTGATTATTCTTCCTTTTGAAAACGTGAGACAATGTCCTTCATTGATTTACTGGAAACATTCCCGAACCCGTACCCGCAACGGGATTATTCGATCGAAACGATCTGTCCTGAATTCACGTCCCTCTGTCCAAAAACCGGTCAACCGGACTTTGGCGTACTGACGCTGACGTATGTTCCAGATCAACTTTGTTACGAACTCAAATCTCTGAAGATGTATCTGCAGCAGTACCGCAATCATGGTGCCTTTTACGAAGCGGTGACAAACCAGATCCTGGACGACCTCGTGGCGGTGACGCTTCCTCGATCGATGACGCTGGTCGGATCATTCACACCGCGCGGAGGGATTCGCACCAATGTGACCGTGAATTACACTGCTCAACAGCTCAAATAAGCTGAGTAACCATGGCGGGGAAACGATCCCTGAAAAGTCGCACCAGTCTCGACGTTGTGTTCTTGTTTTGACACATCCCGTCTATTCCCCTTTTTTCAAGAGAAAGAAATCTGATGAAACGCACCCGTGTCTGGCTTCGAGTTGTTTGTTTGACAGGCGTGATCGTCGGAGCGTTCGCGCTCGGTGGATTCGCCAATCAAAAAGCGGACAGTGATTCCAACTTCGCCAGCCAGACAATCGACGTCGGGATGGTTGTGAGCGATATCGAGAAATCACTGAAGTTCTACAAGGATATCCTCGGCTTTACCGAAGTGACAGGATTCAAGGTTCCCGGTGAATTCGGTTTGGATACGGGGCTTTCAAACAAACTGGATCTCGACGTACACGTCCTGGTTCTTGGACAGGGCGAGACCGCGACGAAGCTTAAGCTGATGCAGTTCAAGTCAACGTCTGGAGTCCGAGTGGATAACACGTTCATCCACTCCTCTTACGGTTTCCGGTACCTGACAATTCCGGTTAAAAATCTGAACATCGCGGTCGACAAAGCGACGAAAGCCGGTGGAAAAGCGATTGCGAAATGCCCTGTTCCGCTGCCAGAAGGATTTCCTGCTGGTCTCGCATTGGCAAACTATCGCGACCCCGATGGAAACCTGATTGAACTGGTTGGTCCCTGGGCGAAGTAAGAATTGCTTGCCTGATGAGCGGGACAGTGGCCGGTTTTGGGGGTGCCACGGTTTTGGACTTCATTGAACGTGACACTTGGCTCAATGATTCAAGTGTCACGATTTCTGCCAAAGTAGCCATCATCGCTCCGCGTGATGAGCATGCGTCGGAAACGACTCAAGCGTTGCCTTAGCATCGTGACAAATATTTGGTTTGAATTCCTTTTTTGAGAACATGCGAATTGAAAATTGGCAGGTTCTCAAAAAATGCTCATCACGCGGAGCGATGATGGCTACTTTTTTCTGAGGTGAAACCTCGCTGGAGTCTTCGACAAGGCCGTTTCTTCATGGTTCTATAAAGTCTCCGAAGAGTACGGCCTTACCGAAGACGGTAAAGCCGTGGCACCCTTTTCTCAGATTTCTCTTACAAAGGCTTTTCTTGATCAACAACGCAAACATCGCGTGTTCCGTTCAGTTCATCAAGCAGCCTCGCCCGCCCGTTGCAAAGTCTTCGCGGCACGCAAAAACAAAACTGTTTACGCCACGGGATCAAAATGCTTCCTGCAGAATGTTGAGCAGGTCGGCCTCGCTTGGCTGTCGTCCATTTAAAAGCATCAGACGTTTGATTTCGAACGATTTTTTGGCGAACGTCGGAAGTTGATCGGGCGTCCCTCCCAATTCCCGAATCCGCTGAGGGATTCCGATTGCGGTTCGCAGTCGTTCGACCGCAGTAATTGCGAGTTCCGCTGCAGTGGATTCCGAGAGCCCCGTCGTGTCTTCCCCCAATAGTTTCGCGATCCGTGCGAATTCGGCGGTCCGGGAGGGGAGATTGAAACGCATGACATAGGGTAGCAGCAGTCCGTTTCCAGCTCCATGTGAACAGTGAAGTGCTCCACCAATCGGGTATTCCAGGGCATGCACAACGGCCACGGCATTATTTGAAAACGCCAGCCCAGCCAGCGTCGCGGCGAGCGCCATCCCTTCGCGTGCGGGCAGGTTGTCGGGTTCACGGACTGCATTTACCAGGTGTTGCCCGATTAATTCGATTGCCCGTTCGGCAAGGCAATCACCAATCGGCTGTTTACCGTCGTACGGGAATGGTTCTTCCGGGGGAACGTCGAGTTCATCGAATCGAGCTGCCGTAAAGGCCTCGATGGCGTGCGTCAGGGCATCAATCCCACTATCTGCAGAGGCCCTGGGAGGACAAGTGAGAGTCAGCTTCGGGTCAACGACTGCCAGGTGGGGGCGCAAGTAATGACTGAGGCAACTGATTTTCGTCTGATTGACCGTGTCCGTCAGGACCGCTGCATGCGAGACTTCGCTTCCAGTTCCGGCCGTCGTCGGAATACAGACCAGCGGCATGACCGGTCCGGGAACCTTTCCGTATCCGAAGTAATCCCGGTAGTGGCCGCCATGTGTCAGAATGTTGGCCACGATCTTGGCAAGGTCAAGATTGCTGCCGCCGCCGACTCCGATGATCGCATCAGGCTTGACTGCGCGAGCCAACTCGATGGCTTTGTCTGCGATCGCGAATGAAGGCTCAGGTTCGCCTCCATCAAAAACCGAGACAGAAAGTCCTGCGGCTTTCAATGGCGATTCGACTTGAGCCACAACTCCGACCCTGGTCAGGATCGAGTCGGTGACAATCAGAACATTCTTCGCTTTCCAGGGCTGAATAAACTGGTCCAGGCGGCGGACAACACCAGAGCCAAAAACGATTCGGCCGGCCGAATAAAAGTTCCAGTAATCTCGACGATGCATAGTGCAGTCCCAAAGAGTTCAACATCAAAAGATACGATTGGGCCGGATGATCACAGCGAAATGATAGTCCAAATGGAAGCAAGCAAACACAGCGGGGAGGTTGGTTTCCACTGATGAGATCAACACCCAGCGGTCAGAAAACAATCAGCTTCGCAGCGATGACGAGGTGTTTTTGCTCCGCCTCGCATTGGAACAACTGGTTGAAAAATTTCGATAATTGCCAGAAATCTCTTGTCCGACAACAATTTGTAACGATACTGTAGCTAGTCATCATTCCCGGAGAATTATTTGAAACCAACGCAAGCGAGTCACGAACTGACCCGAATTCGTCATTCAAGACGAAATTCGGCTGCGTTGTTGCCACTGTTTGTATTTCTCGCCTTTTGGGGACTTGGGTCATCGAAGGCGAATGCCACATGCGGTGACTACCTTTTACACAATCATGTTCTGTCCCAACATCATTTCGTTGATGAGCGAGCCGTAGCCGACTCCGTCGGAAAGGATTCCACAGGTCCACAAATTCCACACCGTTTGCCGTGTCGCGGTCCGTCGTGCCAACGGGGGCCTGTCGAATTGCCGCTTTCAACACCAGTCGTTTCGATTGAGTTTCAAGACCATTGGGTTTGGTTCGCCAGGCTTTTGATCCACGCGCCGCAGCAAGCGTCTTACAGGGTTCACCCTGTTGAATCGGTTGTTTTGCCTCGGATTGCTTTTCGGCTGGATCGTCCGCCAAAAGCCTGACGAATTACATGCGAGGACACGTGCGACTTGAACGCAAGTCTCTCGGCATCAAACATTCGCAAGCACGATGACTTTGCGAAATTCGTCTCCGAAATACCCGTCGTGGAAGTTCTCAAATTGGGAAACGGCAGTGATCTGCCATTCTCGCTGAATTGAGAATTCATGCGGGTCATTTCCCGTGAGCGACAGAAATGTCGAACTGTCGTTCGACGTTTCCGCATCGCATCCCTGGCAAATTCATCTGATTTTTCACGTGAACCGTAATGGGAGTTTGTTATGCAATCCATCAAAACTAATCGCCGCAACTCGAATTTGATTGAGATTTGTTTCGTCGCCGTATTGACGGCTGTGATGATTTCTCTGCTGTTGCCTGCTGCGATCAATTCTGCGGAGAACTCGACGGACAGACAGCAATTGGCACTAACGCCAAATCGAAGTCAGTTCGTATCGAAGAATAAGTCTGTTCCGCATAGAATCGATCGGAGCCGAACTGAAAGAATGTGATTTAAGTTTAATCAATTTGTTTTTCTGATTTTCAGTCGGATACGAATTTCGTTGATTTCCTTTTTTGATAAATGGAGTTTCGCCATGAAACGGACACGTTCCCGGGGCTTTACCCTGATCGAACTGCTGGTGGTGATCGCAATCATTGCGGTCTTAATTGCCTTGTTGCTTCCTGCGGTACAACAAGCCCGCGAAGCGGCTCGACGGACGCAGTGTAAAAGCAACATCAAACAGCTTGCGCTCGCCCTGCATAACTATCACGAGGCTTTTTCCGTCTTTCCGTTTGGAAAAGGTGCCAGCTATACCGGGGCTGCGGCGTACGCACGCTGGTCGCAGCATGCCATGATCCTGCCATATATTGATCAGGCTCCGCTGTATAACTCAATCAACTTCAGTGCGCCGCCCGAAACACCGGGAATGGGGGGCGTGATCGCCTTTATGCCGGCTTATACCAGCCCAACAGGAATCAACTCTGCACAGTGTCGTACAGTGATCCCCTTATTCATTTGTCCCTCAGACTCGGCCGTAAACGATGCCTGGACCGGTCAGAATAATTATGCCGCAAACCAGGGGGGCTGGCTTTGCGATCGCAGTGACCAACCGGGCGCGAGCACCGATAATTCGCCGAGTGAAGTTCAGACCGGCGTCTTTTACTATTTGAGTCAGTGCCGGATGCGAGACATCACGGACGGCTCAAGTTCAACCTGTTTCTTCAGTGAGAAGATTCGAGGGCATGGCATTCCTGATCCGAAGGCCGACTTGTTCGTCATACCGCATCAAACGTCGCTTGATGCAACGTACCAGACATGTCAGGCCATTAACGCCGCCACCGCGACCCCGTTGACGAGTAAGTGGGGCTACAGCTGGGTCATGGGTGAGAACTGTTGCTCGCTCTACAATCATGTTGCGGTACCGAATTCAAAAAGCTGTGCTGGGACAGGTTTTCCCGGAACGATGACGAACATGGCGATGCAAGTGTCGGCAGCGAGCCGACACGTTGGCGGCGTTCATACCATGACGGGGGACGGTGCGGTGCACTTCGTCAGCGACAACATCGATCTGACTGTCTGGCGGGCTTTGGGGACTCGAGCGGGCAGCGAAACAGTGAATTCGCCGTTCTAAAATGCTGATTCTGGAATCCTTAATGCCACCTGTTCGCAATCCGATTCTTCGTGGACATTGCTTTTGTGTCGTGTTGTTCGCCGCATGCGTGATCTCATGTGGATGCGGGCAATATGATCGAAGTTCACAATTTATCCCTTCGGTGACGGTTGCCGAATCTGCCGTCAAAGCGGGAATGGAGGCCTGGAAAAAGGGTGAGCCTGTGGGCCTGGTCCGGGGAGTGACAAAGCCCGCTGTGCATGTGGTTGATTCGCATCGTAGACCGGATCAGCAGATCGACCGTTACGAGATTCTTGGAGAAGTCCCCGGAAATGCGCCACGTTGTTTTGCTGTGAAGGCGAAATTGAGCGGTTCAGACACCATCGAGCGGCTACGGTACATCGTTGTCGGGATTGATCCTTTGTGGGTCTTTCGCCAGGAGGATTACGACCTGTTGTCGCACTGGGAGCATCCGATGGAAGAAAAGAAAAAGGATCCCCCGGCAGGCGAGTAACTGCAGCCGCATCGCGTGATGATCACTCCCCTTCCCTTATCAGGACTCACGGCAATGTTGTCGTATGTTCGACAAGGATTTGCTTCATGTCGTCAGATCAACCAAGTTCAGCTTCGGCCCACGGCAAGGATCAGGTGTCGTTGGCTGGGCCTGCGCACAGTCTGCGATGGTGGCTTGAAGTGGCTCGGGTGCGACTGCGATTTTTCATGATCGTGGCGATTGCAGGCCTGGTCACCAGTCAATGGCCGTTATTACGAGGCGTCTGGAATCGATGGACTTGGAGCTCGCACGGGCACGCCAGTGGTTCGGTATCGAGTTCACACGAATACTTCTGTCCGATGGATGCCGGAGTCATTTCGGTCTGGCCCGCAATTTGTCCAATCTGCAATATGGACCTTGTTCCTCGCAAGAAGATGGAAGCTCAGATGCTGCCCGAAGGGGTGATCGCTCGGATGCAGCTTTCCCCGTATCGAATTCAGCTGGCAGGCATCAGAACGTCACTCGTCGAGCCTCGAACACTGAAAAGTGAGCGAACATTTACCGGTGTCTTACGACAGACGAAAGATGGCGCACTTGTTTTTCAGGCGAGAATTGCTGAGTCCGATGTTCCACTTTTTTCCGGAACGAATATGGCAGACGTTCATCTTGTCTCCCGCGTTGAGAAAACTTCTGCAAATGTGCTTCTTGAAGCTGTTGATGACCGTCATCAGATTCGATTTGTGCTTGACAGTTCGGATAGGTTTTCAGCTGGGGATATCGTACGAGCATCGGTTTCGCTTCCTGCAGTTGGGGAAGATCCGATCCTCGCCGTTCCTGAATCTGCGGTGATTGATCGCGGTCGAGAAAGACTGGTCTACGTGGAAACCATGCCCGGTCTGTTTGACGGCGTCGCAGTCGAGCTGGGACAACGTTGCGGTGGTTATTATCCCGTGAACAGCGGTTTGAAGGCTGGTCAACGCGTTGCGACGGCTGGCGCATTTCTGATCGACGCCGAGACGCGACTGAACCCGGGCCTTGCGACAGGATACTTTGGAGCAAATCAAAGTGAGTCAAAGTCCAGCCCGTCATTGCCTTCTACGTCAGCAGAGGCTGCGTTACGAACCACAAACAAAGCGACGCCAAAACACCAGCTATCGCCAGAGGACCAGAAGCTTGCCGACGAACAGCGTATCTGCCCGGTCACCGAACTCGCGCTAGATTCGATGGGTGGTCCCGTCGCGGTCATGGTGTCTGGACGGAAAATCTTCGTCTGCTGTGCCGGTTGCACTCAACGATTGAAGTCTGAACCCGGGAAGTATCTCGCAAAACTTGAAACAAGGTGATTTCTATCTGGCTGGGAATATTCGATCTGCGAAATACCGAAACACTAATGAGTGATCGTAAGACGAATTGAAACCAGGCAAGTTGGCATGCTGCTTGTCTTCAACACAAAGTAAAATTCACAGGTTGACATGATTTCCGGTCTGATTGAATTCTCGATTCGATACCGAACGGTGGTGGTTCTCACTGCGATCGTTTGTGCGTTGGCGGGAATTTACGCTGCCGTCCACTCGCCGATCGATGCGGTTCCGGACCTGTCTGAAAATCAGGTGATCATCTTCACAAACTGGCCGGGGCATGGTCCGCAGGAAATCGAAGACCACGTCACTTATCCCCTTTCGTTGCAAGTGCAAGGGCTTGATGGCGTCCGCGTCGTTCGTGGTTCGAGCGACATGGGCTATTCGATGCTTCATGTCATTTTCGAGGACCGCGTTTCCTTCGCGTTCGCTCGGCAAAAGGTCCAGGAACGACTGAGTTCGAGTGAGGTTCGACTACCCGAAGGAGTGATCCCGCGACTGGCTGCTGATGGAATTCCGACGGGCCAGATCTACTGGTACACCGTCGAAGGTGTTGAGCATGATCTGACGGAACTTCGTCGATTACAAGACTGGACAATCGCCCCTCAGTTACGGTCCATTGCGGGAGTCGCTGAAGTTGCCAGTGTCGGTGGCTTTGTCTCTGAACTAAAAATCCAGGTGGATTCAGGGCTGCTGGCAGCGTACGGCATGACGGTGCTAAGCCTTTATGACGAGTTGTCCCGACCCACTTCGAATGTCGGTGGCCACGTTATTCACAAGGGAAATGCGGAATTTGTTGTTCAGTTTGATTCGAATCACGAATCTTCGAAGCAAATCATGGCCTGGGAACAACGACTCATTCCAATTCCTTCTGGCGGCAGTCTGCCACTCGGCGAAGTTGCCAAAGTGACGTGGGGGCCAGCCACTCGGCGGGGGATGTTCGAAAAGGACGGGAGCGAAGTTGTTGCGGGGATTGTTCATCTGCGTTACGGGCACAATCCTCTGGAAGTGACACGACAGGTGCGGGCAAGACTGCGAGAAGTCGCCGCGGGCCTGCCAGAGAATGTGAGAATTGTCCCGTGTTATGATCGGACGCCGCTGATTCTTGGTGCGGTCAGGACCGTAACGCGAGCGCTGATCGAAGCGATCCTTGTTGCCGGCATCTGTGTTCTGGTTGTTCTACGTCACTTTCGTGCCTGGGTCGTGATAGCACTGACGCTTCCTCTTTCCGTACTCGGAACGTTTCTCTGCATGTGGTTGTTGCGAACGACCGGTGTGATCGACGTCCAGACCAATATCATGTCGCTGGCTGGAATCGTAATCTCGATCGGAGTGCTGGTCGATTCGTCGATAGTCATGACGGAAAACGTCATGCACCGACTTCGATTACGATTCGGGGACGATCCCGTTCAGGGAGATGTCACCGACACGATCGCAGCGGCCTGCCAGACTGTGGGGTGGCCCGTATTTTGTTCTGTGCTTGTCATGCTGATCTCGTTTGCGCCTGTGTTTGCTCTTGGCGGGATCGATGGCCGAATGTATCGCCCACTCGCCCTGACGAAATCGCTTGCTCTCATTTCCGTCGCCTTTCTGGCGGTCACGCTTGTGCCGGCTCTTTGCACGTTCCTCGTAAAAGGCCGAATAAGAGACGAGTCTGACAGTGCGATCGTGCGCAACGTCATCGGTGTTTATCGACCGATGCTCTCATGGCTGATGGATCGCCCCGGTCCCCTGATCTTTTTTATGAGTGTGACCCTGGTCCTGGCTTCGATTCCGCCTGGTAACGACGTCATTTTTCGAACAGTCTTATTCGGTTCGCTATCGCTGATTCTATGGGAAGCCGTTTCGTCAGGCGCGAATTGGCGAGCGGTCAGAAATGCCATCGCGCTCATCGTGATAGCACTGGTCGGCCAAAGCACGATGAAACCGCTGGGGATCGAGATGCGACTTCCGCTCGACGAAGGAATGTTGATGGACATGCCGATCACGATTCCCCGCGCTTCGATCACGCAGTCTGCCGATGATTTGAAAGCACGCAATATGGTCCTTTGCCGGTTTCCTGAGGTGGCGATGGTGACCGGAAAAGCGGGTCGAGCAGACACTCCGTTTGATCCCGCACCGCTCGATATGATCGAAACGATGGTCGAATTCCGACCTAAGGAAATGTGGCCTAAACGCCGTCTCTTGCAAGCCGATGCCAGGCGAATGACAGAGCGGATGATCCTTGAACTGACCGAAGCGCAGCTCGTTAAAGCCATTTCTCGCGAGGAAAGCGAAGCCATCAGCAATACAGTTCAATTTCGCTTCGACTCGATTCAGCGTGAGGCGGCGTACCAGCTGACCAATGTTTTCTGTCAGCAACTGCAGCAGGATCTCTGTCGTGTTTTGATCGAGCAGATCGGTCGGCAATTGCAGTCAGACGGACGGATGACTCGTGCTTTGTCACCCGCAGACGTTACCGTGATTCTGACGGAAATGCCTTTGGCGGACACACGAGAAATCGCCCTCTTACCGTCATTGGAATCCATTGCCAGACTCTGGCCACGGGTTCTGAAGTCGATGGAACATCATCAGTTGCTACGTCATGAAACCGAAACAAGTCCGTCGTTCGTCGGTTCCTCGCTCGAATCCCTGGTCGCGATTGGAACGATGTTCGGACTGACGCCATCAACGAGCGAAACGCAAGTACTGACCCTGATGCAGCGTGAATTTCGTCGAAGATGGCAACGGCATGTGTTCGAATTAGACAAAACGCTTCACGAACGAACGGCGCCGACTTGGTTGAGGCTGGTCGCCAATGAATGCTTTTCCATGGGAAAGCTCATTGACGATGCGCTTGTCGAAAGGTACTCACAGATCGTGAAGACGCAAAGTGCTGTCTTGCCGTCTCATGACGATGAAACGCATCAGGGATTGCCCTCGCTATCCGTGCTTCCGTTGATCGATCCGCATCCTCGATTTGATTCGATCTGTCGTCGTCTGTCAGTCGAGTTTTCGCGGTCGCTGCTCCTTTGGCAGCATGACGCGGCCACTCTGACCGCGTTTGAAGGAGAAATGGACCGGGCATTACAAATGCCGGGATGGACCAACGTCTGGACACGACCCATTCAGAATCGGGTCGACATGCTGGCCACAGGGATTAATGCCGAAGTGGGAGTACGAGTTCTCGGACGAGACCTGAATGAAGTCGTTCGCGTCTCGGAAGAGATCGCGTTGGCCTTGAAGGACGTCTCGGGAGCGGGCGATGTGATTGCTGATCCCATACGAGGTAAGGGGCTGATTCAAATCAGACCCAATCTCACACAAGCCGCAGATCTTGGTGTCAGTCTTTCCGATCTGCAAGCCGTGCTTGATACGGCACTGTCAGGTCGAATCGTCGATTACATCCTGGATGGTCGAGAACGAATCGCCGTCCGGCTGCAGACAAGTTCACCATCTGTTGAGCAAGACGAAGAATCGTTGAGATATCTTCCCATCCCCTGCCGCGCCAACGTCACTCTTTCGACGTCGGATCATGCAGCTTCCGATCAATCACTCTGGGCGAACAATCCAAATTCGCGTAGCCAGCAAGTCAGCAGATTGTCAGATTCAAATACGGTTCCATTGGGGGCTGTCGCCGACATTCTGGTCACCGAAGGGCCTGCGACGATTAAAAGTGAAAATGGTTGGCTGCGAAATTATGTGAGGATGAACGTTCGCGAACGCAGCCCATTCGAATTCGTCAACGAAGCACGTCGCGTCGTCGCCAGGCAAGTCCCCTTGCCATCCGGTGTGTTCGTCGAATGGACGGGCCAGTTCGAGCACGCTGAGCAGACCCGACGTTCACTATTGTTCCTGATACCGATCGTCCTGCTGATTATCTTTTTGATGTTGTACTTCACGTATCGGGATTGGACGGACGCAGCACTGATGTTGATTTCGGCACCTGGCGCGCTTGCCGGTGGACTGATCTGTCAGTGGATGATGGGCTACAGATTCTCCGTTGCAGTAGGGGTTGGATATATCGCCTGCTTTGGCATGGCCGCAGCAACCGGCATCGTCATGCTGGTGTATCTCAGAGAGGCGGTCGACCTGGCTGGCGGACTTGGAAGGATGACGCTTCCCGAACTGAAACAGGCCGTCCTCAATGGTGCTGTCCATCGGCTGCGTCCCAAACTGTTAACCGAAGCGACGACGATTCTAGGACTCGCACCAATGCTGTGGAGTGATGGAATAGGAGCCGAAGTGATCCGTCCGATGGCCGCACCGGTCCTTGGAGGAATTCTGATTGCAGACGAAGTGATTGACCTGCTGTTGCCCGTGCTGTTTTACCATATCCGGCGCCGTCGCTGGGTCATTCTCCATTCAGATTCGGAGCAAAAGGCACCGAATTAAATTATTTCAGATGAAATGCCCGAACGCCTTAATTGATAGACGCGAATTAGACTTCCGCGAGTTTTGAAACGAAAGATCGGACCCAAGATGTTTCTGAGTCACCACAAACTGCCAAGAACTGTCCTTAGTCTTGTTTTACTAGTCATTTCCGTCGGTTGCGGCGGTGCACCTGAGAAGAAATATATTCCCAAAGCGGATCTGGCACGACGAGCACTTGATGCCGCTTTGGAAAACTGGCGGTTGGGCGCTAAACATGGTCCTGTGAATGACTTCGCGGTTCCCGTCAATGTCTTCGACGCGCGGTGGCAAAACGGCAAAAAGTTGGAATCCTATGAGATTCTGAATGAAGTTCCCTCCGATGGTCCGAAAATCTTTCTGGTGAAGATGAAACTGGATGAAGACAAACAGGAAAACGAGATCAGGTATTTCGTCGTGGGAAAGGATCCGTTGCTGATTTTTCGTGAGCAGGACTACAACAAAGCGAGTGGAACCGGGGGTTAGGACCGAGCCCGACCGGCAGGCCTTGCCGGTCGGGCTGATTCTGCCACCGCAACCCGCTTAACCGTCATAATCCACATGATACGCAAATCCGGCACCCACGGATTCACCGGCAAAACAAACAACTTGGTCTGTGTTTGCCGATCTCATTGCGATTTATCCGCGATGTCCTGCATACCCGCTGGTCGATTCGATTCCGGGGCAATTCTGTTACGCGAAGCGACAAATTTTGTCATTGTGATCGCTATGCTCACGATCGTAGGATGAAATGGTCGGAAGTTCGGAATGGGTGTCTTGTGAGTGTGTCGTGTTTGACGCTCAACGGATTGAGTGGCGAAACGGTGCACAATACCGGAGTCTGCGAAATGGCCCGAATGCGGAATGTGAGTCTTTTTCTTTGTGCGATCTCGGCCGCCATTCTGATGAATGGCGGTTCAGTCACTGCACAGCCCGCCGCGAAAAAGTCGGCCATCGAACGATCTCCTCTACTGAAGGAACCGTCGACTCCTGAGGAAATGTTTGCAGCAGCATTACTGACGTTTGATCTGGCAAGACTAGATCTGGCAGCTCAATATCTGGAACAGTTTGACGCGACCTCACCGGATGATTCACTGTTAATCAAGCTTCGTGATAAACATGGCACGGCTGAGTTCCTGAAGCTCGCCGCATCGCCCGAGTTGCAACCGCGGTCAAAAAGACTGCTGGAAAGCCTGAACAATGCAGCGCGAAAGCAAGCGGAGGATCCGGAATACGTCGACTCCCTGATCCAGCGTTTGACTGCAGGACCAACAGAACGAGAACTGGCAATTGCTGAATTAAAGAATGCCGGAGAACGCGTTGTTCCAGAGATGCTGAAACAAATGTCGAAGCCTGAAATGGCCGACCATCAGGATGCATTCGTCGTCGCGCTGTCGAGAATGGGCAAACAAGTTGTCCCCCCGTTGATCGGTGCACTCGATTCACCAGAACCGCGAAGCCGCGCCGCAGTCATGGACGTGCTGGGTTGGTTAGATGCCAGCGAAGCGATACCAAGTCTCTGGTCACCCGCATTTGATGAACAGCAGCCACCCGGAATTCGTGCCGCTGCACAACGGACCCTCGCAAAACTGGTCAACGGGTCATCCTTGCGCGGGACGCAGATCTCTTCCGTAACGGCATCCAATGAACTGAAGCGACTGTCAAAGCTTCTCTATCGCTCGCCGGAATTGTTGCCTGTCAACGATCAGGGTGCTGTCAATCTGTGGGCCTGGTCCGACAAGGACAAAACCGTCGTACAACGGTCGCTCACCCCCGAAGTTGCATCTCTGTTCTTGTCTACGCGATTCGCACGTCAGTCACTGGCACTCTCGCCGGAACAGCCAGAACCTCAACGACAATACCTCGCGTCACTATTGGGACTCGAAGTCTTGCGTCAAGGTTGGGACGCACCACGGGTGGCAACACCTGGCTCAGCCATGTACCTTGGCCTGACTGCTGGAGAAGAGACCATGGCTAAGGTCCTGGAAGAAGCCCTCGACGCGGGCCGAGCAACGACAGCAGTCGCCGCTTTGGAAGTCCTTTCCAGGATCGGAACACGAGAGCAGTTGATCTCATCCCCGGCGTTGAAGTCCCCTGTTGTCGCAGCCCTCAATTCATCTGATCCCCGTGTTCAATTCGCAGCCGCGACAACGATCTTGAAATTAGATCCCACCAGGTCGTTTTCAGGCTCCAACCGTGTCGTCGGCATTCTGTCACGAGCCATTACGGATTCACAACAATCGCGAGCAATCGTGATCGATGCGGATAATCGGCGTGCCAGTTCCACAGCGGGTTATCTTGGAGATGGCGGTTTTCTTCCCTATGTCGCATCAACAGGTCGAGAAGGGTTCGAACAGGCCGCATCGACAACCGGGGTCGAACTGATTGTCGTCCACGCCAATTGTCAGCGATGGGATTTGACGCAGACGTTGGCGAACCTTCGCGCCGATGCACGTACTGCTTCGATTCCGATTGTGGTCTACGGACAGGGCAAGATTCGCGGAGAACTGGCGCGCACAGTCGCCCGAAACGCTCCCGCGACTTTCGTTTCAGAGTCCGCAACCTCGAGTGATTTTCTCGATCAATTACTTCCGTTCGTCAAAAGCGTGAAGACGCCGGCGCTTTCGGCACAGGAGCGAACCCTTCAAAAGAACGCTGCAGCCTATTGGTTGGCGACGATCGGGAACGGCAACCTTTCGAAGATCTTCGATATTTCGCAGGCAGAGAAGGAAATCGGAGCGGCCATCGAGGACCCGGAAATCGCGCAGAATGCGTTAATTGGGCTCGCTGGAATCGGGACCCCTACAGCTCAACGTCGTCTCGCCGACGTCGCACTGAACTCACAGATCGACGAGAATGTCAGAACGATCGCTGCAGATCAACTGTCGTATCATATTCAGCACTACGGCCTGATGCTGACGAATGACGAGGTGTTCGATCTCCATTCGGGGTGGAAGAACACCGATAACCCCGCCGTGAAATCATCGCTTGCCAGTGTCATCGGATCATTGCGTCCGAACGCGACGGTCATCAGCGAACGCCTTCGACAGTTTCCAACTCCAACGTCGAAATGATCAGATTAAGAAAATCTTGAATTGACGTTGAGCATCTTCGCGACGGCATGAGAACACCTTTCGACCAGTCCAGGATCGCTTAGGTGATTCCGCGGCGCGTGAATTAGTCAGTCGTACCGGATTTGTGCCACTGCTTGACCGTACTCGGTCAAGCAGTGTTCCTGGTTGGCAGATCTAACATTAAAATCCGCTGCGTCAAACAGGCTCGTCGTGTCTCGACAGGCAAACGTGTCATTCGTCGGTTCGCTTACGGTCAGGTTCGACGCCTGAGGCGACAATGGATTCCTTGTCGCGAGGGGTTTATCAGCGGGGGCGATGATCCCGATGTTGACTTTGTCGAAAATAGAAGCTTTCCTTCTTGCGTAATTATCTGTGGCGAGTATTACTGAGTCCAAGTGTCTGTCGAAGCGTCCAGATCAACAATCCGAGGGAGATATTGCCTTGAGCCGCCGGACCTTTCTGAAGACCGCCGCCCTGCTGCCATTCACATTCACTTCTGTACTGCGAGCTGATGGATCGCGGGCGAAGGAGTTGCGTGCAGAGATCGTAATCGTCGGCGGGGGCGTCGGAGGATGTGCCGCCGCTCTTGCTGCAGCACGGTCAGGCCGTCAGGTCATCCTGACAGAGGAAACCGACTGGATCGGAGGGCAACTCACCTCACAAGCGGTTCCTCCCGACGAGCATCCCTGGATTGAATCCTTTGGTGCCACGCGTCTTTATCGACGATTTCGCAAGGACGTTCGCGATTTCTATCGTCAGCATTATCCACTCACGCCAGAGGCCCGTGCTGTTGAAGAACTGAATCCGGGTAACGGGGCCGTATCACGCCTTTGCCACGAGCCACGCGTCGCACTCGCCGTGCTCACCGACCTTCTGGCTCCTCACATCAGCAGTCGACGGATCATCCTGCTGACTCGGCACAAGCTAATCGGTGCTGATGTCGAAGGGGATCGTTTGCGTTCCGTGCGAATGCAAGACATGGAGACGGGCCGTCACATCCAACTGACGGCAAACTATTTCCTTGATGCGACGGAGTTGGGTGACCTGCTTCCGGTGACAAAAACGGAATACGTCGTCGGTGCTGAATCGCAGAAGGAGACCGACGAGCCGCATGCCCCTGCTGAGGCCAGACCAGCGGATCAGCAAGCTTTCACGTACTGTTTTGCGATCGATTATCTCGACGGCGAGGACCATACGATTGAGAAACCGACGGAGTACGACTTCTGGCAGAAATACGTCCCGGACCTGAAACCAGCCTGGCCCGGCCCGCTTCTCAGCTGGCAGATGTCCGATCCCGTGACGCTGAAAGAACGAAAGGTGGCCTTCGATCCGACGGGCGCGACGACAGAGGGGCTGAACCTGTGGCGTTATCGACGCATTGCCGATCGCAAGAACTTTAAACAAGGGGTCTATCCCGGTGACATCTGTCTCGTCAATTGGCCACAAAACGATTACTGGTTAGGGAATCTTGTTGACGTCAGTCCTGAGGAGACTGAGAAACATTTAAACCGAGCAAAACAACTGAGCCTGTCGCTGCTTTACTGGATGCAAACCGAAGCCCCCCGCTCAGATGGCAAGCAAGGCTGGAAGGGGCTGAGGCTGCGTGACGACATCGTCGGTACCTCAGACGGCCTGGCAAAGTACGCCTACATCCGCGAATCGCGTCGTATTAAGGCGGAGTTTACGGTGCTGGAGCAACATGTCGGCACGGAGGCTCGCATGACGGTCACCGGTCAAAAGCAGGAAGATGTGAAGGCAGAACGTTTCCCCGATTCGGTCGGGGTCGGCAGCTATCGGATTGACCTGCATCCTTCCACCGAGGGGACCAATTACATTGACGTGTCGTCGTTACCATTTCAGATTCCGCTCGGCGCTCTGATTCCCCAGCGAGTGGAGAACCTTCTCGCCTGCTGCAAGAACATCGGGGTGACGCACATCACCAACGGATGTTACCGCTTGCATCCGGTCGAATGGGGCATCGGCGAAGCCGCAGGCGCCCTCGCCGCATTCTGCCTGCAGCGTAAAGAGCCCCCCCGCCAAGTGAGGAAGGACAACAAATTACTCGCCGAGTTCCAGGAAACACTCCGAAAGGAGGGCGTCGAACTGGACTGGCCAAAGATCACTCCGCGATAGCCCGCAATATTCGTAAGCCCGACGCGCGAGCGAGGGGGGCCTGTCTTCAAAACAATGAAGATTCCTCGCTCGCGCGTCGGGCTTACGTTTTGCGGTGCTTTTAGCGCCAATCCAAAATCCTAACGGGACGGCCCGATGTCAGTCCGGTGGCGTCGTTTCGATATCGGTATTTTGCCCCGAATGGGACAGCAGAAACCAGCCCAGCGGAAAGCTCGTCATCGAGCGCCGCACTGGGTTACGGGCCACAATCGGAGGGGTTGCCTTGAAAGGGCAACGGAACCATGGAGTCGGCAATTGGACCTAAAACTCGAGACAAATTCGCCGCGTTTTAGATATTTGCGACCACAGAATCTTCCAGTGCCCTTACAGGGCACGCCGTATCGTCGTTGGCGTCTTACCCAGGGCGGCGCTCGAGGACGAGCTTGCCGCTGGGCTGATATCCGTCGGCCCATTCTGGGCGAAGAATGTTTCCATGTCGTCTGCGCGGGTCAATGTCGTGTGCGTCTATCGCGTTATCTCGAAACGAGAATACGGCGTGAACCATCGTTGTCAGGCCGCATCGTCCCACAGCATTTTGCCCCGAATGGGGCAGTGGAAACCAGCCCAGCGGCAAGCTCGTCCCCGAGCGCCGCCCTGGGTCACGAGCCACAATCGAACGGGTTGCCCTGACGGGGCAACGGAACCATTGATTCGACAATCGGACCTAATAAGTCGGAACAAATTCGCCGCGTTTTATGATATCGGCTTTCATTGAAAATTCCCGCGCCCTTACAGGGCACGCCGTATCTTCGTTGCCGTCTTACCTAGGGCGGCGCTCGAGGACGCGATTGCCTCTGGGCTGATATCCGTCGGCCCATTCTGGGCGAAGAATGTTTCCATGTCTTCTACGCGGGGCAATGTCGTCTGCATACATCATGTTGACCGCAGACTAACGATTCGGCGGAGTCGGAGATTGAAATACCGGACGTTATTTCCAAGCCCGCCTCGTTAACAGGGAGGTCACGGCCTTTTGAGGACAGCGTGTACTGCACGGACGAGGTTGTCGAGAGAATACGGCTTTTGCAAGAATTCAACTCGGTCCTCTTCGACACCATGCCGAAGAACCGCGTCCGAGCTATAACCTGACATATACAAGACCTTCAGGTGCGGCTGCTGACGGGTGAGAACTTCTGCCAGTTCCGGCCCGCTCATGTCGGGCATCACCACGTCGGTCACGAGCAGTGACGGCGGCACTTGACACTTTTCATAAAGTGCAAGCGCGTCGCTTCCGGATTCCGCCTCGACGACCTGAAACCCTTTCCTCCTCAGAGCACTGACGGCCAACTTCCTGACTGCAGGCTCGTCTTCGACCAACATCACCAACTCGGTCGCTCGGTCCGGCAAGTCGGGGCCGACTTCGGACGGGCCCTCGTCGGACAGCTGTTGCTGTTTGGGGAAATAAACGTCGAACGTGGTCCCTCTTCCGACCTCACTCTTTACGCTGACAAACCCCCGGGCCTGTCCGACAATGCCGTGAACGGTTGCAAGCCCCAACCCTGTCCCTTTCCCGGTCGGTTTGGTTGTAAAGAACGGTTCGAAAATACGGTCAAGTATTTCAGGCGGCATCCCCTCCCCTGTGTCTGCCACCGAAAGTCGGACGTACGAACCCGGCGGGCACAAAGCGGGACGCTTTGGGTGTGCCTCGCCCACATCCTCGGCGGAAGTGCTGATGGTGAGCCGCCCCCCTCGGGGCATCGCGTCCCGGGCGTTGACGATCAGATTCATCAGCACCTGTTCCATCTGTCTGCGGTCGGCTTCAATCGTGACGACCTCTCCCGTGAAGTCGGTGATGAGTCGCACATCTTCGCCGATCAGCCGGCCGAGCATCTTGCAGCTATCGCGGACAACAGCTGTGAGGTCAAACAATTCGGGCTTGACGAACTGCTGGCGGCTGAATGCCAGCAGTTGTCGCGTCAAGGACGCGCCACGATCGGCGGCGGCAAACACATCTTCGAGCAGTCCTCGATTCGGGGAGTCCGGTTCCAGATTGGACAGGACCAACTCGGTCGATCCACCGATCACCGTCAAGAGATTATTGAAGTCGTGCGCCACCCCCCCTGCCAACAATCCGACGGCCTCCATCTTCAGCGACTGTCGCAGCCGCTCTTCAGCGACGCGCCGGGCAGTGACATCCCGTTTCGTCGAGATCACTTGATTGACAGATCCAGAGGTGCCCCGAACGGGTGTTAATAACGTCTCCAACCATAGCTGGTGGCCATCGCGGTGCCGGCACCGGCATTCGAAGGTGACCACCTCATCCTTCAGGCAACGCGCCCAGGCGGCCCGAACGACAGGCAAATCTTCGGGTAGCACGATGTACCAAAGTCCAAGCATCTGTGATTCGACCGGGGTGTAGCCCGACAGGTGCTCGCAAGAAGGGCTGATATAGCGAATGGTCCCATCCGCATCTGCCAGCACAACGACATCCCGCATCTGATCCGCCAGCAGGCGGTACACGGCTTCGCGTTCAACGAGAGCAATCTCAGCTCTCTTCCGTTCCGTGATGTCTTGATCGGTTCCTTCCATTCGGATCAGATTGCCGGCGGCATCCCGTTTGGCTTGAGCCTGGCTGTGGATCCACAACAGCCGCCCGTCCGGAGTCACAATGCGAAGATCGTCGGCGAACCCGTCTGCTCCAGCCAGCACGGCCTCGACCCGTCGGAGCGCGATTGGACGGTCATCCGAATGGACAAGCTTCAGAAACGTCTCAAAGCTTGCTGCGACAGACTCGCGATCAACTCCAAACAACACGAAGAGTGCGTCTGACCACCACACATGGCCTGTCACGGGCTCCCAGGCCCAACTCCCCAGCTTCGCGACGCGCTGGGCTTCTTTTAACTGTCGCTCGCTCAACTCAAGTGCAGCATTCGCGCGGAGTTCGGAAAGCTGGATCGCACGCTTGGCAAGTGCCTGTTCAACAGCCGGGACCAAACGTCCTAACCGGTCCTTGAGAAGGTAGTCGGACGCCCCGAGTTTCATGATATTGGCGGCCGCCTCTTCGCCGATCGAGCCCGATACGAGGATGAACGGGGTATTCGGCCATCGCTCCTGGAGCATGGCGATCGCAGTGAGACTGTTGAACTGGGGTAGATTCCAGTCACATAGGACAATGTCAGGTTCTGTTTCCAGTGCGACGACGAACTGTTGTTCGGTCTCGATGCGAGTCGAATCAAAAACAAGTCCGCCGCGCTGTAATTCACGTTCCAGGAGTTTGGCGTCACTCGGGTTGTCTTCGACAATCAGCAAGCGAAGGGGTGCGTCAGACATGAAACGTTCACTCGTTTGTGTAGGGGACTTTGTTGACCAGAAGCCAATAGAGCCCGAGCTGTCGGACCGCCTCAATGAACTGTTCGAAATCGACCGGCTTCTGGACGTAACTGTTGACGCCGAGTTGATAGCTTTCGACCATGTCTTTCTCATAATTCGAGGAGGTCATCACCACGACCGGAATCATCCGGGTCTGTGGGTCCGACTTGATCCTCTTCAGTACCTCGTGCCCGTCAATAATCGGCAGCTTGAGGTCGAGTAAGATCACCTTTGGCTGGACGCGGTCGGTTTTCTCTGCGTAGCGGCCTGTGCCGAACAGATATTCCAGTGCCTCCTCCCCGTCCCGCAGGACTTGTACCTTGTTGGCCAGATTGTTCTTTTCGAACGCTCTTATTGCCAATTTCACATCACTCGGGTTGTCCTCCACCAGCAGGATCTCAATGATTTCCGTCATGATTCGATTGTTCTTCGGTTGGGAGAGAAAAATAAAACGTTGCACCCAATTTGGGTTTTGCTTCAGCCCAAACTCGCCCTCCGTGCCGGAGGATCACTCGTTGGACAATTGCCAGTCCAACCCCCGTCCCTTCGAATTCATTCTGATGATGTAACCGGTTAAAGACCTTAAACAGCTTGTGGACGTATTGCATATCGAAACCGACACCATTGTCCTTGACGAAGTATACCGTTTCCTGATCAACAGTTCTGGAACCAATCTCGATTACGGGTGGGGTGCTTGATCGCGAATACTTGAGAGCGTTGTCGATCAGGTTTTGCCAGACCTGCTTCACGAGTGCAGCGTCGGCAAACGCAGGAGCAAGTTCGGCCACACGAAACTCCGCAGATTGGTTGTGGCTCAAGGCCGACAGACACTCTTGAACAATCGCATTCATCGAAACTTCCGACTTTTTCAGTTCCTGGCGGCCCAGCCGCGAGAACGCGAGCAGGTGGTCGATTAGACGCCCCATTCGTTCGGCATTATCACAGATTTCGTGAAGCGAATCCTGGGCGTCGGCCGGCAACTGGCTGCGATAATCCTCGATCAATATTTGTGAAAAACCGTTAATGGCCCTGAGAGGAGCCCGCAAGTCGTGAGAGACGGAGTAACTGAACGACTCCAGTTCCAGGTTGACCTCTTGAAGTTGAGCCGTCCGCAGGACCACTCGGTCCTCCAACTCGGCGTTGAGCGTTCGGATCTTGTTTTCAGCCTGTTTGCGGAGGGTAATGTCCTCCGAAAGGATCATGATTCCGCCGATGACTCCAGAAGCATCCAGCCACGGTCGCACCGCCCGACGGAGCCACAACTGGTTCCCGTTGGCTTGCACCCACAGATCTTCTTCATTCGAATGGGGTTCACCAGCGAGGGCCTTCCGGTGGATCTCTTTCCATTTTGCCGGCAAATCCGGGTGAACGTCGTAGTGATTGCGCCCGACGAGGTTTTGCTCTCGACCGTAATCGTTCATCCATCTTTGGCTGACCGCGAGATAGTTCATCTCCCGATCTAGCATAGCAATCGCCGCAGGGGCATGTTCGACGAATGAAAGCAACTGGGCTTCGCGGGCTTTCAAGGCCGCTTCTGCGACTTTGCGATCGGTGATTTCCACAAGGACGCTGATAGCCCCGCGAGGTCGCCCTTGCTCGTTTCGCAGGGTCGTCGCGTAGGCCAACATCTCGCGGTCAGTGCCATCGTCGAAGGCCAGGGTGAACTCGAAGTTTTCCACTGGAATGCCGTGGGCCGCCTGTTGAGCAGGCAGTTCGTCAGCTCGTAGTTCGCGACCATCTTTCATCGCCTTGAAATGTCGTGGTTTGATTCCTTCTGGCGCGCTGAGTGATATCTCGGTACCTCGCGGGATTCGGACCAGCGCGTTGGCCGCGCGATTGCCCGTCATATGCTGGCATTCCGGGTCGTGGGAGATGAATATGGCGGCCGGCACGGCATCCAGCGTTGCAGCCAGCTCCTCGGCCCGTTCTCTTGCGAGCTGATCACTTGCGATCAGTGCCGCCTCCACCTGTTTTCGCTCGGTAATGTCGTAATTGACCCCCAGAAAACGGGCTAAGGTCGGGAGTACTTCGGCTTTCTCAGGCGTGCCGTAAAAAAAGGTGCCTGCCCCGGCGATCCAGCGGAGTTGGCCGTCGGCCCGAATGATCCGGAATTCCGCCTCGAATTTGCCCGTCCGAGTCGCGATATCCCATTTTGATTGGACGTCGCTCAAATCATCCGGGTGGACGAATCGAAAGAACGCATCAGGACCCGGTTCAATCTCGCCCGGGCGCAGCCCGAGGAGCCTGAACTCAACATCGTTCCAGACACTCTTACCAGTCTTCAGATCGACCTCGAATGTCCCCATTGAGCCTGCTTCAAGCGTCAAACGGAGCCTTTCTTCGCTGGCCTCGACAACCATCGCTGCGAGTTTACGTTCGGTGACATCTGCTGAGATCAAAACGCCGCGGAGGGGTCCGTTTCCGTCGAAAAAGACCCTCTTACGGACGTTCAACCAACGCACCGACCCATCCGTACGGACGACACGGTGCTCGAACGCAAACAACCCATCTCCTTTCGAGTCGAGGCACTGGGCGATCCGCCGCTCCAATTCAGGACGGTCGTCCGGGTGGAAGCGGTCGTGCACGACCGTGCGGGGGACCGGTTTCCCCGCCGGAAGATCAAAAAACGCCGCAGCCAACGATGACAGTTCTGTTGTTCCGGTATGATAGTCGATCTGCATGAGTCCGAGGCCGGCCACGTCGACCGCTAGTTTCAGGAGCTCTTCGCTTTCTGCTAAATCCGCAGTGCGCTCGGCGATCTCTCTCTCAAGTTCGCTGGCGCTGCGGAGGCCAAAAAACTGCGGTGTGATTCGAATGATGGCGAACACACTCGCCCAGGAAATGATCGCCGTAAAAAATTTCAGAAGACCTGACAACCGGTAGGCGGGCCACCAAAAGATGGTCGCATCCATCAGATGCGTGAGACCACACATGATGACGAATGCAACGAAAAACGGGACGAGGCCCTTGAAGGGGAATTTCTTGTACCTTGTGGCATAGTAAGCCAGCAGGAACGGAATCACGAAGTACGCGGCACCGATGGCCAGGTCTGACACAATGTGCAGCCAACCGAGTCCGGGTGACCACTCCCCGCATTTCCATCTGGGCGGAAAACCGGATGAATCAAAGAGATCACCCCAAAATGCCCACATACTATTGTGTCCTAAATACGAGACGAAAGTTTAGGCACCACAGTGCAAATGAAATATTGAATCTTTGTGTTTGATCAATTTCCCCATTCTACTGGATTTGGGGACGTATCGCCTCACGCCATCGTAAAATGTATTTGACATGTACATCTTGAACTCCTGTTCGACTTTGCAGCGTTCGATTGGCTGATGTTAGCCGATCGGGAATGCGAGGGATTGTAGACAGAGGAACGAGCATGTTCGTGAAAGGAAGGACTTTAAAATCACGTAAAGCCGCTCTGATTCGCTCGACGGACCGTAAGAATCGGGCAGTGTCTGCCTTAAAGGTGTGATCGAACAGAGAGTGAACCTGACGAGACTCGAATTATTCACTTTGGAGTCAATCGAATCTCGTTTGATCGTCCTCAGCGTGCACTCGCTCGCGATCCCCCCCGCCCTTTTTTTGCGGCGGCTTTGGCGTAACTGATTTTGAGTCGAATTCTCAGCGTGGCCTCGCCGTGTTGGCGTGCGTCAAAAACCTCGATTTCCTATAGAGTCCTCCAAACGTTAAAAAAAAGTTGCGAAAATGGGTTTAAAGGCGACAGGTTCTGTTTTATAAATTTGTCGCACTCTTGTGTGTACCAAATGCTCGCGACGCCAGAAATGGAGAGAGAATCGTTACGAGATCGTTGAGGGTCAACGAAGCGATAAAGGGATTCTTTCCTCGAGTCCGTAGATCATCCATGGTCGTTGAATCAATTTCGCCTCCGGATCGGCCAGTCTTCGCGATGAGGGTGTGCAAAGTTGGCCAAGTTCGCACATGCGAAAATCCCATCAAAAATAGGAACTTGGCCAACTTGGCCAATATTTTTGCAATTGTTTGGCGGGCGTCAAAATCTCGACCTTGCCCTACGCAGGCGAACACCAGAAACCAAAGAGCGCCCGGTGGCAGGCTCGCTCTGTTGAATTCAGTACACGAGCGAACGAAGTTGGCCAACTTTGCACACGCGAAAATCCCATCAAAACCAGGAAGTTGCCCAACTTGACCAAGTTAATTTAATTTGTCTTGCCAGCTTCGAAGGCTCGACCGCAACCTACAGGATTTGGACTCCGGAGGCTGGTGCACCCCGTCTCGCCTGAACTTACTTCGAAGGCTCGACCTCAACGTGCTGGACTTTAACCAAACAAAAGAGTTCGGCCACTCTGGATGATGTCAAACTGTCGATCGCATATGATCTGACGATTATTGGCGATGGCGCAAGCGGTGGAGACGGTTGCGATGACTTCGGTGACGTATGCCTGAAATTCCGAATCCCAAATTGAGGACGCCGCCTCTACAGCAGCGTTCTGCGACGGGCGTATCACTCGAACAGGAGTATACAGGCTATGCAGAACTAAACTGCCTGACGAATTACTCGTTCCTTCAGGCCGCTTCGCATCCTGACGAGCTCGTGCAGCGCGCGGCGGAACTTCGATACAACGCACTGGCAATCACTGATCGCAACAGCCTGGCCGGCGTCGTTCGTGCGCACGCAGCGGCCAAGCCACTTGGGCTGAAACTGCTGATCGGAACGGAATTAATTCTGGACGATGCCTCGCGCGTGGTCCTGTTGGCGATGAATCGAAAGGGTTACGGGCGACTTGCCCGCTTGCTGACCCTCGGAAAACGCCGTGCACCGAAGGGAGAGTGCCAGCTCAATTTTTTCGATGTGACTCAGCATGCGGAAGGTTTGCTGGCTTCGGTCATTCTGAAGGAAGACCAGACAGAAAACACGCTTGCCAGTTTGCATCGTTGGCGTGAGGTGTTTGGAGACCGATGTTCTGTTCTGGCGTCGCTGCAATACGGACCGCATGACGATGTATTGCTCGAACAATACCGGCGAATCAGCAATGACGTTCGCCTGCCGCTTGTTGCGAGTAATCGAGTGCTCTACCACGATTCTTGCCGGAGGTATCTGCATGATGTACTGACGGCAATTCAGCTCGGCTGCACGGTTGCCGATCTCGGCACCAGTCGACCAGAGAATGGCCAGCAATACCTCAAATCGGGTGATGAGCTACGACGACTGTTCAGAACCTGTCCTTCTGCCGTTGAGCGGACCGTCGAAATCGCAGGTCGCTGTCATTTCTCACTGGATGAACTTCGTTACGAATATCCGGAAGAGCTCTCGCCATCGGGCGAGTCTCCGTTGGCCTGGTTGATTCAACTGACGTGGACAGGGGCGCGCGAGCGGTTTCCGGATGGACTTCCTGACAGAATTCGATTGCTGATTGAGCACGAATTGCAGTTGATCGAACAATTGCATTACGAAGCCTATTTTCTGACGGTCTGGGACCTGGTTCGGTTTGCTCGCAGTCGGGGAATCCTGTGTCAGGGGCGCGGCTCGGCCGCGAATTCGGTCGTTTGCTTCTGCCTCGGTGTCACGAGCGTTGATCCAGATCGGATTGACGTCTTGTTCGAGCGATTCATTTCGCAGGAACGGGGTGAAGCCCCGGATATCGACGTCGATTTCGAGCATGAAAGACGAGAAGAAGTGCTGCAATATCTGTATGAAAAGTACGGACGTGAGCGCGCCGGAATGACTGCCGAAGTGATTTCCTATCGCCCTCGTTCGGCCGTACGAGATGTCGGCAAGGCGTTGGGGCTTTCGCTGGACCGAGTTGATTCACTGGCCAAAGCGGTTGAGTATTCTCCACAAAAGCAGGAGGTATTAGCTGAAAGGTTTCACGAAAACGGCTTCGATACGAGTTCGCCACTTGGACGTCACTTTGTGAATCTTGTCGATGAGTTACTGGGGTTTCCTCGTCATCTCTCTCAGCATGTCGGCGGCATGGTCATCACAAACGGCCCGCTTTGTGAACTTGTTCCGATCGAGAATGCCGTGATGGCCAATCGCACGGTGATCGAATGGGATAAGAACGATCTCGATGCACTTGGGATCCTCAAAGTCGATTGTCTCGCCTTGGGGATGTTGACTGCGATTCGAAAAACGTTCGAAATGATCAAGCGTCATCATGGGAAAGATTTATCGCTGGCAACAGTTCCTGCTGAAGACCAGGCCGTTTATCAGATGCTCTGTCGTGCCGAATCAATTGGCGTGTTCCAGGTGGAATCGCGGGCACAGATGAGTATGCTGCCACGTCTGTTGCCACGATCCTTCTATGACCTTGTCGTCGAAGTGGCCATCGTACGCCCCGGGCCAATCCAGGGGAATATGGTCCATCCCTACTTGAGGCGTCGAAGCGGTGAAGAGACGATTTCGTTTCCCAGCGAAGCGGTTCGAGGCGTGTTGGAAAAGACGATGGGGGTTCCCATCTTTCAGGAACAGGCGATGCGACTGGCAGTCGTCGCTGCCGGGTTTACCCCTGGCGAAGCAGATCAGCTTCGCCGTGCGATGGGGGCCTGGCGACGTCGGGGGGTAATGGAGCCGTTTCGCAAAAAGTTACTCGATGGAATGGATGAGCGAGGTTACGACCGGGATTTTGCCGAGCGGGTTTACGAGCAGATTCAAGGGTTTGGCGAGTATGGCTTCCCCGAATCACATGCTGCCAGCTTTGCGTTGTTGGTCTATTGTTCTGCGTGGCTCAAATACTATTACCCCGCCGAATTCACTGCAGCACTGCTCAATAGCCAGCCGCTTGGCTTTTATGCGCCGGCGCAGCTTGTCTCGGAAGCCATGCGTCAGCAGGTTGTTGTCCGCCCAATCGACATCAATGCCAGCGACTGGGATTGCACGCTTGAGCGAATGAATCTTGAGACGACCACTGATTCTGAAAAGAAATCCAACCTGACGACTGAAAACCCGCATCAAAGACCGCTGGCGCTTCGATTAGGAATGAGAATGATTAAGGGCCTGCGACATGCTTCGGCCAGTTCGATCATGATGGCTCGCAAGTCCAAGCCTTTCGCCTCGCAAGCCGACTTCGTAGCGCACTCGGATTTGAGTCATCGCGAGATGACGCTGTTGGCTCAGGCAGACGCCTTCAATTCTCTGGAAGCGTCCCGTCGAACAGCAGTATGGGATGCGATGCCTGCGAGGGAAGATGCGCCACTTTTCGAGCGAGTTAACGACGTCGAACCCGATCCAACACTTCCGCGGATGACGCCGGTACAAGAGGTCGTCGCGGACTATCAGGCGGCGGGACTATCGCTTCGCGCTCACCCGATCAGTTTCGTTCGGCCGCAACTCGATCAACGTGGAGTTGTCCGTGCCAGCGACCTGCTGGTTCTTGAGGCCGAACGGAAGTACCTCGTTGCGGGACTCGTTCTTCTCAGACAGCGACCATCGACCGCAAAGGGGATCACATTTATGACGCTCGAGGACGAAACAGGAACCACCAACCTTGTCGTCCACGTGAATGTCTGGGAACGTTTTCGATTGATCGCTCGACGCGCATCGGCCTTGATTGCGCACGGTATCCTGCAGCGCGAGAACGGAGTGACTCATCTAGTCATCGATAAGATGGAAGACATGACTGAGATTTTTGGAGAGTTCCACAATTCCTCCCGCGATTTTCGATAACACATCAGCGTGAATGAACGGATCATTTGCCATTGAGGGGTTAAAGAAATACTCTTTAAAGATCCACTTCGAATTCACCACGTTTCAATTTGGGGCCAAACATGTTCCGGTCTTTACGATCATATTTCCTGTTGTTCAGCGCCGCTTCAATGGCATTGAATCCACTCGATGCGGAAGAAAAGGCGCCTCCCGCACGACTTTTAAATTTGCCGCTGGTGTTTCAGGATAACTTTGAAACCGGCGATCCTTCGGCTCGCTGGGAAGCGAGTGAACCCAAGGCCTGGAAACTGACCGAAATCGGTGGAAACAAGGTATGGAGCCAATTTCAGCACATTGAAACCAAGACGCCGGTTCGCTCACCGTTTAATCGGTCGGTTGCGAAGGGCGTGATTGTCGGAAGCTGTGTGCTCGATGTTCAGCTCCAGTCGACCGCTCGTGATTATCCACACCGATCACTTTGTCTATTCTTCGGATATCAAGACCCGGCGCACATGTATTATGTCCATCTGGGCCAGAAGACGGACGATCACGCGAATCAGATTTTTATTGTGAACAACGAGCCAAGAAAGAAGATTTCGACTAAGACGACAGAAGGAACTCCATGGGACAATGAATGGCACCATGTTCGAGTCGTACGCGATGTCGACAACGGAAAGATTGAAGTCTACTTTGACAACATGGCTGAACCGGTGATGACTGCTGTCGACCACACGTTTAAGTGGGGGCAAATCGGCATTGGCTCGTTCGATGACACCGGCAATTTTGACAACGTGCTTGTCTATGGAAATAAAGTCGATAAGCCTGTCGAGCCAAATCCACCAAAGACGAATAATTAACCCAATGAGGAGGATGCGAGATGACTTCTGGACCTGCTGGTAATATTACGTTCCTTGTGTCCCAACTGATTAACCAGGGGCCGATCCTCTTCGTATACCTCGTGGCAGGCTACTTTTCGATAATTTATATGAGTCGGGCCCGACTCCCTTCGACGCTCACACTGATCGGGGTCATGATCCTCTTGGCGACAATATTTGGACAATCAGCGGTACACGCTTATTTAGCCAGCAACCGCACCAGCGTGTCGTTCCCTGAATTGACTCAAATTACGATTGTTGCCGGTAGTTGCCTGAGAGCGGTGGGACTTGGTTTTCTTGTTGCTGCGATCTTCGTCGGTCGTAACGAGACTTCCGGCGAACGTTACCTTCGCGAGTAAATACCACACTCACGTTCAAGATCAACTTTGATTGCCGCCACCTGGCCAGGAGGCAATGGGTGAACCTCAGGATGAAGAGCATGAGCCAGGATTTCCAGGCTGTCCACAAGACGCGGCCCTGGTCGGCTGAAATAGGAGTTTCCATCCATCAGATAGACTCGATCTGAACGAACGCACCTGAGGCTGGCAAAACCTGGATAGGCGGCCAGAATTGGCAGGTCCTTACGCGTCCTCTCGATGTCAAATCCGCAACATGCGACGACGAGTATATCGGGGTCAGCAGAAATAATCTCTTGCCAAGGAATTGTCCGAGAAGGCTGAGATTCTTGTCCGATGACTTCGATTCCCCCGGCAAACCGAACCAGTTCCGGGGTCCAATGTCCTGAGGAAAACGGCGGATCGATCCATTCCAGTACGACGACACGAGGTGGATTTGTAATGCGGCGGGTCCGATCTTTAACCACATTAACACGTTGTTGTAGTCGGGCGACGGATGCATCCGCCTGACCCAGGGCGTTTGCAGCAGTTCCAACGAACGACATGCAGGAAAGGACTTCTCCGAGAGTATGCGGCTCCAGATTGATGACCTTTGGGCGGCCAGGTAAACGGCAGGCCGCGTCTGTTACTTCGGACTCTGCGACAGCGCATACATCGCACAGGGCCTGAGTGATGATTAATTCAGGTTGCAGTTGCGCAAGGATATTCTGGTTGAGCGAGTAAAGTGCCCGCTGCGACTTCAATCGCTCGCGAACTAATGCGTCGATCTCATGGCTGGAGGCATCTACAGGAATCAACGTCGTTGTGACTTTTGGCAGCTCACGCACGAAGGGAGGATAGTCGCATTCATGAGTGACACCGACCAGTTGATCACCTGCGCCTATCGCGCAAACGATTTCGGTCGCACTGGGAAGCAGCGAAACAATCCGCATTAATTAACGCCTGCGTGAGAGGGAATAAAACGAATCGACAATCCTACTTCGCGGGTCCGACTTCCGATGTGTTCAAACGCTGATTTTGAAGCATTGTATAAAGCTTAATGTTCCTTCCGAGGTTGACTGCATCTTCAGGAAGATAGCCTTCGCAATTGCCAGAATTCTGGCGTTCCAGCGCACAACTGATGTCGTAACGGCTGTAAATCACGACATAGCGACCGTCGAATTCAATCCCTTCCAGGATTGGTTCGGCGGTACGTACGGTGAAGTTCCCGCCCGAGCTGTTTTCGCCCCCTTCTGCCGTTCGACGTTTCAGCAGTTTGATTTCCTGACCGATTTTGTCCGAGAAGATTTCGTGTGACACTGGGATTCGTTCGAATTTCTTATCTGGGTAGAGCTGCGTCATCCACTCGCGAAAGGCCTTGTCAAATGGCTTTGCACCACAGCATGAATCGGCGACGAGAACACCGCCACGGTCGAGATACACCTTCAATTGCTGCCGTTCTTCGACAGGGAATGAAAACTTATTACGTCCGTGCATGTACAGCACCGGGTAACGGAAGATATTTTTATCGGAAAGTTCCAAGTCACGCATCTTCGTCGAGGCAGACAGGCCAACGGTTTCGTTCAGCGAAACCAACAGGTTTCTCAAGGCACGAGGAGCCGCATTCCAGGCTCCATTATGTTTGATCTGGGCGATCTGCAACAATCCCCTTTCGATCTTATCGAGTTCGCTGTCATTGGCTGTCACTTGACGAACCTGGGTCTTGTCGGGTGGTTCGCGTCCTGTCGCATACGCTATTACGTTCACACCGATTTGTGTGGCCCGCACGATTTTGGCCTTCAGCTGGACGTTTCGTTTCGGGGGATCGACCTTCGCCCAATAATCCCACAGGCAGGCGAGGTCTTCCGGGGAATACATGATCGAAGTCCTGCAACCGAAATCCGCTCCGTATAATTTGACTCCCTCTGGTTGAAGCGGGTGCTCGATTCGATAAACCGGATGGTCAGGTGTCAGAAGAGTTAAATTACCTTCGCTCGGCGGTAACAACTGAGTCACCAGTTCACGGAAGCTGGCTTCGAAGTCGCCACCCTGACAGGTGGGACAAGCAAAAATAAATCCTCCTTCTTCCAGATATTCCCTGAGCAATTTGGTTTCAGCGGGACTGAACGACAATCGCCCTGGTCCGGTAATGAACAGCACTGGTGCTTGAAGTAACGAATTGACTCCGCCTGATTTCACCGCACGCGCCAGATCGAGATCTTGCGTCGTCAACAGCTTAGGCCATTTGGGCATACTGCTGATCAGTTCCGTTAGATTACGGACATCTCGCGGATGGCGATTCCAGTTGTTGTCGAGCAGGATGTTCGGGTTATTCGGATGTCGGGTTCCGTACTTAAGCTTATTGATGACGACAGGCGCCAGTCCTTTGGACAGAAACAACAGCCCGAGACTGGTTCCACAAACCGGTTGAGATTCGTGTGAACCAGAACCCGGAATGTGGCCATCCACCTGGTTTTGAATCGCCAGAAGCATGGATGTCCCCTCGCGATACCAGTCATGTTCTCCGAAGAATCGCTGACCGGTCAGCCGTCCGGCGCGTTCAATTCCATAAATGTAATACAGTAGCCATTGATGCCCGCCTGCTCCCGGATTCTGATGGACCGAGAAACTGCGGGACAACCAATTGATTCCATTCTGAATGGCAAGATCCGGGACTGCGTCATCGCAGCAGGGGGGCGTACCATCCGCAGCGACGCCAGCATCCGACTTGAGCATTTGCTGAGTGATTGACAGTGATGCGACACCTGCAACGGTCATGCTTCCTCGGCTGGGGGGGCGATTTGCAAGATCGCTCGCGCCGCCAACAACATAGCCCCAGCCTCCGTCGTTATTTTGATTTCGTTCCCAGTAATCACGTGCTCGTTCCCACGTCTGCCGATTAACGCTGGCACCCGCTTCCACGGCTTCGCGTAATCCCAGAATCGCGAATTGAGTATTACTTTGATCTCCACCCATCTGGCGACCGTTGCGAAGGGAGTAAGACCACGCACCCGAATTTTCTGCAGTGATCTGGCCCTCTTCGAGCCGTTGCGCGAGTTCCGCGATCTTGACTCCGTCTGCTTTTTCCTTTGCAGCGGATAACGCCATGATCAGTAGCGACACCTGATAGGTCTCGTACTTGCCTCCAAAGTCATCGACTGACCTCGATCTCAAGTACTGCAGTCCACGGCGAACGGGCGCGTCTTGAGGCGACATCCCTGAATTAAGCAGTGATAGTACGCATAAACTTGTGATCCCCGTTCGAACATCCGCCTCGGCAACCCATGAACCATCCTGAGCTTGTTCTTTGACGAGGAATTTTTTTGCCCGTTCAATCGCCTGTTTGACATCGAGTTCAGACAAGTCTGCCCCGTGGACTGATCCGGTCGAGAACGACACAAATGAGACGAACATCCCGATCGTCAACAACAAATTATGTGGCACGGTCGATAATGAAAGTCGATTCATGGAAACATCCTTAACTTTCGGCCATCAGTCTGCTTGTTACCGGGGTCCACATCAAGAATGAAATCCGTCTTGTCTTGTCATTGGAATCCTGGAAATAAAGACAGGACTCTATTGTCGAAACAGATGGCTTCAATCTTTCCTTGACCAAATTCGACGCCAATGCGGTGACTGGAAATCTCTTCTCTCCTGCCCTCTTATCAGATCGTCGGAAACAAGGTCAAGACGAAGCGACTTAAATATAAGAAAATACGCAGCTGAGGGTTGTGGAGTTTTCTTCACCTTTTCCTCCCCTACAAGCATTGTTAAGTTTTTTCCAGTATTGTCAGAGGATGCTGATCTGTTTCTCGAGAAGAAACAACACGCAAAGAAAGATTGGCCACCGTCTGACATTGCCTTGCCACGAATGCACCGCCTGATGCCGAATCAAAGGCAATCGGGAGGCTTGCAATCCTTCAAACAACCTCGGCCTGTCGCCTGACGAGATCATTGACAGCGTCAATATGTTGAGCCAGGTCGCGCTGAAGCCGCTGCGGTGTCGGACCATATCCAAGTCGGCGAGCTAAAAACATAAAGTCCTGACTCGATGTCGCAGATACCGTCAAGTCGCGAGCGTCGCCTCGAACCATTCTTAACCCATCAATCAGACGTCGGAAAAACCCGTATGCGTCCCGAAGTGCACGATAGTCCGATTCCGTTAATACACCGACACGTCGCATTTCGCGCATGGCGTCTCGTGTATTGGTCACTCTTAAACTCACGTGCCGCGAGCCATGAGTGATCTGCATCGCCTGCACGAAATATTCGATATCCACCAAGCCCCCGGGGCTGAGTTTGGCGTTGAATTCGCCTGCGGCGACCAGTTGCCGAACCTGCCGCTCACGCATCGCCCGCATCGAAGCGAAGTCGAAAGGAGGCCCTTCATAAAGGAAGCGGTCCCGGAGACTAATCAATTTCTCGCCCAACGCCGGATCACCAGTGATTGGCCTTAGCTTGATCAGCGACTGACGTTCGTAAGGCCACGCGGCGCCATTGGGGTCAAAGTAACGACGGAAGGCATCAAACGATACTGCCAGCGGCCCTGACCGACCGTACGGTCGCAAACGCAGATCGATCCGAAAGATTCCTTCCTCGCGGGCTCGAATCGATTGAACGCAAGACTCGACAAGTCGCTGATAAAACGTCGCATTGGCAATCGGTTTCCGACCATCTGTCATTCCTTCTTCGTCATATACGAACATCAGTTCGATATCAGATGCAAAACCCAGTTCACGGCCGCCACACTTACCAAGCGCACAAACCACGAGCGACGCTCTTTCGCCGTCTGGTCGTTTGGGAACACCGAATCGATCGTGAAGTTCCCGCTCACTGAGTTGCAAGCTCGTTGAAACAACAACCTCTGCCACATCGGTCAATTCTTCAGCAAAACGGTCAAAGTCACCGCATCGGCCCAGTATATGTCTCAAGTCAATGCGAAACATCTCGCGATCTTTAAAGGAATTCAGTAGCTGGCGTCGCTGTGCGGGGTCATTTACTGTCGACAATTCGACTGCCAGATCACGCCATAATAGCGTCTTCGATTTGGCCTGCTCGATGCCTTCAATATCACTGAGGACAGGAAACAAGTTTGCATATTGGATTCGCAAAAAGTCTTCCCAAAGGAAATCGCTGACACCGAGTACCCTTGCGAGCGCCGCCAGGACTTCAGGGCGTTCGAGTGACGAGAGCTGCTCGGTCCAGTCCGGCTGCTGGAATAACTCGCTTAGAAACAATCGAAAGTGCAAGAGGGCCGCTTCGGCATTTGGCGACCCAGGTAACAGATGGGTAAAGTGTTTAATCAACACGATCGCGGCTTGAAGTTCGTGCAGCTTACGATCGTCAAGAATCTTTCCTTGTCGTTGAGCATCGGTAACGTACAACATGTCAGCAGCAACGTTTCCGTCAGAGCAGATCACGACTCGTTCGATAGCAATTCCACTAAGAGCCAACGCATTCGTTAATTCGTACAGGAAACCGATTGTGTCCTCGCCGCGAATATGTAGAACGGTAAAGAGTTCATGCGCCTGATTGTCAAAACTGACTTCCAGTGGCGTCGGCTTAGATGCCAGATCTGGGGAACCTTCCAGTGCGTCGGCCACACGAGAAGCCAGCTTCCCCTGGGCTTCATGGCTGCGGCCCGACTGCGCCAACTGGATCAGCTCCGTGAGATCCGCTTCGTAACAATCCCACACTTCAGACATCACCGCTTCCACCGACGAGCGTACGGTGAAGACGTCGATAAACTCCCGAGGCTTTTCTTTTGATCGTTCGGCCGGCGAAGCGTGTTCCCCAGTGGAAACGAAGCCTTTTATGATGTCGAATCCATAAACAAATAACAGTCCGCAAATCAACGACAACGCACCCGGCTGATCAATACCGAGCACGCGAACTCGCCATTCACCCGCCCCGTCCGATTGAGCACGGACAATCACCGGCTGATCCTCACTAAGTGTCTTCAGTAGCTGCAAATGTTCCCGACGTTCGTTGGCCGTGAAGGCTGATTCATAGTCAAAATCGATCCCGGATTTCAGTGCGACTGACGATGCGGTCGGGTCGAGCGGAATCTTGCCTGATTCGACCTCTTCTGTACTGCCATCCGTCTCAGGATCGATGGTTTCGACTGGTGCCGTCACATATTTGTCGAAAACGGAACGAATCGCCTGACAATGTTGACGGTAGTGACCCAGCAGGTGTTCGCCATCTCGGAAGTCGAGCCGACGAGCAAGCGCCGTCATCTCAAGAGCATCGGATGGGAGCGAATGCTCTTGCCGATTATGTAACAATTGCAAAGAGTGCTCGATTGTCCTCAGAAAGACATATCCGTCAGTCAGACAGCGATATTCGTCAGCATGAATCAGATCGAAATCGGCAAGCCTGACCAGAGCGTCCAATGTGTTGGCAGAGCGAATCTGGGGGGTTCGTTGACCATGGATCAGCTGCAGCGACTGAACGATGAATTCGATGTCCCGAATCGAACCACTTCCTGATTTCACTTCTCCAAACGCGCGTCCCCGCCGTTCAAGATGTGCTTCTATCTGACTTTTTGCTGATCGGACACTCGTCCGAACTTCATCGGCGAGATATCCAAAAATTAATGGGGCCGCTTCACGAAGCAACTGCCTGCCCACGGAAAAATCGCCTGCCACGACGCGACCTTTGAGCAACGCCTGTTTTTCCCACAATTCGGCTTGGGTCCGCAGATAGTCAAGGTACGAGGAAACCTGGACTACGAGTTCACCAGCACGCCCCCATGGTCTCAATCGCATGTCCACGCGATAAAGAAAGCCTTCCCCTGTCGCGTCCTGCAGTGCTTTAATCAGCCTTTGAGCCAGCGTCACGATCGTTTGTTGGGATTGAGTCGCAGTTGTGGTGCCCTTTGTTGAGGTCACCCCTTTGGATCCGCCTGTCCGAGCCGGAAAGGTCGAATCATATTCGGTGCTCTGCATGAGAAAAATCAGATCGATGTCTGAGCTGTAGTTGAGCTCTTCGCCTCCCAGCTTTCCTAATGCTAGAACTGCAAACCCGGTTGTATCCACCTGAAGATCGTCCGCGACCAGCCGCAGACAGGCTTCAATCAGCCCGTCCGCCAGCAGGCTGAGCTGGACCGTCGCAGCTCGAAAATCAACCAGACCAAAAGCATCACACGTTCCGATGCGCAGCAGCTCTGAACGCTGGAACCGCCGAAGTGCATCCATTTTCTCACTGAATGAGGCTTCGTTCTGAGCTGCCGCCAAGGCTGCCTCAATAAAATCCTGTTGAGATTTCAGGTCTGCCAGCAATCGATGCTGAATCAGTCGCCGCAATGCCATCGGGTCGCGTAACAACGTCTCAGTCAGATAGCGGCTGCCAGCAAACAACTTGACGAGCATTTCCAGCCCGCGAGGATTGTCGATCAGAAACTGATAGAGAACTTCGCGGTCACCAGATCGAAGCACGTACCGCTCAAAATCGACAAGCAGTTCGTCCGCTTCGGCCATGTCGGTCACGGCACGAAGGAAGCGTGAAAGGCATTCAGCTGAGTGCGATGTTCCCGACAACGATTTCAAGCGAGCCAAAGCACCTTCGGCATCGCGAAACCCGACAGCGACTAATCGCTCCAACGTCGCGTCTCGCATCGAATCATCTAATTCTGTCAGCAATTGCAAATATTTCCTCATGCCGAATAACGTACCAAAATCGAGATCAGCGTGCGAAGTGGCCTTTCCGAAGTCTGCTGCTACGCCAGCTTCCAGCCCTTACGATATTCGCGTCGAATAAATTTGTCGGCTTCGGGTGTATTGGGGCATCGCAGCTTCTCGGCATCCCATTCAATTTTCTTTCCAACGCGATAGGCGACATTCCCGAGATGATTGGCCTCCGTAAGCAAGCCGGAATACTCAAAGTCGCATGAAGTTTTCAGGTCCGACTTACAGGCACGAATCCATTCGGCCTGTTGCCCCGGCGATTCCGGGATAAATGGCTCAGGCCGTTTAAAGTCTTTGAAATCAGCCTCAGGCAACAAGAGGTGGCGGCCATAGTCCGACAGCAGCATCCCCTTATCCCCAACAAATAGATGCCCGCTGTCCCATTGAGGAATTCCCATGTCCGTCCAGATCTTCGGCTTGTTCACTCCTTGATACCACGTCAGAGTCACCGGAGGCATTCCCTCTCGCGGCCCATATTGATATGTCGCCTGCATTGAAGCAGGTGCCAGATCCGGGTGCGGCGGTGGACCGCTCGCCTCGATCGTCAGTGGCGACTGGAGCTTCAAGGCCCAGAACGGCAAATCGTTGAAGTGACTGCCGAGGTCCGACATGGTGCCGCTGCCCCATTCCCACCACCGATACCATTTCGGGCCGGGAAAATAGACGTTGTTGAATGCTCGCTCTGGTGCAGGACCAAGCCAGAGATCCCAGTCGAGACCAGCCGGGATCGGGTCGGCCGTTTTCGGGCGCTCCTGCACAGCAACAATGTCTCCAAATTTCTTGGCGTCATCAGCCGATTGAAGTCCCCAGGCTCGCGAAGTCCAGACGTGAGCCTCCCGAACAGGACCGATCGCCCCCGTCTGAATCAATTCAACGACTCGCCGATAGTTACTGCCAGAATGGATCTGGATCCCCATCTGGGTGGCCACTTTGACTTTCGCGGTCGCTTCGCGAATTATTCGAGCCTCCCAAACGCTATGCGTCAGTGGCTTTTCGCAATAGACATGCTTGCCCAGCTGCAGAGCAGCAAGGGTTGCGAAGGCATGAGTATGCTCGCAGGTACTGACGATCACCGCGTCAAATTCGTTCGCATGATCGAAGACCTTGCGAAAGTCGACAACGGTGCGGGCCTTCGGATGAGCCGCCGATGCACGACCGAGATTGTTCTGATTGACATCGCACAACGAGACGATGTTTTCGGTCCCGGCAACCGCAGCCAGATTCGCTGCTCCACGACCTCCCGACCCGATTACCGCGATGTTCAGTTTTTCGCTGACCCCGCGCGCTCGCAGGATCGCCGGAGCCGCAAATGGACTCGCCGCGACGACTGCCGAAGCCTGAAGAAATCGTCGACGATCGATTTTTGATTGAGACGACGTCGCAACCGCTGTGTTTGTGCCTTGACGAATCATCGGGCAATTCCTTGACGAAGTAAAAGATTCATTGAACTCCTGACCCAATAGAATCGCGTTGAATAACGAAAACGAAGAAACGCGAAATCGTAATCGACTCGCGTTCCTTCGTTTTCGTTATTCAATACCCGCACGGGCGTCGATTACGCCTCGATCACCAATCGAAATGCGTCGCTGAGTAATGTGACCAGCTTGACGACGAAGCGGGCGGCGTCGGCTCCGTTGATCACTCGGTGGTCGTAGGAGAGTGACAACGGCAGCATCAGACGCTCGACGACTTCGCCGTCTCGAATTTGAAGCTGCTTCTGGCTGCGTGACATACCAAGGATCGCAACTTCGGGATAGTTGACGATTGGGGTGAACGACGTTCCGCCAATTCCGCCAAGATTCGTGATGGTGAAAGTGCCCCCTTGCATCTCGCTCACCTGCAGTTTGCGATCGCGGGCCTTGGCAGCGAGTTCCGTCATTTCTGCGGCGAGTTGCATGACTGACTTCTGATCGACGTTTCGAATGACAGGAACGACCAGGCCCGTTGGCGTGTCGACGGCAATTCCAATGTGGTAATACCGTTTCAGGACCAGCTCAGCCTTTGCCGTATCGTAACTGGAATTGAAGTGCGGGAACTCTTTGAGGCAGGCGACAACGGCTTTCAAGGCGAGCGCCGTCATTGTCACCTTGGCAACACCCTTGGGGGCCGTTTCGACAAAATGCTTGCGGGCGGCTTCGGTTTCGGTGATGTCAGCCAGATCATGCTGAGTCACGTGCGGGATGATCTGCCAGGCAAGACTCAGATTGTTGGCGACAGTCTTTTGCAGCTTGGAATAAGCCTGACGATCCGTTGGACCGAATGGAGAAAAGTCTGGCAGTGGAGGTTCGACAAGGCCGCGACCGCCTCCCGCCCCTCCTGCTGAGACGGCGCGAGCGACGTCTTCCAGCGTGATCCGGCCACCGGAACCGGTCCCGGGAATATTGGCAAGATTAAGACCCAGTTCACGAGCAAGGCGTCGGGTTGCCGGACCTGCTGGTAACGGCATCTCGCGTCCTGTCGGCATTGCTATCGCGGCTGCGGGAACAGCCTTGGCGATCGAGGCTTTGTCGCCACCGTTTCGGCTGGCGGGTGACGCGGCCGCAGCGGGAACGGCTTCTTTCCCCGCTGGCTTGGCGGATGCGGCCGAACCGGCTGCTGGGGCGGAACTCGATTCGAGTGACAGGACTGCCTGACCGGGGGTGATGGTTTCCCCTTTTTTGACCAGAACTTTGACCACAGTCCCCTCGTAGGGAGACTGAAGTTCCATGACCGCCTTGTCAGTTTCAAGCTCCAGAACGATCTGACCAACGGTGATCGTATCGCCCACGGCAACGTGAATGGCGGCCACATCGGCACTCTTGATTCCATCGCCCAGAAGCTGTTGTTCAACTTTGAATTCGATTGTCATCGGAAGTCTCTTACGTCTCGGTGATCTCGTTGATTGGGCTTGACCCAGGTATTTTCGTTTGAGCCTTCATGGCTCTTTATTTCGCTTTTTCAGAGGTTCGACGGATGACATTTTGCTCGAAACTGGTCCGTTGAATCTCTGCTTCTTGGGCTGTTGACAACTGACGCTGTCAACAGCCCTCGTCGGCTGGAAGCCGACGCTATTGTCAGGCTGTCGCCGGGTCGACCTTGTTCGGGTCGATTCCGAGATCCTTCAGCGCCTGTGGTAGCTTCTTGGCGTCGAACTGACCATCTTTGCTGAGAGCCACCAGCGTGCTGTAGGCAACACATTCGGCATCGATTTCGAAATGCCGCCTGAGTGCTTCGCGTGTTTCGCTGCGTCCAAATCCATCGGTACCGCAGACCACATATTGACCGGGCATGTACGGGCGAATCTGTTCGGCAACCAGTTGCACGTTGTCGCTGGACGAAATGAACGGCCCCTTGAGGCCGCTTAGCGTCTGTTCGAGATAGCTGACTTTCGGCTTCTGATCAGGATGCAGTCGGTTCCAGCGTGCGATCGATTGAGCTTCTCGCTTCAATTCGTTGTAACTGGTAACACTCCACACATCGGATTCGACGCCGTATTTTTCGGAAAGAATCTTCTGGGCACGAATCACGTCGTTCAAGATCGGACCACTGCCGAGAAGCTGAGGCCGAGTGGCTCGTTTCTTGGCCGGGACCGTTGGATCGAGCGGGTAAAGGCCTTTGACAATCCCGGTTTCGACACCCTTCGGCATTTCAGCGGGCATGACAAATGATTCGTTGTAAACCGACAGGTAATAGAAGATGTCTTCACCTTCGGCATACATGCGCCGCAGTCCATCTTGCACGATTACGGCGAGTTCATAGCCATAAGCAGGATCGTAAGCGAGCAGATTGGGAACGGTTCCCGCCATTAACTGACTATGACCATCTTCGTGCTGCAAACCTTCGCCGTTGAGCGTCGTACGTCCCGACGTTCCACCACACAGGAAGCCTTTGCAGCGGGAATCGCCAGCCAGCCAGATCAGATCGCCGACCCGCTGGAAGCCGAACATCGAGTAGTACGTGTAAAACGGGATCATGTTCAGACCGATATTCGCGTGAGCGGTACCGGCTGCGACGAACGAGGCCATCGCCCCTGCTTCGTCGATCCCTTCCATCAGAACCTGACCCGTCGTCGATTCTTTGTAGGACATCGCCGAACCCGCATCGACCGGCGTGTAAAGCTGGCCTTTGCTGCTGTAGATTCCGTACGTCTGGAACAATCCTTCCATACCGAATGTACGAGCTTCATCAGGGATGATCGGAACAACTCGTTTTCCGATATTTTTGTCTCGCATCAGCACACGCAGGATGGTTCCCAGCACGCCCGTGGTCGAGCGATCTTTCCCGGCGTCACTCATCGTTTCGACAAATGTCGCGACATCCGGGATCGTCAACCGTTCCTTGGTCGGAACTCGAGCGGGAAGATAACCGCCTAAAGCCTTGCGGTGATCGTGCAAGTACTTCATTTCGGGGCTGTCGGCAGGTGGACGATAGAAACTGGCGCTTCTCGCTTGTTCGTCGCTCAGTGGCAATTCGAACCGATCTCGCATGGCGATCAGCGACGATTCTTCCAGCTTTTTGGTGTTGTGAGCGGTGTTTCGACCTTCGGCTTCTGTCCCCAGTCCAAATCCTTTGATGGTGTGGGCCAGCACAACCGTCGGTGCCCCCTTGAACTCGGTTGCGGCCTTTAAGGCGTTGTAAACCTTCATCGCGTCGTGACCGCCGCGTCGGAGGTTGCGAATCTGATCGTCGCTCAGGTGTTCGACCAGCTTCAGCAATTGAGGATGGCGGCCGAAGAAATCCTTGCGGATGTATTCGCCCGTTTCGACACTGTACTTCTGGAACTGGCCGTCGACAACTTCGGCGAGTGTCTTTTCCAGCAAGCCAGTTTCGTCGGCTTCAAACAGGGCGTCCCATTCGCTGCCCCAGACAACTTTAATGACGTTCCAGCCAGCTCCTCGGAAAAGCCCTTCCAGTTCTTGAATGATCTTGCCGTTGCTGCGAACCGGGCCGTCAAGTCGTTGCAGGTTACAGTTCACAACCCAGGTGACATTGTCGAGCTTCTCACGGGCCGCCATCGAGATCGCGCCGAGCGTTTCCGGTTCATCGACTTCACCGTCGCCGATAAACGACCAGACGCGTGATTTCGAGGTATCCATCAGGTTTCGGTGCTGAACATATCGCAGAAATCGAGCCTGATACAGCGAGCAGATCGGGCCGAGCCCCATCGAAACCGTGGGGAACTGCCAGAAGTCGGGCATCAACCACGGATGCGGATAAGATGAAAGCCCCTGCCCTCGTGGCAGCTCGCGTCGGAATCGGACCAGATTCTCTTCGGTCAGTCGGCCTTCGACGAACGCGCGGGAATACATCCCGGGTGACGAGTGCCCCTGGAAATAAACCATGTCACCAGTGTGGTCCGCTGTCCGGGCATGGAAGAAGTGATTGAAACCGATTTCCACAAGAACTGCTGACGAAGCGAACGTGGAAATGTGTCCGCCCACATTCGTTGTTTGAGCACCTCGGACCACCATTGCCATGGCGTTCCACCGAATAATGCTTCTCAAGCGTCGTTCAAGAGCTCGATCACCCGGAAACGGCACCTGGGCTTCCACAGGGATCGTATTGACATAAGGAGTTGTCACTGCTGGGACAACGGGGACCGACTGAGCCTGAGCCCTCGAATAAAGCCGCGTTAACAGCTGACCAAGTGCGTCGGGTCCATAACGATTTAGCAGGTCGTCAACCGACTCCAGCCATTCATCCATCTCCTGTGGATCAATGGCTGGTACGGTAACGTCGGTAATTTCATCTGATGCAGGGGCAACATTTCCCACGGTTGAGGACTCCGTTCGTCGAATTGCAGGTGTTGCTTGTAGTGTGCTTGCCATATTGTTTGCCAATCTCGTCTTAAAATCAGGCACGCCGAGCACGTGTGGACGAACCGCCTCCGGCGGTTCACGGACCATCATCGTCCAGCCCGATAACCGATTTCCAGTGTATCGCTGAATCCCATACGACACCGCATGGTAGCAGTTCATTTCGCGTCTGCACAGATTGCGCCAGTCAGGTTTTGACCATGAAATCTTTTGCTCACCATTCAAGCAGAAAAATCACCCTTAAACCATCAAACTTCGCCTATTTGTTCGCCGATCATGCAAAAGTCACTGTGTGGCAGACATTGTTGAATATATTATCGCAAACACTTACATAATAATGTTTTGCGTCGCTGCTTGACTCCTGGGATGGCAGTGTTTAAAGGTGGGTGGAACAACGAGAGATGGGATTCGACTACTCAACCGATCAGGCTTGATGAGAAACGGTGAAGAATTCAATTGTTTTGCTGGAGAGACCGGATCATCGAACGACCGCGTTCTGGTGCATCCTAAGTGATTCCGCAGATTTGTCGTCAGCGATTTGGCTTTGACCGCAGTGCTTTGACGTTTGTTAGTTACAGACGCCTATTGCGGATAGTACTTCGACTGGGAGTTTCACTGTTTAAGGAAGATGATGCTAACGCTGGGAAAACCGTCGAATGAAGTCCTTTGTCATTTCCTGGCGGAACAGTCGGAGCGACAATTCAGCTACCTCGATGTTGGTGCGACTGCGACTTCTCCACCAGTCGGTTTTGTGACCGATCAGACTCGCATCAGGTTGGGTGAAGGGGAATCGACTTTTCGCAAAGCGACAGCCGCCTTGAAAGGCTGGAAGCATTTTCAACTCGGTTGGGTCGACCTGTGGCCTCTGGAAACTCCAATCAAGCCCGATGAAACCGTGCTCGTGATGGGACGCGCATTGGGTCTATGGTGGTTAAACTCATGTCGCATCATTTATGTGTTAGATGAATCAGGGCCGATTTGCCGATTCGGTTTTGCCTATGGCACCTTGCCGAAACATATCGAAAAGGGCGAAGAGCGGTTTCTGATTGAATGGGACCAGCATGACAACGGGGTCTGGTATGATATTCTGGCCTTTTCTCAACCAAATTATCTCGTAACCCGTGTCGGTTATCCCCTCGTCCGACAAATGCAAAAGCAATTCGGACGCGACTCAGCAGCGGCTGTTTTCCGAGCGGTCAACGAGTTTGATGCGATCCCAGAAATCGGTCAAAGCACGAATTGGGGATAAACGAAATCAACAGTTTCATTTACGGCGACGGTTTCATGGTTTAACCCGAAGTCATCTGCGCAGGCGGATCGCGGTCAGCCAATCTCTTCGAAAAAAAGATAGATATTTTACGTTACGAATGCACGAGAATGGTCTGACTTATCGGCTTCTATCTTTCCTGAAAGTGCCGAAATAAGGCTTGGAATTAAGGGGTGGCCCGCAGACGTCGCCAGGAACAAGCACAACAAGCGATCGCGCCAATAGCGATCAGGCTTAAGCTGCTTGGCTCAGGTACGTTAGAAGCGAGATCCCAACCAATCACGTCCATTTGCTGTAGATCAACGGCAGTAATACCGTTAAGCACACCACCATTGGAATACTGGTTGAACGCATCGTTTCCCTGACCGCTCGCCCAGTCTGCTGTATCAAGCCCGTTCGATGCCGCATTGTTGTAGGTAATCAGATTGGTCACTCCTCCGTTAATGGAGAAATAGACCCCTCCACCATTATTGCTGGCACCACGAACACCCGCCGCGGTATAGCGAAACAGATCAAGCGGATCGAAATTGGGGCCTCCGTTACCCAGGTTGCTGCCCGTGATACCCTGGCGGCCCATGACTTCAGAGATTTCGTGCTCGACAACACCGATGAAGTCGTACTGGCCGGAAACCGCTCGGTTTGCCGGGTCGAATGCCCAACTGTAACCGGCCCCAAACTTAATCGTTCCGTCTTGTGTCGAATCGCTGGGAAGCATACCCATGGCCTTGGCTTCTGCTCTCGTTACCACATAGTCGGCACCACCGTTTGCAGCCGTTGGGTCATTTGCCGGTAAGCTCGCGATCGCTAAAGCATCATTGGCACCTTTCGCGTCCGCCACCAACGCCGTGTGGATTTGGGAATAGGTGTAATAGCCTCTTAACGTGCTGCTGCTTTGACCAAATACGCTCGTGTCAGCGACGCCGCTGACGGTGATGTTAATTTTGACGGGATCATTAAACAGAGTTTGAAACTGCTGTGCGGCATAGTTTACAGCAGCTTCTGCTTGAGCCGTATTTGCACCAAAACTCGATGTAAAACTCGAGTCAAATGTCAGGCTGATCGTCAGTCCGCCAGCCTTTGCTTCAGGAGTGGCAAGCAGGCCCGCAAAACAGACCGCCGCAGCAATTAGACAGATTCGTCGAGTCATTGCTTTTGATTCCTTTCAGCAGATATCTGAAGAAGACAGTTACCAGGATTCCGATTGTGAACGATCAGAAAATGGAAACGAAGAACCCATTTTGCAACTAAGCTCTGATCGCCAGTCGCTTTTTTCGGCTGAATATTTGAATCTGGAATTCCAGCATGCGCTGAATTTTAAACACCGTTTTATCGATGATCGCTAAACGCGATCATGGCTGGATGAGGCAATTCATACTCCGGTTTCACGCTTCGCGTCAGGCTCACGGTAGAACGCAAACAACCACTCGATACAGCCAAGGCAAAGCAGCAAATCTGCAAAAAAGCCTGCTTGGGACTCAAGTTTCGCGAATGTAGTCATTGTGCGAAATCTTGCCAACAGATCTTTTTCGAACACGGTCTTAACGCAGTCAGAAGTGTTCAGACGATCCAGCAATCATTTCGATTTGCCTATTTAAACGTCGTGCGTTTGCCCGCGAACTTTGCGAGCTTCTCAGCATCGATATCAATGCCGAGTCCTGGTTTGGTCGGAATTTCCAGGTAACCCTCCGAGTCAACCTGAAAAGGAGTGACCGGAAGTTCTTCGATATAGGCGCAAGGTGTCAGGTACTCGACGTATCTTGCAACAGGAATCGCAGCAGACAGCTGCAAGTCAGCCGCTAATCCAACAGCGGTATTCCAGCCATGTGGAACCAGCGTGACATTATGATCGAACGCAGTCCAAGCCAGGCGCCGAGATTCAGACAATCCGCCATTCTTCGTACAGTCGGGTTGAATAATGTCGACGGCACGACGTTCCAGCCAGGGCATAAATGACTGCCTGCGCGTGAGGACTTCGCCCCCGGCAATCGGAACGGGCGAGACTCGTGTAAGTTCGATGTACCCTTCAATATCGTCTGGAGGAAGAGGTTCTTCGAACCATGTAATATCGTAATAGTCGAGCATGAAGGCGGTTTCGCGAGCCCAATTGGTTCCATGCGGCCAGAACTGTTCGCTGCCCCCGGCGTCGACCATCAATTCAACATGCTCACCCACCGTCTCGCGAGCCGTACGAACGAGCAATTCGTCGAACTTGCGATCGCGTCGACCGAACGGCCTCCAGCCCATCTTGATCGCTTTGAATCCGCGATCAACAACACTGCGCAGGGATTCGGCGAGCGCTGCTGGTTCGTCGAACAGAATCGAACCATACGGCTTGATCCGCTGTCGGTAGTTTCCACCGAGAAGACGAGAAACCGGCTGGCAACAGGCTTTCCCCATGATGTCCCACAGGGCGATGTCGATTCCACTGATGGCATGTTCAACAGATCCGCCTCGCCCTTGCCAGAAACTCGACTGTCGCAGCTTCTCGGAAACGCGTTCCGGTTCGACGGCAGATTCTCCCTTGAGCAACGGCCACAGCAGTGCCACCGCACCTTCAACGAGTGTCCCGGATGTAAAACAACTTCCCCATCCGTGCAGACCCTGATCGGTGCGAATCTGGACAAGCGTGTGCAGGTTTTCCTGTGGCTCATGACCCTGTGGCCAACCACCGTCGACAGTGGCACCCGTCAATGGAATGACTTCGATTTCGGTAATCTTCATGTGAGTTCGATCATCTTTCCATGGTCGCGTGCGGAGGTCAGGCAGGCATCAATCACCTTCTGGGTCTTCAAGGCAATGTCACTCCAAACCGTGTCTGTCTTGCCAGAAAGAACGAGGTGCGAAAAATTCCGGAACAGATTGGTTTCCTGAGAATTGGCCCACCCATTACTGTACTCCGGAACGGCCACACGACGAGTATGGTCCTCCATGTTGAAGTCGCAGCTCTTCTGATTCATACAGCCGTTGGTCACCGTAAACGCCGTTTCATTGCCGTAGTAAGGAACGACGAAGTCCGGCACAGTGATGTAACCCCTGGTCCCGCTGATGCTGGACCACTGTTGAGTTTCAGTAAGGAACGAACAGTAAAAGCTCGCCGAAACCCCATCGGCAAAAAACAATTCGGCCGAAAACTCAGTCGGCACCGCCGACTGACTGTCGGCACGACGAGCCTCTGTCAACATCCGACCGCTGACGCGCAGTGGCATTTGATAGTTCATGACCCACAGTGCAAAGCGGATGTTGTACCAGCCAAGATCGCCCAGGCACCCAAGTGGTTCCAGTTCGCCGCTGGATCGAATGTTACTTTTCGCAAATTCTTCCGTACCATTGAAACTGAACTGACTTGTGATTCGCCGTAATTGACCAACGCTTTGTCCATCGTTCAGTGCTTCACGCAGTTTATTCAGCCTGAGGCTGTGCATGAACATGACCCCGTCCATGAACTGGACGTTGTGCTTCTTACACGCCGCGATCATTTCGGCCACTTCTTTTGCATCACTGCCAACCGGCTTTTCAGCAAGAACGTGCTTGCCTGCTTCAGCCGCGCGGATCACCCATTCTTTACGCAAACCGGTCGGAATCGGCAAATAAACGGCATCGACATCCGGCCGTTGAAGCAACTCTTCGTAGCTTCCCAAGGCGATCGGTTTTGGATCGAATAAAGTATGAGCGTTGCACTCGTCGATAAATTGTTGGGCTTTTTCAACGCTACGGCTGGCCACTGCCGTGATCACGCCGTTCTCGGAATTCTTAATCGCCAGCCAATTCTTTCGGGCGATGTGTGCGGCAGAAAGAATACCCCATCGACAGACGCGATTGCTCATGATGAATGCTCCATTGTTTCAGCGAGGCGTAAACGAAGGAGAGTAGGATAGCAATCGGAAGCGGCGTTGTGGATGATTCGCGACCTTTCGTCATGACTCTGGCTGCAAAGTGCCGCAAAATAGGGATTTGGGGAGTTTACCAGGTAAAAAACAATTCTCCTTGCCGCCGTCAAAAGGATACGAAACGCGATGTACGATCTGATCGGTGATATTCACGGCCATGCCGACGAACTCGTTCAGCTTTTGGGTGTTCTCGGGTACTCCAAATCCAAAGGTGTCTATCGTCATCCGGATCGCAAGGTGATCTTTCTCGGCGATTTTATTGATCGCGGCTCAAAAATCAGGCAGGTCCTGGAAACAGTCCGACCCATGGTCGAGGCGGGGACAGCCTTAACCGTGATGGGAAATCACGAATGGAACGCCCTCGCCTTTCACACGGAAGATTCCGATAAACCAGGCGAATTCCTGCGTCGTCATTCCCGGAAGAACATCAAACAGCTCAGTCAGACACATCACCAACTGAAGCCTGGCGAGCTTGCTTCGTATCTTAAGTGGTTTCGCACATTGCCAATGTGGTTGGATCTGGATGGCTTGCGGGTTGTCCATGCGTGCTGGAATGACGAAGCGATCTCAACGCTTGAACGATCAATTCGCGGACGAGGGGGAGTTACCACGAAATTTCTGCAGACCGCCTGCAAAGCGGGAAATCAGGAATACCACCACGCGGAAGAGATTCTCCGAGGCAAAAAGGCTGCCTTGCCAAACGGGATTGCCTTCGAAGATAAGGAAGGTGAGTTACGAACGAAGATGCGCACTCGTTGGTACCTGGCACCCGAGGGACATACCTACGAATCGTACTCCTTCGAGTCAACGAAGGTCGACTGTCCTCACGATCTTCATCCAAACGTCCACGCCGCAGCCGCTCCGTATCCCGCCGCAGCCAAACCAGTCTTCATCGGTCACTATTGGCTGAACGCCACTCAGCCAGTAATCCTGGCCGACAACGTCGCCTGCCTCGACTTCAGCGTCGCCAACGGCGGATTCTTATGTGCATATCGCTGGGATGGTGAACAGAAACTGAGCGACGCAAACTTCGTCTGGATTGTCAGCAGTTTCAGCCAGGGCGACCGACGAAAGAGAATGGTCGCGTAGACAACCAGCAGAATATGATTCAGCTCTCCTTTCGAACAAAACCTAGATCTGCGAATAGTCGGCCGGTGTGAGTAGCTTGTTCGTGATCTTGGACACGATTCGCTTGTCTTCGTATTCAGGGATCGATTTGAGTTTGATCCATTCGGGATCGGATCGGAATTTGTTCCAGGCTTCGGCTCGGGCGGCTTCGTCGTCGAAGGCGAGTAGATAGGTCAAGTTCGGGATGCGGGTTCCGAGGATCGCTTCGCCGAACAGGACGGGTGCCAGACCTGTGCGTCGGAAGATGGCGATCTCGCCCTTGTTGAACATCTCGATCTTTTTCTTGCACGCCGCTTCGTTGTGGCTTTCGTAGATTCGAAGGTTGTACAAACTTGCCTTCTTCGCTGGAGTTTCCAGTTTCGGCATCGTTTCAAATGCCGAGAGCAATGAGCTCTCGATCCGGTCATAGACAGGATCGAGAGCTGGGATTGCCAGATAGTCGGCAGCCGATTTCTGGTACTCCGGATCATCGCCCAGGCTCGCATTAATGGCGGCCATTTGCCCGAGGCTTTGATACGGAATCAGCAGGTGCGCGACAGGACTGGCTGGGGCGGGCGTTTCGTAAAAGGCGCCGACCTGCTTGATGCCAAGTCGATTCAGAGCTGGGATGAGCGACCCCGAGAGATATCGATCCAGGATCGCCTGTTTGTCGGGCTTCAAGGCGTAGGTGCGCAGTTCGAAGAATTCACGTCCCCCTTTTTCAGATGCCACATCGGCACCGCTCACCAGCGCTGGCATTGTGGCAAGCCCTCCTGCAGTTAAAGATGACTGTAGAAACGTTCGACGCTGCATCGTGGTTTTCCTTGGGTCGTGATTGGCTAAAGCCGGATCGTTTTGCACACTGTTGTAGAGTGGGCAGAACGATTTGAAAACCGACCCGAGCAACCATCAATCTTCCGCCTTCCCGTCGTCGCTCATTTTGACGATCTTGGGGTCGAAGCGGGCCACGGTTTCCACGAGATCCTCTTGTTCTCGCATTACGTCAAGAATGTTCTTGTAGACATAAGGGACCTCGTCGGCGCCAGCAGACAGGACGCGAACTCCTTTGACCTCCAGGTCCCTTTGGACGGCTCGCCAACTGTATTTGTCGCGTGCTGCTGTGCGACTCATCCGACGCCCCGCTCCGTGTGACGCCGAATTCAAACTCGCGGCGTTTCCCTTTCCACGCACGATGAATGCCGGGTCGGCCATTGAACCGGGAATCACGCCGAGAACACCAACTCCTGCTGGGGTTGCTCCCTTGCGATGAACAATCAGTTCACGTCCGTCATGGACTTCCTTCCAGGCAAAGTTGTGATGGTTTTCGATCCCCGCAAGAATCCGTCCGCCGACAATCTGCGAAACCAACCGATGAATCACGTCATGATTCGCAGCTGCATACTCACCCATCAGACTCATCGCGGCCCAGTACTCCTGCCCCGCCTCGCAGTCCATGTCGAGCCAGGCGAGCCGACCCAGATCCTCATAGCGTTTTGGCAAGCGTGATCTGGCAATGTTGCTATAGGTGTCGCAGACGGCCTGTCCGGTCCCACGGCTTCCGCTGTGGCTCATCAATGCAACGTACTCGCCCTGATCTAACCCGAGTTCCTCGTCCCGTTGCGGGAGCGTCAACACTCCGAATTCGACGAAATGGTTCCCCGAGCCAGATGTACCGAGCTGTTTCCAAGCCTTATCGCGGTATTCTCGCGTGATCCGAGTCACCGTCCAGTCTGCGTCCATGACATCGTGTTGCTGAGGTCGTTCGTGTGCCGATCCGACACCGAATCGTGTCCCCTTTTCAATCGCACTCTTAAAACGATGGAAATTGTCGGTCAGTTGTGACGGGGGGACATCCAGCACAGACAGTTTCATTCGACACGCAATATCGACACCCACAGCAAACGGGACCACCGCATTTTCCAACGCCAGTACGCCACCAATCGGCAAACCGTAACCGACGTGAGCGTCGGGCATTAACGCGGCTGAAACGGCCATAGGAAGTGCACATGCCTGACGCATCTGAGCCCGGCAGGCGTCGTCGATTTCTTTACCCCAGACCTGATAATCAATTGGCGCAGGTCGCGCGAAATTCGCTGCTTCCATGACTTCGCAGGCTAATCGACCAAAATGGGGATGAGCTGCGTAATCCGAAGGGGAAGCGAGAACTTTCCCAATCAACTGTTTCACTTCTCTGCCTCGCAGTTCCTCCGCCTCCACTGCGAGTTGAATCCCTTCGATTGCCGCGCCGATGCATTCATCGGGGACGCCCAGCTTCCGTAATTGTGTTGTATTCATTCGTCTGGTCCCAATTTTTTACGTGAAGACACGGCTCGACGGTGATAGGTTACCGGAAATTCACATCATCCCAACACTGAGAAATCTTCAAAAAACAATCGGATTTTACGATGCATCAACGGTTGCCTCTCAATATCTGGACGGCTAGTTTATTTCAAAGTCGTAAGTTTTTTGAAATCCGCAACACACTGGATGTGCTTTTTATGTGGATGAGACGCCTCATAACTCTTTCTCGTGGATCGTTCAAAGGCCGAACATCGACGCGTGTGGCAGGGCAAATGAAGTGGCCGTCGGTGGCCAATGTCGTCTTGCCGTTGATCGGACTCTTGTTGATGTCCGAAAGTATCGTCGCAGCCGAGCCAAGCCATCATACGGGAAGTGAAGCGAGTCTGGTGCTTCCGGATCTGAACAACGTCAAGTTTCTTTTTGGCAGTGTTGGCGGACGTGACTTGCTGTGGCTGGGACTAGTGGTCTCGGTCGCCGGGATCATCTTCGGCCTGGTCGTTTCCTCCCAATTGAAGAGGCTTCCGGTTCACTCATCCATGCTTGACGTGTCTGAATTGATCTATGCGACCTGCAAAACATACCTGCTGACTCAGGGGAAATTTCTTTTCACGCTCTGGCTGTTTATCGGGGCTGTCATCATCCTGTATTTCAAGTACGTCGAGACATTGGAATGGTCAAAGGTCGCGACGATTCTTGTCTTCAGCGTGATCGGAATTCTCGGAAGCTACTTTGTTGCCTGGTTTGGTATCCGCGTGAATACCTTCGCAAATTCCCGCACGGCATTCGCCAGCTTGACCGGCAACGCCTTCCCCTGTTATGCGATCCCGCTCAAGGCGGGAATCAGTATTGGAATGCTGCTGATCAGCGTAGAACTTCTATTGATGCTGATCATTCTCATGTTTGTTCCCGGCGCTTACGCAGGTCCATGCTTTATCGGATTTGCTATTGGAGAATCGCTGGGGGCCGCCGCTCTTCGAGTTGCCGGGGGGATTTTTACGAAGATCGCCGACATTGGTGCCGATCTGATGAAGATTGTCTTTAAAATTAAAGAGGACGACGCGAGAAACCCCGGCGTGATCGCCGATTGCACCGGTGATAATGCCGGCGACTCGGTCGGTCCCTCGGCCGATGGATTTGAAACATATGGTGTGACAGGAGTCGCGCTGATCACGTTTATTCTGCTTGCGGTCAAAGACCCGACCATTCAGATTCAGTTGCTGGTCTGGATCTTTATGATGCGAGTCATGATGGTTGTCGCATCCGGGGCGTCATATTTCATCAACGAGTCAATGGCATTGAAGAAATATGGCAAGCTCGAAAGTTTCAACTTTGAAGATCCGCTGACGTCGCTGGTCTGGCTTACGTCAATCATTTCGGTGTTTCTGACGTTTATCGTTTCGGCCGCACTTATTCCGACGGTGGGTGATTCGTCACTTTGGTGGAAGTTATCGATCATCATCACGTGTGGAACGCTTGCTGGAGCGATTATCCCTGAAATCGTCAAGCTGTTTACCTCAACAGAATCGGCACATGTCCGGGAAGTGGTGACCTCATCGGGACAGGGAGGAGCATCACTGAACATCCTGTCGGGATTGGTTGCCGGGAATTTCAGCGCCTACTGGTTAGGAATGATCATTCTGCTGTTGATGACGGTCGCCTATCTGATCAGTACCTTGATCAGCGAGCAAATGATGCTTGCACCGGCCGTGTTTGCATTCGGTCTGGTTGCATTCGGTTTTTTGGGAATGGGCCCCGTAACAATTGCTGTAGACAGTTACGGCCCGGTCACCGACAACGCCCAGTCTGTCTATGAATTATCGACGATCGAATCCCTTCCAGGCATTCAGCAGGACCTGCAAACGAATTTTCACTTTACGCCGGATTTTGAGCGAGCCAAAGACAATCTGGAAAAGAACGACGGTGCCGGGAATACATTCAAAGCGACAGCCAAACCGGTCTTGATTGGTACCGCAGTTGTCGGTGCGACAACAATGATCTTTTCAATCGTCCTGGATCTGACGAACGGCCTTCAATCGGATCTGGTCGTCAAGCTTTCGATACTTTATCCACCGTTTCTGCTCGGTTTGATCGCAGGTGGGGCCGTGATTTACTGGTTTACGGGTGCATCGATCCAGGCGGTGACCACCGGTGCCTATCGGGCAGTCGAATTCATCAAGCAAAAAATCAATCTCGACGAAAGTGTCAAGAAGGCGTCTGTTGAGGACAGTAAAAAAGTGGTTGAGATCTGCACCAGATACGCTCAGGAAGGGATGTTTAATATCTTCATGACCGTGTTTTTCACCACTCTTAGTTTTGCATTTATGGAACCGTACTTCTTTATCGGTTACCTTGTCTCGATCGCGATTTTCGGGCTGTATCAGGCCATTTTCATGGCCAACGCAGGGGGGGCCTGGGACAATGCCAAAAAACTGGTTGAGACGGAATTGAAAGCGAAAGGAACGGAGCTCCACGCGGCTTGTGTCGTCGGCGATACTGTGGGAGATCCATTCAAAGATACGTCATCAGTGGCACTGAATCCGATTATCAAGTTCACAACACTTTTCGGTTTACTCGCCGTACCTCTGGGTGTTTCAATGCACGAGAACCTGGGATCTTTGTTGACTGTCGTCATTGCTCTGTGTCTGCTGGCAATCTCGATGGCATTTGTCGTGCGATCGTTTTACGGAATGCGAATTGTCGTCAGTGACGAAGTGAAATAATGTTAAATAGCCCTGATGCTGCTGACTTGCCATCTCCCCAGGTTCGTGGTCCTTTGTGGGTGACACTGCAAACGATCTTTCAGACCATATTCTGCGTTTGGCTCGGTTATCGTGCCAAAGGCTACGAAAGGCTGGAAAAAGAACAAGGCGCGATGGTCCTCGCCAATCATCAAAGTTTTCTCGATCCGCTTCTGGTCGGACTGCCGTTTCGACGTCCAATCAGTTTTCTCGCACGAGAAAATCTTTTTGATGTCCCCGTCGTTGGTTGGATACTGAAGAATACCCATGTCATGCCAATTAATCAGGAAGCAGCCAGTACGGCCAGTTTGCGTCAGACGATCAGCAAACTGCAACATGGATTTCTGGTGGGAATTTTCCCGGAAGGAACACGGACGCTAACCGGTGAACTCGGTGAAGTGAAGCCTGGGTTTGCGGCGATCATCAGACGTGCGAAACGTCCGATCTATCCCGTGGGGATCGCTGGGGCCTATCAAGCGCTTCCCTATGGTGGCTGGTTCTTGAAACCAACTCGTGTTCGGGTTGTCTTCGGCGAACCGATCACCGTTGAAGAACTGGGGCATTATTCGAATCGTGACCAGGATGGCGCCCTGTGCGCACTTGTTCAAACGAGAATCGCCGCATGTTGCGATGCCGCGGAACTATGGCGAAAGACCGGGACGGCACCAGGCGATTGTCCTCCTTCAGAACCAAACCCCACCCCCTCCACGGGGGTGGTTAACGGGCCTTTGCCCTAGTGCCTGGAATCAGTGTCACGAACTGCAGATGATCCATCGATTAACCGCGCCTCGAAGAGAAGCGAGTCAGCCGGGGCCACAGCCAGACCAAGGCGTCATTGGCTATTTGAGTTTTGCCGTAATCTTCTACGCCATCTTCTCGGGTCGGCTGCAGCGAACGAAGTCCAACGACGCTCGAAAAGATCGGCTGAACGCCGATCCGCCTGCGCCGATGGCTTCGGGTTAAACTACGAATCTGTCGCCGTCACTCGTTTTGCTTTACCGCCTCCGCACGCAAATTGACTAACTTCAGTTCTTCACCAGCCGTGATCTTCACTTCGCCTCCACCACACTTCGGGCAGATAAAGCGGAAATCCGTCACGCGAAAGCTCGACTGACAAGCCTGGCAGATTGCTGATAGCGGAATCACTTCAATCTTCAATTCAACCCGCGTCGGCCAGTATTCGACAGCCATCTCATCGAATGCTGATTTGACAAGAAGTGGCTCAACCCCCGAGAACTCGCCGATCTCAATCCGGATCTCGTGAAGTTGGCCGAGTCGACGATTTCGCCCTTCTTCGAGAACCTGTTCGATCAATCCTTTCACCAGCGATCGTTCATGCATGGCGGCATTTTTCCCAGATGAGGTCGGCCACACGAACTGCTGCCAGATATATGGCCGTCGAGGGTTCCGTGCCGGGAACCCAGGCTGTTCCTTCCATCGTCCAGATCTCAACCAAATCAGGAAAGCCGTTCAGGGAGTATCCAAGTTCCATCACTTCGAACAGCGTGAGATCATGCGATCCTGGACGAGAACGCTCGATCGCATGATCGCCGACCGGGCGCTGTCGCCATCCCTCATGTTCTGCTGTCCGTTGTTGGACCAAGGTTGCCGGCCGCCAGATTCCGCAATGAATCGCGCCTGGGTTCTCGTTTCCGCTGCAGGCATCACAGACCACAAGTTCTTGCCCTGATTCAATCACGTCGAGCAGTTCTGCCGGATGCTGCAGACACGCAAGGCTTGCCTCGGGAAACTGTTTTTGCCGCAGACGGCTGACTACGAGCCAACCTGCCTGATCGTCACCATGATGGCTGCCCAAACCAATGACGAGCGGCAAGCTCATGAGGATTCCTCCCATCGCACTTTCAGAAAATGCGTCGAGCAACTGATGCAGGGGTCATAAGTCCGCACCAGACGCTCGCAGTCGATCGCCAATTCGTCGCGAGAGGCGCCCGCCTGCAATCGAGACGTCAGATGTTGCAACAAGTCACGCTCGATCTGTCGTTGATTCTGTGATGTGGGAGGGATGATCCGTCCCGAAACGATTTTTCCTGCCTGATCAATGCGGTATTCGTGAAAGAGAATCCCTCGAGGTGCTTCTGTCGCGGCACAACCACTCCCTTCCCGATGCTCGTATTCAACATGGGCAATCCCGGTCGAATCGTAATCCCGCAGAATGGCAAGAGCCTCTTCATAGGCATGCACAAGTTCCAGACAACGGGCAATGATGTTTTTGAACGGATTGCGACAGTCTGCCGCGAGTCCGACTTCATCCGCCAGTCTTCTCGAGGTGGGAGACAACCGGTCTCGATTGTGATTAATCCGCGCCAATGGCCCGAGAAAATACGAAGTTCGTTCTGCGCGTCGTACGGCATGCAAAGCGGTTGAATGTGCGACGTGCTCCTCGACAAAGTTCTGGTCGTACTCCGTCACCGGGATTTTAAGCCCGGTGCTCGAAACGATCTCCCCTTCGTTCATGGGATATTCATCAGGATGGGTCAACGACACATACTCATAAGGTTGATCGAACTCAGGAAATGAAAACGTGGCGGCCCAGCGAGTCGCTTCAGTTGCCGCCTGCACACCCCATTCGAAATGAGGAATCAACAAGGCCATTTCCTCGGCATTTGGCAGTCGATGAAAGCCACCGACCCGGACATTGATCGGGTGGATTGCGCGGCCACCAACAACCTCCAGCATGCGATTGCCGAACTTTTTCAGTTGCAGGCCACGTTTGATTTCATCAGGAAAGCGCTGAGCCAGCGCGATGCCGCTTGCCGCACCGAAGAAATCTGGAGCGTGAAGCAGATGAATATGAAGCGCATGACTTTCAATCCATTCGCCGCAGTATAAAAGTCGCCGCAATCGGCGAATCTTCGGTGTGATTTGAATGCCAAGTGCCGCCTCCAGCGCGTGAACAGAACTCATCTGGTACGCCACCGGGCAGATCCCGCAAATTCGCGCCGTAATATCGGGAGTTTCTTCTAATGGACGTCCGCGGAGCAGTGCTTCGAACAATCGAGGAGGTTCGTAAATATTGAGTTTCACGCTCTCGATCGCTCCGTCACGCAAACGGATTGTCACCCCCCCTTCCCCTTCGACTCGGGTCAGGATCGGAACCTCAATCAAATCGTTCGAAGTCACGATCGTCATCCTTCGCTGTTCGGTCCGAGAATCACCAGTTGTTCAGACGCACGTTGGAATTCGGGCGCTGCGGCGTTGAAGCTTCGAAGCAGCGGTACCAGCTTTTCAGTCGAATGTCCGTGTGAGCGAAACTGGGATACGAGGGATGCGGTGTTTGCTGGCTGACTCGGACCAAAGCAACCGTAACAACCACGGTCGTAGGCAGGACAAATCGCACCGCACCCCGATTGCGTGACGGGCCCCAGACACGGAATTCCTCGTGCGACGACATGGCAGACTGTTCCCCGGTGTTTGCAGTCGAGACAGACGCTGTGACTTGGCACACGAGGATTGCGGCCTTCAGCCAGCGCCACCAGAATATCGACCAGTTGATGATGATTGATTGGGCAACCGTGAAGTGCGAAATCGACAAGCACGTGATCGGCAATAGCCGTTGAAGTGGCGAGCGTACGAATGAATTCGGGACTCGGATAGACCGACTGCACCCATTCGTCAATCTGGCCCCAGTTTCGTAACGATTGAATCCCACCGGATGTGGCGCAGGCACCGATCGTCATCAGGAATTTCGAATCCGCTCGTACTCGTTTGATGCGTTCAGCATCTTCATGAGTTGTGATTGAACCTTCGACGAGTGCTACGTCATAGGGGCCTGGCTGAAGATCGCTGCTCGCTTCCGCAAAGTGGGCGATCTCGACCCGATCGCAGATCGCCAGCAATTCGTCTTCGGCATCAAGTAGCGAAAGCTGACATCCATCGCAGGATGCAAACTTGAAAACGGCCAACCGCGGTTTGCGAGGCATTAAAGCTGCTCCACGAACAGGTAGGGACGAATTCGATCGTAACGCACGACTGGACCATCCTTGCAAATGAATTCTGGCCCAAGCTGGCAATGTCCACAAAGCCCTGCGGCACATTGCATGTTCCGCTCCATCGAAACCCAGATCCGCTCCGCATCGATACCCAGCCGAAGACCACTCATTGCAGCATACTTCATCATGACTTCCGGACCGCATGTCACCAGGTGAGACTGCTCAGGTCGAGATAGTTGAAGTCGATCAATTAACTGGGTGACGACACCGACATGGCCGTTCCATCCGGCGGTCGCTCGATCAACGGTCAAAATGACTTCAATATCGCGTTTCCGCCAGGCTGCATATTCAGACGGATAGAGCAGTCCATCCGAAGTACGTGCCCCCAGGATCAGCCAGATTTTTCCAAACTGCTCACGATGATTCATTAAGTAATAGACCAGCGGGCGAAGGGGTGCCATTCCCAGTCCGCCTGCAACAATGATGACGTCCTTTCGAACTAGCTCAGAAACCGGCCATCCCGCACCAAACGGGCCACGCAGACCAAGTGTGTCGCCTCGCTGTAGTCGCGCGAGTGTTTTCGTCACGTTGCCCGCAACTCGTACGGTGTGAATCCAGCCATCGTTTCGATCCGGATCACCACTCATCGAAATCGCGGATTCACCGACACCGGGTAAGTACAACATGTTGAACTGGCCCGGAACAAATTCGTACATCGAGGAGCTATTGCCGTCGGTCATCACCAGTTGATACGTCGCAACACCTTCGGTCTCCTCAATCAAGTCCGCAATCCGCACGGTATGTGTGAACCAGGGATTCTCACGTAACGTTGGCTGGCTGCTGGTTGTCATGGCGAGGTTTCCTCTCGAATGGCAGCCACTTCTTCAGTGATGTCGATCCCGACAGGACACCACGTGATACAACGACCACAGCCCACACAGCCAGACGTTCCGAACTGAGCGTGCCAGCCGTCCAGTTTGTGTGTTAACCACTGCCGATAGCGAGATGCCGTATCGTTACGAACGAGGCTGCCACCGAGATAGCTGAAATCCGGATTGAAACACGAGTCCCAGGTCCTTTCGCGTTCGACGCGGTCCATGTTCAGGTCGCGTACCTCGGTGACTGACGAACAGAAACACGTAGGGCAAACCATGGTGCAGTTCGTGCACGAAAGACAACGCTCGCCGACCTCCTTCCAGCGCGGATGATCGAGATTACTGAGGAGTAGTCCGGGCAGATCGCTGGTTTCCATCTGTCTGGTAATCTGATCGACCGCCTGTTGCCGGGCGTTTTCGGCTGATTTCAGTTGTTCGGGGGTTGCGAAACAGATCTCGTTCGCGGTAACGCAATCGTTGTTCGAATTCGAGGCGACCGAAGAACCCTCGCTTGCGCGTCGGGCTAGAGAGACGAACGCGTCGAGGACTTCGCGGCCTCGTTCCGAGCCAACTTCGCAAAGAAAGCCTGTGTCAATTTCCGTGAGCGCCAGATCGAATCCGTTCTCGCAACGCGGCCCGGTTTTCATGGATGTGCAGAAACAGGTGCTCGCCGCCTGCGTGCAATTCACTGAGATGACAAAGAGGTGTTCGCGCCGTTCGCGATAGAGTGGGTCCTGGTACGGTCCATTGAGAAAGACTTGATCCTGAATCCGCATCGCGGCAAGTTCACACGCGCGCACGCCGAGTAACGCGAATTTCGTTGTATCCGCAGATCGAGGAATAAACTGCCATCCGCTTTCGGTCTTCTCGGCGGTCAGCAGTGTCGTCTTCGGTGGAAACAGGTATTTCTTCCAGGAATGTGGTCCGACTACAAACCCGAACCACGCATTATCGTCTCGTCGTTTCAAGCGATAATGGCCTGGGGCTTGTTCATCAGTCCAGCCCTGAGGCAATTGCTCGATTGATTGAATCTCGCCATAAACGATCGCTTCCTGGTCTACCGTGGGTCCTACAACGGAGTAGCCTCGATGCCGAAGTTCATTCAGCAGCAATTGCAGATGTGGTTTGGGAATGAAGAGCGGCGAAATCGGCGTTGCCATGAGTTAATGATCCCGGATCGTCGTGAAATTCCGGACGGGTAAACACCGTCGTACGTAACCGCAGAGCGGTGGCCGAGTAAAGCCAGCGGGGAACGTCATGAAGGTGTTTCTCATACAAAAAAATAACAAACTCTATTAACACGCAACCCCACCCCCCTCCACGGGGGTGGTTAACGGGCCTTTGCC
>CAIULL010000031.1 GCA_903899985.1 uncultured Schlesneria sp.
CAATTGATTGAGGGCGAGATCTTCGATGTCAGTTGTTTCCTCGTCATCGTCACTTCGAACGAATGACATCCTCATCGGCAGAGATAAATGCGGGATGGTTTCATTTGCCTCACGAATCTGAGTAAGCCGATTCATGACCCATTGCTGATCAGCTTCACTGAACTGCGACAGCTTCAGATTGACGAGCGATTCGTCGTTCCGTCGTATCTGCACACCCCCTTGCTTGACCGCGACAAATGAGCCATGCAGCAGAAGCCTTCCCGTCGCGTCGGTCCAGGTCCGTTCGCCTGACACGCCTGGTTCCAGAGTTTTCGACGCTGGCGGCCGGGGGGAATGTCCAGGATGTGCGAATGCCAGCGAGGTCGTACTGAGGAAGAATGAAATCACAACGAGAGATCGTTTTCTCTGAAACATGCAAACACTCCGTCACTGTGACCTTGGCCGCTTTAACTGGTATGTGCCGTTAATTCTTGGGTTTCTTTCCAGCGTTTTTCCCCTTACCACCACCTTGTTTCTTGTCAGGAGCGGCAGGCTGGCTGGGATCGTAATTCGGATTCGGTGTTGGAAATTGGGCATCAACCTCTGCAAGGTACTTATCCAGCCGATTACGAAGTTTTTTTGCTTCGGCTGGCATTCGTTCCGCCAGATCATTTCTTTCGCCGAGGTCCTTTGACAGGTTGAACAGCACATCCCGGTTATCTTCGTAAAAATGAATCAGCTTCAGATCGCCCAGAAGGATCGCGGAATGCGGCGCATCCCCCTGGTAATGTGGAAAGTGAAACACCAACTCGTCGCGAGGTCGCTTCACGTCGCTGCGATCGTCACCGGTCATCAGGGAAACAATGCTCCCTCCCTCAATGCCTTTCGGTAGCGCGTCCGCCCGAATCCCCGCCCACTCGCAGAAAGTCGGATACAAGTCGTAGCCGACGACTCGCGTATGGCACCACGAGTTTGGTTTCACTCCCGGGCCTCGCACGATAAAAGGGACCCGGATACCTCCCTCCCAGACGCCTCCCTTACCCCCATTCAGAACCTTTTTGCCACCTCCGGCGCCGTTGTCTGACATATAGATCACGTAAGTATTGCCGGTCAGTCCAAGACGCTCGATAGCCTCCAGTACCTTGCCGACTCCGGTATCAAGGTCCTCCGTGATGGCTGCCGTCGTGATTCGCTTCGTATTCTCACCCGATAGAAGCTTCTCGTACTTCGCGAGCGTTGCATTGTTCGCGTTCTCTGATGCGTGCAACGCGTTCCATGACAGTTGAATAAAGAACGGTTTCTTTGCTCGTGAGTTTCTTTCCATAAACGAGGCCGCTCGTTCCGCCATGCCGAAAATGTCGACAGGGTTTGGATCTTTGAATTTGAAGGCATTCTCGTTGCCCGTATCCCCATCATGTTCGTCATAACCGTGCTGCCCCGGCCCTCCTCCGCTGATATGCCACTTGCCATAATGTGCAGTTGCATAACCAGCCTTTTGCAACAGCTCAGCAAACGTTGTTTCCGAGGCCGAGATGCTTTTGATGAGACGAGGCTCACTCAATTTGTGCCCCTCTTCCGGAGGAGCCGCTTTCGTCCAATGCAGCTTCGCCGGACTCTTACCGGTCAGCAGACTGGCACGCGTCGGTGAGCAGACGGAGGCGGGAGCATAAGCGGCCGAAAATCGCATCCCTTGAGCCGCCAGCTTCTCCAGATTGGGTGTGTGAAAATAGTCCCCTTTTGATCCAGGAACATCAGGGTGCATCGCGACCGACAAACC
>CAIULL010000032.1 GCA_903899985.1 uncultured Schlesneria sp.
GATCGGAGGATTCACCTCGGAAGCGATGATTTGCGTACGTTCTATCAAGGACAACCAGGTGCGGAGATCATGCTTCGTGTTTACGACAAGTCCGTAGAAATTGAAGCGAGCGGAAAGACATGGTTTCTTCCGCTATGGCAAATCACCGAAAATGTCGACGTGTGGCGGTGTGAGTTTCAGTTACGCCGCACAGCGTTGAAAGGATTCGGGATTAACTCCCTGAACGATTTGAGCGAGAAGCAAGGTCGAGTTTGGCGCTATCTGACCGAAGAATGGTTCTCATTGCGACAGCAGGACAACGAGAACGCGACTCGCCGCACGGTGCTTCCGATCTGGCGTATGATTCAAGAGTGTGCAGAAAGGTTCGGCATCTTTGATGAGCGAATCAGGCGTGCGGCGTCGGTGCCTGCAATGGATACATCGTTCTTGGTGAAGCGAGTTGCTGCATCTCTCATCGGATTGGCTGCACGCAACGGGATTGATGACTTTGGTGACGCCTGGCGGCAACTCGAAAACGAAATTGGCGAAGAGATGAAGGGCCGCCAGTTCAAGCAAGAAGTGCAGCGAAAGGCGATTGAACTCGGCATTCCCGCCAAGAAGGAGGCCGCATGAGTTTCTTGCTTGAAGAAAAGATAATTCGAAAGACGCGGGAAGAATTACTGGCTGAAATGCCGGAATACGTGCGGGCAAAAATGGAATTGACGCTCAAGTCACCCAACTTGCTGCGTTGGGTCGTGAACAGCATCGAAGAGGCGGGCGTTGCAGGTGAGCGATTGCTCGCTTTGACGATCTATCTCACAGGAACGTCGAGACTGTTAGACCGTCCGTTGTCGGTCATCGTTCAAGGGCCGTCCGCTTCGGGGAAATCGTATGTGATTGAACAAGTCGCAAAGTTGTTCCCGGCAGAAGCAATTTTGTCGGCCACCGAGATCACACAGAATGCACTCTATTACCTGCCAACGGGTGAGCTTGAGCACAAGTTCGTCGTCGCGGGGGAACGCCCACGACGACAAAACGATGAGACGGCCCAAACAACAAAAGCGTTGCGGGAAATGATCTCTGCCGGTGAATTAGTGAAGGTGGTAACAATCTCCGATGGCGAAGGGCCTCGGTCGGTGACAGTTCACCGGAAGGGGCCGATCGCGTATGTGGAATCGACGACGGCACCAGAAGTATTCGAAGAGGATGCAAATCGGTGCCTGGTCCTTCACTCAGATGAGCGGCCAGAACAGACGGAGAAAATCCTGGCAGCGCACGCTAAACGATCGTCGGGTGAAATGAGTAGCGAACGCCGGGGCGAGGTGCGGGAAGAGTTCAAGTGTCTCCACCGCTGCCTCGCTCCACTTCAAGCGGTGATTCCTTTTGCTAATCGACTGGCGGCGTTGTTCCCTAAGGAACCCTTGGAAGTACGACGATCATTTGGCCACATGACGAGCATGATCGAGACCATTGCACTCTTGCATCAATACCAGCGGGAACGTGATGAAAAGGGGTGCATCGTGGCACAGCCGGAAGATTACTTCCTAGCGCGGATTCTGCTTGATGAAGTGTTCGGCCAAAGCCTGGGCCGGAAACCGGCAGAGGCATTAAAGCGGTTTGTGGCCCGAGTCAGAACGTTCACAGGTGAGCACACCGCCAAGAAATTAGCCCAGTCAATGAACATGAGCGAACGTACGGTGCGCGAGCACCTGGCGGAACTCCTCGAACGAGGGGTGATAACGCAGTCAACACCAGCACGAGGGCCGATCCCTGCTGGTTGGATGATCCCAGCGGATCTCTCAATCCGCGAAGTCCGAGACAGTCCGCTGCCTTCTGTCCTTGACGTCTGTGGCGTAGACGAAGAGGCATTGCAGTTGCCGGAAATGCCGGCAGATTGGACATCCGCCGACTTAAACGAAGTCCCGTTTTGAGGTTAAGTGTTGTCGGCGGACAAGAGTGCAAAACGAGCCTTGGACAGGGGCGGGAATTTCAATCCAGCTTCGGAAATCATTGTTTGTTGTATGCGAAAGGAATTGCCATGCGACACCATCAAGAGACTGTCGGAACAATTTGTGAACACGAAGCGTACAGCAAGCAAGAATTTTTGCGGCGTCTGGGTGTTTCTCAGAAAGTTTGGGATAAGATGCTCGACGAGGGCTTGCCCTACATGATCGTGGGTCACACGCGTTGGGTGACTGGCAAGGATCTCCTCGAGCATTTTTCGAGGAACGCAGAAAGAAAGCCAGAAACATGATTAATCCTCTGAGAATTGAAAGGACTCCTCTATGTCGAGGAAGCCCGAAATCGGCAATATTCAACTGTACCCCAATCGACCGCTCCAGGCGTCGGACAAGAATGGCTACGTGCTTAAGTTCTATTGCCCAATCCGCTGCCAGCGGGTGCGAAAGAACTGTGGGACGCGAGACCAGCGTGAGGCTCGGCGGATTCAACGGGAATGTCAGAAGCGATTGCTCAACGGTGAATACGTCGCGTCTGATGGTGCGATCGTCGAACAATCCGCATCTCTGGTTCCAAAGAAGCAAACGGCCCCACATGTCGCGGACGAAAACCGTGGCAAAACGTGGGACGATGCCTATGATCGCTTTCGTCAGCATCGTGCAAGCCGCCTTCGAAAGGCATCACTCACGCACGCATTGTCACGTTTGCAACTTGCGGAAAGGATTTTCGCTGACTACTTCCGGGAGCAAGGATGCGACGGAGGGATCTTTGTTCGTGAGTGCTGCAACCTGGAGATGCTGGAGTATCTTCAAGAGCGGTTGCTCGCTGGGGACGAATGTCGATATGACACGCGTTCACCAAACACGGTCAACAGTATGCTGGGGGCTGTGATGGCGTTCGTACGATACTGTCATGCTCACGATTGGATCGACCGCGTTCCGCAACTTCAGAAGCTGGACGTAGACGACGTCATGAAGGGGCGTCCGATCACTGTGGAAGAATTTGAACGGATGCTCGCAGCGACTCCGCAAGTGGTGGGTGCAGGCAGCGCTCAATCATGGCAGTTCACTCTCCGCGTTCTGTGGGGGAGTGGCTTCCGTATTGGGGACGTGATGGATTTCTGTTGGGACGATGACCGACATGTCCATCCTGTCTGGCCTGAGCGGGATGGGCAACATCCAACTCTTGTTGTTCCGTCCACGCAGAAGAATGGCGTACATCAGGAAATTCCTATGCTGCCGGATCTGCGAACGCTGCTGGAGAACGTTGCCGAAGGTGAACGAACGGGCTGGGTCGTGAATCCGCGACCGGTGGAATACGAACTGCGGATGCCGGGCAACTGGCGTTCCCCAGGTATCGTCTGCCGGTCGGTCGAACGACTGACGAAAGAACATGTCAGTCGAGTGATCGCAAAGATTGGTAAGGAAGCCAAAGTTGTCGTGCGACAGGCGGACGAACGGAAAAAAAGCCGCGTGAAATATGCGAGTGCCCACGATTTGCGTCGGGGCTGTGCCCTGAGGCTAATTAACGCGGGCGTTTCAGCGGAAACGCTGATGGTGGTGATGCGGCACGCAGACTTTGCGACCACGCAGAAGTTTTATGGTGCCATGCGCTCTGCACAATCTGCGGCGGCAGAGGTGCGGCAGAAACTGTCCGCCGGAGACAAACCCCCATTAGTGGGGGGATTTGTGGGGGGAACGGAACCAATCTCCCACTTGTCCGAAATTGAAGTCCAGAAGATTAAGTCTTTGCTGGCTTCACTTTAAGAAATGCACCCGTGAGGACTCGAACCTCAAACCCTCGGTTCCGAAGATTTGCGAATCGCTGCAATCTGTGTTTCGCATTCGGCAAAATTGGTTTCGCGCAATCGATGTGACTTCGACAAAGTGCCGGGATTGAAAGTTGATTATTGGGGATAAAAAACGAGTCGATTCCAAACTCGCATGTCTATTCGTTCAACGAGTCCGGTTTCAGTTGGTAGGGCAAAGGCCCGTTAACCACCCCCGTAGAGGGGGTGGGGTTTCGTTGGAATTGTTGGTTTCCCAAGCTTGATTAAAATTTCGGGCGCCTGATCATGGATCTGCGTATTCACGTTTGACTCATTTCCAGGAGAGACATAGTGGCTCGATCATGGCATGAAAATGGAGTGACATTGTTATGGTTGACCGTCATTTCGATCTGCGGGATTGGATTGATTGATGTTCTTTCAGCAAATCAACCGTCGGACAAGTTCGCTTCGGAAGCTGGTGATGTAAAAACCGTTGATAAGCGCGAGGAACTACCTTCCAAGGAACAGCCGGAGGCAACGGCGACGCGTCAGTTACTTGACCAGTTAAAAGAGCAGAATGCGGGCAAAGCTCGTTTCACCGACGACTGGTGCCGGACGCTGAAAGACATCGCCGATTTGGGATCGGACGCCGTTCCGGAATTGATTCAAGAGCTGGATTCCACCGACGATGACATGATGCTGGGATGCCTAGGCTTTGTTCTCAGAGCCATCGGTGACAAACGAGCGATCCCGTCCCTGATTCGTGCGATTCCTAAGACTTTGCTTCCACCCGGTTCTGACATGGGGCTAAGAGCAGACGATCCAGAACTTTTGAAATTCGCACAAGAAAACGATATTCGTCCAACGAATCACGCGAATGAATACGGATTTGGGCGACCGGTGCGAGAAATCTGCGGTGCACTCCACAAACTGACGGGAAAAGAATTCGAAGAAAAAGAGCTGTTTGTTGTTTTTTTCGTCGGTTCTGCGTCGCAACAGCAACGAAAGCGTGTCTGTTTTCAACGACTTGCTGAAACGTGGGCAGAGTGGTGGGAACAGAAATGGATGGATTACTTACAGGATCAAGAGTATTCGAAAGTCCATCTTCCGCAACGAGAAGACGAAGGACCAATCCTTCCACCTTCAGCCGATAGCCACTTTAAGACGGGCAACGGCCGTAGCAGCAACTGGATTCTCGAATCGTACCAGAATCCGAGCGCGAAGCTTGTTTTCTACGATTTTGATGTCGGGCGTGCGGCAGCGCTACCAGAAAAATGGCGAAACGCCATCGACATTGAATCCCATCTCGATGAAATTGTGTTTTGGGCCACGCGAGAAGGTTTTGATTTAATGGGTACGGAATTCGAGACCGCCGACGGGCGGAAGATCTTTGCGCTGCGGTCCATTGGTCTTCGCGCATGGGAACTTGGAAAAGAACGATGGAAGAGCAATTTCGCTGATGTCACTCTGAAAGACTTACAAGCCGAAGGGCGTCTCACGGAAACTTTGTTACTTCATTATGACAAAGCTGCGCAATCCGTCGCGCCATTGGAAACGGCCACGTTCCTCTTTATCACTCGACATGGAACACCCGGATTGCTTTACGTCGGTATCGAGGTCCAGGACGACAGCTTGAAGCCCGGCGGAAAAGCGATGGGTGATAGTGAATTGAAACCCGTTGCGTTCTACAAGGGACGTCGGTTTGGTTTCACATTCCTGGAAGAAATCACGCCGTGAACAAAGAATAAAATCATCATGAAATTTCATTTCTCAATACTTGTAATGGCAGCGCTGGTCTCGATCGCAGTATCTCGCGATGTCGAAGGTCAAATCCTCAACAAACAGAAGTTGCTCAGCGAGCAAACCTTCTGGGATAACCGTGACTGGAACTGGTACGCCGAACATATTCCATTCTTTGAATGCCCTGATCCTGAGATCACGACGACCTATTACTATCGCTGGGAATTGCTGACCAAGCATCTGACCTACGGCTCGCCGAACAGCGGTTATTCATTTACCGAGTTTATTGATCGACCATTCTGGTCGGGGGCTTATGGAGCGATCAGTTGTCCCGCCGGACATCAGCTTTATGAGGCTCGCTGGTTGAGGAAGCCGCAGATCGGGCGGGACTACGCTCGTTACTGGTTTCGTACGCCGGGTGCTCAGCCTCGGAACTACAGTACCTGGCTGGCTGATGCCATCATGGCTTTTGGTACGGTGCATCAGGACGACAAGTTTTTGATCGACCTGTTGCCGGATCTGATCAAGAACTACGAAGGCTGGGAAGAACGTCATTACGTGAAAGAGGTTGGCCTGTACTGGCAAACAGGGCACGACGACGGGATGGAATTCAACATCAACAGCCGACAGACACAGGACATCTTGCGAGGGGCACCGAGTTATCGTCCCTCGTTTAATGCCTACATGTGGGCTGATGCGGTCGCTATCGCGCAGATTGCACGACTCGCCGGTCAAGGTGACGTGCATCTGCAGTTTGAGCAGAAAGCGGCGAAGCTCAAAAGCAATATGGAAAAACTACTCTGGGACGATCGGCGGAAGTTCTTTTTCCCGGTTTACAAGAATGATGAAGAACGAGATGGCCACAAGATCAAGGCGCTCTCCAAGACTTACGAGACTGGTCAGTTCACAGGCGATGTGCATGGTCGAGAGTTGATTGGCTATGTCCCCTGGCAATTCAACATGCTGGATGCCAACAAAGGCTACGAAGCGGCGTGGAAACCGCTGATGGACCGAGATGGCTTCTATGCCGACTTTGGACCAACGACGGTGGAACGGCATGATCCAATGTTCCTGCTGCAAAAATCGTGTTGCTGGTGGAGCGGTCAGTCGTGGCCGTACGCGACCACTCAAACATTGAAAGCGATGGCGAACGTCTTACAGAGTGGTCGGCAGTCGGATCTGTCGCGGTTGGACTACGTGAGACTTTTACAGATCTTTGCCCGTTCGCATCGCAAGAACGGAAAGCCTTACCTGGCTGAAGCGTTACATCCTGACACCGGCTCGTTTGAAGGTCACGATGGTTACAACCACAGCGAACACTATTTTCATTCGGGATTCTGTGACCTTGTTATTACCGGCTTGGTGGGTCTGAAGCCTGTTACGCCGTCAAATGACCTCAAACCTGCAGAGGCGCCGAGCTTCGAGTTAACACCACTGGTGCCGTCATCATGGGACTGGTTCGCGCTGGATGACGTCGTCTATCAGGGACGCCGAATCAGCATCGTGTGGGATCGACTTGGCACTCGCTATGGACGGGGTAAGGGATTAACGGTTTTTGCAGACGGAGAAAAGCTGGCCTCGTCGATGAATCTTGAACCGCTCGCAATCAAATTGCCGCCATTGTCACGACCGACGCCGACCCCACGCCCGGAAACGACGGTCAACTTTGCCGTGAACAATGACGGGACTTACTACCCACGACTGATTGCATCGTATTCATCGCCGAATACATCCATAAGCAAATTGAATGACGGCAATTTCTGGTATATGCCGCATCCCCCTAATCGGTGGACCTGTGAAGGATCGCCAAACACTCAGGATTCGGTCGTGATCGACTTCGGGACGAAACGGCCAATTCATACGATTAAGCTCTATCCACTGGATGATTTCGGCGAGAACGATTCAACGGTGCGAACTCCGCAAAAGGTCGACATGGAAGCCTGGATTGGCGATTCGTGGCAATCGATCATTTCAAAGACAGATGTGTATGGTAAGCCACAGAGCCATCGCGCCAACGTTGTTGAGTTCGACACGATCGACGCAACAAAAGTGCGAGTCACATTACGTCACCCCGTTAATGGAAAGTCGGGATTATCAGAGATCGAGGTTTGGGGAGATGTGATCCTTCCACTTGTCCCCCAGGCGCCACCTGCAGGGAACCTGGCGTATAACCCAGGACCGAAGAACAACGGAGGCGAATTTCCTAAGGCGAGTGCATCACACACGTCTCGCTTTGACCGGATTGAGACCGCGAATGACGGGGTAACGAATTTTCTGCCGAATCCCCCCAATCGCTGGACGAGTTATGAATCAAAGTCTGCGACCGATTGGCTCGAAATTGAATTCGGCCAAGCCACAGAGTTCCGTCGTGTCGAATTGGCGATTTACGACGATCGAGGCGGCGTACAAGCACCGGCGTCTTATGTCGTTCAGTATTGGTCTGGTACCGAATGGATCGACGTTTTGAACGGCAAAAGAACCCCCGAACATCCCATCGGTGGTCAATGGAACGAAGTTCGGTTTGATGCCGTGAAATCATCGAAGGTTCGGATTGTCTTCACACATCAAGGCCAGTCTCGCAGTGGGCTTTCCGAAGTTCTGGTCTGGAATGATTGAAGGAAGAGATATTATCCGTTTTTTTCGTGTGAGCATGTCGCTGGAACGATCTGCCCTGGCCAACGGATGAAGCCCTTTTGCAAACGCGTATCGAGTTCAGTGGAAATGTTTTGATTCGGGTATTTGCCCAATGGCGGGAGCGGATATCAGCCTTAGGCAAGCTCGTCCTCGAGCGCCTCCCAGGGTTTGATTGTGACAGAATTGATTTGCCCTGTAAGGGTCACAGAATTCACTAATGCCGTTTGTTGAAGGTGATCCAGCGCTAAGGAAACAACCTTTTTTTCTGCAGAAAGAAGTCTCTGTTTTCCTGCGGTTTTTTGAAGAGCGGATTTCCCTTGCCCCTTCAGGACGATCCTCGATTATTTGGATTACTACCCGGGGCGGCGCTCGAAGACGAGCTTGCCCCGGGCTGATATCTGTCAGCCCTTCAGGCTGAAAATTGCAGCGACTTCGACATGTGTTCGGAATCCGCTGCATATCTCACTTTGGGAGAGATAATCGACTAAACACCGGCGAAACAGGCGCAGTTAATCAATGGGCTTTTCGCAACAATTCACGATTGAAGCGTCGAAAACACAGGTAAAGACGCGGGCTGAAGCCCATGCGACTATGCTACGACTGTGGTCTAGCCAAGACGACCGCTTCGCGCATCGCTTCAAGAGCCTTGTTGACAGCAGTTGCAAAGGGGGCTTGAAGGGTCGCTCCGGCGGCAAGTCGATGTCCACCACCGTTAAACTTTTCGGCGACGGCCGCGACGTTCAAAGTTTCAAGGCGACTGCGAAAGCTGACTTTGACCTGATGATTCTGTTGCTCGATGGCGATGAACGCCGCTTTCGTTCCCAGGACCTTCAGGCATTCATTGACCAGATCTTCGGTATCTGCCGGAACGGCCCCAACCTCGAGGAACTCTTTCCATTCGATGGTCGTGTAGGCAAGGTCACCGTCGCAATCGAGCTTCATGCGACCGAGCGCCCGGCCGACGAGATGCATTTTGGCCAGCGTCCCCTGCTCGTAAAGCTCGCGATAGATCGTCGGAGGTGACGCTCCACATTCCACTAAACGTCCTGCAATCCGAAAAGTTTCGGCCGAAACAGCAGCAAAACGAAACCAACCAGTGTCCGTCGCGATCGCGGCGAACAGCGCGGTTGCGGCATGAGGTGTTAATGTCACCCCCATCGCTTCCGAGAGCTTGAAGATGAGCGATCCGGTTGCTTCGCTGGTGGTATCTTTGAACTCAATCGCACCGAGGTCGTCGGAACTGACGTGATGGTCAATGACGACTCGTTTGGCCGACGAATCTCGCATCACCTTTCCGACGTCGGATAACTGATTCCACGAACTGGTATCGACAACAATATGGACTTCGGCCTGCGTCACGTCTTCTGGCTTGGCGACGGCCCCAAGCTGCTGTGCCTGACGGGTGGGATCGAGAAAATAGAGGTTGGCAGGTGTCGCCGAGGTATTGACGATCTGCACGGTTTTCCCGAGTGACTGAAGAATATATGCCAGTCCGATTTCAGAGCCGATGGCGTCGGCATCAGGCCTGACGTGGCTGGAAATGACAAACCGCTGGTGTGTTTGAATGATCTGCTGCAGTGGTTCCCAGTTGATGTCCATTCTTACATCGTAAGTTTTCAGAAGTCTGCTTGGCAAGCGGACAGATGACTTCTGTCAATTCCAGTGTGGCATTTTGTCACCTCTGTTTCGTATGATCTTGGTCACGATCAACTCATTTCCATTATGGTCGGTGGTCGGAAGAAACTTTTCAGGACTGTCATTCGATCAACGTCAATACTCGTGTTGGGGCCAGTTTTTACACATGATCTGCATTTCTGTGACTCCGGAATCGCGTCAACTTGCGAAGGTTGACATCTATAACGCCGCCAATCAATGCGATCTGGTAGAAGTTTGTCTCGACCGACTTCACAAGGAACCTGACGTCAAAGATATGATCTCGGGTTCCAAGAAACCGATTTTGATTTCATGTCGACCTCCGCATGAAGGAGGCAACTTCGACGGGACTGAGGATGAACGCATTGCCTTGTTGCGGCAGGCAATCATCGCAGGGCCGGATTATGTCGAGCTGGACCCCGCCACAGCCATGAAGATCCCACGCTTCGGAAAGACGCAACGAGTCATCAGCTTCGCCAGTATGACCCGTCCGCTCCAGGACGTGGAAGAAGCATTTGAAGAAGCAACCCGGTGCAAGGCCGACGTCGTCAAGTTCACCTGGCCCACCGAAACCCTGGAAACGGCGTGGCCGTTATTAGCCGTTGTCAGCCAGAAACGGATGCTGCCGGTCGTAGGACTTGGACTTGGCCGCAGCGGGCTGACGTTCTCGTTGCTCGGTCGCAAGTACGGTTCGCCGTGGATTTATGCGGCGCTCGAAAAGGGGATGGAAGCGTTTCCCGGTCAGCCGACTGTTGGTGAGTTGGACGATGTCTATCGCTGGCGGCAGGTCGATTCCAAGACACGTTTCATCGGCGTTGTTGGAGAGGGTGTTGTCGAACAGGCGGTCTCGAAGATTCTCAACGCTGCGTTTGATATCAAGGGGATGAATACGCGCTGTCTGCCGCTCGACTTCAAGTCGCTCGATCAACTTCCCAAAATGCTCGACATTTTGAAAGTCCCCGCCATCATTGCGACGTCCGACGCTGGACATCGAGTGATGGGTCTTGCATCGACCGGTGATGACATTGCCAAAGCGTCTCAATACACAGATGTCGTGATCAAGACGCCAGAAGGCTGGCAGGCCCATAACCTTGTCTGGAAGTCTGCACTTCGATCGCTCGAAGAAAAGCTTGGGAAGCAATCAACCGAAGATCGTCCGCTTGATAAGCGCAACACCATGATTATCGGATCGAATGGTCTGGCGATTTCGGTGGCACACGGCGTCAAACGACGCAACGGCCTGGTCAGCATCTGCTCGGGCAATGAAGTGGAAGCTCAAAAAATCGCAGCCGCATGCGATTTGAGGTACGTTCCAGTCGCCAAACTGTATGATACGCTTGTTGATGTGGTCGTACTGACAACGAACACGTTGGACTACGGTTCGAAAAAGACCACCCTGAATCCATCACTGCTTCGTCAGGGGATGACATTCATGGACCTCAGCGAACTTCCGGGAGAATCGTTTTTTACTCAGCAGGCTCGCGAACGGGGTTGCAAGGTCGTGGAACCGGCCGAGGTCTTTGTGGGCTACATCAGCGCCCTGTTTAAGTCGCTAACCGGCCACGACCTGCCACCCGATGCGATCGCGCAAGGTTTACTGGAATAAAAGCCCGGACGCCAACTGGCTATTTTGCGGTCACTTGAAGTTTCACCAACCTGGCTTTCGCTCCGTCTTTCAAAAGGACGGGAATTTTCCAGTGGCTTGTGGCAACTTTACAAACCCCGCCGTTTCCATCGCGGCAGTATCCATAGGTGACGGAAAGCAGCAATGTCACTTCGCCGGTTTTCTTTGCCGTGGAAATCGACAGTTTGGTCGTTGTCCCTTCTGAGGATGATTCTTGCTTGACGTTAAGCTGATCCGCCGGGATCAGCGTCTGCTCTCCGTCGGCTTTCAGCGTATACGTGATGGGCAACAGTGGATTTAACTTGAAGCCATGTGGAAGCGAGAAATCAACTTGAACATCGATCGCCGATGCCGATGCCAATTCTTGCAGATTGACATCAATTGCTTTCACAGTTGAAACCGAAGGGACAACCGGGGGAGCATCGGCGGGACGGGGCGATGACAGTCCGGCGATGATAAGTTCATTCGCCTTCTTCGTTGCCAGATCGATGACCACAATGCGACTGTTGTTGGTATCCGCGACATACATCTTGCCACCAGCGATCGCCAGACCTGCAGGCTCGGCAAGCTGCAGTGGTTCAAGTTCGGTTCCCGCTTTTCCTGTCCCTATCCAAGTGGTGGCAGCGCGAGTCTTGACGTCGACTTGTTTGATTTTGTGATTGTAGCTGTCGGCGATGAAAAGAGTCCCGTTTTGAATGGCCAGACCGAGCGGATGCTGGAACCGGGCATCGTCACCAGAATCATCGACATCACCAAACTCAAACAGGCTGCGGCCTCGCGGAAGATCGTGAGTTCCAGCAATCGTCGTCACGTCACCTTCGGGCTTAAGCAGATCATTCTTGGGGTCAGTCGAAATCTTACGAATCGCAGAGCCTTCGCTGTCGACGACGTACAGGGATTGGCCATCGTTGACCAGACCTGATGGCTGGGCGAGCGCCGCCTTATCAAGCGATCCGTTCGTGATGTCTTCACGGCCTGAACCGGCGTATTGCATGATTGAATTTGATCCGAGCTTATGAGCCCAGATCTGATGGGGTCCTGCCATCGCAACATAGAGCACACCATCGACGACCGTCAGATCCCACGGACTGTTTAATGCGGTTTCCAGCAATGGGCCACCAGGAATTCGCGTGCGGTTCTGTTCTCCGATCC
>CAIULL010000033.1 GCA_903899985.1 uncultured Schlesneria sp.
GATCTCGGGAATGTGCTTCCTTCATTCCGTTCTGATTATTCGCGAAGCGGAGCTTCGGAAAGCATTGTTCCCAAGCAGGAGCTTGGGAACAAGAACTGAGGCCTGCAAAAACGCTATGAAACAGGGAACTCTGCCAACTTTGCCAACTTTTCTTCGACGGGCTCAGGTGGACCTTTATCGTTTTATTTGATCTCAAAGATCGCTTCGACTTCCACTGCGGCGTTCGTAGGGAGTTGTGCGAAACCCAATGCACTTCTTGCGTGATAACCGTCGGTTGTTTTGCCGAAGATTTCGTGTAACAAGTCCGAGGTTCCGTTAATCACCAGATGTTGTTCGTGGAACTCCAGCGTTGAATTGACGCAACCGAGAACTTTGATCACGCGTAATCCGTTGAGAGTCCCGTGAGCGTTATAGACGGACCTCAGAATCTTGACGGCGCAATCTCGCGCGGCTTGATATCCTTGTTCAACAGTGACGCCGTTTCCAAGTTTGCCCTTCAAATCGCTGACATGCCCCGAGGTCATCAGCAAATTGCCAGTCCGAACGCAAAGGTTTAAATAACCTGGTTCCGATTTCGGAAACGTCAGCCCGAGTTTTTCAGCGATTTCTTGAGGTGTCATTTTTCTGGAGTTTTTCTGTTTAAGGTTTGGATACAAAAACACGCAACACGTGCGTCGATCATTTGGCCGTCGACCAGCGTTTCCAGGCGAGTCCCGGTTTATCAACTCGAAACTGAACAAGACGGGTCTGTTCAACTTCGGTGACATAGACGGTTCGACCATCCGGGCCTCCAAAGCAAAGATTACTGGGCTGCTTTCCCAGGACGTCGATCTCTCGCAGTTCGTTTCCTTCGGGGGACAGCACCACCACAGTCCCTTTTCCATAACGAGTGATGTAGAGATTGCCATCGACATCGCATCGCATGCCGTCAAATCCGTGATCGGGAAACTGCTTCAGCAATCGCTTTTCGCCGAGCGATCCATCGGGCTGGATTGGGAATGACCAGACATAACGCTGAGCGGATTCGTTGACGTACAGCGATTTACCATCAGGGCTGACTTCAATTCCGTTTGTTGTTCCCATTTTATCGGCGATCAATTGCACCTTACCGGTCACATCGATCTTCCAGAGTTTTCCTGTCGAGTTGCCCCAGTTCGGGTCGCTGGCATACAGGGTACCATCCGGGGCGATCGCGAGATCATTCGGTTGATTCATCTCGTCGTGATGGGCAAAGACTTCGATATTGCGGGACTTCATATCAATCCGAAGAACGTTATGGCCGACATAATCAGCCACGTACATTCGGCCGAGCGGGTCGAAAACGATCCCGTTTCCGGTGCTTTCTCCCGGCAGAGTGACAAAGATTTCCGCTTTGCCATCCGGCGAAACTTTGCCGATCGTCTGCTGTTTTTCAAAATTGACTGCGTAAATATTTCCTGCTCGATCGCACTGCGGTCCTTCAATCCCTGGCGTGAATTGTTTGGGCTGAGTCAGTGGCGTGGCAATGAACAATTTTTCGTTCGGTTGACTGAAGAGCATCATCGCCAGCGCAAGAATTTCCATGTTCAGCAATCCTTCAGAGCAAATCGATTTTGAATGACGGCTGATATCCTGCCGTGACAATGCGACGGTCGTCAACCGGGCGAGCGTCGAGTACATTAAAGTTTGTTCTCTTTGAGACAAAATAAGAACTGTCGTCGATCTATTTTTCGAAACTCATGCTGACGGATTGCAGATGGAACCGGACGACACGATTTGCTACTGCTTCCACATTTCCAAGCGGAAGATTCTGAACTTTATTCGCGTGCATCGACCACGACGCGCCAGTCAGATCAGCGAATGTGGAGGTGCAGGAACAGGTTGCGGATGGTGTGTTTCCTACCTGAAGCGTTATTTTGCGGAATCACAGGGTGAAGTTGCCAGCGGGACTGAAGTGTTAAGTCCAGCCGATTATGCGAAACAGCGTGCCGCTTATATTCAAGCGGGGCATGGAAAACCCGCCGCAGGAGCAATCCCATTGCCGGCAGAGACACCGACAAACAAGTCAACGGAGTGAAAATCTTTTGTGGAATGCCGAAGCGTAATGACACTCGTATCGGCAAAGAATCCTGACATGAATGATCTTGGCAACCCGATGGGAGGCCGAGGTTCTCGCCAAGTCGATGCGTGTACCTGTTTAACGGTACTGCAGGAGCCTCGCCCCGCCGCTGAAGAACTCAATTTGTTATCACAACTTCTTCAGAGGATTTTGAAATCAGCACAATCCGGGCTGTCAGGTTGCTTGTATCAAGAATCGCCACTGACGGACGCCCATGTGACCAGCCGCTGGTTTCTCCCGGGTTAATGAACAAGCGGCCTTTTTCATCATGTGTGATGCTCGGTTTATGTGTATGAGCATAGATGGCGACGTCGAATTCTCCCTCTAAATCTCGCAGAGTTCGGTCCATGTGAGTCACAAGAATCTTTCGGCCGTCGGGGGTTTTAAAGCCAAAAGGAGGCTCGCCGATCGTGCCGATGATTTTCATTCCTGCCGTAACACCTGGTTTGTTCCCTTCGTTATCGCCGAAGCAGGCTATGACTTTGCACTTCAATCCTCTGAGCGGCGGGACGGCAAACGACGAAACGAGGTCACCTGCAAAAACGACGAGTTCGCATCCAGCATCATTGAACACGTCAACCGCTCGACGAATATGATCCAGATGATCATGACTATCTGCAAAAACACCGATCAGCATCGTAAATCCTGTTGTTTGACTGGTAGATTTTTGCTGACACAATTTATTCCATGAATTTTACGGGGTAGTGGGTCACATCAAACCGTCAGTGACCTCAATCTACGGAATTTCTTGAAGTTGGTAGCGACTTTCAGACCCTCCATTTCGCGCATTCTGGACGGTACTGACATCTTCCGGGTCAAAGTGACTTTGAAGGACGCTGTTTCGTCGATAAAGTACGCATGCATTTTGACGAACGAAATGGCAAAGGGAAATCACATGTCTGATAATCAAATAGTTCAATTGTCGATCAATACAATCCGTACGCTTTCCATGGATGCCGTCCAGCAGGCGAATTCCGGACATCCGGGCACACCGATGGCATTGGCGCCGCTGGTTTACACGCTTTGGAATCGAACCATGCGATTCGATCCCAAAGATCCGAATTGGCCTAATCGCGATCGATTCGTTCTTTCCAACGGTCACGCATCGATGGTGCTCTGGTCGATTCTGCATCTCAGCGGGACGCAGCAGGTGAATGCCGAATCCAAATCGGACGGCCCAGCGATTTCTCTCGACGACATCAAGCGTTTTCGGCAGCTGGGAAGTAAAGCGGCCGGACATCCCGAATATCACATGGTTTCCGGCGTCGAAGCAACGACAGGTCCGCTTGGACAGGGTGTTGCAAACAGCGTGGGGATGGCGATTGCTCAAAAATGGCTGGCAACGCACTATAACCAGCCTGGTTTTGATATTTTCGACTACAACGTCTACGCGGTCTGCGGAGACGGCTGTCTGATGGAAGGGGTCGCTTCGGAAGCAGCGTCTCTCGCGGGACACCTGGGTCTGGATAATCTCTGCTGGATCTTTGACAACAACCATATCACGATTGAAGGAAGTACAGACCTCGCGTTTACCGAGGACGTGGCGACTCGATTTGTGAGTTACGGATGGAATGTGTTAAGGGTTGTGGACGCCAACGACATTGAGCGAATTGAGCAGGCCATTGCGGTATTCCACAAGACCAAGAGTCGCCCCACTTTGATCATCCTGGACAGCCATATTGGCTATGGATCGCCCCACCGTCAGGATACTTGTGAAGCTCACGGCGAACCACTTGGCGAAGCGGAAGTTCGTCTCACGAAACAATTTTATGGCTGGCCCGAAGACGCGAAATTCCTCGTGCCGGAAGGGGTCCGCGAGCATTTCGACGCCGGTATCGGAGCTCGTGGCGCTGCGGCCCATAAGAGCTGGACGGAACTGTTTGCGGCCTATCGTGCCAAATTCCCCGAACTGGCTGCTCAGATTGATCAAATGCAGAATCGCGAACTTCCCGCCGGATGGGATCGGGATCTTCCTGTTTTTCCCGCCGACGCAAAAGGTGTTGCGGGACGCGAGGCTTCAGGGAAAGTTTTGAATGTGCTGGCACAAAACGTCCCTTGGCTGATTGGGGGATCTGCCGACTTGGGATCGTCGAACAAGACGCAGCTCAAATTCGCTTCGGCCGGCAGCTATCAGGCAGGAACCCCTGGCGGACGGAATTTCCACTTTGGAATTCGCGAGCACGCGATGGGTTCTATTATGAACGGCCTGTCGCTTTCGAGGCTCCGGCCCTATGGCGGCACCTTCTTTGTTTTTAGCGATTACGCTCGACCTGCAATTCGTCTTTCGGCGTTGATGGAGATTCCGACGATTTTTGTCTTTACGCACGATGCGTTGGGAGATGGTGAAGACGGCCCGACGCATCAGCCGATCGAGCACCTGATTTCGTTACGCGCAATGCCCGGCTTAGTTCTGCTGCGACCGGGAGATGCAAATGAAGTCGTGGAAGCGTACCGGTATATCATGCCGTTGAAGCATCATCCCGTCGCCCTGGTTTTGTCCCGTCAAGTATTGCCAACGCTCGATCGTAGCAAGTATGCGTCCGCAGCCGGGGTTTCCAAGGGTGCGTATGTTCTCGCCGACGCGGCTAACGGGAAACCAGAAGTTATTTTGATCGGAACCGGCGGTGAACTCAGCCTGGTTGTCGAAGCGCATGAAAAACTCACCGCGAAAGGGATTCGCTCCCGAGTCGTGTCGATGCCGTCATGGGATATCTTCAGCAAACAAACGCTTGAATACCGAAACAGCGTCTTGCCACCTGAAGTGACCGCTCGTGTCGCTGTTGAACAAGGGGCAACATTTGGCTGGGAACGGTACGTTGGCGAGTCAGGACGGGTCATTGGAATGACGACCTTCGGTGCTTCAGCGCCGTACAAAGACCTTCAGAAGCACTTCGGTTTCGATGTCGAACACGTGGTTGCTGCGGCGACAGAGCAACTCGGTTCGAAGTAACGATTGTTGGCGAATCGATGAATTTCGTGTCTCGCTATGCGGCGGTTCCGTTGTATAATTCACACGACGGTTCCGCCGTATCATTGACGAAGCTTTGGTGTCCGAATGGTATCGGGTTACTTTTGCAAACGAAGGTAATTTAGTCGTGGTGGCCTACCGCCAGTTTCGAAACTCCGATCCGCCGCACGTCGTGCGTCTTTGGAACGAATCTGGATTGGGTCGTGGGGCAGCACAAGGAATCAGTTGCGACATCTTTGATGGTCTTGTGATTTCCCAGACGTACTTTGATCCAGCGGGAATGATCCTTGCGACTTCAGATGACAAACGGGTCATCGGGTTTGTCCATGCAGGATTTACAGCAGATGAATCAAAGTCAAAGTTATCAAAAAAGACGGGTATCATTTGTGCTGTCATTGTAGACCCGCAGTATCGTCGACAGGGAATCGGTCGTGAATTGATTCGCCGTGCTGAGGAGTATCTGCGCAATTCAGGGGCAGAAACAATTTTTGCAGGGTGTGCGGCCCCACGTGACCCGTTTTATTTTGGTTTATATGGCGGTTCTGAACCGGGTGGTTTTCTGGAATCGGACCCTGCAGCAGCCCCGTTCTTTATTTCACTTGGGTACGCCACAGCCGAACGACACCTTGTATTTCAAAGGACTCTCGGCCCTGGTGGGCCTGAAATCATGTGTGTTCGACTACTGAACGCAAAACGGCAATCCAAGTTGGCGGCCGCCACCGCCTACGAACCCAAAGATTGGTGGTGGTCGACCCGACAGGGGCGTCTTGATTCCATGCAGCTTGGCTTAGTGCCAAAAGCAGGCGGAAATTTAATCGCCAGGGTCTGCGTTGTCGGCCTGGACGTGTACTCAAGCAGCTGGAAAACGCGCGCGATCGGAATTACCGGGTTACAAGTTGTCGAGCAGCAGCGTCGAAAGGGGTATGGGCAATTACTGCTGGACGAAGTCTGTCGACGTGTACGGGATCAGATGATTCAACTGGCTGAAGCACATGTCTTGGAAACGGACGTGGCCGGAATTGCCGTTCTGAAGTCCGCCGGGTTTCATCAGGTCGATGCAGGAACGGTCTTTCGCAAACCAGAACCGTTGGTCTGAAGAATCGTTTGTTCAAACAAATCCAATTGGGTCAAATTGTTGACCCAGCACGGATTCGCCTGGAATCTGCAACCAGTTCAGCAGCGAAGCATAAACGGAACGAAAATCAGAGGTATGTTTCAGGTCTCCGTCATCAAGATCCGTCAAACTGGGATGACTTCCATACAATCCCCCTTTGTTGGGAGCCAATGCAAACAGCATTGAGGCGGCACCGTGATCGGTTCCCAGGCTGCCATTTTCAGCAACTCTTCGTCCGAATTCCGAAAACGTGGAAAGCAGTACTCTGTCAGCCAGGCCGTGTCCGGCCAGGTCTCGTTGGAACGCCAGAATTGCTCCTCCAAGTTCCGCCAACAACGCCGAATGGCCAACTTCTTGTTGTGCATGCGTATCAAAGCCGTCTAAAGAGACGAAATAAATTCTCGCCGGTAATTCCGCAGCGATCATCTGTGCAATCAACTTTAACCGAGTTGCTAAACCGGTGCTTGGGTAGTCAACGGTCGTCTTATAGTTGGAATTCAGCGATTTCAGACGATCCGCACTCGTCAGGGCCGTGGCCGTCGTGCGGCGGAGAAAATCAAGCTCTCGATCATTCGGCGCTGTCGATTGAATGACTCGATGAAGTGTTTCTTTTTTTAATTTCAGTTGAGATTCAGGACCATGACCGGCGACGAGTTGAAAATCTTCGAGGCGACGCAACGTCGGAACGCTCACTCGGCCACCGACAAAGGCTAACGGAAGTTTATCAGTTCCCAGAGCGAGACCTTCAGCCCGTGCCGGTTGGCGATCGAACTGCCAGTCCAGTGCCCGTCCAAGCCAACCATCGCGAGGTGCGGGGTTTAAAGGTTGAGCAGACTGCCAGATATCCATTGACCGGAAATGTGAACGATCTGTTTGGGGGTAGCCGACACCTTGAACAATCGCGAGATTTCCCTCGTCATAAAGTTCCTTCAAGCCGACTAATCGTGGATGCAGGCCGACGTAATCGTTAATTCGCAGGACCTGATTCTTCGGAATCCCGATCCCCGGACGTGCTTTATAATAAGCGGGATCGCCATAAGGGATCAGCGAATTCAGCCCGTCATTTCCGCCAGCGAGTTGTAATAAGACGAGAACGCGCTGGTCGCGATTCGTCGCTGTTGCCGCCAAATCAGCTGCAGACGCCAGAAATTGGGGCGGAGTCGCTGACAGTGAAACCACTCCAGCGGCCCCAACTTGCTTGAGAAACTCGCGTCGATTCGAGGTCATCATCATGCCTGACTCCTGAGCGTTTTTATGCGGTTGGCTACAGATTGGTACCTGCTCACTCGACTCAAGGTTTCACAGGCATTGCTCAAATGTTGCCCCGAATCACCCGTTACGCAGCCGTTTTTTCCGCGAGAATTGAGTTACGGAAAAGAAAAGCTCCGTTCGTCGACATTTCTGGTCAATTCAGCGCCACGATTATCGCGATTAAGCAGGATCTTTCGCTGCAGGCGGCTCTGCCGGTTTTGCACCGTGAGGAACCTGATGCGGCGTATAATAGGCCACGGTGATGATACAGATCCCCATGCCGATGATGCCAAGCCATAGTCGAGGATCTGCCTGAGTCTTTGTCGTCAGCACAGCGATTATCGCGCTGACGGTCACGGCGGTTCCAAAAACGATTGGCATGACAACCTGAGGCATCGCGGTTCCTCCGGTATACATGGCGAGCGTGAGCGTTAATGCTCCCCATGCGCCGAGAGTTCCTGCCGCGAACCCCCAAATGGTCCCATTCCTCGTAAAGCTGAAGCTGTCTCCTTTGGCGGCCATCCCGATCAATCCACCGATAATTCCCCAGATCAAATAGGCAATCCCGATCATGACGTACGGTTTGAATGGACTTTTTTCAAAGGCCCGGGCTTGACCGAGCACCGGTCCGTAACTCCCCCAGCATAATCCCGTTAACAAGGCAAATATTACCGGCAAACTGTCTTTCATTTTGTGTATTCTCAAAGACTGTTGTGAAGTTTGACTGCAAACGCGACAGAATCGTAGCGGCAGATCATTCGTTCTGCACGTCCGCAAGCGGCCAAAGTCAATTGCTCACGAATTCTGAAACTTCAAGTTTTCGGATGATGATAATGGTCAACACCATCTGCGAACATTGCGTTCAACTTCGTGTCGAGAATATCATAGTGCAGGCGCCAATCTGTTCATGACCATATTGCTTTTGGAAGAGCATCCAACATGCCGACAGTGACTTTTGTTAACGAGAAAAAAACGATCGAAGTCCCAGCGGGATCGAACCTGCGACGAGAGGCCATCAAGGCTGGTGTTCAACTTTACCCTACCCCTCACAACTACGTGAATTGCATGGGGTTTGGACTTTGCACCAGTTGCAAGGTGATTGTGAAGAAGGGACTTGAAAATGTCTCAAATCAAAGCCTGTTCGAAAAGGTTTCAATGACCGCTCATCCCCTGACCTTCTTTGCGCGGTTGGGAAACGAGACAAACCTTCGTCTGGCTTGTCAGATGCAAGTCAATGGTGATGTTGAGGTTCAAACACAGCCTCCAATGAACTGGCATGGTGAGAACTTCTGGAGCTGATTCAACGCTTTGCGGAGGACAATCGGGTCTGTCGCAGGATGGTCAAAGTCGCGTCTGACGCACGATTGTCAAAGTCGCGACTGACGCACTATGGCGACAATCGTGTCTGTCGCACTCTATGGCTGAGCGAGCAGTCGGATATGCTCGGCTTGGGTTGGGTCCGTACCGGGGAAATCGCTACGGTAATGCGTGCCGCGACTTTCTTTACGTGACAGCGCGGCAATGACCATTAATCGGGCCACAAGCAGCAAGTTTTGTAATTCCCAACCCTTGGTCATTGCAAACTCGTGTGGTCCGACGTAGCGATCCCAAAACTCAATCTGACGAAGGGCCGACTCTAAATCGCTGTCGTTCCGTTCGATGCCCACGTTTCGCCACATTTCGCTGTTGAGCGAATTCAATAAGTCGTCCAGCTTCAGAGTTGATGATTCAAGTGGTTCCTCGTGTCCGGCAAATGCCCCCTCAACTGGCAACATCTGCATCGGATCGGTTTTCAGGGCGAGTGCAGTAAACTGGTCTGACTCTCCACAGGCTGCATTTGAGGCATTGATTCCGGCTCGAAGTCCAAAAACCAAGCCTTCGAGAAGACTGTTGCTGGCAAGCCGATTCGCACCATGTAGTCCACTGGATGTCACTTCCCCTGCTGCCCACAATCGCGGTAACGAGGTTCTCGCCTCGTCGTCTACAGTGATTCCGCCGATCATGTAATGTGCACCGGGACGAACAGGAATCTGGTCGCGTAGTAAATCGAGACCGAACTGCGTACAGACTTGGCGAATATGCGGAAAGCGTTCGAGAACAAGCGACTTTGGCAAGTGAGTGAGATCGAGATAGACGCAATGGTGACGAGTCTTCTCCATCTGACGTGTGATTGATCGGCTGACAATGTCACGAGGGGCCAGTTCTGCTGCGGAATCATAGTCAGGCATGAAGCGATGCCCGGTACAATCTCGAAGAATCCCACCTTCACCGCGTGCAGCCTCAGAAATTAAATGGCGCGATGAACCTGCGATATATAGCACCGTCGGATGAAACTGCATGAACTCCATGTCCCTCAATTCACATCCGGCACGAAACGCCATTGCATGGCCGTCGGCCGTGGCAATTTCCGGGTTCGTGGTTTCACGATAAAGCCTGCCGGCGCCGCCGGTCGCAAGAATTGTCTGCTTGGCCCAGACGAATGTCTTTCCGTGGCTCGCGTTCCAGACAAGAGCTCCTCGACATTCACCGCCGTGTGTCAGCAAGTCAATCGTAAACGTATTTTCCCAAATATCGACTTGCGGCGCACTGCGAATTTGCTCGATTAAAGCTCGCATCACCTCTTTGCCCGTCGCGTCGCCAAGAGCGTGTACGACGCGTCGATGGCTGTGTCCCCCTTCCTGAGTCAACGCAATTTCGCCATCCGTTTGATCAAAATGCGCCCCCATGGAAACTAATTCACGGATCCGCGCGGGTGCTTCTCTGACGACGGTGTCAACGATCGCTCGATTGCACAGTCCCTTTCCGGCAGCCAAAGTGTCTGCGACATGATTGGCAAAATTGTCAACGGGATCGAAGACGCCTGCGATGCCGCCTTGAGCATAAGCGCTGTTCGATTCCTTGAGCCGGTCCTTGGTTGCAAGGACAACATTCAGATTCGGATCAATTGCTAATGCCGCTCTAATGCCAGTGATTCCAGCACCAATCACGAGGACATCCGTGAATAAATGGGGCACTCGTTTGGGGTTAAAGCGAACGAGATAACGTCGTTTTGGCAAAACTATCTGAGGAAGCATATGGGTATCGTTGCGAAAGAGTTATCACGATCTATTTGAAATCGACGTGGATCGTTCGGGTTTCGAGGTCCAGGCGAACGTCTGCCGCGTCGAAGTGTTTCGCCACGAGTGATGTCAGGGCCTGAATATCGGAAACAGGGATAAATCGACAGCGTGTTTTTCCGTTGTTTGGAATCAGTTCGTAATCTGCATCAGGAACCGAGTTTTTGACCATTGTCATGACCGCCTCTTTAAATGCCGTTAACTCAGGGTCATTCAATTCGCGGTTGACGATACAATAAACAGCATTTCCTTTCCGAGGCGTGGTGACGGCCTCCCTCATCGATTGTTGCGCCATCTGGGCTCCAAATGCGATTGTAAAAATCAGTGGTGCAACCGCCGCGTTGAATTCGTCGGAAGTTCTGGCACTTTGCAGTTGTTCGATCATTCCTCCAATTGCATCGATCTGTTTCATATATTCGGGCTTTACCGCCGAGATTCGATGCGGAAATTCATCCAGCATGGCTTTGACTTCGGCAACACCAGAAGACCACCCGTTTGCAATTGATTTTGGCAGCCACTTCCCTTCGATCAAAACGAACTCAACTTGCTTCGGGTCACCATCTTTGGTTTCACGGTAGGACAACGTCGCCGCGGTCGAATCGGATTTAACAGTCATGACTTGTAGATCGCCAAACGGAGGAAGCGGCATTTGTCGCAACACCTTACTCGCCGACGCCACCAGATCACGGACATTGGCCTGTTTCAGTTTTGACAGGTCTGTCACATCGCTGGATGAAATGTCACGAATTCCGTTTGCAATCGCATCCCAGTGCGGCTTGATTGACTCAATCTGCGGGTTATTCTTCACTCCGTCCAGACTGAGAATCAGTGTTTTCCTCGACGTTAAGAGATGGGAGACTTTTGTCAGCAAATTGAACGAAGATGACCAGATTTCGGGATCCATTTTTCCCGCAAAATCATGAACGAGTGAATTAACGTCGGCCTGATACGAAGGTGGCAAGAAGTCGAAGACAGTTTCAAGTCGCCCTTCTTGAAAGGCGATCAGAGTCTGTTGAAACGTCGATTCTGCAGTCCCTTCCTTCGCTGTACTCACGAGCGGAATGGATACGGTTGGTTTCGGCTGTTGACTGGTCTCGTCGATGACCACTGACGCCTTCGTCTGTTTGGCTGGCTCGGGTGCAACGGAGACCGGCTTAGACTGGCCACAACCCATGATGAATATTAAGGCGCAAAACGACTGTAATTTCATCAATCGATCCATTTGCAATCCATTCCTTTAAAGACGGCGTATCAATCGCCAGTGACTCTGACGGAGTCCAGCCAGTTCCCGAAGAATCATAACGAATCCCAAGACAAAAGAAGAACCCTCGTCGCCGAGGTTGTTGATTGACAACTGGCAAGACTTGCTGGCAGGTGCGGGTGGCCTATACTTCCTGAAGTCTTGAGCAGATTGCTGGACGACGACTCTTCCTCTATACGGTGTTGTTTTGCCCATGCCCGCTTCTGATATCGTGATTCTCGGTGCTCGCGAGCATAATCTGCGAAACATCAGTCTGACTTTGCCTCGAAATAAATTGATCGTGATGACAGGGGTGAGTGGCTCGGGAAAGAGTTCGCTCGCCTTCGACACACTCTATGCGGAAGGGCAGCGCAGGTATGTCGAGTCACTTTCTTCTTATGCACGCCAATTCCTGGGGCAAATGCCAAAACCTGAGGTCGATTCGATCACGGGTCTGGCACCATCGATCTCGATTCAGCAAAAGGCGAGTGGGCGGAATCCCCGCAGTACCGTGGGGACAATTACAGAGATCTATGACTACCTGCGGGTCCTTTTTGCTCGCGTGGGGACACCAAATTGCTATCAATGCGGAAGAGCGATTACGGCGCAGACGCGTGAGCACATTCTCGATAATGTTTTGAGGCTTCCCGAAGGGACCAGGTATCAGGTTCTCGCCCCGCTCGTTCAAAGACAAAAGGGTGAATTCAAAGATTTATTTGTCGATCTTCTGAAACGCGGCTTTCTGCGAGCTCGTGTCGATGGCAACGTCGTTCAACTGACGGACGATTTGAAACTCGATAAACAAATGAAGCATACGATCGACGTTGTGGTCGACCGGCTGATTGCAGGAAAGAGTCCTCGAGCGCGTGTTGCCGAAGCGATCGAAACGGCTCTAAATCTTGCCAAACGGAAATTAGTCATTGCCCGTGAAGACGATCGTGATCAAGCCGTCGTTGAGAATCAGGAGGTAGACTCAACCGAATCCGCGCAATTCACGGGTAAAAAGTCGCGAGTCGAGAGAAAGGGTGCGTCGCGTTCAGAGAAATTACAGGAAGTCGAAGTTGAAACCCAATCAACAATTCCTTTCGAGCAGCTTTATTCCTGCGACTATGCCTGCACGCATTGTGGTATCAGTTATCAGCAACCTTCTCCGCAACTGTTCAGTTTCAACAGTCCACAAGGAATGTGTGCCGATTGCCAGGGACTTGGGATTCGGTACGACTTTGCGATTGATCGACTGGTTCCTGACGACAGTCTCACGATTCAGAAAGGTGCGATCGTCGTCCTTGGGAAACTCAGTTCTGTGGGTAAGTGGCGAAAGCACATTTTGAAAGGGGTTGCCCGAGCGATTGAGATAGACCTCGGATTGGATGAGGACTCGTTTTTCAAGACGAAATGGCGAGATCTTTCCGAGGCAGCGAAGCATCTGTTCCTTTATGGAACCGGGTCACGAAACATCACGTTTGCCTATCGAACGGGGAACGGTGTCTGGAAACGTGGGGGAACTTACGCCGGTTTCATACCAGAACTGCTCGAAGAATATCGCAAGACACGTAACCCGATGCGACGTGTCCAACTGGAAAAATACATGCATGAGACCAGATGCGCCAGTTGCGGCGGCCGTCGTCTGAATAAGGAGGCCAGCAGTTATCGACTCACTTCGAGAAGCGCTGAACTCGCGTTGGATGAACGCCGGGAAGCCATAGAACGCTTGAACGATCCGGAAAAGAAAGCCAGGCGAGTCCCTTCGACAAACAGCAAATCGACAAACACAAGCTTGGCGCTTTCACTGCCGGAAGTGTGTGCGCTGAGTACTTTGGCGGCGTGGTCATTTTTTGATGAGCTCGAACTTTCGGATACGGGACAATTCATTGCGTCCGAGGCATTGAAGGAAATTCGCGGACGGCTGGGCTTTTTGCTCCGCTGTGGACTGGATTACCTGACTCTCGATAGAACGGCACCGACACTTTCCGGAGGCGAAAGTCAGCGAATCCGTCTGGCCGGACAAATCGGGTGTGGACTTGTGGGCGTGGTTTATATTCTGGATGAGCCTTCGATTGGTCTTCATCCGCGCGACAACACGATGCTGCTCGACAGTCTTAAAGATCTTCGAGATCAGGGAAATACCGTCATCGTTGTCGAACACGATGATGAAACGATGAAAGCGGCAGATCATCTGGTTGATTTTGGCCCTGGGCCAGGCGTGCGAGGGGGAGAAATCGTTGCCGAAGGGAGCGTCGATGATATCAAAAATTCGAAACGGAGCCTGACAGGCGCATTTCTCAGCGGTCGACGGACAATTGAGGTCCCAAAAGTTCGTCGACCAGGCAACGGGCTCTGCATCGAGATTTACGGCGCCACTCATCATAATCTGCGCAATGTCACTGCTAGATTTCCATTAGGAAAATTCATCTGCGTGACCGGCGTAAGCGGTTCTGGAAAGAGTTCGCTTGTTAACGATATTCTCTGGGAGGTACTTAATCGCGACGTCAATAAGGGAACCGGGCGACCGGGCGAATGCGCGAAAATTGCAGGCCTGGAACATATTGATAAGGCGATCGACATCGATCAAAGTCCGATCGGTCGAACCCCTCGATCGAATCCCGCAACTTACGTCAAGTTGTTCGATCTGATTCGCGACCTTTACACGCAGTTGCCAGAATCCAAATTGCGTGGGTTTAAGCCAGGTCGTTTTTCGTTCAACGTCCCGGGCGGACGTTGTGAAGCGTGTGAAGGAAACGGTTCTAACAAGCTCGAAATGGACTTTCTCGCCGACATCTGGGTGACATGTCCAGTTTGCCAGGGGAAACGCTTTAACAAAGAGACGCTTGAGGTTCGTTTCAAGGGAAAGTCTGTCAACGATGTCCTACAGCTGGATATTCAGCAGGCGCTCGAGCATTTCGAACATCAACCAAAACTCATGAAATCTTTGCAAACGTTGCATGACGTGGGACTAGACTACATTAAGCTAGGCCAACCATCACCGACTTTATCCGGTGGTGAAGCCCAGCGCGTGAAGTTAGCAAAAGAACTTAGTAAGCGTTCGACAGGCAAAACGGTCTACATTCTCGATGAGCCAACAACCGGACTTCACTTTGTCGATATTGAGCACCTGCTGCGCGTTTTGCACGGATTTGTTGATGCTGGCAACACTGTCATCGTAGTTGAACATAATCTGGATGTGATCAAAACAGCAGACTGGATCATCGATCTTGGTCCTGAAGGAGGATCAGGCGGTGGGCGAATCCTGGTCGAAGGGACGCCCGAAGAAGTCATGCGGTGTGAGGAATCTTATACAGGTAAGGCATTGCGCACTGTACCCGGACTCGTACCAGCCGAATCAGGTTCACCCCCAAAACCAAAAAGGAAAACTGCCGCGATCAACGTTTCCAGCGTCATAAATTCGAAGCCAGGTTCGCGTTGGCAGACCTCCGTACCGTTACGACAATCGACAGATGGGGCAGAGACTTCGATTGTTGTGCGCGGCGCGGCGCAACACAATTTGCAACACCTGAATCTGAATATCCCCCGAGATCAAATGAGCGTTTTTTGTGGTCCGAGTGGTTCCGGAAAAAGTTCGCTCGCAATGGACACGCTCTACGCGGAAGGACAACGTCGATACGTTGAATCGCTATCGTCATACGCGAGGCAGTTTCTCGGCCAGATGCCAAAGCCAAGGGTTGACCACATTCACGGATTGCAGCCGTCGATTGCAATCGAACAAAAAACCGTTGGACACACCCCTCGTTCGACAGTTGGCACAGTCACAGAAATTTATGATTACCTGCGAATCCTGTATGCTCGACTGGGGACGCAATACTGTCCTGACTGTGAAATCCCCGTCAAATCGCAAACCATCGATGACGTCATTGAGCGTCTGATCGAGCTCGGTAACAACGTTGACTCAACCAGCGATCAGAAAACTTCCGAAATGAATGCGGCCAGTACGCCTGATTCAATTCGGGCTCTCGTACTTGCTCCGCAAGAAGTCGCAGTTGGTCAACAATACACAAAGCTGTGGGAACGACTCCGCGATCAGGGGTTCCGGAGAGTTCGAATCAATGGAGCGACTTACCTGTTGGAAGACGTGCCGGACATCGATCGAAAGCGAAAACACAATGTTGAGATCGTCATTGACCGAATCACAATTTCCAGATCAACCCGATCTCGCCTGGCGGAATCAGTCGAACTCGCGTTCGATCTGGGCAAGGGATTGATTCGAGTCGCGATTGTTGATGACAATCGTGAGGAAAAGAAGTGGAAAATCCTTCCATTCAGCCTGTTTCGTGCCTGTGAATCGTGTGGGCGTGGATTTGAAGAGCTTGCCCCTCATAACTTTTCTTTCAACAGCCCACTCGGTTGGTGTAGTACCTGCGAGGGGATCGGTATTCAACAAGGAACAAATCTTGCTGCACTTGTTTCGGATCAGACAAGTTCGTTATTACAGGGTGCCGTCAGTGCCTGGCCGGACCCGGTGAAATCGCCACTCTTTCGACTTATGCTCGAATCAATGGCAAAGGAATGCGATATCCCGCTGAATGTTCCTTTTTCCCAGCTTGATCCGCTTCAACAACGAGCCGTATTGTTTGGCACCGGTGATACGTGGTTTCCTTTAGCGAAATCATTGGTTGACCAGGTTTCTCGACCTTCTAAAAGCAAATCAAAGTCGTCGTCAGTCGCTGCTTCCAGGCCAACTTCCGGGGGAAGCGTTCGCTTTCAGTATAAAGGGCTTTATCCGGCAATTGAGCAAGCAGCGAGCCTTTCATACGACCACCGCATGAAACTCTTCGGACTTGTCGGTGACGTTCCCTGCTCCACATGTAACGGAAGTCGATTACGCGACGATGCGAGTTTCGTGAAAGTCGGATCTCAGACGAAGGGGACTGTCGATGCGGAACAGATCACAAATCGGTCTAACTCGATAACGAATTCCAATGGGAGTGCATCAGGTAAGACGCTAAAACAAGTTTGTGATCTGCCACTGAAAGATGCGTTCGAATTCTTACGTGAGCTGAAATTGACAGCGTCACAGAAGCGGGTCGGTGGAGACCTTCTCGCCGAAGCGACGTCGAGGTTGAAGTTTCTCATCGACGTCGGCCTTCACTACCTGACACTTGGCCGAACCTTGCCAACGTTGTCCGGCGGCGAAACACAGCGAATTCGACTTGCCGGTCAAATCGGCCGTGCATTGACTGGCGTCCTTTATGTTCTGGATGAACCGACAATCGGTCTGCATCCCAGCGATAACGGTCGTCTGCTGACGGCGCTCGTAAAACTTCGCGATTTGGGCAATACGATTGTCATGGTTGAACATGATCGCGATGTCCTGAAAGCAGCCGATCGGTTATATGATTTTGGTCCGGCGGCCGGTCGATTTGGCGGAACCATTACTGCTCAAGGAACCCCTCGCGAAATTCAAAAAAGCGATCTGTCGCTTACCGGAAAATATCTCTCGGGTCGTGAAGAGATTGTCGTCCCAAAACAACGACGGATGCAGCGAATTACGGTCCAACAGACTTCGGACGTCGCGAAATCACGGTCGAAAAAGGTGATTAAGCAAACTAAGGCGCTTATTTCCGAGATCGGGCGGGTTGCCGACATCGTCGACGAAGCCCCTCTCTCATTGGTGAGTGATCAAGCTTCGTACCATACTCCTCCAGGAGGTGGTTGGCTCGAACTGTTAGGGGCTCGACAGCATAATTTGCGAAACGTCGACTTAAGAATTCCTCTCGGGACGCTGACTGCCATAACGGGCGTAAGCGGAAGCGGTAAGAGCTCACTGATTGATGACACATTGGCCCGTGCGATCGCTCAAAAGCTGAACCGCGCCACGGCACAACCAGGTCCCTATGACGAACTGAACGGCCTTCAATTCCTCAGCAAAATCATTGTGGTGGACCAGCAACCGCTTGGGACGACACCTGCATCAAATCCAGCGACATACACCGGTGTTTTCGAACATATTCGCGAACTATTCTCACGAATGCCCGAAGCAAAGGTGCGCGGATTCAGTGCCACTCGTTTCAGTTTCAATCGAGCAGGCGGACGCTGTGAAGCCTGTGAAGGAAATGGTCAAAAGCTTATTGAAATGCACTTCCTGCCTGATATCTGGGTGGAATGTGATACCTGTCGAGGAAAGCGATACAACGCCGAAACACTCGCCGTCACCTATCGTGGTCAAAGTATTGCCGACGTGCTGGCGATGTCGATCGGACAGGCATTGGAATTGTTTGATAACATTCCGAAAATTCGTGGTCCTTTATCTGTTTTAGCAGCGATCGGACTTGACTACCTCACTCTCGGACAGCCGGCACCAACGTTGTCCGGCGGAGAGGCCCAACGAGTTAAACTAGCTGCCGAACTGGCTCGACCGCAGTCAGGAAAAACGCTTTATCTTCTGGATGAACCAACCACCGGATTACATTTTGATGACATTCGCAAACTGTTGAAGATTCTCAATAGCCTCGTCGATGCTGGAAATACGGTCGTCGTAATTGAACATAATCTCGACGTGATAAAGACGGTTGATTGGATTGTCGATCTGGGCCCACAAGCGGGTGCCGAAGGTGGTTGGATCGTTGCTGAAGGAACGCCTGAAGATGTCGCTCATCGCGCGATTAACCGCTTGAATTCGAATCTTGAAACTCGCCAATCAATTGGGGGCAAGCGAAAAAAAGCATCGTCCATCTCGCTTGCTGTTTCCGATGACTGCGATCAGCAGGCAACGACGGCAGATCACCGTAGTTTTACGGGCGAAATTCTTGCAAAGGTTCTAGCGGAGGGAGGTCGCGGCGACCGCGAGACGTTTGACGCAGAAGCTGTTCGTAAGAAAAAAGCAGGTGACCTTGATCCGACAAAAATCGGCGCGGATGCCAAGATGCCATGGGAAGTCGATGGGCGAAAGTGGCATACGATCGATGGGTTAGCGAACAATGGTAAATCGCGGCGATGGAAAGGTGCAATTCTCGCCCGTATCATCGATGAACTGGAATCGTCAGAGAAGTTCAACCCGACGAACTGGAATGAACGCAGTACAGTTGAAGTGGCAGCCAAATCCAAAGGGGTTGGCTGGTTCCTGCATGCGTATACGGGTGACGAATGGTTGTTGACGTTAAAATTTCGCGTTCCCAAGCGAACCTTCACTGAAGCGACACTCATCAACGAACTTGGGCTCAAAGACGTAAATGATCTCGATGAAATCCCGGTCTATAATCGTCAACCACGCGTTCGAATTCGTCCATCCACAAATGGGCCGTTTGAAGACGTTACGATTTCAATTGTCGATATTGCTGAGACCGAGACCGTAGCATTTCGAAGTTTTTTTGCGAGGTCCGTAAAATCGTTTGTTGATCGAACCAATCCCGAGTCACTGAATCTCGAAGATTTGACTCCTTGGAAAAAACTCGGTCGAAAATGGCATTTCATGCGCAAGGGTTTTCTTCAGGGCGCGATTGGATGGGAGCCTATCGTGCTGGAAGAACTTGCGTCTCTTCTCAGCGAACTCCTTCCGTCGGCTGAAGTTGATTGGACGCAAAAGATTGTCGTGAACTATTCGATCGATAAAACCCCAAAAGCATCGCTCGTGACAAAGCGACCGTCGTCCTTAGAACTGGGAATCATCGTCAAATCGGGCACGGTCCAGTTGGGACAAATTTCAACCTTGGGAATCGATCGCGAAATCTCATCGCGCGACAACAGTGGATTCGATGTGATTCGCCTGCGGTTTACTGACGTGGAACAGGTAAAGTCACTGGATTTGCGAAGGTTTTTGTCGGAGCAATGGAAACGATGAATACGGTCGAACGCAAAGCCAATCAGTTGGCGAAGTAGAAAGAGGGTTGCCAATTTCAACTTGAACCAGATTCTATTCCAGCAACCTTACAGTGCCAGCGTAGTGTTTTTCCAGGGCGAATGCTGTTCTCAACAAGAGTGCCCCGTCTGAATCGATACCAGCACATACGCCGATGCTTTCCAGGTTCCCATTGATGATTTTCACGGGAAAACCAGAGAGGACACATGCTCGCGACCAACGCTCAACAAGATTAATGGATCCGTCAACAACGTATTGCGTTAAGGTCTTCCACTCCTTCAGGAAGCTCACGAGAACATCCGTTCGGGAAAAAGTGTTTCCGCTTGCCGCGTCGGTCATCGAGGTCGCAATTTGCCTCATGTCTTCCGGAGCGCATTCAAAAGAGTTATTCACATTCAGACCAATTCCTACGATCAGTCGATCCGGGGATCGATCGCACTGCTCGATCAGGATTCCACACACCTTTCTTCCTTGCAGCCAGACATCATTGGGCCATTTGAGACCTACTGCCGAACCCGGAATAAACGACGATAACATCGTCGAGATCGCCAATCCGGTCACCAGGGAAAACCGCGGCCAGTCAACCGGAGTGAGTCCAATACTGGTCATGTCAACCACAACGGAAAACATAAGCGATCCATCGGAACCCCACCACCGATTTGTTCCACGGCCACGCCCCGAGACTTGTCGATCCGCTCCGATCAAATACGGAGTTGGTAGATTCGGCTGAATTGCGAGTAGCAAGGCCCGATCGTTCGTAGAATCAATTTCTTCAAACCATTCGACCTTTTTCAATTCGGTTTCGGCAAGCAAACGTGGGATATCCATCACAATCGTCAAGAGCTTTCCATTGGAGTTCGTACCATCCTCAACGCGATGACGGAACTCCTTGTGCCGTGTTCAAGGCGTATGAAATCAACTCCCGTTTCGCCTTCAAAATTGTTGAAGTACTGTTTGCAACAGCAGCTGATTTCCACGGATTATCTCGAATCAAATTTACGCAACTTGCCGTCAGATCCAACTTGCACGGTATAACTTTCCCCATTTTTCGCAACAGAAGCCTTAATCCATTTTCCTTGACAATTTGCCGTTTCGGCAAGGTTTGCGATCTGATCGATCGGCGCCTGATCCTTTTCGTCGAGCCTCACATTTCGATGAAGCTGAAACATCGCCTGCAGGGATTTGACCCGATTCAGTGTCTTGATAGTTTCCGGGTCGGCGCCTTTTGTCGGGCCGTTACAGCTGATACAGACGCGCGGATCAAGAGCCAGAACCATGACAGGATTATTGCTCACGTTTAATCCATGGTGAGTCGCCATAAATAGATCGATCTGCCCGATCGGGTTGTTCGGTGTCATTAACTTGGCCTCAGTATTCCAGGTTAAGTCGCCACAACAGAGAAACTTGAATCGGCCATAAGTCAACAAAAGGCTGATGCTTTTCGCGTTGTCGGATGGGTCATCTGGCTGTGGCTTATACTCAGAAGCGAATGAGTTGGGTTCACCCCGATTGGGGATGACTTCCCCGCTCGCCGTCGCAACTTGAGCTTTGATTGGTGTTGCCCCGACTTTGAGCGGTAAGTAATCGCCTGCTTTTAACGTTTTTGATCGGTTCTGACTGGCGGCTCGATACGGAGCGACCCGGTCAATAAACCCTGGATCTTCAACGAGTAATTCCGGAATTCCCCTGTCCCAGAAATTGACGATTTTTAATTTTGCGGCAATTGCTGCGTGATTGCCAAAGTGGTCCAAGTGCCAGTGCGACACAACAGCGTGATCAAGATGTTCGAGCTTCGCAACGTTTTGAATGACGTCAAGAATCCGATCCCTGTCGCGACCTCCGTTATCAGGATAGCCCGAGTCAATCAGCATTGACTCCCCCTCGGGGGTAACGATCAACGTTGCCGCTCCACCTTCAACGTCCACAAAGTAGAGATCGAGCCTTCCATCTCCAATTCCGGCGAAAACAGACCCCGAAAATAAGCAAAGATATGTGGCGAGTGCGATTCTGTTCATCTTGCGGCCTTGTGTGTATGGGTAGGATAACACTCAAAGCAACATACCGCCGAAGGGAATTCATCTCTACTGAATTGATCGGAATTCTGCCCTGTGAATCAATTTGAAAAGAGGTCCTTCACCAATCGAGTGCCATCGCCCCTATGTCGAATCGCAATATTGATCGTCACGCAACTTTTCTCGTTGGAGCTTCGACCGGATGAAATGGACGAATCATCGGAGTCGAAACGTCCTCATTGACGTATTCGGAGATGACGCTGCGGATTGCGTCTCGCGCTTCGGCTGCACTTCCACGAGACGCTCGCTCCAGATCTACGATGTGCCGTTTAATTGTCGTTGGAGAAATCGGTTCTCGATCGGCACAAAAGATCTTCTCGTGAATTTTCTTGGCGGTCTTTTCATTGCCGTAAAAGAGTTCTTCATACATTTTTTCACCCGGCCTGAGGCCAGTGAACACAATGTCAATGTCTTCGGGATAACGTAGCCCGGAAAGACCAATCATATCTCGGGCGAGATCGACAATCTTAACTGGTTCACCCATATCAAGAATCAATACCTGTCCATTGTCTCCAATCGCTCCCGCTTGCAGGACGAGTTGCACAGCTTCAGGGATTGTCATGAAGAAGCGAGTCATATCTGGATGAGTGACCGTGATCGGTCCTCCTTCGAGGATTTGACGGCGGAATGTCGGTACGACGCTCCCAGCAGAGTTCAAGACATTTCCGAATCGAACAGTGATGAATTTGGTCTTCGATTTCGTCGCAACGGCTTGCAAATACTTCTCACCGACAAGTTTAGTTGAGCCCATAATGCTCGTTGGACGAACCGCTTTGTCCGTCGAAATCATTACGAATCGTTCGACGCCGAATCGGTCTGCCAAGTCAACAATCGATTTTGTTCCCAACACATTATTGCGGATTGCAATTTGAACATTGTGTTCCATCAATGGCACATGTTTGTACGCGGCGGCATGGAAAACCAGATCGGGAAGATATTCGCCGAAGACTCGTCCCAGCGTTACCTGATCATTAACGTCAGAAATCACATAGACCAGATTAACGTTCGCAATTTTACGCGCGATAAGTTCCTGCTCGATCTGAAACATACCAAATTCAGACTGATCTACCAGAATTAGTGTTTTTGGCTTGAGATCGACGATCTGACGGCAGCACTCCGACCCAATGCTGCCCGCAGCTCCGGTCACAAGGACCGTTTTGTCTGCAATGCAATCGATGATACTTGCCAGATCCAGTTGTGTTGGCTCGCGTCGTAATAGATCGGAAATGGTGACATCACGAATCGTCAGTTTTACCCGACCGGCCACAATTTCGTTGACGTCAGGAATCACGCGAGCCGTGAGGCCGTGTTCCTGGCAAACTTGATGTAGTTCCCGCACGATTTGTCCGGGTATCCCATTGGGAATCAGTAAGTGGCTGGCGCTGAATCGATCAGCGATCCTTGAAACGCCGTGAGTCGACGTTACAACCGGCACCCCGCCGATCAATGATTTGGCTGCGACTCCAGACAGATCGACAAGCGCGACAACCTTATACTCAGATTTCGCCGACTGAAGAGCGCGTAAGATGGCAATCGACTTCGCGTCGGCACCGAAGACCAACGCCCTTAGTTTCTTCGGCTGGGTTCGTTGGTAATGAGCACTCTCAAGGGCCATACGAACTGTGGCTCGCAGAAGACCCGTGGCGAGAATTGTCAGTAACCAGTCGATCGCGATTACAGAACGTGGCAAGTTATTGCCAAATCCTTTGGACAAATGAATGGCCAACAAAATCACGGAACTCAAACTTGCTGTTGAAACGATCGACGCGACATCATTCATCGTCGTATATCGATGTCGTCGTCTCCATTCCCGCGTCACGGTAAAGATCGACGCCTTTATCAGTAAGGCGAGCGGCATTGATTCCATCAATCGACCTGTCAGGTCTGCATCGATTTCCAGGTCGAAACGAAGCACGAAGGCTGCCGTCAACGACAAGGCATAAAGCGCGAGATACACCGGTAGCGTGGTGAAGAGTCGATACTTCATCGAGGGGCACTCTTTTGATTGCAAATTACGAAGGGAGATAACCGAGTCCGAATGCCGTGACCAAACTAGTCATTTGAAAGACTTGTGTCAGAGACCACCCGGACAAAACCGATGAAACGAAATTCCGAAATGAATTGAGACAGGGAGGCGCGTGGTATATTCGATTTTGAAAATTGTGTCCAGACGGGTCTTCTATCTGATGTTACGACGCTTTTATCACTTCACAAAACCTCCAACTGGTTGAACCCAGATCGTCGGGGAGCTGATTTTTCCGAGCGACTCAATTCGGTGAGGATCTTGCGAAATAATAAATCTGAGCCGATCAGCAAGACGAAAGCCGGCTAGTACGATGCGGCGCTCGGCAAGTGCATGCACATGGTCAATCCACTGTTGCGACATTGCTGGAACGCTTTCAGCCGTCAATTCGTGCGATTCGACCCGAGAAGAGAGCGCATAGTGAAGGTGCCCATCTTGATAGATGATCTCCTTTGCCGCCTGATAGCTCTCTTCTGCAAATTCCCAGGCCAGCCTTCTTCGCGTGAATTCGGGCAGGCGCGAAACGTAAAGCCGTGGGTCGTGTGACAATCGCTCCGCTAATTGAACGACTTTCTCGTACCGCGGATTTGTTCCCAGCAGGTCATCACACACCGCATGCAGGTTTCTTGGTGTTGATATGTGATTAACACGAATTGACAGTTTGTTGCCACCGTCGTCCCCGTGTTCAAGCACTGGAATTCGAGGCTCGACAAACGTCGTCACATGAAGAGGTTGATGGATGTCTCCCATCAAATGAAAGAGCCAGCAGAGACGTACAGCGCGGATTTCCGCAGGATTCAATTCGCGTTCTGGTTCAGAAAACTCACGCTCGCGCCCGCGAACAATAAGATAGGAATGGTCCAGTTGTTCAATGATGTTGGTCTGGTCTACTGGATTTGATGGTGCAGGATGATGCGGCAACGGGTGGCGGGGAAGCGCCGTTTCTTGCTGTCCGGCTCGATATTCGAAGTTGGCATAGTGCCAAGTCGGATGGTGATACCGGTAAACGGGATGTGATGACACAGGTTCTCGATGATGGTCTCGAGGCGGGCGAACGTTATCAGGCCAGGTCGCCGCCTTGAGAAACAGCCATTCTTCGACCTTGGCTTGTGACGGACGGTCCTTTAGCAGCAACTCATTAAGTTGAGGATGATGCCTCAGGATTGCCAAAATTGCCGCCCGCTCTGAATCACTCAATTTTTCGTAGGCAATCCGCGCTACTACCATGTGCCCAACGTCGTTCCAACCCCAGATCGGACTGCCCGAAAACGTTAAAAAGCATAGAAATATCAACGATTGAATTCGCTTCATGACAGAATCCTTTCCGTCGAGTTGCTTTTCTTAGAAATCAGGTTACGAACCGAAAAATGGACGTGATGCGTCGGTCGACGATATCGTCCGTCATATGATTGAAATGAAATGTAATGTAAGCAGAGCAATTTGAGCGATTCTCGACAAGATGAGTATTTTGATTCGACCTTTGCGATCGATTAAGTCCTAAAAATCCAAACGGATTCGCCAATTCGATTTGACGTTTTCAGGTTGCTTGCTTTAGAGTCGAGGTTTCAGCGTTACCGTAACTTAATTATTTGGATGACTTCACAACCTATGCTTGCCAAACGAATAATTCCATGCCTTGACGTCCATGCGGGGCGAGTCGTTAAAGGGGTGAATTTCCTTAATCTCCGCGACGCAGGCGATCCGGTACAGGTTGCGGCACGCTATGAGGAAGACGGTGCCGATGAACTTGTTTTCCTTGATATCACAGCCAGTCATGAACAACGTGGAATCATTCTGGATGTCGTTCGACGCACGTCGGAAGTCTGTTTTATGCCTTTGACCGTGGGCGGAGGCATTCGAACCATCGAAGACATCCGAATGCTTCTGAACGCAGGCTGCGACAAAGTCTCGATTAACTCCGCTGCCGTCAAGAATCCGGCTTTTGTACGCGAAGCCGCATTAAAGTTCGGAAGCCAATGTATCGTCGTAAATATCGATCCCAAGCGTGTACAGCGTGATGGCCGTGAAGTTTGGGAAGTGCATGTCAACGGCGGTCGAGTTCCAACCGGCTTGGAAGCGGTAGCCTGGGCCAAAGAAGTCGAACGCCTTGGTGCTGGAGAGATCGTATTGACGTCAATGGATGCGGATGGGACACAAGACGGTTATGACGTGCCGATCACCCGAGCAGTAGCTGACGCCGTTCAAATCCCAGTTGTCGCTAGCGGTGGTGCCGGGAATCCTGAACATCTTAGAACAATTTTTTCAGATGGGCATGCCAGCGCCGCACTTGCAGCAAGTATTTTTCATTACGGAACTCACCCGATTGGTGTGACAAAGGCCTATCTTGCGGAAAGAGGCATTCCGATTCGGTTCAATACGTTGGAAGAACGAGAATGAAATTTGAATCGCCTAATGGAACTTGAGCGATGAGCTCGATTTTTCGCAAAAACCTCATTCCGCAGATGAGCATTTTATTCACATCGTACGAAAGGAATTTGGCTACTGAGGCAAATCCCAGGTTTCCGCTTGCAATTGCGAGAGATAAGCTTTCTCCGTGAGATCAAAGTGAAGGGGCGTGATTGTAATATCTCCTTCTTGAAGTTGTTTGACGTCGGTTCCTTCGTCCAGCAAATGACTGCGAATCGGGTTCAATCCACTCCAGTAATAGCTTCGGCCACGTGGATCGACCCTTTTTTCGATTTCTTCTGCCACACGATTGACCCCTATTGCGACGAATTTTACGCTTCTCGGCCATCCCTTTTTCGGCGGAGGGAAATTGATATTCCACAATTGACCTGGTTTGGTTTTCGGGAGCAGTTTTTGACAGATCGGTATCGCCCGGCGGGACGTCGCAGCAAAATCAGGTGGTCCATCCATCCACTGCGACAACGCAAAGGAAGGGATGCCAAAGAACGCTCCTTCGATCGCTGCCGCGACGGTCCCAGAGTAAAGCACGTTGATACCGATATTTGCTCCTGCATTAAGGCCACTCACGATCACATCCGGCTTCGATTGGCAGAATTCCAGCACACCCAACTTGACACAATCAGCCGGACTTCCCTCCAGTTTCCAACCGAAAAACTCGCCATTCTTGTATTCTTTATGTGCCACAAGCGGGTGCAAGTACGTAATCGAATGACCGACGCCACTTTGTTCGACCGCAGGAGCCACAACGGTAACATCGCCCCATTGACATAATTCTGCATGAAGCGCATGAAGACTTGGAGCATGAATCCCATCGTCGTTGACAAGCAAGATTTGCATAAAAGAGTTTCTTTAACATGTACGAAGAAAACAAAAGACGAACAGCAAAGATTAAGCCATGACGCAACGAAACTCCGAAAGCGAATGCTCATCGTCACAACGAATGCTGTCAAGCGACTGGTTACTTTGTGATTGGATTCCCTTGCATTTACGAGCTTCGGTCGGATTTGTCGGAATGACGTTTGTTCTTGGGCTTCTTTACTCTTACCTCTGTTCCCTTCCTTTATGGCATACGGACATCTGGGGGCATCTCAGCTACGGACGATTCATCTGGGAGACAAAAACGTTACCTGCGACCGAACCATTTTTACCTCTTTCAAAAGGGATTCCAATTATTGATGGTCCTTGGCTCAGCCAATTGATTGGATTCGCCATTATCAGCACTCCGCGGCTTCAACTTGCTGGTTTACAAGGATTATTTGCGATCATGGTGACATCATGCGGCGCAATGTTATCTTGGAGTTCTTATGTCCAGACTAAAAGCAGTTTATTCGCGTTTCTGACGCTGAGCGTTTTTTTGCTTGTCGGCTCGGACCACCTGATGATCTTGCGACCTCAGCTGGCAGGAACAGTCTGTTTCGTTTTCGTTTTAACGCGCCTGTCATGTTATCCATGCTCTAAATCAAACTGGGTCGTCATTCCAGCTGTCTTTGTTCTGTGGGCAAATCTCCATCCATCGTTTCTTGTCGGAATTGGCTTTCTTGGATGCCTCTGGTTGGGCCGTAATGTGGATTTGATTATACGGACGCGCAGCGTTAGAGGCTGTTTACACGACAGTCATTCTCACCGTTTTTTTTTGTTAATGATTCTTGCAGCTGCTGCGGTGCTCATTAACCCGTACACATTTCGGCTTTACCAAGAAGCACTATTTTTCTCGGCGAACAAGAATTTGCAAGATTTATCCGAATGGCAGCCGTTGACGATCAAAGACCCTCTTGGGCAGATCATTGCCGGCATGGCAATCATTCTGGCTGCTGTTTGTCGCGTATCTCCCCGGAGGGTTCGGTACTGGGAAGTCTTGACTTCATTAAGTCTTGGACTTGCAACACTATGGTGCTCTCGCATGGTTGTGTGGTTAGCCCCGGTTATTGCATTGATCGTTACTCGCCACGCATTTGCAGTCTGGCGCAAATTGACTTGTGTAAGTCGTGTCTTGGCGCAGCCCGTTCGAAGTTCGAAATGGTCATTGATTGCGTTGGTTGGAACATTTTTTCTTCTCAGTCCGCTTGGGATTGCAGTCCTGACTGGAAAACAAGAAGCCACGATTCATTCGTTGTCCAAAGAGACTCCTGTTTTTACTGCCGAGTATCTAAACGAAAACCCGCCCAGTGGGATGGTTTTCGCCACATACGAATGGGCCGATTACCTGCAATGGGCTGGGCCTGAAAACATGCATTTATTTGTTAATTCCCACGCTCATCTTATTCCACGTGACGTCTGGCTTGCCTATATGACTGTAATTGAGCAAAGAGTCGGGTGGAAAGAGATTCTTGATTTCTACCAGATCAACACGCTTATTTTGGACAGAGCAAATCGCGAGCCGCTAATTGAGACGCTGAAAATCGACCCCACATGGATTTCACCACCCATCGAATGGGAGGGTCAGGTTATTTTTACTCGCAAACCTTTGGAAATTGATCACAAATGAGCCACCGCTTCGACTGAGACGGTGAAGCGGTGGTCATTAGGTTGATTTCGTTGAAGTTCAAAGTCCGCTCAGCATGGTGTTCGGTGAAAGTGAACGTGCTTCCAGCCGGCGGACGTTTTGTGCCATACGCGGGTTTCCATCGCAGCGGCAGTCACAGGAGAACCTTGTCCATCGAGTTTCTGAACGACTCGAACGTAGGTCACAATTGCCGAATCACCAATCAAGCGAACTCTTGGTGACGCAATTGACGACTGTTTTGCGGGCTTTGTCGCCGTCGCGGGAAGATCAAAATAGAATTTATGAAAGGGCAATCCTTCAACGAGATGACCAAGCGCTTCCGGTTCAAAGCAGGTAATCGATGCGTCGCACATCGAGGCATACGTCGACCAGTCGCCCGTATCAATCGAATTAAGCAATTTACGACTCAAATCGAGAAGTTCTACTTCTGCAGACATCCGTCCATTTCCTTCAATTTTTCGTTCGAGGTTATGCCACCGCAATCTTGCAGGCGGCGCCAGGCAACATAGTGAACCGTACGCTGCATCGAAACAAGCTACCTGTATAAAAAAACCAGGGGAACAATAACAATCCCAACTCCGGTACGCTCAATACCGATCGTCCCTGCGCCGACTAACTCGAAACTTGAGTTTGGATGGAGTCTTTCCGCGATTTTCCTTTCTGACGCAGGTCATTGAAAGTTTCTCGTTTCATTGAGGCGTTTTTCTTCTCGCGTACTGTTTCATTTTTGGATCGTTGGTGTCATCTTATTCGCACTCAGACGGAATGCCTTGATATACTTCCGCTGACTCGCAAGTTGAAGAAAATTGGGAATGAGCCGGTGACGTGAATACGACTCTGGAGAGGGTAACGACATGAGCGCCTGTCATACGAGGAAGTCATCGAACGAAGCGTTTTGGTATCGACAGCGATTGAATCGGTTGGTGTTTGTCTTCTTGTTCGGATTGAGTTGGACCGGACTGGCTTCGTTCGCAACCGCTCTGGACGTGGCGGATTACAAATGGGGATTCAACGGTAAAGTTGCTCCACACCGTTTCAATGTCCTCTCAGTGCTGCTTAACAATCCGACGCCTCAGCCTTACAACGGCGAGGTGCTTTTGCGGAAATCGCTCGGCGGAGCCGGAACCGTCGATGCGACTCTTGTCGAATCGGTCACTTTGTCTCCGAATTCGTCAAAGTGGATCCAGTTTTATCCATACATTACTAGCGACGGTGGGTTCAGCAGTGAGAACTGGCGAATTTCGTATCGAGGAGGCAGCTATGACTTGCCAATCCCACGTATCGCCAAGTACCAACGAATTGTCCTCGATGATCCTAACAGTGTGATGGCCAAGGGTGGTTCGATCAAATTTCATCTGCCCGACAACCTGTTTCCGCCGTTTGTGACTGCGACAGATGCGCTGCAGCTGGTCGCACTTGATCACGTCCCTCGCTGGGAGGAAGCAAGACGTCAGGCGTTTCTTGATTGGATCTACCTCGGCGGAACGGTTGTTATCCTGCAAGAGGCAAGCGGCAAATTTCCTGACTTCAATGGACCGCTCGTCGTTCTTAAAACTTCCCTCGAAGATCAGATGTATGGTGCTGGACGCGTTCTTCGAATTCCATTGACTCGACCGCAGTTCGGTGACGAAGAGCTTCGGCAAATCTGCGCCGGGCTACCCAAAAATTACCATGCTCCGAACACAGAAAAGTCTGATGACATCATCGACCATGTTGATGAGTCTCAACAAATCACACCAAACCAGAATTTCGGTTACGGAGACGGGACCGACCCGTTCAAGTCGAATTCGTTCCTCAGTCAACTTAAGCAGATGACCAAGCCGGATCACAATTGGGTTCTTCTGCACCTGATGTTCTGGGTTTATATCGGTCTCGTGTTCCCCGGTTGTTATCTTCTTGGAAAGAAATGGTCTGATTTTCGCGTCGTCTACGCTGGCTTGCTTGGCACGGTGGCGCTTTTCAGCTTGCTGTTTTCTTACGTAGGCCAGCGAGGTTACGGCGAGGCGACTGCAGTTCATACCGTTGCTGTCGCCAAACCATTGCCTGACGGCCAGATGGACGTTGCGAGCTGGTCAAATATTTTCGTAACGGGAGGTGCAGACTATGAGATCCGCCACAACGCTTCTGGTTCACTCTATTCGACGTGCAACGAACACGAACAGGTGAAAGGTGAAATTAACAACGGGGCCGAAGCGGTATTCAAGGTCGATATCCCCCCGTTTTCTAACCGTGAATTGGCGGCGCGAACGAAAATGCCGTTCGAAGGCCCAAAGCTCACAATGTCTTCGCTGAAACTGCAGGATGGCCGGTTGGCAGAACTTGAGATTGACGTCGTCGGGCTGAAACAAGCGGAAGTCGAAAAACAGTATGTGTTAATTGGTAACACGTTCTACATGCTCAACTGGCGAGAAGACAAACTCGTATTGGCCCATGAGGCGGGAAACGCTGTGGCGATGTTGCGAGTTCAAGAAAAGCACAATCAATATCCTTATTATCAAAACCCTTACAACCAATACGGCAATCAAGCAACGAAGGGAGAACGATATAACCAGATGTTCGATCTGTTGCTGTCTCGCAGTCTGAGCGTCAGTCGCGTGAGAGACGCGGAACAGTTGCGACTGCCACCCAATATGATTCGCATCTACATCTATGCGAAAATGCCGGGTGAGTTCGCCGTGCAGAACAATCGACTGGGAAATCAGGAAGGCCGGGTTTTGTACTGTATCAACTTATCAACATCAGATTTCAAAGCATCCAAATGACAATTTGCTGAACGATTGCTGCCCCGCTCTTGAAGAGCGGACATCAAGGAGAGCACACGTTTGGGACTTTTCAATTACGCGGCAACTTCGTTCATTCCTAACCATCAAAAGTTTCGTTCTCACACGATCTCTATATTTCATCAACATCATCCTTCCATGCCGAAAGCCCAAACATGAGCAGTTCGACAAACGGCAATTCTCAGCGACCCGTCATCGAAGTCGACGACGTCGTTCATTCCTTCAAGGGACGACGAGCGCTTGATCACGTCAACTTCAAAGTGATGCCCCAATCACTGCACGGTTTTGTCGGACCAAACGGAGCCGGAAAGACAACCTCGCTTAAAATCATTTGCACACTGCTTAGACCTCAATTTGGTATCGTCAAAGTTTTTGGACATGACGTCGTCGACGAACAGAAGATGGTCCGTCGCAAAATCGGATTCATGCCCGACCACTTCAGCACTTACCGTCAGATGACCGTTTACGAATATCTCGACTTTTTCGCGGCTGCTTACGGCCTCCCTTTTGCGCAAAGAACGCGCGTGATCGACGAAGTTCTTGCATTAACGGATATGGAAGGCCGAAAAAACGACCTGATTAGCGGTCTGTCACGCGGAATGCAGCAGCGCACCAGCCTGGCTCGAGTTCTTGTGAATGACCCGGATCTACTTCTTCTTGATGAACCGGCGTCAGGCCTGGATCCACGCGCTCGAATCGAATTGATGGAGATTCTGAAGGCGCTTCGTTCTATGGGAAAAACGATTTTTATCAGCTCACACATACTTCCCGAACTGGCCGAACTTTGTGATGCGGTCACGATCATCGACAAGGGAAAAGTCATGTACAGTGGTTCGATGAGCGGCCTGCAAGCCTCAACGAACGAACATCCGACCTGGCGAGTGACCCTCGGAACAGAAGTGGAAGGGATCGTTGATCGGATGAAAGGCTTGCCGGGAGTTGTCGACGCGGATCAAGTCGAAGGCCGACCCGATTACCGAGTCTCATACGACTGGACGGTCACTGACACGAACAATTTATTAAGGGGTTTACTCGATCTCGGCGTTCCGATCGTGGGATTTACCGAAGACAAGCGGCACTTGAATGACGCCTTTATGGACTTGACCACTAAAGGGGTGAAATAACTTAGGGTGTGTCACCGCTGCTCTGTCTCAAGTTGAACTGCCCGTGTTGAATTGTCGCCTCGCCGACTTTGACCTTCTCATTTTCTCGAGTGAGTCCATGTATTACGGTTTAGTCGCACTACTGACCCGAGCATTGAGGATGGACGCCCGCCAGTTACGGAATCATTTGTTCCGATTGGCATTCGTTGGTTTCATCTATCTTTCCATGCTGATGGCGACGATCCAGAGTGCCTTTTTAGGGGCACCAGGACTGCTGTTCTTTTCGCAGATTGCCTGGTTAAACGTCCTGTTCATCACCTGCGCAGGGATTGGCTATTTTTCTTCAGCAATCACAGAAGAAAAGGAAGAAGAAACAATTGGCCTGCTACAGATGGCGGGGCTGAACCATATCGGTATTCTGCTGGGGAAATCGACAAGTCGGCTGATTCAAGTGATGTTGTTACTGGTCGTACAATTCCCATTCATGTTACTCGCGGTCACTTTAGGGGGGGTGACCCGTCATCAGATTTTTGCCGCCTACGTCGATATTCTGGCCTTCACTGTGTTGCTGGCGAACACCGCGTTGGTCTGTTCAGTCGTTTTTCAACGCGGCGGCAAGGCCGCGGCTGTCACGACGCTGATGATGATTCTTTACGCGGTCATTCCTCCAATTGCCGGATTGGAATTAAAAGATCTTGTTGCGACGGGTTGGACCAAATCCGTCTGGTGGCAGTCGTTGATTTTGACGTCGCTTGAATGGATCGAGAAGTCATGCGTTTACTATCAACTTCAAGAAGTCATGCAGACGGGGTTTAACCAACCGATTCTGACAAAACAGGTCATTTCTAATATCATTGTCGGAATCGTCTGTTTTGGACTGGCCTGGCTGCTTTTCGGGCCAAGCGTTAATAACGCCGCTCCTGGTGGTGCCTCTCGAGGAGTCGTGCTCAAATCGACAAGTCGCGTTCAATTTCTCAGCCCTGGTCGGTGTTGGAGCAATTCATTCATTTGGAAAGATTTTCAGTTCATCGGCGGGGGCTATTCACTTTTTGTCGGCAAGCTCCTGGCCTATGTCATGCTATTCGCTTTGATCTGCGCCGTTTCCGTCTACAACCGCAATTGGCTGGGGACCAGCCTGAACGATGTCGGTGGAATCTACGCTGGCTGTATGTTGGCGATCTTGTTGATCGAAGCCTGTGTTTCGGCATCCCGGGTGTTTCACGATGAGATCCGGTTACAGACAATGTCGTCGCTATTGATGCTTCCACGATCAATTCCCTATATCGGATATTCGAAAGCGATTGGCTGTTTGATGGGGCTGGCACCTGCCGCAATTTGCCTGGTGGGTTCTGCTTTTCTCATGCCAGAGTTTCGCATTGCCAATTTTGCCAGGTGGTTGATCGAACCTTATTTCTGGGCGATCCTGATGGGGATTCTGATTTTTCTCCATCTGGTTGCATTGCTGAGCCTGTTCGTCAAATGGGGCGCATTACCGTTGGCCTTTTTTATGATGGGTCCGATTTCGACTTGTTGCCCCGTCTGGCAATTGATGTTAGTCGCCGTGGGTCCCAGCGGCCTACAAGATATCTGGGGAAAGCTTCCCGCCACGATTACGGTCTGGATACTGACCGGATTGGTCTGCTTCGTGTTTCAGATGATGATCGCTGCACGGCTGCAGGAACTGGGAACGAAGTAAACCGCGTTGTTACAAATTCAGGCGCTGGCAGAAGCCATAAATGCCGATATGATGTAACAGCGATCAACCAAAGTTTCCTGCCAAGTCGTCTTTGTCGTATGGGTCCTGAAAGTCCCATCTCGGCTGACGACCCTGCCGAGGTTTACCGATGTCCGCAATTCGAATCCCGCATTGTCAGTCCTTGACGTCACGACGTGATTTCTTGTGTCGAGCCGGGGGTGGATTCGGTGCGATCGCACTCGCCGGACTGATGGCCGACGAGCAGCGGCGATCTGCTGCTTCCGCTCAAGAAACGGTCCTGAAGCCACATCTCCCCGTCAAAACCCGAAATGTCATTTTCCTCTTCATGGATGGCGGGCCAAGTCATCTGGATACATTTGACCCCAAACCCCTCGTCAACGAGTACGCAGGAAAGCCGCTCCCGTCATCGATTAAACGCGTGATCACACCGATGGGCGTCACCGAAAATGGCTTACTCGCCTCCAAAAGGACCTGGAAGAATTACGGCCAAAGTGGCATTCCCGTTTCTGACTGGTACCCACTCGTTGGTGAATGTGCCGACGACCTTTGTGTCATCCGCTCGTGTAAATCAGATGCTCTGAACCACGTTGGGGGTGTTACGCAGATGAACACAGGCAGTATTCTTGCCGGTCGCCCCAGCCTCGGCGCGTGGGTCAATTACGGACTCGGCAATGAGAACCACAACTTACCGGGTTTCGTCGTCTTGTTGGACAGTGATCGCGAACCACCGGGTGGAAACAGGGTCTGGGGTTCCGGGTTTATGCCATCTGGCCATCAAGGGACAAAGTTCCTGACCGGCAAACACCCGATTCTACACCTCAATCCGCCGCCCGAAATCAGTGAGGAAAGACAGCGTCATAAACTAGCCTATATCAACCAATTGAATCGCGAACATCTTGCCAGCCGAAGTGTCGACAGCGAGTTGGAAGCCCGGATCGCTTCTTATGAGCTGGCGTTTCAAATGCAGGCCCACGCGCCGGAAGCGGTCGACCTGTCTCAGGAAACCCAAGAGACTCAAGCCGCCTATGGTTTGAATGAAAAGCGAACTCAGGCTTTCGGCCAGAACTGCTTGCTCGCACGCCGGCTGGTCGAACGAGGCGTTCGGTTTATCGAACTCTATTCCGGTTCGGGCAGCAAATGGGACGCGCATGCGAAGATCGAACAGAACCATACCGAACACTGCGGGGCCACCGATCGACCAATCGCAGCACTCTTAAAAGACCTCAAACAACGGGGCTTGCTCGACGAAACTCTGGTCGTCTGGGGAGGCGAATTCGGTCGCACTCCGATGAGCGAAAAAGGTGACGGACGGGACCACAACCCGTATGGATTCACGATGTGGCTCGCAGGGGGCGGCGTCA
>CAIULL010000034.1 GCA_903899985.1 uncultured Schlesneria sp.
GACTCCGTTCGCTGCGCTCACTCCGTCCGTGCCACCCCCGTTGGGGAATAAGAAAATGTGTTACCCATGTCCCCGAACACCTGTTACCCTTGACCCCGGTCTATTCAGTCCGCGGAGAAGCAGTGGCTTCGCCGTCTGCCGACCAAAGAACACTGCATGACCGAAGACGGTCATACAGTGGCACATTCATTGACTCGATAAAAAACCACTAACCCGAAAACAGCTCTGTTATCGGTCGACCGTTTTCAGTCAGTTTCAGCAATCGACCATCAGGCGCGAAATAGTCTTTTGAGATATCCAGCCCCATCGCTGTGAACAGCGTTGCGTGAAAGTCAGGAACGGTGACAGGCCGATTCTTGATTTCGCTTCCGTCGTCGCTGGATTCACCGAGTACCTGTCCGACATTGATACTACCCCCGGCAAGCAGAGCTGAAAAAACATCCGGGAAATGATCACGACCGTTTTCGCCGTTGATTTTGGGAGTACGTCCGAACTCGCCGACGCAGACAACCAACGTCTCTTGCAGCAGTCCTCGCTCCTGCAGATCGTCAATCAGTGTCGACATCCCGGCATCGAGCGAAGCGGACAGATTCTGTACCTGATTGAAGTTGTCATTATGAGTGTCCCAACCACCATATTGAACTTCGACAAACTTCACACCTGCTTCCACCAGACGGCGTGCCGTTAAGCAGGCTCGAGCCATGTAACCGTCGTTGATCGCGCTACCATAACGCTCAAACAACTCGGGCTCCTCGACAGAGGGGTCGTAAGGCTGAAAGACCGGACTGTTCCGCATTCGATCAGCGCGTCGCGTCAATTGAGTCAGATCATTACCCAGCAGCGACTGAAACTGTTTATCGAACCGTCCGTTGAAGCTTTCGAGTGCCGTTAATCGACGCTTCATACGTGCTTCAGAAAAGCCTTCAGGAAGCGTCAACGATGGAGCGGGATTACCGATATCTTCGATCACAAATGGACCGAATTGCGGGCCAAGAATGCTGGTATCAAACTTCCGTCCGATGGAGACGAACGCGGGAACGTCAATTTCAGGATCGGCCTGCCGCCAGGCAACGGTTGATCCCAGCGATGGATATTGCAGGCGAGGATTAGGACGAAAACCGGTGTGGATCAAGCTTTGTGCTCGATCATGATCCCCTTCCATACTTGTCAGCGACCGAACGATTGCCAGCTTGTCTGCCAGTTCAGCCAGCCTAGGGACGTGCTGAGCAAACTTGACTCCCGCCAGCCTGGTATCAATCGCTTCGAACGATCCTGCCGTCGCTGCACCAGGCTTGGGATCGAACGTGTCGATCTGGCTGGGACCTCCCTCAAGAAAAATCAGGATGCACGACCTGGCCTTCGCCGTTTCGGACGAAGCGGCAAACAGCGAAGACCTGATCGACGATCCGAAGAAAGAGAGGCCGCCAGTAGAAACCGCTTTTATGAAGGATCGACGAGAGATTGACATCTGGCATCTCCGAGTTTTGTGTTTGTCCGCTGATTCCCGTCATAATCGTGCAAGCAGAATCTTGATAACCCGATGACGACCGCTTCAGACACTAATGGTTTGTGATAAATTCCGTTGAATTCAAAAGAACCCAGACGATGTCTTGTAATCCTTCACGTGGGTCCGCTTCGCCTCCGAGATCTTGAAAGAATTCAAGTTCATCGGTCGATGGACTTCTTGACAGCAACGACATGAACAGCCTCTCGACATGCTCAGCACCGACGGTGGGACCGTAAAGCCTGATGGCCGCTTCCGACCCTAATTCGACAGCACCCCGGACGTAGTCGCTATTATATAGCGAAAGCGTTCTGCCTAATGTCAGTGACGTTGCACCCAGATTATTAACGGGAATGTCCTGCGTGAATTCTTCACCCGTGGCCACTGCCAGCCGGTAATCGTTCTCGTCATAGTGATACCCGAAGGCTTGACCCAACGACAAATGCAATTGATCCGCAGAAAGCGGCCGAATCCGAGCACGGCCCCAGTGCGATAATTGCTGTTCCCGCCGCAAAACATCAACCGCTTCGCCCCCCTGCTCTTCAGTCGAACTTCTGCGCTGGTAAGCTTCGGAAAGGACGATGATCTGAATAAGTCGCTGAATGTTCCAGTTGTGGCTGGCAAAGTCGTCCGCCAGCAAATTCAGTAAATCAGAATTCGTACTCGTGGCCTCTGGGGGCCAATGATCCAGGTTGTGAACCAGCCCTTCTCCCAGCAATCGCTCCCAAACGCTGTTGACCAGATGCCGGCTAAAATAAGGATTCGTTGGTTGAATCAACCATTCGACCAGCACAGCACGTCGTTGTTTCGACACATTACTTCGGGGTCGTCCAGGAAGTTGAGGATAGACGGTCCTCGTGGGAGTTGCACCGTTTTCATCCGGTTTCGCCCGCTTGTCCTCAACCCTTAACTCACCCGCGGGTCTCTCAATCACGACGAAGAACGATTCCCCTTCCTCGGGTTGAGTCGGCGTCATTTTTCGCAGCCGAGCGAAATGGGCGGCAAGCCCCCAGAAATCCTGTTGTTTCCAGCGAGCGTGTGGATGATCGTGACATTCGGCACATTGAAGCGACAGTCCTAGAAACTTTTGACTGACCGCTCCCGTCAGGGGGCCTGGTTCAGCGTTGAAACGCAATAGAAAATTGACCGAACCGTTAACGTCGCTGGTCCCCTCACCCAGGATCAAGTCACTAACCAATTCGGCATAGGACTGATTTTCACGGAAGGCTTCGGTTAAGAATTGCAGCAGTCGCGGCCCGTCATATCCATCGGTTTCAAACGGCCTGCGGTCAGTCAGATATTCCGCCCAGAGGCGTCCCCAGTATCGAGCGAAGTCGGGTGACTTCAGTAACCGCTGAACGACTTCGCCACGATTCAGGCTTGAGCCGGCCGTTACGGTTTTGACCTCGATCAGTGGCGGTGTCCGTCCGGCAAGATCCAACCAGACGCGACGCAGGAACTCGGCGTCACTGCATGTGTTCAACAGAGTTATGTCATCTTTTGCACAACCCGCCTTAACCACCTGATCAAGTTGCGCGCTGACGGAAGTGGTCTCGGGTGAATCCACTGCCAAGGCGACCGACCCGATCACCAGGCAATGGACGAAGGCGTATCTGATGAACCGGTACATGAGATTCTAACCTTCCCCGTCTATACGACCCCTGTCGAATGGATGTCTATTTCGGGGCGGCAATGCAGAAGAGGTGCCGTTCGCCCCGGATGAACAATTCATGATCCACCGGTGCCGGGGTGGCGTCAACAGTTTCATCCAGCGAATTCGTGGCCACGACACTCAATGTATCGGCGTCCTTGATCACCGTGGTATTGCCATTTCGTGACGTGAGAAATACATATCCGCCCGCAGCGACAGGCGATGCATAGATGAGATCAAGGCCCGGAACGCGGCTCGCCATATAGTGCGGCTTGCCCGTGGCCGCATCCACGCACGAAAGCTGACCAACCTTGGCTTTATGAAAATAGATTCGGCCAGATGACAAGAGCGGTGACGCAATATCCGGCGTGTCCCGGTCAATCACCCAGGCGACTTGGTTGGTCCCTTTGATGTCTCCTTTGCCATCCAACCGGAAAGCCCCCATAAACGAACCTTTGTGGCCACTGCCAATAAACACGAGTCCGTTCTCGTAAACAGGCGAAGCGACCGGTCGTTCTGTTTGTCCGCCGCATCGCCAGAGTTCTTTGCCGGAATCAAGATCGTAACTGCGTGCCGATTTTTGTCCGTTCGTGATCACCTGCTTCCGTCCGTTATGCTCAACAACCAGCGGAGTTGCCCAACAGGTGGTCTCATCACGAGGCGTCTTCCAGACATCCTTGCCAGTCAACTTGTTGATCGCAAAGATCGCCGACTTTCCCTCATGATCCCACGGGACAAGAATCTTGTCGTCAGCCAGCGTCGGAGAACTTCCTTCCCCGAATCCGTTGCGGATGTCCATCTTTGGAAAATCATCCCGCTTCCATTTCAGATCACCAGCCAGCGTATAGCAATACAGGCCACGTGAACCGAAATGGGCATAGACATGGTCCCCATCAGTGCAAGGAGAAGCGGACGCAAACCCATTCGTTTCGTGAGTCCCTTGATGGGGTTTGGAAACAGTCGCAGTCTTTTCCCAAACCAGCTTTCCATCATTTCGATCGTAACAAAGGAGTTTAAATTCCAGTGGCGCACCGCGACCATTGTTACCATTCACAGGAACAGCCGTTGTCACGAACACCTGATTTCCCCAGATCACTGGAGAAGACGAACCACGCCCGGGAACCTCAACTTTCCATTTCACATTCTTGGTACTGCTCCATTCGGTTGGCGGCGAGGCATGATCAGCCGTCCCGTTACCGGTTGGTCCGCGCCAATGACCCCAGTTATCCGCATGAGCCATTGGATTCAAACAGATCATCGCGAGAATAGCACAGGCAAAAGAGCTTCTCATGACGGTTCCTGAGTAAGAACAAAAAGTGTCTTTGATTCGAGATAAATGCCAGACGCATCGTACCAGCAAGATTCTACCGTGGTTTTGTTCGAGTGGGCAGTCTCGCGCGAACGGCGTGCAGTCTTAACGTCGGACTTCTCCGGTCTGATCAAGCAAAAAAATCTGGTTGATCGTTTTGAAGTGTGCATGGTCATCAAATTGCCAGACGACCTTTTTGTCTTGAGTCACTTCGAAAAACTGCGGTTGCTTTCCGATGTGACCGTGTCCGAGATAATTACAAAATATCGTGTTTCCATTTGGAAGGCGCTGACAGCCTGCCATTAGCCTCAGCGGATTACCAGGAAGATCATTTTCATTCAGTTCCCAGACGACTTTTTCCTGATCATTGAATTCGATCACCTTGTGTCCATCGCCGCAGGTAATCAATAAATGGCCGTCCGCAAGCGGAACCACTTCATGTGGATCGCCGGGTACTTTTATGGATCGCAGGACATGGCCTTCGCTGTCCAGTTCGACAACCTTTCCCTCCCCCTTGAAACAGACAAGGTAGTGACCCTCGTTGGTCTTTCTGGCACCGCGAAACTGGTTGTGAGTACGTATTTCGGGGGTCGTTTTGAGGGGAATCTCTTTCGTGACCATTCCTGTACGGTCGACTTCCAACAGGCGAGATGTTCCACATTCGCAAATCAAAACTTTACCATCAGCCAAAGGTTGGCAGGCATGAACTTCCGTTTTTTCCGGAGCCTGATACTTCCAGACGATCTGTTTCGACGTTGTCACTTCGACAGCACCGTCGAAGTAGCAAAACAGAAAGTTGCCGTTGTCCAGCTTCCAGCAATCTTGAGGTGCCCGACAAGCATATTCCCATTCAATATTTCCGTCGGCGGAAACAACACAGACTTTGCCACCATTATGGTCACAGCAGAGAAACGGCCGCCCTGCTTCAGAAATCTGTGGAACAACAATCAGCGTCCATAATGACAGAAGGAAGAAAAAGGACTTCATGATTCGGAATCTCCGTGGGTACACTGCGTCGATGTTACCGGGATCAGAAAAGGATTCCCTGATATTAACGCAATTCATGCCCTTTTGACCTCGTTCGAACGGGATGTTTTCTATCACAATCATCTTCTGGACATTGTCGACAGGGTGGTTCCCTTCGCTTCGGTCCCTGAATTCGGTATGGATCGCTGGTGCAAAAAGTTATTCCATCAACGCTGTGACTCAATCATGATTTGAGGTGGTTCTGATTGAAACGAGCATTTCATCGCATCCCCTTTTGGAATCCGACAATGAATACTTTCCTGGCACGAACGATTCTCACGGCCATCTCTCTCACTTTTTTGAGCGGTATCACGATCGCCTTGGATTTGCCCTGGATCACCGTTGCGACTGATCAGAATGGATTTGTCCTCGAACGTCAGAACAAGCGATTTTCTCCTTGGGGATTCAACTATGACCACGACCAAAAAGGACGACTGATCGAAGACTACTGGGAAACCGAATGGGAAAAGGTTGAACAGGATTTTCGGTCCATGAAACAACTCGGAGCCAACGTTGTCCGCATTCACCTGCAACTCGGCAAGTTCATGGAATCAGCGACCGAACCGAACAAGAAGCAACTCGCTCAACTGGGAAAACTCGTCGCCTTAGCCGAAGATGTTGGCATCTATCTCGATCTGACAGGACTTGGCTGCTATCACAAGGCTGATGTTCCAGGCTGGTATGATTCGCTCGATGAACAAGACCGCTGGGCGACGCAGGCAAAGTTCTGGGAATCGGTCGCGGCAACCTGCAACGAAAGCCCCGCGATTTTCTGTTACGACCTGATGAATGAACCGGTCGTGCCCGGCGGAAAACGCAAAGACGGCGATTGGCTGGGACCAGCGTTCGGAGGCAAGCATTTTGTACAAGTGATTTCCCTCGATCAAAAAAACCGACCCCGACCTGAAATTGCGCAACAATGGATCAAGCACTTGGTGAAGTCAATCCGAACGAAAGACCGGCGACATTTGATTACAGTCGGGCTCGTAGACTGGAGTCTCGATCGTCCCGGACTGACTTCGGGGTTTATCCCGGAAGCAATTGCAGACGATCTCGATTTCTTCTGTGTGCATCTTTACCCGGAAGCGGGAAAACTGGACGACAACTTGAAAACTCTAAAAGGCTTCTCGGTCGGCAAGCCAGTGGTGATTGAGGAAACATTCCCGCTGAAGTGTTCGATGGCCGAATTCGGTCAATTCATCGAGCAATCCAGAAAGCATTCTGCCGGCTGCATCGGGTTCTACTGGGGCCAGATGCCCGACGAGCTTCGTAAATCAACAACGATCGGCGACATGATGACACTCGGATGGCTGGAGTTCTTCGCACAAAAGGCGAGTGCTCGACCGTGAGCTGCGATGGCAGATGAATCTAATAACGGCGATCTCATCAATGAGTTGTCGTCACAACACTTTTTTCGTTCAACTTGACGAGATACCGTCGCGTGAGCGACATACCGATTATCGGTGGTGCCACCCAAGGAATGAGCTGCCACGCGCCGGGAAGCTGAAACCCGAACAGCCGATTTGCGCCGAAGACGATGAACGCCGTGTGAAATGCGACACCGGTACCGCACATGTGCCAGACGTGCCGATCGAGCCAAGCGCGAGGGTCTGGTGAAGCCCCAATTACGTATCGCCATTCTCGCAAAGTTGTGGCGAGACCGAAGAGACCAACAAAGATCGGAATTAAATAAGCGGCCTGCGGCATGCCAGTTGTCGTTGTTTGTCCGGTACTGAAACGCCATAGTCCGAAGGTCAACAACCCTGCGGCACAGATCATGGTGATCGACAACCAGATGGGAAGGCTCGTGTGCCGAAGTTCGCCGTGTCTGTCACGTTTGCGCATCACCTGAACACCAAACACGGCACCCGATATTGTTGCGACCGATAGGTAAAGAAGAATTGCAAAAATCAATTGATACACATCACGCTGCCACACTGAGTCCGACGCATGTTGAATGTGGGGTGCGAAGCTATCTAGATGCACGAGTGCCCAGACAGAACTGATCAGCGCTGATCCGCCGATGATCCAGGTCACGTTCGCGAATGCTTTGCCGAGGCGAATGTGCGACTTTCCACTTTTGGGAACGGCGATGATCAGCCAGAATAATATCAGCCCGACAAATCCCAGACCGACATGTACTGCGCGGAGAATCAGATGCAGGAATTGCACAAGATGGACTCCATCAAAGCCTCGGGATCAGGTGAATTGTCGTCGTATTCAATCGACTCCCGTCGATCCAGACTCGTGATTACTTTTGCGTCAGTTCACAAAGTCGGCGCAACCGGTCCCAGGTGAAGATTCCGGACGCGTGGCTGTCACTCCAGACGATCTTCAATGCGTAGTTTCCCGAGTACCCGAGTTCAACTGGCCGAATATCATCAGGGATCGATTCAGCACGCAGGACTCGCACACCGGTAATTTCATCAACGCACGAAGCACACGGACATTCGCATCGCACCAGCTTGAAAGGTAAACGAAAAGTCTGACCATCCGGCCAGGCGATCTCGAAAACCCCAGCGTCCTTAAGCGCTTTCAACGACTGCGGTGGAAGCGAGTCTGTCACGAAGAGTCTTCTCCTGCCGATATTTCGCCCAAATCTCAAGGGCATTTAGAAAATTAATACAGACCTGCCATCAGCAAGGTTAGCCCGATTGTCGAGACTCGATCAGACTTTCACAACTCAAAAGGGATCAACCGATGGAATTTGTCTGTTAATTTGCTGCGCAACAAATCACAACGCGAAAGTGACCAGCCTATTCTAAACCCATCGTTGACGCGGTCAAAAAATCAATCTTTGAACGGATGGGCGACTTGTTCCCAGAATTCGTCGAAACGTTCGGGCGTGAATTTCGGGCTGTTGTCAGAATCGTGGCATTCGATGCACATCGACTTTTTCGCATCGGCAAGCGTTCGACGAACCATCCGCCGACCTTCAAGCAGCTCGTCCATATTGGTACTGTTTTCCTCACGCGAGACGTGCATACTGCCGGGGCCGTGGCAATTCTCGCATTGCTGACCAAGCAAGTGTGGCGAACTTTTTTCGTCGACGTAGCCGCTTTCGTAACGGAGCATTTCTTGCGGATGCCAGCCAGTGATGTGGCACGACAGGCATTCGGGATCGAACTGACGTTGAATCCAATCGACTTTTTCGGCGGCCCGATTTTCATGCCACGGACCTTCTTTCAACGTTGTGAATGCCACAGCGTGGCCCGTTTCTTTCCAATGGGCAAATGCTTTTGTGTGACATTCGCCACACTTTTCGGCACCAATGAAGGTCTGTCCCGACGAGTGTTTCAGCAGCAATTCGTCCGAAACAGCAATCCCTTCGTCCTGTAACTGTTGTTGGTACTGTTTCATCAACTCGCGCATCTCTGGATGATTCTTGAAACGATCTTTGTCGAGTTGAATCAGCTCGAAGCGAAACGGCTGGTCAGCGTTATCAGGATAAAAGCCAAGAATTCCAACCCGTTTTCCTTTATGACCAACGTTAAGTACCCAGGATTTACCAACGGGGATCGGCTTACCATCGGGTTCGTCGTATCCACATGCAGCAAGAACGATCCGAAATTGAGGATACGCTTTGGCAAGATTTAATGACTCTTGTTCATTCCCGTGACACAATAACACCATCAGATCGGGCTTCGATTCCTCGAGCGACTTAATCACGTCTGGCAGCACTTCATCAGGTTCGCGCAGGGTGATATTTGTATTCACGCCAACAGGTGCCACTCGATCGCGCAAACTTGGCCCAAACACCGATGTCACGCCAATCTTCAATCCCGACTTTTCGATCAGACGATATCGAAGGGGCCAGCCGAGTTCGGGCTGATCAAAGAGAACGACGTTGGCAGAAACAAGTGCTACAGAATTCGCCAGTTCTTCGGGACTACCCGGCATTCGAGTCAGAATAAAATCCGCACCAAGCTTCAATTCTTCCAGCCCGACTCCAACTGCCGAATAGTGTAGCTTTTGAAAACCTTCAAATAGTTTTTCGAACTTGATTTGATCCTGACGACGTGATCGCTTCAGCGTTCCTCCGACGTCCAGTCCAACGAGTTCCCAGCCTTTTTCTTGCGTGACGATTCTGACAAGATCCGCGCGTCGAGCCATACCACCCGACTGAGTTTCCGAACAGCCGCACGGTTCAAGATATCCGTGTTGTTCGCCAGTCAGCAGAAACGCGATCGCCGGTTTATCCCACCCCTCAAGATACGGTCGCACCGCAGTTTTGGGACCACCGTCCAAAACAGACTCCTTGGCGGGAAGTGCTGCCGGCTTGCTGCTGGTCGGATCAACAGCCTTCTCAGGCACTGTCCCAGTCCCTGGCGATTTGGGAGGCATTACCGCCGAGGGTTTACATCCTGAAACAAGAATGCCGAAAGAAATCATCAATGCGAACGAACGGACATTCCACCGAACCGTAGTGTAAATCACATTCCCTCCTGGAATTGGTATTTGTTATTCAAGTCGCATGATAGTCGACGGCCAATTTGAATTCAGGAGCGCCAGGGTGGTTAAACTTCAGATTCAAGATTTCCGCATCTTCGCTGCGATGTTTGGCAGGAGCACCAGGCGGGATTTCCACCTCGACCTGATAGCTTTTTGATTTTCCAAATGGCTTTCCTGTTTGCGGAAACGTTAACTTGACCCGCGCATCGGCTGGTTCAATCGATTGCAGAACAAGTTCATCATCAAGATCCTTGACAATAAAATTGACTTTCGCCTTCTTGCCGGTTGATGCGGGGAATTCACCAAAAAACAACCGATTCGATTCGACGTTAAAAGTGGCCCCGACGACGCCCCTGACTTCGACGGGTCCTGACCGCCGGCCGCCGACGGTAAACTCGACGTTCATTTCATTGTCGCCCGATTGGCATTTAAGCTGGATGGCCTCACGAAACTTTCCAATCGGAACATCAGGACTCCCTTCAACCTTAACGAGGTAACCAGATTTTGCATCATATTTTGCAAGCAGCAGCGGATCAGCAGGTTCCCACGTTACTTTCACCTTTGAATTTTCGCGCGGCACTTCTGTGATCGTGAAGCTTTCAAGGACTTTGGAGCTGACGTAGCCTTGCGCAACAGATGGCTCGGTAGCAGACATATCGCCAAAGTCCCAATAACCTTCCGGCACTAAGTGCAAAGGCTGGTCGATCGCTCCCATAATGGCAAGTTCGATTTTCCGCTGATCAGGGTCCGTAGTGAAAACAGGAACGACCTGACGGAACTTATCGTTTTGCGCCTTCATCACCCATTTGACCAGGATATTGATCGATTCTCCCGCAGCAATTGATCCTTCCTTTACGGCTTCGCCATCTTTTGTCAGAGGTTCTCCGTTTTGTGACGTGATTTCCCCGATCGTGCACTGGCAAGTCGGTTTACCCATTTTGAATTTGAGAACACCCTCACCAATATTTTTCAGGGTAAAAACGTGCTTGTCCGCGTCACCGACATTTCTGACTCCAAAATTGAATTCAAGCTCAGAAAGCTCGGCTTTTCCAAAAGGTCCGGATTCAGGCATCGGCAGATCGTCTACCGAAGGAATTTGCTTTTGGGCAGCGACGGCTGGATCAACTTTCGAGGCAATTGGCAACGACGCGCCGAATCGGCCAACCCAAACCACCAGGCTCAAGGCTGCCAGACCGAGGATAAGCGATAGAACAATCGAAAACGGTTTCACTGATCGGGCCTCTCTGATTTTGTTGCTATGTGACGACCGGCTATTGCCGAGCGTAAACACGCGCATCACGCAGTATATGCGAAATAAATCTCACTGCAATTCGACGGGTCCAGCACAACTTCAAATACCATGCTTCTCTTCATGAGGACTGTTTAAAAGCGATTCTAACCGGATTCGGACCTGGTCCGTAAGATATCGATCAAGATGACCTCGTTCATGGTTGATTGCATCTTGCCGCAGAGACTGACGCGCAACATCTTTTGCCGCATCAACAAATCCTGCAGAATCGCGAGCGAATGCCAGTTCTGCCATTATCGACGCATTGGTCGGATAGCGAGCCAAAACACGCTCGTACGCTTCGACTGCTTCTGCGGCATCCCTGGCATCCTTCGTCGAGTACCATCGCTCAATCCACCATGCCCCCAAACGAACGTCGTCCCGAAAACTGGTCGGATCACGTAATTTAATCTCGCGCATCAGTCCTACGGCAGTTTGAAACGAATCGTTGGAATGAAACTGATCAGACTGGGCACGTCGATATGCCAATTCAGCCCGTCGCCGGGTTGCTTCAGCGGACCATCGATCCGCAGCTTCTGCAGCGATATATTCACGTTCTGCTGCATCCGGCATCCCGCGCTGAACCAGCTGATCTCCTGCAGACAGCTTCTTATTAACAATGGCAACCGGTTGAATCCCCGTTACGAACAGTGCAACAAACAATCCGAAACTGATTGTCCCAAGAATGGCCGCATTTCTAAACTTGAGATTGCCGCTGCTCTTCGCCCAATCAGGTCTTGATCCGTCTGCCGCAGCAATTAGCGCCATCAATAATAAGCAGATGGTTGGCATCCCGATTCCGCCAGCACCACACAGATGGACAAGCAGACTGAATGACGCCGAGACCCAGCCGAAGGCGATTCCAGGGGAATTTGCACAATCGAGCAGAAGCCCCCTGCGAATAAACCAAAAAAGAGTTGCCACCAACGGCAATAGGAAAAGCAACCGGTCATCTGCCCCCGTAAACAAGTAAATGGTCCATGCCATTCCGATAAAACTGAGGACTAGATAAAGCACGATGGGACGCCCAGAAGATTCAGAAGGCTTTGGAACGTCGCCCAAATCGACAGCTGTTTTTGACAAGAACAATACGATGATTAACAAGCCAAGAACTGCAACCAGCCCTGCATTCGCAGCGACATCCAGCAGAAGATTATGGGGATCGGAAATCTCTTCGCTTGCCTCTGGAAGCTTGTAAAACAAGTAATTCCAACGAAATTGCCCCGGCCCAACGCCAAAAACAAGATGATCCCTGATCATCGGCAAAGTCGCCGACCAGTATTGCAATCGATATTGAAGCGACTTTGGCGCTTCAGTCAAAACCTGTTTATCAAGACCACCAACACGGCCGAGCCCCCAGCCAGCCAATCCCAAAAGCACCATCACGCCCAAAACCAATCGCCAGCTCATTCCCTTCAGCTTGATATTGCGCGTTAAAAGAACTTGCAGGCAAAGTCCGACCACGGTTCCGATCCAGGCGGTTCGGCTTTTCGTCAACAACAGGCACCAACTTAAGAGAAGCAGGATCGTCATCCAAAAGACCAGCCGTCCCCATTTTTCGCGATCGGATGATTGCCAGTGCGAAGCAGAGACACTCACCGACAGAATTAAACAAACGGAAAGAAATCCCCCCAGATTATTGGCCAGACCAAAGAAACCGTTCGGCTCGCGACTGTCCCGTAATCGCTTTTCAAAAAGGGTGAAAGCTGGCCCTTCGACAGGAATCTCTTCTTTGACTAATTCTTTGCGAATGGCTGAGGCCTCGACCGGATCGGCGACTTTCAGCCGATCGAATAACGGACCATACTTCGCTGCCATCGCGGGAAACTCAACGTAGTGCTGGTATAGCCCCAGCCCCGCGATCGAAGCCCCGGCTGCGATCAACCCCGCCAACAATTCTTGCCGAAACGCAACAAACTGACATTGCTGTCTGAGCAGAAACCAACCCGTCGCAACGCCAATCCATTCCCAAGCCAGATTGATCGCAGCACGCTTGTCACCAATCGTGATGACGACAATCAATGACGAAACAACGTGCCCAATCGCGAGCAGCGCCACCCCGATTCCAAACCAGCCTGATGGCGTTATCGGGAATGAGGATTTCCACGAGACAACGACCCAAACAAAAAGGGCAACCATCCAGAAACTGACAATCCAAAGCGTTTCGCCGCGATCTGCAGACTCTGCGACACAAAAGAATCGCATCAGCAACAGAACGAGGCTCAGCCCACCGCAAAGCATGAGACCAACAGGTTCGCCAGCGATCGAAGTTCGATTGATTTGCGAGTTTGTATCGGGCTGAGGCCCCCGGCGAATACTCGCACTCTTTTTAGCCATTCAACGTATCCATCCTTTTGAGGAAAATGACGTTGGAGGTGTCGCCAATGTTCCTGGAGTGCATGAGAGCGGATGCTCCGGTCAAACCGCGTGTGGTGGATCTCGCGGAGCCGCTTCCAGAATGGCAATCAACAACAAAATGCAACCAACACATGCGACAACAACGACCGCAGCGTTCCAACTGTTTACGGCATACAGGGTCAGCCCAAGCAGGCCGGTCGTCAATGTCGTTAACAAAACGGTCAAAACAGCCTGAACCTTCGTTAAACCTAACGCGACAAGCCGATGAGAGAAATGCTTTTTGTCAGGCTGAAACGGGCTTCGCCCCTCCTTCAACCGAATGAACACGACCGAGCAAATGTCGTAAAGAGGGACAGCGAGCACACACAATGGAGCCAGAATCACGTGCTGGTTTCGATCGTTCGGCGTGTAAAACGTCCCTAATAACGTCATCGATGCGATGCTGAACCCGAGAAAATAACTTCCGGCATCCCCCATAAAAATCCGAGCGGGCGACCAGTTATGGCACAAGAACCCGATCAGTGACCCCGAGACGATCAGAAAGAACCCGCCGACAAACCAATGCGGATCACCCGGTTTCGTCAGCATCATCACTGCGAAGATCGTACTGACGATCAATGCGATCCCTCCCGATAATCCATCCATATTGTCAAGAAAATTAAACGAATTAACCAGCACGACAAACCACAGAACTGAAAGGAGCCCTCCAATCCAGGGATTGCTGACGAACACAGTCGCCCTCACCCCCGCGAGTACGACAGCAATCGAAACCCCGAACTGAATTGCGATCCTCAGCTTCCATGACAATGGACGCAGATCGTCAATTAATCCTGTCAGTGACAGGATCGAGGCGGCCACGATAATCCCCCAGAGTTCGCGTGAGCGAAATACCGCTCCGGCAAGATGCTCAGTCAACTCAAGCGGTACCCATGATGGTGGCGATTTCGCCCAGATCAGGATCAGTATTTGAGCAACAGCAAGCGGCAACACGACACCGCACCAGATTCCAATTCCCCCTCCTAACGGGGTCGGAACAACATGGACTTTACGCGCCGCCGGCTTATCAATTAAGCCGACGCGCGGTGCAATCCACCGCATCAGACCCGTCGTCAGGAAAGAAACCCAGAAGGCGGAAATCAGACAACCAGCAATCAACGGCCACATGAATCAAGCGGTTCCGGTAACAGATAAAGGAACTGAAACTCGACCAAATACGCCGCTTCAGAAGAAACGTTGGAGTTGAGTCACTTCCAAGAACAATGATTCTTCGAAATAGAGTTCAGCAATTTTTAAAATCCAGGCCGCCGCCCCTGATCACCGCCGAGCTCACTTACCCGCGTCGGCTCCGTCATCGGCACCGCGCTGAGCTTTTTTGATCCCCTGGTAGGTCTTGTTAAAGAATTCGGAGATTTTGGTTTTCATCGCGGGTGGAAACCCTCCTCCCAGCAACGAGTTAATCGAAATGGTCCCCAAAGCACCACTCTCATCCCAGACAATCGCTGTGTAAGCCACTCCATCTTTATCAACATCGCGAGACACGATTCGAACCCGACACATCAGTTCGCTGACGAGTTTCTTGTCAGCGTCCTTCACTTTTTCTGCTTGTTGAAAGTAAATCAGTACGACCACAAGCGCAGTACTTCCTTTGACCTGCGACTGTCGAGTCACTTTCGTCCAACCCGCTTTCTTAATCAGATTTTTCTCTACCTGGAGTTCGACGTTATCAGTCACTCGCCCGCTTGGATCGAAAGTAAACGGAAGCATGATGATGATGGCATCGTGAATCTGGCCGAGCAGCATGTTACCCTTCGTCGTTCCCGCCAGATTCTCGGCCCGCCCAAAAGCTTTTTCCGTATAAACTAAAGGAAGAGCCTCGGGAGACAGTGGTGTCACTTTCTCACCGCGACCGGCAATCACATCACGAATGTCGGTGGCCGAGGCAGCGAAGTTCAGGTTTTCGCCCTCAATTTTAAAGCTGTTGACACCCACAACTTCACCGCGCATGTTCACTAATGGACCGCCGCTGTTACCGGGGGAGATCGGCGTCGTCGTTTGCAGGTACGTTCCGGCCGACCTTGCGGAAAACTCGGGCGTTTTTCGAATCGCGGAAATGATTCCGTCCGATGCCGTGAATGAGAGCCCGCGAGGAGCACCAAACGCGGCAACCTTCTCACCTTTTTGAGGGAGCTCGCTTGCGACACGGACTTGATGCAAGGGTTTTTGACCTTGATCAATCTTGATGATCGCCAGGTCGCGCTCTTTGTCAACGGTCGTAAAGCCAACGACGTTGGACTTATCACCCGTGTCGAACTCGACCTCAGCCGATTTGCCCCCTTCGATCACGTGATAATTTGTCATAATGCTGCCATCGGCATCAATCACAAAACCGCTACCGACACTTGCACCTTGATCACTCTTCACAATGATCCGGACGACCGATTTCTCAACCTGTGCGACCAATTCGGGCATGCTCAATTCGCGAAGCGGTGCGTTGTCCACCGGTATCACGGGCTTTTGAGCCCCCCCGGAACTGACTGGCGCAGGCCCCTGAGAATTCGATGCGAGATTGCTCGGCGGCTGTAAGGCCGGAGCGTTCATATTTACGGAATTCGATGAGCCGGAGTTGTGTGCGGCTGCCGGATTTGTTGGCGCGATGGGATTTTGTGCCATGACCGGCGCCGGCGAAACCGGCGTGTTTGGTTGAGCGACCATCGGTGGTTGTGGCATCGCCAGTTGTGGTGCTGTCGGGGCGGCTACGGGGGTGCCTGGTGTCGCAACCGGGACCGCCTGATTTCCACCACGATTGTTCATTAACATCAGCGCGAGGCCCAGGATGGCAACTCCGCCTCCCCCCGCTCCAAGTCCAATCAACAACGGAGAGATCCCGCCCGACTTACTGGTTTTACCCTTGGATTTCTTGCTGCCAGAAGATCGCCGTGGCAATTCCTGCTCTTCTGCCTCGAGAGGAACGCGAACCCCCTCGCCGCAAGCAGGGCATTTCACGCGTTTGCCAGCCGAAGTTTCGCTTGCAGAAAACTCATTCGAGCAGGCTCCACAACTGACAGGAATTCTCATGGCAAACTTTCTGCGAAAAACGCGACTCGAATTGTCACAAATCAGGTTGCACGCTTCGAATTGTAAGAAAAGTTCGGATGCAGCGTCGGCCAAAACACTGAACTGAAACGATACGCCAATGGATGATTTCAGCCGAATTGGAACGACGACACGTTGAAATCAGGAAATCATGCTACCAATCAGAGGCATCGGATTCCAATTATTGTCAAACACTTCGCACAGTTTGTTAAAACTTTCTATCTGGGAGGCCTGTTCGTTGCGTTTGGCTTCACCCTCCATTTCCGTTATCCAAATCCAATTGAGCAATAAAGACCTGTTGAAGTAGTGGTCGAAAGATCAATAGGAATTGAGACCAGCGAACATTGACGTCACGCACGGCAGTTTTCGCCACTTTCAATTCAGCCCGGATCAGGAAGTGCGGCTCAAACTCTGAACCTCCCACCAGCGGTCGCGAAATACAAGCGACAGCATCTTCGATAATGCAAGGATGCGAATGAAAATCCCAAGATTCTTCCTTTTGGAAGCCAATTTCTTTAAGCGGCTTTGCATTCCATCAGTGGGCATGATCCTGTTAGCGTCTGCCTGTAGTGCGGCAGATGCGGCCGATCCAGTCCCGGTCCCGGCAAAGTACCAGACCTCGGACTGGTTCAAGGAAGCCGCGGAATCCCCATTCGAAATTGTCCCGCTTTCCTTCAATATTTTCGACCATTCAACACCGAAGTTGAAACCACGTCGGCGAGTTCAGCAGGCGAACCCGGTGGAGTATCCTTGTCCACCAGCTCCCGTCTGTCCGCCGACGCCAGTCTGCCCGCCTGCACCAAGTCAAGCACAACCAGTTTGTCCCCCTGCTCCGGCTCCGCCGTCAGAACAGGTTGCTCCTCCGTCACCGTCAGACTCAAAACCGGCAACAACCCCGGATTCAAGTCCGACGCCGAACACGACACAAAACACGGATCGACCACAGGACCCGAACCTTCCGCCATCACCGGATCAGCCGTTGAATCAGGCGATTCAAAATCAGGCTAACCAGAATCAGGCGAATCAGAACCAAAACGCTGCGGCCAATCAGCCAGCACCACAGAACAATCTTCTCGCTAACGCGGCGGCAAACGATCGAGTAGCCCCAGGAATGATCGGCGACTTTTTCGGGGGGCTAGGTTCCGGGAATACGGTTAACAACTCTTTTGTCGGCTTTGCAACGCAATCGATGGCCCCGGGGCATCCGAACGAATTTGTGCTCCTATCATCCAACGGCGGCATTCCAAATCAGTTTCAGACCGGGAACCAGTACCTTGCGACAGCCTCAACACTTCCATCGCATGGAATGGTTCCACCAAACATCGTCTTTTCGTCGCCGGGCATCAGCAATCACCTCTTCCTTGTAGGAAATCAACCCACAGGGACAGTGCTGTATAACCCACCGGAAGTTAAGTCGCCTCCAAACCCAGGTTCTGCGGAAGTCTACAAGGTTTACTCAAATCAGCAGGTCTCCAACGACCCGGCACTCGCAGGTGGACGTGCAAAAATCGCTGAAAATACCAGTCCACTTCCCCGTGACCGCGTGTTTTTCAACTACAGCTTCTTCGACAATACGAAACTGTACCCCGGCGGCGTCAACGTCAATCGTTTCACACCTGGTTTTGAAAAGACATTTTTCAACGGGTGGTCTTCGTTCGAATTCCGAGCTCCGTTTGCCTCCTCGTTGTCTTCGACTCAAGTCATCAATGGAAATATGGGTGCGACAGCGCCAACTGATGTTGAGTGGAACAACGTGACGTTCTACGGAAAAACGTTGCTGTACCGCGACACAACCTATGCAGTCTCTACCGGTCTGGGGCTTGAAGCTCCGACGGCTCGCGGATTGCATTTCTTGAATAATAACGGCATGGAAACAATGCAGGTCAGGAACGATTCGGTCCACATCCTTCCGTTCCTGGGCGGACTGTACACCCCGAACGACCGATTCTTCTCGCAATGTTTCTTCCAGTTTGACTATGACACCAATGGAAACCGGGTCTACACGGCAAATCCCGATCCAACCACGTTTCAGCCAACACATGACTTCACCAATGTCGGACGATTTCGTGATGCAACGTTCTTCTACAGCAGCATCAATGTCGGCTACTGGATTTATCGAGAGCCCGTTGCCGGCGTGAATCGATTTGGCGTGACCGGCGTCTCGCCGACCGCAGAACTTCACTACAACCGCTCGCTACAAAGCGGGAATGTCGTCTACGATAACAGTGGACAACAAGTGTATGGACAAAACTTCAGCTCAATCGAAGTTATTAACGGAGTCGTCGGCACGAACGTGCAGTTTGGACGTAACCGAATTCTTTCAGCCGCTTACGTCACGCCACTTAACGCCGGTAAGCAGTTCGATGGAGAGTTTCGCTTAATGTTCAACTGGTTCTTCGGAGGATCGTCGCTGACGAATCCGCAAGTCCGAACTCAATTCTAATTGAAACATCCTGTCGGCTTGACGACAGACGTTGTTCACCAGAAGACCCGAGGCCATTTCATTTTATGTGAAATGGCCTCGGGTTGTTCTATTTCTAAACAAGAATAATCGAATCGCTTACTCCATGCGATCGAGGCCAAATCCGTTAATGGTGAGATCGACTCAATCTCCCCACAAGCACCCGCCAGAGTGATAAAATAGATAATCTGGGTTGACATCAGCGATTGTGTCTCAGTATTTTACAGGAAGTCGAAAATGTGCTGTTATCAAACTGCATTTCCATATGTTTGTTTGGTACTGCATCAGACACTGAAAAAAACTAACGTTTTCGGCCTATCTTTATTGCCTGCGACTGTAAAAACTTCAAAGTAATTCGACGGGACAGTTGGTCGGAGCCTCGTGTACGCGGCAAGTTGAGCACCTGTGTTTTATCACTTGAATTTGAAAAGGATACTGCGAGATGACTCTGTTCCATTGGCTGAGCGGTCTTTATCGAGGTCGGGTTCGAGTTCATGCACGCCGACGTAACAGTACTGCTCTCCAGACGACGCACGCCATCGTTCAGATCGATACACTGGAGCCTCGCCGCATGCTTACGGCGAACTTGACATCGACGCTCGTAGCAGGCGTACTGACTGTCACGGAAGACGCACCCAGCAACACTAATAACAATCTGACACTCGTCTTCGAATCCTCTGGCCCCGGAACTTATCATCTGCACTTGGTCGGGTCAGGTGGAACGACTGTCAACAGTGTTGCGGATTACGACACAGGTGCGACCAACTTCGCATCGATCAATGTCGACCTTGGAGGTGGCGCCGACACACTGAAGGTTGATGCAACAGCAACCATACTGCATGTCAATCTCGGTGCAAATAATATCGTGCTGACGGGCGGAACGGCGTCGTTGTCGGTCGAGGTTCTCGGAACAATTGACGCCGCTGGTGGAGTGGTAATTCACGGAAATGGCGGTGCCGAAAATGTCAACGTCCACGATGCGACGATCACTGGCGGCGGGCTAACGATCAACGGCAGCGACGCAGCCGACACGTTACTCGTCAAGAATACTTCTATCGCCGGTGCACTTTCGATTTCTGGCTACGGGGGAAATGACGCGATAACCATCGACGGAACAGGGGGGGCGGGTGTGAGCGCCGCCTCATTCAACCTCAGCAGCGGAAGCGGCAACAACGACCAGATTAGCCTTCTCGGGGGCGTCACCGCCACAACGGGGTTTGGAATCACCATCAGCAGTGATACCGGAACCGACACGATCGACGTCACTGGCATCCTGACGGGTGACACGCTGATCAAAGGGGCACAAAACATCGGTGATATTTCCAACGTCACCGTTCACGACGCCACCGTGATTGGCTATTTGAACATCGTAGGTGGTGCCGGCGTTGATAACGACGTCGTCAAGAATTCCACCGTGACAGGTGCATTGGCAATCCGGGGAAATGCTGGCAACGATTCAATTAAAGTTGACGGAACCGGCGCCGGAGTCACGGCGGCTTCCCTGGTGATCAGCGGTGGTGATGGCGATGACCTGTTGAGCGTTCTCGGGGCCGTCACCACAACCGCAAGTATCGCGATCAGTGGAGATGCGGGAAATAATACGTTCACGTTGAACGGTACGGGCGCGGGGATCAACGGGGCAGCAATCACTGTCGATGGCGGCATTGCAAACGACAACATCAGTATTCTTGGAATCCTCGCGACGACGACACCTGCTGGGATCATCGTCAGGGGTGGGTCGGGAATTGATATCATCGATGTCACAGGAATGTTGACGGCGAACACGCTTATCGATACCAACTTTGTCCAGTCAACAGTCACTGTTCACGATGCCACGGTGACGGGTTCACTGACATTGAAGGGCGGCGTATTCAATCAAAACGATACGGTCAAGAACTCCACGATCACCGGTGCATTGACAATCACTTGCAACACCGGAAACAACGTGATCACCATCGACGGTACAGGTCCCGGGGTTTCTGCCAGTTCCATCGTCGTTAATGGCGGGAACGGGACTGAGCAGATTAATTTGCTCGGTACGATTTCAACGACGACACCCTACGGGATCACGATTAACGGAAATACTGGTTTCGACACGGTCGACGTGACTGGAAACCTGACGGCCGATATTTTGATCAACGGGGCACCGAACGTTGGTGACACATCCAACGTCACAGTCCACGATGCGATCGTTACGGGTTCACTGACCATTGCAGGGGGTGCGGGTGTTGACAACGACACCGTGAAGAATTCCAAAATCACAAAAGCGTTGACGATCTCGGGGAATGGCGGTAACAACACCATCACCGTCGACGGTACCGGTGCTGGAATGACAGCAGGTTCGATCGTCGTTAACGGCGGGACTGCTAACGAACAGATCAACTTCCTCGGAACGATTACGACAACAACGCCCTTTGGTATCACGATCAGTGGAAATACGGGGACAGACGCAATCGATGTCACCGGAAAATTAACTGCTGATATTCTGATCAACGGGGCACCCGGCGCAATCGACACCTCGAACGTCATCGTCCACGATGCTCAAGTGACAGGTTCGCTGACAATCTTGGGAGGTGCGGGGATCGATAACGACTCCATCAGAAATTCGACCTTCACAAATGCCTTGGCGATCGCGGGTAGTGGGGGCAACAATGTGATTGCGGTGGACGGAACCGGAACGGGTGTCTCGGCCGGCTCGATCGTCGTCAACGGCGGAAACGGCAGTGAGAAGATTAATTTTCTGGGAACGATCGCGACGACGACACCATTCGGAATCACGATCAGCGGAAACACGGGAGCCGACACGATTGACGTGACGGGCACGTTGACGGGCGACACACTGATCAACGGCGCACCGAGCGCTGGCGATCAATCCAATGTCACGGTCCATGATGCCACATTTACGAACGGCTCATTGACGATCGTCGGCGGTGCAGGCGTGGATAACGACACCATCAAGAACACCACGATCAAAGGTGCGCTGTCAATTCTGGGATATGCTGGAAACGACGTGCTGACCGTGGATGGAACCGGCGGACCGGTTACCGCAGCCTCCCTGGTCATTGACGGAGGAGACGGCGACGATCAGGTGAACGTCATCGGTGCCGTCAACACGACCGCCGGAACGGCAATCCGCGGCGGTGCTGGAAATGACACGATCACGCTGAATGGGTCCGGCGCCGGCATCCAGGCGGCCGCAATCAATGTCGATGGCGGTGATGGTAATGATCAGATCAAAGTCCTTGGGACGGTGACGTCAACCAACCCTGCCTACGGAATGACGGTCAATGGCGGAACGGGAACCGACACAATCGATGTCACCGGGACATTAATCGGTGACACGCTCATCAACGGCGCCCCCAACACGGGCGATCAATCCACCGTCACAGTCCACGACGCCAACATCACGGGTTCGCTGACCATCGCAGGGGGGGCAGGAGTTGACAACGATACGGTCAAGAATTCCGTGATCACAGGGTCGCTGGCCATCACGGGCAATGCAGGGAACAATGTCATTACTGTCGACGGAACGGGGACCGGAGTGACTGTTGCCTCAATCGTCATCAATGGCGGAAACGGATCTGAAAAGATCAACCTCCTCGGAACGATTGCAACGACCACGCCCTACGGCATCACCATCAGCGGCAACAGCGGGACCGACGTCATCGATGTCACCGGAAAATTGACGGCTGACATTCTGATCAACGGCGCTCCAAACGCGATCGACACTTCGAATGTCACCATCCACGACGCGATGGTGACCGGTTCATTGTCCATCGTCGGAGGCGCTGGTGTTGATAATGACACAATCAGGAACTCTACCTTCACGAAGGCCCTGGTGATCAGTGGCAATGGTGGCAACAATGTGATTGTCGTGGACGGAACCGGGACCGGAGTCTCTGCCACATCGATCGTCGTCAACGGCGGAAACGGAATTGAGAAGATTAACTTCCTGGGAACGATCGCAGCCACAACCCCATCCGGAATCACGATCAGCGGGAACTCGGGAACCGACACGATTGACGTGACTGGCACGTTAACCGGCGACACGCTGATTAATGGCGCACTAAGCGCTGGCGATCAATCCAATGTCACGGTCCATGACACCACCTTAACCGGTTCATTGACAATCGCGGGTGGTGTCGGCGTTGATAACGACACCGTCACGAATACCGCTATCACAGGCGCGTTGGCGATCACTGGGATCGCAGGGAACGACACGCTGAACGTTCTCGGAACGACCGCCCCAGGAGTGACCGCATCCTCGATCATCGTCAGCGGAGGGACTGGTAACGTCCAGATCAACATCATCGGAACGGTCACCACAACAGGCCCGATCGTGATCGGAGGAGGATCGGGAAGCGATGTGATTAACGTCAACGGAAATACGGTCGCAGGTATCAAGGCTTCTGCCCTGACTATCAACGCCGGAGACGGTAGCGTTCAGGTGAACGTCCTGGGAACGGTGACCACGACCGGCGCATTCGCGGTCAACGGCGGCGCCGGGACCGACGTGATCACTTTAAACGGGAATAATGGAACGGGAATCACGGCATCGACGATCACGGTTAACGGCGGTAACGGTAACAATTCGGTGACCAACGTCGGTGGAATTTTGACAGCAACTGGCGCAGTCACGGTCAACGGTGGCTCGGGAAATAACACGATTAACATCCCAGGTGCCGGGACGGTCATCAAAGCGTCCTCAATTACGATCAACACTGGTAACGGTAATGACACGGTGACGGCCGGTGGCGCATTCAATTCGCCGAATATTGCCATCCTGGGCGGCACAGGAAATAACACAATCGACGCAAGTGCAATTGTCACCTCATCCGTCGTTGTGATTGACGGCGGCGCAACCGGGAATGACACAATCGTCTATAGTCATGCACTGACTGGCGTGACCGTTGATTTAACGAACACCAACGCGCAAAACACCGGTGGAAGCGGACTGGAAATGATCAGTAACTTCAACAATCTCGTCGGCTCCAATTCTGGCGATACGTTGACGTTGAATCTGAGCACCAAGCCGAACCTGGACCACAGCGTCTCCGGTGGTTTTGGCAATGACGTGATCACCGTTGCCGGAAGCACCAATGGGAACAAGAGCAACGTCAACGTCATCAGTGAACCACCAGCGACGCAAGGTTTTGGACCATCCACTGCCGAAAAAGTGACCGTTGACCACGCTTCGATCGGCGGCAACTTGTCGATCACCGGCTCAGACACGGGAGACAACAACGTGTTTGTCGACAATGCTTCGATCGGCGGCAACTTGTCGATCACCGGCTCAGACACGGGAGACAACAACGTGTTTGTCGACAATGCTTCGATCGGCGGCAACGCGTCGATCAAAGGCTCAACCAAGGGAACCAACACAGATTGGATTTACGCGTCACTTATTAGTGGTTCGTTGACCCTGAACGTGACAGGTCAAGGGACCAATGAAGTCACGCAACAATTGACGACTGTGAAGGGGACCGACACGATCAATACAGGAACCGGAAATAACCGTGTGTATATCGCAGGCCAAGACTTTTCGACCCCTCCACTGGATCCTCCGCTCACCAACAACATGAATGTGATTTCGGGACAGTTGTCAATTACCACTGGCGGCATGAACGACATCGTCACGCTTGACCATGTCAATCTGGGGGTGAATACCAACAACATTACTTTGAGCAATAGTGGTTCCCCACAGATCGGGATTAATTTGTGCAAAGTCAATGGTAGTGCCGCTAATTTGCATACGAACACACTCGGGAAGATCTTTGTCGGAGCCACCCCCGTCGTGAGTAACATCAATGGAGTTACCTATGGCGATTATTTCCAATAACCCCATCAACACGCGAGGGGACAACTCCCTCAACTGACGATCGAGTTACGCAATCGGTGATTCATTCGAAAAAGGGAGCCTTCTAAATCAGAAGACTCCCTTTTTCCATTTTATTGATCACTGCATCCTGCACGATTCAGACGAGCCGATCGATGCAGTTCGTCGATCGGCTTGATTAATTACTCAATCTTCTCTTGCGTGACTGGACTCTTTCGCGGGCAGATCGAGGCTAGGGGCGGTTTTGATCGGTTCAATCGTGACGCCATCGGTTGAATCGGGAATCACCGGCATCGCGGCTGGCTTGGGAAATGCCGTTTCGGGAATGTCCGACAGCTTTTCTTTGCGATCCTCTTCCTTCAGAATGGAATAGACGTTGCCATCCTTTCCTTCCAGGTCAAGTCGGCCCCAGTAGACGCGGCTGTGGGGATTGTAGTAGTAGACATACCGAGGCTGCGCCGGGTACGAGATGCAGTAATGATAATTATAGCCGCTTGAATTCTGTTGGGGCTGGTAGTAGTACGTCGAGTAGTAGTAGGTCGTCGACGGGTAATAGCTCCAACTGCTGTAGTACTGGCGATGCCCTGCCTCGCTCACGTTCGCAAATGCACTGACGGCCGAGACCATCACCAAAGCGATCACGACTGATTTCCAAACGCTCATCTTCGTTTTCCTTCGCAAAAAGTGTTGAGCATTGTTAACGCGATCCCGTCGAAGATCTTGACGTGAATCGCAGCCTGCGACAGGTCAACGAATCGTGAAAGCAAATCTTCTCAGGATTTTCTTTAACGCATCACTTTTTGCGCGGAAATCTGCACAAAGCAGAACTCATTTCGACTTAAGGTTTGGCCGAATTAAGGGTGACCGGACAAAGATCGAACTGCATCTGAAAGGACTTATTACGCTCAAATACGCATGGTCGCTGTGTCTTATCGGTAATATCCCACACCTTTTCTCCCACGTAACAAATCACTTCGTCAAATTGAACTACGCCGTCCTCTTTCTTCAATTTCATACCAGGGTCGGCAGGGGGTTTTCGAATATTAAAGGCGAAACCATCGGCCTCCCCGCCGAAGCCGTTAAGCCAATAGGCCATAAAATAGCTGTTCGGAAGTTCGTTAGCTTCTTTCGCTTCCTGGTCCTTACTTGATGATGAGACCAGCAATGTCGCGCGGACCCGCGCACTGTCAAATGCGGCCTTGGCAGTCTCCTCGATTTTTCCCCCCCTGCAGGTGTCAATGATGAAAATCTTGCGACAACCGAGGTCACACAGCGGATCAAGATCCTTCCACGTGACACAGGCTTCGACTTTTTCCTTGTCATTTCGCGCTTTGATGAATTCTGGGCTGGATGGAATAAAGCAGTATTTATCATCATAGACATCGCCGTGACCAGCCAGATAGATAATCAGCAAATCGTCTGAATTACTCTCTTTTAACGACACTTTGACTTCTGCAATCTTCTTTTGAATCGCTTCACGATTAACTCGATTATTATTCATGTCGTCCAAGACCCAGGGCTTGTTCGGCATGGCATAGTAATTTCCGGCACGGAGCGTAAGTTCGTCGACCAGAGCGTCAGCGTCAGCTTTCGGCTGCTTCAACGGTTTTAGCGCATTCGCCGGATAATTTTGACAACTGATCGAAACGACGTGTAATCGAAATAATTTTTTATTTCGATTCTTCGCCGCATGGCTGAAGACAGTCGCCGTACGATGCTGCTTTTCCGGTTCGCTCGTGGTCGTGGTGCTCACCCCATATGAGCTTAACTGCTCTCCAGGATTAACAGGAATCGTGACTTCCTGCTCCACATAATCAGGGTGTGTCGTGCTCTGAAGAGTTGGCGTGGCATCACCCAGAATTTTGAGGACACGATGACTGTTGACGTAAAAGGAATGGGAGATCGCTGCGAGATTAACTTTCTTAGGGTATTTGATGACCGCTTTGAACTGAACCGGTTGATCCGCAGTCGCGGGAGGATCAGTCAATTTCGGTGAAATAATCTGAACAATCGGTCGGTCGGTTGCCTCCGCCGCCACATTCAGATTAGCGGGTATTGCAACTCCTGCAGTTAAGAGTGACTTTAACACCGCAGGCTTTCGCAAATTTTGCAGCTCCCCCGCTTCAAAGATTTCAGGGTCGTAGCCGCGTCCCTGGTTGTATTGCCACCCTAGCAGTTTAGGCCCTTCGGCTGCCGACGCTTCAAACACACCCTCCGGCGTGAACAAGACCCATTCGTCGTGACGGTCAGCAAAAAGTGTTGCCAGAGGTTCCCAGCCAGGAACAACAGGCCTTCCCAACGCAGGACCGTTCAGAACAAATACTTGAAATTCCTTGAAGATTTCCCGCTCATTCAGGATTTTCAACATCTCGTCTGGAGTGACTGCGTTGAAAAGCTTCTTATCATTCACCCATTCGAGCTTTTCCAATTGAACTCCATTCTTTATTCCGCGACGAAATGCGATTCCTTTCTCGTTCACATTACGAGCGATCAGTTTGCCGTTTTCGATGACAAAGTCGGCTCCCCACGCCGTTCGGTTTTTAAAACGGCCTGCGATTGGACTGAGTTCATCAAGGCTCCAGAACTTGATCGTCTGATCCATGGAAGAAGAAACCAGTAATCGACGGTTCGGTGAAACGCTTAACGACGTCACCGCTCCCACATGATCCCGATAGTAACGAAGCAATTGGGGTTTTTGATTGGCTTCGGGTAAAGAGTAGACATAGATCCCATCCTGTCGCTCGGTACCCAAAGCGATTGCGAACGGTTGATCCTCATTCGCCCGAGCGATCCAGCAGTATGACTTGACCGGTCCCTGGTTTTTCCAGTGCGGAGTAATACGCGCTCTAGATTGCCTGTTAAAGAATAGCTCAACAAAATTGCCTTCTTTAAAATTGCCTTTGTCATCTTTCTCCATTTTGATCTCGGCCGTCCACGAGCCTTGATCAGAATCGGAAGTCCTGATTGTTTCTTGTCCGGTGAGTGGCACGATTTGCATTTGTTCAAGATCGAACCCTCGGTAATCTTCCGGCTTGATCTCTTCATCACCGGCCTCATTGCTCCGGTCGAGGAAGCGGAGTTTCAACTTGGGATCAGCTTCGCCGGAATCAACGAATTCCGCTTTCCAGATCGCTTTTCCTCGCCCCAGAAGTCGCAAAAAGTTATTGACCGGAGGTAATTTTCCGTTGACAACTTCGGCCAGACGAATCATCCGCACTTCATCGGAATCCGGGCAGCCGTAGGCGAGCCATTTTCCATCCGGGCTGACCGCAACGCAGCGAGATTCGTCGTGACGCCCAATTTCAATGAAATCAATTAATTGACGGGTTTTCCAGTTCCAGATTTCAAGACGGGCCGGGGTTTCAACGTTGCCATTCGAGAGCCCTCGTTTTCGAATGGCCGCCAAATAGTCAGCTTGAAAGAAACTCATGCTAACGACTGAAGGCACAACTTGGAAAGTTTTCATCTTTGTCAGCGGGTTGATCATCTCTGCCAGTGGCTTGATGGGAGCGATTCCACTCCAGGTTTGAATATCACCCTGCGAATCCGCGCTCGCCCAGATTTCCTCACCAGTCTTTTTTGACAACGCCGTAATTTTCTCTTTTTTTATTAACCTTGGGCGAGAAAAATCCCCGACATTGAAAATCCCGAGTTGATGCGGAAACGCTTCGGGTCGACTCAGGTCACCAGGAACCAGCGCTGCAAAATAGTTTTCTGCCAAAAACACAACGGGTGCAATAAATCCCAAATCGTCCTCATCACCTTTAGCGCCTTTATGGACTTCCGTGCCTTTCCCGGTTCCGATATCCCAGAACCAGATCGCGCCGTTATTGTCTACGGAAGCCAATTTTCTTCCGCTGGGCGAGAACGCGAGTGAAGAGACGGTTCGCGTATGACCATTGGGCGGGTTTACGGTTCTAACTTTCAATGGAAGTACCGAAGGTTCTGTCGGTATTGCAAATCGACCGGTCCCGGTGTTCCACAATCCGATATCACCCGTGAAACGCGGATCTTTACCAGCGGCCGCGATGAGATTTTCCTCCTTAGCCGGCGAAACTGCGATTGCATTCAATTCGCCCCAGTCACCACGTGCAATTTCCCAGCGCATCGTTTGAGCCACGACCGGACTGAACTCGTTCGGCCTTACTTCCACAAAACTCCACGTTCGAATGACTTTGTCTGCACCCGCGACATAAAGAAACCGAGAGTCCGGCGAAAATGCCAGCGAAGAGATTTGCCCGATCGCCCCCTGGGTTAACAAAATAGGCCTTGCCGGCTCTTGTCGTTCTCGTTTCGGAAGAGCATCGTTTGGCTGAGCTAAGGCAAATGATGTGAGCACCGTCCACACGGATGCGATAACCAATGACTGAGGCAAAACTGTTCGCATCGACGATACCACCAGGAAAAAGAGCTTCAGTCGAATTCTTGACCAGACCACGAAGGACAGTAAGTGCGTTGCAATTAACATTTGCTCGGCACATCTGAAAAGCAGTTACTTTACCGAACAGAAACCCAGCATGAGCCAATAAATAAAATAAGACCGTCGCGGCCTTCGCGACGGTCTTCACTCAAGGATTAAACTATTTTTTGGGTCCGTCTGTTGGTAGATCCATCGGTATTTCAGGACGCGAGTATCGCACAGTGATCGCCCCCAAAAGGGTTTTGCCGATATGACGGACCAACTTCTCTGACCGAGATTGCTTAATCTCGCCAGCCCCAGTCGCGAGTCCGTCCGACGCACCCCTGGAACCAGCCATCAATTCTTCGTATGGCTGCTCGTTCCCGCTCCATGCCGGGAAAAACTGGGCTTGAATCACTCCGATCCCTTCAGCTTGACCACCCAACGATTGGGCAACGGAATCGGGGTACGTCGTGACCAGGAAATCTTTCACCTCTTCATCAGTGATGTGCCATCCCGTTATTGTCAAAGGCTTCGATTGTGTCACTTGTGAAGTCTTCGATTTACCGGGAATAATCCAGCATCCTGCGCGTCGATAGGCTTCCACTTTGCTGAGCGAAAGGCTGTTGATTCCATCCAAAGTCAATTTCACTGCAACATCAAAATCGAAGTCATTATAGATTTTGACCTGGTAAGCGTCCTTCTCATGAAATTCCACCACGGCCATACCGCCAACGTTTTTAACCGGAGCCGGAACAAAGCCCGTGTCAGTCTTCACGAGAATTTCGAGTTTAAATTTGCTGGAACTTGTTGGTGAAACAATTGTCTGAATCGCTTTCTGACCTTCCGACGAGGTAATCGCCACGGTCGGATTTTTGACGCTCTCTTTAAACTTACTGGCTTGTGCTTCCCTGACTTCCTCTACCCCCTTGATCCCCGTCGCATTGGGCTTTTTCGGAGTGGCATCAACGTTCAATCCGAGGATCGAGGTAATCTCTTCACGATCAGAAACCTCGACAGCATCAACGGCAACTCTGAAACCATTGACTTCCACGGCATCATTGGTCACAAGCGAGACGATCAACTCCAATTTCACCCCGTCTGTTGTTTTACCTCGACATTCTCCTTTCAGGACGTGTGTCGCAGGTTCAACGTCAGACTTGGCAACCTTGACCTTATGTTTTATCAACGCTTCACTCAACATCTTCGACAAATGCTTTTTTGTGGCCTTACTGGGTCGAAACTTATCGGCCACGCTGAACTCATCGACTCGCAGCACGATCTTATCGAGATCCTTAACGTCATCTTTTCCTGAACCGACAATAATCTTTTCGCTCGTGGCAAAGGCTTGGATCTGCCCGGCTAACGTATTAAAAGCCGCAGACAACGAGCCCTCTCGAATCGCTTCTTGCGATTGAACATCAACAGGAAGACTTAGTGTCACGATGGCGGCAACAAACAGGCCGCTCAATCTTTTTCCAAACATGATTTTTCTCCATTCTATGATTTTCGGAAGGTTTTAATTATCGCTTCGCCTGGACCGGGTCAGCCCCCTTGTCGGAGGATGGCCTTTCATATCGTATGGTGACGCTCGAAAGCAGTGTTTTACCAAAGTGAACGTCGCTGACAGTGTTAACGCTGTTCGGAATGGCGTTCCCAGGCTTGACCGCCCTTGTCTCTGAAGTTTTTTCCACGGCGGGTTGTGGATCATCTCCTGACCATGCAGGAAAGAATGAAACCGTAATCGTTCCCACGCTCGACAAATTTGTTTGCTTCAGCGTGGTAATCAGTCCATCAGCCAGTGAAGAAGTCTCAAAGCTTCGGGTGAGATCCTGGTTGACCAGCCATCCTTTAATGGTCCCCGCTTCATTCTTCCGCACTAACCAGCAGCCATGCTCTTTGTAGTCAGCGATTTCGCACAATTCGAGACTATTAATCCCATCGAGTAACACTCGGGCGCCGATATCGTGATCTTTCTGGGCATTAAGAATTCGGACAGCGAACACGGTTTTCAATGGAAGATCGACAAAGGCGAACTCGTTTCCCGAAGAATCCCTGATGATCTTAATGGGCTGGGAAACCTTGAACTTACCCTCCTCGTCCTGCGTGCGAATCTCGATCTGATAAGGACTGGAATCCCCCGCCGAGGCGCGGAAACCATCCTTGGAGATTTGAACGGACGATGTTGTAAAAGCCTTTTTCAACTCCGACCGCTTTGCAGCCACAACTTTTTCGACCGTAGAAAGCTTTTCACGATTGGTGAGTTCGGCAAAAGATTTGTCGTCTCCTGTCACGCGCTGATTCACTGTGAAATTCAACAGCCTCGTCAAGTCTTCGACCGTATCGATCGCTTCGCTTCTCAGAGTGGCAAACTCCTTACCATCCCCATTATTTCGCAAGCGGACCTTGAGCACCGCATGGGTAAGATCAGTATCTTTTTCCAGGGTCAAATCAAGGCAAAGATCGGCTTCCAGCTTCTTTTCGACCAGCATCGATTTCAGGGAAGGTTGAAGCTGAATTCGGTCCAGGAACTCTTTCCGCAGTCCCGCTTCGGTCCCCTCTTTTGGCACGTTGACCGTATCGAAAAACAATTTACGATTTTGATCCTTCTCTTTCGAAGCCACTCGCTGAACCTCTTTGAGAAGCCCGTCTGTTGCATTCTCAAAAGTTGCAGCTTCAGTCCTCGTCAAAGCGAGTCCAGATAGGATCGCAAGCACCAACCCGCCAATCCTGTCTCGTGCGAAAGACATCGTATTTCCTTTGTCAGATCAGAACAGAATCGTCAATTCACTTTTTCAAGTTATCATTGGTCATTTGCTGGACTTGGCGTGGTTAATCGGCGTCCCAATTTGCAGCTTCCTGGCGACTGTCTGATACAAGGATTCGCCATCAACTTCACGATCGTCCCAAAGATCTCGCTTGATGACCCCGCTTCGATAATTGCCGTCCCCATCTTTCTTGACTAAGGGACCGATTCCAAATTTCTTCATGTTGGGTTCATCCAGTTTGGCGGCCAACTGTTGGATATCGGTCTTTAGCTCCAGTTCCAACGCCACCTGACGAATCCCCAGGTCGGTCCGGTATTGCCTTGCCACGATCGAAATCGGATCTTCGAATCGCTCGATCGCTTTGACCCGCTTCTCTGCGTTGAATTTAATGCTGTCATAATTGGGGATCAGAAACGGTCCGATTGCTTTGCTTAACGCCTCGAGATAATTGCGGCGGTCCTCTTCAAAACGCTCCCTTGATTCCGCTTCTGAAGCATAGATTCGGTCGACTTTTTCCTGGGCGGCAACGTTGCCAATCACTGCGGTGTCCGGGCTGGCCTCGTATTTGCTAAGCATTCCATGCCGATGACAATGCATACAGGAAACACCGTTGACGATTTGAGCGGTCCCCGATGATTCCGAAGGATCACTGACGATGTCGATTGGACCTGCATCAATTCTCTTCCCGTCAGCATCGGTCAGCATATAACCATGCAGGCCATTTGCCCGCGGGTAAATCATTTCTCCCCCATTGTGCTCGAAGGCAAAATTCACCAGAGCCGGGTCGGCGGCCTGAGCAGTCTTCTTGGGGCCGAGAGGACGAATCTCGATCGTGGCCTTTCCGACGTTGCGACCAAAGTCGTAAGAAACCCAGAGTGTTCCTGTTCGCGATTTGGCTTCATGCCATTCGAGAACACGATTCTGCTTGGAGACGCCACTTCTTTGTATGGCGATCCGACGACAACGATCATCACGGAAATTTTTGATGATATCGAGCCCAAGCTCCTTTTCGATTTCCGAGAACTCTTGAGGAATCCCCGCCAGTGTGTGATACAACGGCGGACGACTTGACGTCGCCACAAACCAGTCGGCACGTATCACGTAAATGCCGTCGCGTTCCGTGTCCGTACTAATTAATTCATCAAGGTTCTTGTAGATTTTAGAGACGTTCTTGTCGTCGCCGGTGCTGAACTTCAATCCAAAGGGATAACGCTGAAGCACTGATCTCCAAAGGTCGAGATCAAGGTTCAAATCGTCCTTCCAGTTGATGACGTAGACAGTCTCTTCGGTGCCCGGCAGCGGCTTAGGTGTCACGATCTGGCTTGAACGACTGATACTGTTGAGGATTTTCGAAAGCGCAGCCCGTCGAATTGCCACATCTTCGTCGATATACGCGGGATTGTTATAGACATTGGCCAGCGAAAAGAATTTGAAAAAATGCCGGCGATCGCTTGGCTGGTCCTTCAAAAAATCGTGTACGCTTGTCAGCACCGCCGACCGTGAGACGAATTTGACTTTGTCAAATCGACTGCGGGAAGGAAACTCGGCACCTTGTTCAATCCAAAGCTTGACGAGGTTCTTTTCCTCGAGAGAAAGGGGACGATTCCGGCTTTCTGGTTCGCTCGACGCCCCCTTTGGCATGCGATTGTCTTCAATCGCTGACCAGATTGTCGAATCTTGAATTTTACCAGGGGTGATAAACTTCCCGTCAAGAAGACTTTTCCGATCCAGGACGTCCAGGTTCTCATACTGTGACTGTTCACCGTGACACTGATGGCAGCGGTTTCGAAGCAGGTCGAAGACCTCTTTGGAAACTTTGGACTTATCTTGCTGAGTCTGGGGGCCAGAATCTGTTGTCGCGGTACCCGACTGGGCATAACCGAAGGAGTTCAACATGCCAACCAGCAGCCCTGCCACTGCGACCTTACGCCAAATCAAGACTTTGTTCATCGAATGCTCCAACGCAACTGTGATTCAGAGGGAGTGAAAGTCGTCACAAGGGAAACGAATGACTCGGCGGATTATTCCGTTGCATTTCTCTGCAAAATCGAAATTCTAAAAAACCAGGGTCGGTTAATCAGAAATTCTTTGTGCGCATTGGAGTTTCTGAATTTCGCGAGTCGAAACCTCGGCCTTGACGACGCGAAAACGAACGCACTAATACCCACAAAATCAGACACACGGCAGTTCACAGGTTACCGTTGAAACGTGTCAGATGCGAGCGTACCAAAGCTCGCTAAATTACCCGGAATTGCACATTTTTTTCCCGAGCCATTCCAAAACGCGAGGATTCTTCCGATTTCACCGTTGATTGGGCCCCATCAATCCATTGAGCTGGCGGGATGGGTTGATGCAATTCTCCGCGACACGTCAACGAGAAATCATGCGGGCAACAACCCTGGAAAACAGAAATGCGAGCTGCCCGACCACTCGGAAGAACTCGCATTTCAAAACGTTTTTATACGCTAAGCAGACGGAATCAACGCTTGAGGAACTTGACGAGGGAAGTGTTGCCAAAGTTCCTCACGTCCATGGAGTAGAAGCTCATGGCGACCGCCTGAGGCGGTTCACGATTAATCATCCTTCGCCTGTATTGGCAGCGGCTTTTTGCTGTCTGTCGGCTTCGGTTCAGCAGATTTCGGTGAAACATTTTTCGTCGTTGTTGGCAAATCGTCATCCCCCGCCGCGACAGGGCTTTTCCGTCCCCGCGACACCTCCGCCACTTCCGTAATCGTTGGTGCCTTTGGAGTTGTTGTTTCCTTGCCAGGCTCAGGCGTCGTCGCCTTGTCTTTCTGGGTTTCCCCTGGTTCCGGTGCCTGAACGGGAGTCACTGGAACAGACGCCGGACTGGCAGACGGAGCGGTTGACGGAGCAACCGTTTCTTTCTGCAGATTTGGTGGAGCTACGGCTTCGATCTTTTGCACGGTTCCGTCTTCATTGTAATAAGTCCAGGTTCCCGTAATTTGACCGAGAAGATACTCCCCTTCAATCTTCTTTTTGCCACTGGGGTAGAACCAGACGAATTTCCCATGTCGATCACGGCCGCCAACATAACCATAAAACAGAGTTTCCCCGAAGCCGGCCCACCAGTCGAATTTCGTGGTTAACTTTTCAGCTGCCGTCAGGAATGTCCCTTCGCAAGAAATGACACCATTCGGATGGTAGAACGTCTGGCGGACCAGTTCTCGACCGTCCACAAAGTTCTGTACGCCGGTCGATGTCCCATTGAAATCGAATTTTTCGGCCAGCCCATGCTGCTTTCCTCGAACGTAATTCGTACGAAATTGGGGTTTGCCGTTTGGATAGTTCCAAACCCATTCACCATTCTGCTGTCCATTCGCAAATCCCCAGGACGCAACAATTGTCCCCTGAGCATCTTTGATCACCCACGGACCATTCAGCTTTCCGTTAACGAAATCACCTTCGGCGATTGCCGTCCCTTGAAAGCCCGCCAGTGCCCCTGTCTTCAGTAATTGAGCCTCTTCAGGCCAGTAGGAACGAACCCAATGGCCATGCATTTTTCCGTGTTGCAACTCACCACCACCAATCTTCTGACCCGATTCACGATAGGCGGTCCAGATCCCATGTTCGACAAATGCACCTTTTTCATTGCGATAACCCGTCTTTTCAATTCGCGGAGTCCCGTTTGGATAAGTTTCCCGCACGGTTTCGATCTTCAAGGGAGAATCGCCCGCTGAATTATCAACGGTTGACTGACCAACCTGAGCGAGAAGATTGCCTAGCTGAGCGTCGATCCCCTGGGCTGGAACACGGCCGCCAACCGATGTACTCGCCGATTGAGGCTGATTGACAGGAACACCATCCGCCACATTCGTTTGGGCGGAAGCTGATGATTCGTCCCGACCAAGAGATAATCCCATCAGTGCGACAGAAATCCATTTTTTAGGCAGATTCAAGCGATACATCGGTACTTCGCCTTTCATTGGAATAGATGCAGTTGACGTCAACGATTCACAAAATTTAAGCGATCACATCCCAGCACCAGATATGCTGACATCTTCAATCCAGATGTCGCTTCAATCGCACATCTGCACGACACTCAAGACGACTACTGAACAGCGGAAGCGGACGTTGTCGCTGCAGTTCCCACCACCATTAACGATCTCTTTTGCATCATTTTCAGCGTGACTGCTTGAAAAAAGCGACAGTGAATTGTACCTTCTCCGTGGCCAACACAGTATCCAACGACGACCGTAAAATGCTGGGATGATCAGGATTTGCCGCCAAAAACGTAATTTCCATTCATCAATGATCCTCATCCATCAATCAAGAGGTACCGGGGCGAACTACCTGTCATTGAAGGTTTCAAAACTGAACAGCCATCGGATCTCCGTCGAGGTTAACGCATGACCCTGCTGAAATATTCCTGAAGAAATCTGAAATTTCAGGAAATGAATTTTTTAAGAACGCTACGCGAGAACAGTTTTTGATTGCCACGACAAAGGACTTCGAAGAAAGACCAGTCTCTCAAACCGATTCCGTGAACGAGTGATGCGGAGGGAAATTGTTTGCCTCTGCCTTTTGAGTTTCTCTGAAAAAGGGTGAATTACGATGAACCGATGGAAGTCATTGCTGATTGCCGTTGCAATCGCCTGGTCATTTGCGTCACAGCCGCAACAATGCGATGCGGGCCACCGACAGTATTACAGTAGCTGGACCTACAACCCAACCACGACCTACTACTATACGACCTATTATTATCAGCCAACGGTCAACTATAACGGCTACAACTACCACTACGGAATCTACTATCCGTCACAGCCCCGATACGTTTATTACTACAATCCACATAAGAACTACTACTGGGGCCGCTACGATCTCGAAGGGAAAGATGGCAAGGTTTATTCCATCCTCAAAGAAGAAGATCGAAAGAAGAATCTCGACGACATCTCGCCAGATGCATTCCCAAAACCAGATGAAATGCCTGCAATCCCAGATTCAACTGACGGAACCAAGATTGAACCGGTGAAGTCGGTCCCACAAAAAGATATGCCACCGAAATAAGTGGGTGAATTTCGCAGATTTACTGACTTATTCGAAAACGATCGCGAAAATGCTTTTCGCGATCGTTTTTTTCGCGCTCTGATGAAGAGAATCGAGATTCATCACGAGGCTGATGAGGAACGAGACAATTCCGCTCGCTCGCGAATCTTTCCAATCAACCCGCGAACTCGTCCGTTGACCGAATCCGCAACTGATCCGTCAGCCGGACCAAACTGGGAAGCCCATTCTTCAGGTGTCGACTGCAAACGAGCTAAATCACTCTCAAAGTTCTTCAACCACTTCGTGCATTTTTCGACTAACCATTCGCGATCATCAGGGTTCAACGGCGATTCCCCCGTACTCGCGATCAATTTCTTGCAACCATCGAGCATTTCAGACAGCCGCTTGTCAGCGGATTGCGAGTCGTGCGGTGCTTCTTGAAACCATTCTTCGGCGCCGAGTGCGACCTCGGAAAGATATTTATCCGACGAAGTGATGTTTGAGAACCGCTCGGTGCGATTCCATCCCCAGGACTTCTGCGGATTGTCGATGACGACCTGATCGACTTGTCTGACCGGATTCCGAAAGCGCGATGGCAAAATGATTCCGAAAACAAGCATTGCTGAGATCGTGGCAAGCAAGGCAACCCATCGCAAACCGCTGCGTGATCGCAACCGACCGGAATCAACAACTGGCTTGATTTGGTCTTTTAAACGAATGCTGTCTGTTCTCTCAGGCAAAACAGTTTCAACAGCCTCTGTTCGAGAACCCGTCTCAAATCGGGGCAGCCCCGACAGAATGGCTTGTTCACGGCTGTTTGCAGAATCGCTGGTGAAATCAGGGTGACGATTGGCAACTTCCTGCCAGTAAACCCCTCCGTTAAACACGACCATTTCTTGAAGTTCGAACAACAGCGTCGGCTGGCGAAGCAATCCTCGAATTTCAGAAGGAGTTAACGATGCAAGCCCTTCATCCAGAACCTGTTCCCGCTTGTTTCCGATGATTTCGCTCAAACCGACGTGAAGCCCGTCGCCAGCCGAAAGACATTTCAACTCGCCGACCAACTGGCGAAGCTCACTGCCGACAATTTGACGCTCAAGCCAAACGACCAATGCCTGGAATTCGTCGGGCATGGTGAGGGAGATTGAGTTCATACATCCCTCTCTTTCAGACAAGAAACTAACGCTTCCTTGGCTTGAAAAAACAGCTTCTGAGCGCGAGGCGCCTGCAAATCCATCCGTTCACAAATCACTTCGTAGTCGTCGCCAGTCAAGCGTGCTCGAACAAGTTCACTCCATTGTTCAGGCAGCTTCTTCAAACAGGCTTCGAGTGCTCCGAATCGCTCATGTTCCATTAATGCCATAACGGGTGTCGAAACGTTGACATCTTCAACGTCGAAACCTTCTGGAAAATGTGTCGACTGCCTGCGACGGCTGAGATCAATCAAAAAATTGCGGCTGATCTGGTGCAACCAGGCCCGAAAATTGCCACCTGAAAACTGTTGAGGAAGATGCTCCCAAATTCGTTGCCAGACGGTCTGCTCGACATCATCGAGTTCACTCGGTGCGACGCGACTGGACAGGAACGAACGCAACAATCGTGCATGACGGCGATAAAGCAATGTAAACGCCTGTCGAGCCGCTTCATGCGTGGTAACACCCCGACCGCAGGCCGCAACGATCGCCGCCAGTTCGTCATCGGAACTCTCAGAAGTAGCATCTCCATTTGACATGTCCAACAATTTGGCTGGACCCATGAGGAAATGCAAGACGAAGTCAAAATCGGGCTTGGAAAAATCGAGATTCCCATCGCAAATTTGCTGGCTGGAAGCGGTCGCCGTCCGCTTCCAATCACTCATCCCCGCAGACTTCGACGTCAAAGCGTTTGTCGTTAAGACCCTGCGTCGATGCAGAAAGCAGGTGACAGCAGAAGATTGTGCGGCACCACAAATTTCCCCCGTCCCTCGACCTCGCTCAATGCCAAAATGGGACAAGTTAAAAAAACACGTGGCATGACTTCGCCGACAGGCCGACGGGTGAAGCCGGTGATCTTTTAGTGTTTTCATCTTATTCCTTACACTGGCTTGGAAATTGGCCCGCAGGAAGGAAAACGAAGCCAGACACTCAAAATTCCATGAATTTTCCAAAAAATTGAATTTCCAGAAGAAAACCACGTGAATCAACCGCAGGTTTTCGAAAGCGTTCACCGAAACCAAGCTCTCAAAACTGAAGGGGCAAGAAACGCGACTGACGTTGGGTGTCGCCTGAGTCGTTCTCGCGGGGACGAATCAATGCCTTACCCCTTCGGAATACAAAATGACTCTCGCCACAACTGACGCGGCGAGAGTCATTTGAGTTTCAGCGACAGGAAAATCGGATCAGCAGCAATCCTTCAGACTCTCCGTCTGATGTCAATCATTTTGCGGGAAGATCTTTGGTAGGAAGCGACTTAATCGGCTCGATTCGTTCGCCATCCTTCGAGTCTGGAATTGCTGGCATTTCGCCAGGCTCTGGGAACGCCGATTCAGGAATGTCGACCAGCTTTTCTTTACGGTCCGCTTCTTTCAGAAGCGAATACTGCTTTCCATCCTTCCCTTCCATGTCAAAACGTCCCCAGTAAACGCGGCTGACAGGATTGTAGTAGTACACGTATCGAGGCTGAGAAGTGTAATGGATGCAGTAGTGGTAGTTGTAACCGGTGTAGTTCACGGTCGGTTGATAATAGTACGTTGAATAGTAGTAGTTTGTGGCAGGCTGGTAGCTCCAGCTGCTGTAGTACTGCCGATGATGGTGATTGGCTTCGGCAATCGAAGCAACCCCTGCTACCGCCACTGTCAAAATCAACGCCGCAAGAAACTTTTTGCTCGCACTCATGACTTCGCTCTCCTCGTTTCAAATTGAATGTCTTGGTCTTTAGCTTCAGCACTCTTGCTGATTGCCAACCGTCTCACATCAGGAAACGAAGCGGGAACGTGATTCTTCCAGGATTTTCTGAAGTTTTCTATTTTTCTGAAAGAATGCCAGAATAAGCTCGATGAAAAATCCAGTGTTGTGATTTTTCAATTGCAATCAAACCGGAAACACAACAACGCAAAGCCAATCAACCACACAACTTGGGTCGTCATTGGCAGCAAAACAATTAATTTCGAATTCGGCAGATGAACAGGGCTTTAAAATCTCCGTCAACCTTGACGAACGATCATTCACGACGGTCTGATGGAATGCTTGGCGATACCCGTCTTCCGCAGGATTGAAATCGATGGAAATTCTTCTCCAACCGGAGCCCAAGCTTCAACATCGCTATTGGGCTTTAGCGATCATGTTGCTGCCGATTGTCCTGGTTCCCACTCTTCCCTGGTGGGTTCGGCTTCTGGCCTGTATTTTGCCCTTATCACTGACGGGGACGTATCGGGTATCGACGGTCAATGGCGACAAGTTCCGCACACAGCTCTACTTTGCGTTCATTCCACTGAAGCCAGAGAAATGCAATCTCCCTGGCGTGATCTATGTCGAAACGAAATATAATTCCGCAGGACCGGGAATCTGGACGTTCCTGTTGCTGGGGCCGCTGCAATTCGTTTTCAGCTTCATTTTTGACATGCTGATCCCGGTTCTCGGTGGCGCCTATGAAATCTGGTTAATCACCGCCAAAGGACGTGAAATCGCGGCGTGGCAAGGCTTTGACCAGAATCACTTTGAAGCCAACGTCGAACTTCTCGCGGCCAGATCCGGTGCCGAAGTCCGTGGCAGATCGCGTTAAAACTCCCGATCACAAAGTCCACATATCTGCGATGCAGTCTTCGCGGTTACCTTTCACGTCTAAGACGGTCGAGATTTCTTGAATCCCGCATCAACGCACAAACAGTCATCGCACCCGTCACCCATCCCGCGACGCGGATGAATTCTCGCTACAACGCGCGAGCGACATCAGTATTCGCAACTCATCCCACGCGGCGCAAAAAACGCGAAAGCGACATCCCTACTCGCAACTCATCCCGCGACGCGCACGAAAAATCCCTGCCTCAACGCGAAAGCGATATCCCTACGCGCAACCCATCTCGCGACGCGCATGAAAAGCAACGCGAAAGCGACGTCACTACTCGCAACTCATCCCACGCCGCGCATGAAAAATCCCTGCCTCAACGCGAAAGCGATATCCCTACTCGCAACCCATCCCGCGACGCGCACAAAAATCATTTGCGGCCGAAGACCATGATGGTGATGTCGTCGTTCTGGGGTCGTCCGTTGGCGAATTTGCGGACATCGGCGAGGATGACTTTACCGAGTGCATCCGCGTGGCCACCGGTGCTGGCCTTCATCAGTTCGCGGAGACGATCGACGCCGTAAAGATCGTTGTCAGGATTCATCGCTTCGCTGACGCCGTCGGTATAGATGACGCAGGTTTCACCCGGTTCGATTGTCCGCGTCATGACTTCGTAGGGGTAACCTTCCATGACACCGATGGGGACTCCGATGATTTCTTCACCGAATTCAATGACTGTACCGTCTGTCTTACGGATCATGATGGGCATGTGTCCGGCAATGCCGATTGTCATTTCACCTGTTGCGATGTCGATGACACACAGGACGAACGTCACAAAACGCCCTTCAACAGCGCGTGTACACATCTGGTCGTTAATACGATTGACAGCTTCGCACACATCCCCGACGAAGGTCATGACATTGGTCACCACGGTCGCAATTCGAGACATCACCAGAGATGCGGGAACCCCCTTGCCTGCGACGTCACCGAATGCCAGACAGACCTTCTTGCCGCCATCGACAAAAAACGCATCGTAATAGTCACCGCCGACCGCCTGAGCGGTATCGTACGAGGCGAAGAATTCCCAGCCTTCGGCCGAGGGCAATTCGGTCGGAAGCAGCGATCGCTGGACTCCCGTCGCAATGTCCATCTCTTTGTCTTGCTTCTGCTTTTCCATGGCCGTCACAAGCAATTTCGCCTGTTCGTAGCTCATCGCTGCCTGCCCGGCCACGGCCATCAGAAGATCAAGATCGTCTGGTTGAAATTGATTAAAGGGGTTTTGAGTGTCGATGTTAATGACACCCATCGGCTGCCCTTCGGTACTCAACATCGGAACACACATCATCGAACGGATCGTGAGATTCGCGATCGATTCGCTCGCCTCAAACCGTGAATCATTTGAGGCGTCAGAGGACAGAATGCCCGTTTTTTCTTCCAGCACTTTTTTGAGAATTGTTCGGCTGAGTTTGACAGTTTCATCATCGCCAGCGCGTCGGTGCTTCATCGCACGCGGGATCATCTTGCTGGTGATTTCGTCTCTTAAAAGAACGCAACCCCGATCGGCATGGGGGAAAATATTGAACAGCGTGTCCAGAATCTTCGGCAAAAGCGAATCGATATTTGCGGTCCCGGCGAGAGCCCTGCTGATTTCGAGAACCCCCTTGAGTTTGGCCTCCGGTTTGACTTCCAGATTACCAAAACCGGTTGCTCTGCCGGTCATCATGGTGGAATCGTCGTCATCATCATTGACTTCAACGTTAAACGTCTCGCCAATCTCGTTTCTAGGCGAAGGGACTCTTGAAGGAGTGGGCCGTGTTGCGGGAACCGGTCTCACGTCGCCGCCGACATTGTTTTCGAAACGCAAGAGAACGGGGCCGAGCTTGATTCGATCCCCATGCTTGATCGGTTTTGGACCTTCGATCTTGCTTCCATTAACAAATGTTCCGTTACCGCTTCCCATATCTTCCACGAGAAACTCGTCGGCGTTCTTAAACACCCGTGCATGCCTGCGGGAAACCATGCCCGATTTGATTTCGAGGGTGCATTTTGGATCTCGCCCAAGCAACGTCTCATCGGAAGAGAGTTCGATCGTTGTCGCTTGACCATCGAGCAGAAGAATCAAATGCGCCATATCACGGCCCCGAGCGTTTTAAGGATTTCGATTTCATCGAATGACGATGTACAGGGAATTCTAAAGCGATTTCCATCGAAACGAAAGCTTGCCTCTTTCAATCAACGTTAAAAATCGATTCCACGTTCCCGCGTAAGACCTGTCGCCCCAAGGCGAGGGCTTCCTCCTCGCTCCACCTTCGCGCAACCACGAAATCCTGAGCCAGAACTCGTGCCAGGCATTGGCGATACATGCTGAACTTCGGCCAGGCGAATTCAAGCTTGTACATGTCACTGTAGTAGCCGATCTGTTTATTACGCGGGACCGCCTGCAGTCGTGCCTTCGTGTCCAACTCGATGTACGCGGGGATATTCGAATACCACCAATGGGCATTCGTCACGACGTTCGGGAAGATCCAGCTATAGCTGACCAGTTCCTGATTACTCGCCTGAGCGAGCACGGAAACAGGAAAGGTCACCTGGGGAAATGTATTGAACAGATCCTTGTACTGAATTAACGAGACTCGCTGGTCAAACAGGTCTTGTCCCTGAAAAACCCCTGTCGGATAGACACGCCGGTTGACGCCGATCATCAGGTCAAACGGAAGTTTGAACTCGGCACAGAATTCGGCGATCGTCCAGAAGATCCAGTTCTGACCAATCCCTTTTGATTCCGATTCAGGATCGAGGAATCCTGCACTAAACTGACGCTCGTCCTGATCGCCGCTTGTCGGCGTACGTGGCGCGAAACTTGGTGGCAGACTGATGGCACAGGCCTTGACCCCATGCCGAACAAAGTGTTCAAACAATTTGCCAATGGCCTGCCGAATTTTTTCAGGACTGGTCGGTTCAATGCCTGTCGCCCGGGCCAATCGCTCACGCACAGCAGGGTTGGTGAAGTGAAAGACAAGTTCGTCTGTTCTTAAGCACGGGATATACCGTTTCGTATCAAATCCGGTGAGCGGATCATCGAAATCATTCGTTAAGAAGACCCGTTCAATTCCCGACTGCTTCAGGCACTGATCTTCCCAGTCCTTTTCCGCCATCTTCGCTGCGGCGTTGTCGTAAAGCGACTCCCAGTTTGACGTGGTGATCCGCTCATCAGTGAATCCAAAAAACTTCCGGCATAATTCGACCAACCAGCTGACCTGAACGGTGTTGTCCAGATTTTTCAGTGATTCGACCAGACGCCCGACTTTTGTTTTCGGATCAAGCCCGGGCTCTTCGATGTGAGACTTGGGCATTCCCGATGAATGAGCCAATTCCGTGTAGTAATGGTAACCCATGATGTCCGCCAGCGTTTTTGAGGCGGGAGAATGGGGATTGATGTGCGTGTGCGGATCGACCAGGACGATCTTCGTCAGTTCAGCGCACAACCGCTGCGCAAGCAACTCGGACATTGTATGCCTCTGTCATTCAACCATGTTAAAAAGGACTTTCAAAAGTCCCGGCAGTGTGGCATCTGGGTTCTCGGGATGCAAATCAAGCTCGGATCATGTGTCCGAATTTCACACAAAGTTGCAGAATTTTTCCTGGATCGAAATTCCGATCAGAGCTGACACCCGCCGCTTCGGGACTTCGAATTTCCAAAGCGGCTGAAACTGTTTTCGCTTGATTCTCACCTGAAATGAGGACATGCTGCATTAAGACCGCACTTCGTCGTTTACAAGGAATCGCCTTGAATCCCGCTGATTGTGACGAATTACATGAAATGTTTCTCCGATTAGGGATCGCAACTCTGCTCGGCGCAATTCTTGGGATTGATCGAGACCTGCATCGGAAGCCGGCGGGAATTCGTGTTTTGGCACTGGTGAGCATGGGAGCGGCAGCAATCTCGATGGTCAGCGTGATCGTCATGCCGGGTGACGAAACACACCCGGGTGATGGAGTTCTTCGTACTGTGCAAGGTGTCCTTTCCGGAATCGGATTCCTTGGAGCAGGGGTCATCATCCGAGCCCAGGGAAAAGATGAAGTTCACGGACTGACGACCGCCGCATCGATCTGGGTGACCGCAATCCTCGGGATGATTTGCGGTCTGGGTCAATGGCGACTCGCCATTTGCGCATTTGGCCTGGCCTCGGGAATCCTGCTGGTGGGTCGCTGGGTCGAGTTGCAAGTGCTCCGCTTCGCTCCTGCGTCAGAATCGCTGCCTCCAAACGCCGGTGCGTTTCCGAATCCAGGTGCCATTCAAAGGCTGAGTGAATCGGGGTTTCCGGACGACTGAAGCACCCGTTTAAAGATTCTGTCAATTGTTACGTGTCCCATTCGATATCACAGGGGATCCTCGATGACTTCCGCAGCCAAAACTGAAGTTGACTCGAATTCATCGTCAATTCCCGACGCAAGCCAATCAAACAAGCCTCGCTCGCAACGTCGAGAGGACGGCAAGAAGCTTCGAGATACGGTTCCCAGGTCATCGCATGCGGTGTGGAAACCTCCCGTTGGCCGAGCCGACATCGTTGCGATGCTTGAAGAGTCAAATCAGGATCGATTGCCGAACTTGATTCCGCTCCGCTACGCACGAATGCTGCAATCGCCCCTCGCGTTCCTGCGCGGGTCAGCAGCCATCATGGCCGCCGACCTTGCAGGGCTGCCATCCACGAACATTCGCGTCCAGGTGTGTGGTGACTGCCATTTGCAGAACTTTGGCTGGTTTGCGACGCCTGAGCGAAACCTGATCTTTGACATCACTGACTTTGATGAAAGTCGTCGGGCCCCCTGGGAATGGGATATCAAGCGACTTGTGGCCAGCGTCGTCCTGGCGTCTCGTGAACTGAAAAACCCAGCGTCGAAATCTGTCCAGGAACAATTGGGGCGAGCCACTGCAAAGTCTTATCGTGAACATCTGGCGTTGTTCGAAACAATGACACCACTCGAATTGTGGTATGTGAGACTGGACGCCACCGAATTAATGAATCGATCGACGGATATTGGCTCAAAAAATCGATGTCAGCAGATCATTGATGCCGCGCGTAAACGGACGATGGACAAGTTGCTGCCAAAGATCACGCAACGAAATGACGACGACCAGTTGCGATTGAAAGACGATCCTCCGCTCATTTCTCATCCAACACAGTTTGATCCATTATCGACGGAAATCCACGGCTTAATGCAGCAATATCGTGGCACATTATCGGATGAACGACGTGTGTTACTGGATCGTTATCGGATGGTTGATGTCGCCTATAAAGTTGTCGGGGTTGGAAGCGTGGGCTTACGATGCGGAATCGTTTTGATGCTCGATCCGGACAATTCGGCATTGGTTCTGCAAATTAAGGAAGCAAGGGCCAGTGTGCTGGAAAAGTTCGTTGGTAAAAGCGTACGAACGCACCATGGGCACCGCATCGTTCACGGCCAACGCTTGATGCAAGCCGCCAGCGACCAATTTCTCGGCTGGGCCAATGACTCGGAAGGACGCAGCTATTACTTCCGACAATTGAGAGACATGAAGCTGTCGATCGGCATCGACCAGATGTCGACTTCAGATTTGGAAGAGTATGCTCAATTGTGCGGCTGGGGACTCGCTCGAGCTCACGCCAAAGCAGGCGACGCATCAATGATTTCGGGGTATCTCGGCTCAGGGGAGTCCTTTGACGAGGCACTCGGCGAGTTCGGAATCGCCTACGCAGACCAATCGACAATCGATCATGAGACCCTGAAAGCAGCGGCCAAATCAGGTCGAATTCCCGTGGCGAAAGACACCGGATCAAAGAAAGGATCGTTTGATTGATTGAGAATTATCGAGCCAGCCCAAACTGAACAGCTTGACAAACCAACGTTTACCGATATGTTGGATTGTTGATGATCCGCCGGTTTTGCCCGCCTTCGTTCGCCACACTGTAATCATGCCTTATTTCATGCCTTCGTTTCTTGTCTGGACCGACGATGCCTGGTTGATCGTAACAGACTGAAACTACATCCCTACTGGGAAGACCTCATGAGAATACAAGCACTTTGCTCCAGCCATCGGTTGTCAGGTTCTCTCGCGTTGTGTTTGATCGCCGTGACAATTTCGACGCCGTCTCAAGCGGCGACCCCCAAAGGACTTGGAGATCCGGGACAGCTGGTCCAAATGCGGCTGGAACCAAATACTGACGGAAAAGGGGTCTTGCTTCGCGGCCGAGACGGGCGGCAACAACTGATTGCGACCGGAATCTACTCGTCCGGCCAGTTGCGGGACCAGACCCGTCAAGTGCAGTACTCGGTGGAACCTGCTGGTGTCGTCCAGATTGACAACACGGGCCATATGACGCCGCTCAAAGACGGTAAGGCGATCATCAAAGCCATTGGCTCCGGTGTTACCGCAGAATTGCCGGTGGAGGTCACTGGTCTTTCCAATGATATTCCTGTGAACTTTCCCAATCAGATCACTCCCATTTTCACGAAGCTGAACTGCAATAGCGGCGGGTGTCACGGCAAGGCGAGCGGCCAAAACGGTTTCAAACTGTCACTTCTCGGGTTCTACCCGGAAGACGATCATGAATTTCTCGTCAAAGAAGGACGCGGACGACGGATTTTCCCGCCGTCACCAAGCGAAAGCCTGTTGCTCACCAAACCCGTTGGCAAGTCACCACACGGTGGCGGAAAGCGAATGGAAGTTGATGGTTATGAATACAGACTGATCCACCGCTGGATTGAACAGGGTATGCCGTATGGGAACCCGTCTGACCCGGTTGTGACCGGGATCAAATGCATCCCGGAAGGTCGTGTCATGGACCGCAGTGCCGAGCAACAGATCACCGTCATGGCGATTTACAGCGATGGCTCGACCGAAGATGTGACGCGGATGGCTTTGTACGAGCCAAACGATCCGGAAATGGCAGAAGTCTCAGTCACCGGCCTGGTCAAAACGTTGGACCTGGCGGGTGAAGTCGCCATCATGGCCCGCTATCAGGGTCAGGTTGCTGTCTTCCGATCGACCATTCCTCTGGGTGCCGAAATCGTCGCGAAACCCCCTGTCAAAAACTTCATTGACGAGGCTGTCATCGCCAAGCTGGATGTTCTTGGTATTCCGGCATCGCCTGTCTGCGACGATGGAACATTCTTGCGTCGAGTCTCGATCGATATCACTGGAACGCTTCCTACGGAAGCTGAAGTCTCGGCGTTTCTCGCAAACCCCGACAGCCAGAAGCGAGAAAAGGTGATCGATCAGCTTCTCGATTCGACCGCTTACGCTGACTACTTCACCAACAAGTGGAACCTTGTCCTGCGAAACAAGAAACGAGCCAATGACCAGCTGGCACCAACCTATGGTTTTCACAAATGGATCTGGTCAAGTCTTTACGAGAACAAGCCTTATGATCAGTTCGTGCGAGAAATCCTGACCGCAACCGGCAATGCCGACGATAATCCTCCTGTCGCCTGGTATCGGGAAGTCGATCAACCCAACGAGCAGGTCGAAGACGTTTCACAACTCTTCCTGGGTCTTCGAATTCAGTGTGCACGTTGTCACCATCATCCATTTGAGAAATGGAGTCAGGACGATTACTACGGCATGGCCGCATTTTTCAGCCGGGTTGGTCGAAAAAACATTATCGGCGGCAACAACGCAATGCGCGACAAGCGAATCTTCGCCATCGACAACCAGGGACCGGCTCAGTCACGTAATGAGCGGACTGGCAAAATGCTCGCTCCAACAGGACTGGGAAGTAAGCCTTACACGGTCACGCCAGAGGACGACCCACGAGCTCTGCTGGCTGACTGGATGTCCGATCCACAAAATCCCTTCTTCGCCAAAGCTCTCGTGAACCGCTACTGGAAGCACTTCTTCAGTCGAGGAATTGTCGAACCGGAAGACGATATGCGTGAGACCAATCCTCCGGCGAACCCCGAACTGCTGAATCGACTTTCACAGAATTTCATTGCCAGTAAGTTCGACATCAAGAGCCTCGTTCGCACGATCTGCATGTCGTCGACGTATCAGCTCAGTTCGCTTCCTAACGAATACAACCTCAAGGACAAGCAAAACTTCTCACGTTACTATCCAAAGCGATTGACGGCTGAAGTTCTGTACGATGCCTTCCATCAGGTCACTTCCACAAATCAGGCCTATAACGGACTGCCTGCCGGAACACGTGCAATTCAACTTCCTGACGCCAGTGTTGGCCCATACTTCCTGAAGGTCTTTGGGCAACCACAGGCTGATACGGCTTGTGAGTGCGAGCGGTCCCAGGAAGCAAATCTCGCTCAAAGCCTGCATCTGTTGAACAGCAGCGAAGTCCAGAACAAGATTTCGGACGGTAATGGCCGTGCTTCGAAATTCGCGAATGACAAAGAACGTTCAACAGAGTTCAAAATCAAGGAACTTTATCGCTGGGTCTACAGCCGTGAGCCTGATTCGGAAGAAATGCAGATTGCCACAGCCCATCTGGAAAAACATAAGGACAACCCGAAGCTCGCCTTCGAAGACATCGTGTGGGCGCTGATTAACTCGAAGGAGTTCCTCTTCAACCACTGATGCCATTTTGCGTAATGGTTTTTTCCGAAATCAACCCGACGCGAAAGCAATGGACCTTTTCATGCCGACCAACGTCGCTGACATTCGCGTTGGCTCGGCATCCGAAGAACAATCCACCAGCGTCAGTTTTATGAAAGGCGAGATATGAAAGTCGTCGCCGTCTCTCTGTTGCGACAATCGCTGATCGCAATCGCCGTGCTGTTGCTGTTTGTTTCTGATTCTCGAGCTCAGCTTCCTTCAACTCGTTTGTCCGCCATCTTCCCGCCAGGGGCTCAGGTCGGGACGACTGTTGATGTCACGCTGACAAGCGGATTGGAACTGGAAGAGATTTCCAAACTTCTTTTCAATCATCCCGGTATCGTCGCCACGCCGAAAACTCAGGACGTCGGCGGTAAGCCTGTCGTCATTGCGAATCAATTCGCTGTCACCGTTGCAGCGGATGTCCCACCCGGCAACTACGAGATCCGCACGGTGGGATTCTTCGGAATCAGCAATCCGCGGACGTTTGTCGTTGGCGTAAAAAAAGAATTGAATGAAACCGAGCCGAATAATGCCCGCGAACAGGCGGTTGCGGTCGAAGTCAATCAGACGGTGAACGCCCGGATTAACGGGGCCACCGATGTCGATTGGTACAAATTCGCCGGCAAGGCAGGTCAACGAATTCTGATCGATTGTGTCGCGCGCAGGATCGACTCAAAGCTCGACGCCGCACTGGAGATCTATAACACGTCGGGCAAGCGACTTGATTTCGCTCGTAAGAATCTTGTCAGTCAGGATGCGTTGATCGATTTGACATTGCCTGTCGATGGTGATTATCTCGTGAAGGTCTATGACTTCACGTATGCCGGCGGCGAAGACTACCTCTACCGTTTGACGATCTCAACGGGCCCCTACATCGATTACGTGATTCCGGCTGCCGGGCAACCTGGTTCCAATTCGCAATACACCCTGTTTGGTCGCAATCTCCCTGGTGGACAACCTGCAGGCGTCGTCTCGCACGGCCGTCAATTAGAAAAACTGATCGTCAACATTCCGTTGCCGGTCGCGTCCGATCTACTGGACCCGAAACTGGCGCTGGAACCGTTTTCCGCCAGTATCGATGCTGTTCCATACGCCATCAATTCATCGACGGGGCCGTCGAACGTTGTCATGATCCAATTCAGCAATACAACACCGGCGGTTGAAATCGAACCAAACGACAAGGGATTGCAAGCCCAGAAGATCGTCGTACCCGGCGAAATTGACGGGCAATTCCAGGCTCGAAACGACATCGATTGCTTCCAGTTCGAAGCCAAAGCAAAAGAATCGTACTGGATTGAAGTGATTGCCCATCGAGCGGGAGCGGCCCTTGACCCGGTTGTTGTCATCGATCAGGTGAAGACCAATGATAAAGGTGAAGAGACTCTGACTCGAATCAGTGCCCTGGATGACGATCCAACGAATCCGCTGGCAAATCTTTTCGACACTTTAAGTGACGACAATGTCGTCAAGTTTGTGGCCCCTGCCGACGGCACCTTTCGCATCACACTGCGCGAACGATACGGTAATTCGAAACAGGACCTGGGCGTTTACCGATTAATCGTACGCAAAGAGACGCCCGACTTTCGCGTGGTCGCCGTCGCCAGCGCCCTGACGCCACCGGGCCAGCGTCAGGCCACACCTTCCGGTATTACCCTTCGACGCGGAGATAATTTTCCCGTTCAGGTCGTGGTATTTCGACGAGATGGTTTCGCAGGACCGATTACCGTTTCGGCCGAGGGACTTCCTCCTGGCGTCACCTGTCGCGACATCAGTATTGGAGTTGCCCCTCCTAATGGAATCCTCGTCTTCTCTTCGGCAGAAGATGCACCGGCATGGGCTGGAACGATTCGATTGGTCTCGAAGGCCCGAATTGATGATCCGATTGCCGCAGAAGCATTGACTGCCGCCCAGGCCACCGTGAAAGCGGCTTCAGACGCATTCGCCGCTGCGGACAAAGCGATTGCCAAGCCAACTGAGGAACTGACGAAAGCCAATGAAGCTCTCGCCGCCGCGAAAACAGAACTCGCTGCCAAGCCTGACGATGAAGGTCTGAAGAAGAAAGTGGCCGACGCGGAAGCGAAAGTGACTGCTGCGACCGCCGCACTCAAAACAGTCACCGACGCTCATGCCGCTGCAGAACAGAAGGTGAACGAAACGAAGGCCGCCGCCCTTCAGGCAGAAACAGCGAAAAACGCCGCGGCTCGTGATGTCACTCACCCCGCCCGATATGGGACAATTGTCTGGGGCGCACCTCAACCGAATATCCCCGGTGATGCACGTCTCTCTGAGTCGATCGAGCTGTCTGTGATGGAAGAACCTTCGCCCTATCAGATCACGACGGACATCCACCGAGTCGAAGCGAATCACAACCGGCAGATCCTTGTCCCTGTCAAGGTCGCACGCCGAAATGGCTTCGATCAGCCAGTCAACATCACCGTACTGGGACAGCCACCTAACGCCCAGGTCGAAAACAAGCCGATTCCGAAAGAGAAGACCGACGAAGTATTCCGTCTCTTCATTCCGCCCAATGCCCCGGTTGGAACCTACGTCACATACCTGACCGGTCAGGCCGCTGTGTCGTATCGAAAGAATCCGGCCAAGGCCGACCGAACAAAGGCGGAGTTTACTGCGGCAGAGCAAGCCGCTAACGCCGCAGCGGAAGCATTAAAAACCGCCACTGCGACGAAGGACGCCGCAGTCAAGAAAGCGACAGATGATGCCGCGAATCTGAAAAAATTGACGGAAGCAAAACAACAAGCAGACAAGGCGCTTGCTGATGCTCAAGCCGCCGAAAAGGTGGCTTCAGAAGCAGTGAAAAACGCGGGCGATAACGCGGATGTCAAAGCGATCGCAGAAAAGAAACTGGTTGACTCTCAATCCGCAACCAAAGCTGC
>CAIULL010000035.1 GCA_903899985.1 uncultured Schlesneria sp.
GTGCCGAGTTGCAACACGAACGCTGATGCGAAGACACTGCTTCTCCGAGGACTCCGAAGCAGTGGCACATGAAGATGAAGCACTGAAAATCGTGCCACTGCTTGACGGTCTTCCGTCAAGCAGTGCCGAGTTGCACAACGAACGCTGATGTCAAGACACTGCTTCTCCGGGGACTCCGAAGCAGTGGCACATGAAGATGAAGCCGGACCACAATCTGGCCTATTCATCAGTGTCACCTTCGCAGCCGGTGACGCTGTCCAACCGATACGTCAGCGGACACCACTTAACGTGATCATCTGGCGAGTCGATTCGCCCGGGGTCGGACTGTGACAGATGGCGGAGCTGACGGCGATCCGGTCAGCTCCCGCATTCTTCACGTCGGCGACGTTATTCGTGTTGATGCCACCGATCGCGAACCACGGCAGTTGGATTTCTGCGGCGACTTCCCTGACAAATTGAAGGCCGGGAAACTCGGCAAACGATTTCGTATTGCTCGGAAACGTGGGGCCGACGCCGAGATAGTCAGCGCCGTGAAGGACAGCCTGTCTCGCTTGTTCGATCGAGTGAGTCGAGACACCGATCAGCTGATCCGGGCCGACGACGCTTCGCGCATCTTGAACAGACAATTCGTCCTGCCCGAGATGGACCCCGTCCGCCTGGACCACCAGCGCAATATCGGGACGGTCATTGATGATGAGCAGTGCTCCGGCGGCCGTCGTCCATTTTCGCAGTGCTCTGGCGCAAGCAACCCATTCCCGATCCGTCAATGACTTTTCGCGTGACTGGATGATCTGCACCCCCGCATCCAATGCCTCTTTGACAACAGTTTCAAATCCATTTTTGCATTCTGACGCGGTGACCAGCAGATACAATGGAATCTCTTCAAATTGTTTTCTGGCTGTATTGGTTCGTAACACCCCTTTTTCGGTCGTGTAGAGCTGATACCGCAGTTGCTCAAATTGCGGTGCGAGACGCTGGTCGACAATCTTGCTGTATTCTTCCAGCGTGCGTAACGCTTCCTGCACGCGCTTAAACGCCGCTGCGACGACATCGGTTGATGATGTCCTGACGTATTCTGCCGGGGTTGAGATTGTGGTTCCGACGTCAGATAACGTATCGCGGGCTGCCAGCAAACGGGAGGCGGGTAGTTCCGATACGATTAACGCCAGTTTGTGTCGATGGTCTTTGAGGATTTGCGAGAAGTGGCCGTCGTTCAGTTCAAATCTCACAAAATCTTCGATGACGCGCAGTCCTTCACGCGTTCGATTGGCTGCGGCATCCAGAATGCGAAATACTTCCGTTCGAACATCGGTCATCGGGTCGTCCAGGTTTATGATGCGGATCACTTTCGTCAGATTGTAGTGAGCCACCTCAGGCGGTTCGATAGTTGCTGCAGTTCCATGAACCCGCGGTCGGATTATTCCTGCGGAACGAGCGTGACACGTTAGCCCGATGCGCAAGCAAGGAATTTTTATTCCAGTGAAAACAAAGCGAAGATCACTCGCTTGTGTGTCGGGCTAACGGATAATCTTTTAGAGATCAATTCATTTGAAAGTGCCGAGTTCGAAAGTCTGAGCTGTAATTTTTGATTCTGTCGGGCTGCTCGATAACGACCTTGTCGGAATCTGGGATCCGCGTAGAATTAAGTCATCACGTCTCTAAATCCCTTCAACCTGACATTGCGAGGACGCATCATGTGGTTCACTGAAAATGCATGGCCACCGATGTTGCTGGCCGGTTTGGGCTCGTTAGTCTGTTTTGGGCTTTGGAATTCGAGTCGACGCAATTTGCACCTGATTTCGGCTGTCGTGTTTCTGGGAATTGTCGGCGCGGTTTACGTCGTTGAGCGGATGATTGTCACCGAGGGTGAAAAATTACGGGCTGAAGTTGTGCAGCTTTGCGACCAGTTCCGCAGACGCGATCCTGCGACGCTCGACCATTTTTCTGCGAACGCAACGGATCTGAAGCTTCTGTGCAAGACCGCCATGGAGACGGTTGAAATACATGATGATTTGCGGCTGACCGATTTCCACACGAAGCTCACGGGCCAGAATTCACAGGCCACTGTTCACTTTCGTGCGAATGCCACGATTTCTGTCATGGGCTTTACGGGACATCATCCGTTTCGCTGTCTCCTTGATTTTCAGAAAGAAGGTGGCGCGTGGAAAATCGTGGATGTCCAAAGGCTCGATCCGATCAAAGGAGACAAGATCAACGTGATGGAAAAACGATAAACAGCGATTTGAACGTTGTAATCACTACGATCGGCAGGACTGTTTCGTCGGCAATGTTTCCCTTATTGAACGTTGTTTCGCAATCTTTACTTTCAGCTTACCGGGAAAAGTTGCGGTCATAATCTTCTTGTCGACGGAACGACTCGCGGCAAACGGATTGCCTCCCCATGACTTGAATTGAGAGGATGAAGACCGTGATTAAGAGTCACCTCGGAACTGAAGCGATCGCAGCGATCGAACGAAAGATGCAAAATCGCCGAATCGGGGGCGTCCGCAGCCGTGCGGGAACTGAAATCGAATTGAAAAGCCCGGAAAGTCGTACCACAGACCGCCGGAAAGTGGAACGTCGGAAACTGATTGATCCGACGACATGTGAACGGGACTATTCACAGGACGAAGTCGAATTCATGAAGGCGATGGACGACTACAAACGAAAAAACGGCCGGATGTTCCCCACGTGGAGCGAAGTTCTGGAAGTTGTTCGCAGCCTCGGCTACGAAAAGCAGGCGAAAGAAAAATCGGCCTGATCAGGCCATGTCTTTGAATGCATCCCAACCGAGATATCCAACGATTGCTGCACTAAGCAGGAACAGGATATCCATCGTGGTGGAATGCGCGAACGGCACGCCGAGGATGATGTCGAGCAAGGCCAGGATGGCAACGAATCCAGCCACCCCAAAGGAACCGAAGATCAAATTCTTCGCAAGATTTGTTGCCATCCGTCCGCTTCCTCGATTCAATTGCAAGCTGAAGTCGCCGGTTTTGATCATCGGCGACTAACTTCTCAACACTATAGCTCACTTCTCAATCGAGACGCCAGTCGCAAACGTTTTCCTCGAAAATGTCCTCTTTATGAATTGCATGGACACGGATTTCTGAGAAGACCGTCGCCGCTCGATTTTTCCGAATGCGCTTATCCGTCTTGAAATGTGACCCGGCCCCGTTCAGCCCTCGATCAAATACAGCCTGAGCAGGTTCATTGCCACCTTTGCCGTTCGGCTTTTTGCGATGGCAGGATCACCAAAGTGTTGGACCTTTTCCACTTTTGCCACTTTCGGGCCGGCCAGAGCCACGAACGAAGCGGGGACCGGTGCCAGCGGGTCATCCGGGTCAAATTCCGGCCATTCGGAGACGGCGAGAGCGAAATTTGTCCCGAATCGCTGACGACATCCCTTCGCAATCGCCAACGCGACTTCCTCGCTGATCGGGCCGAATTGGCGAATTAGCATCGGATCGACAAACACGAGCTCACGTTTTGCCGAGTTGGTCGGAACGACAACGCCTCCCATGTAACAGGACTCGAAACCCGCAACACCGGTCAGTCGGTGTGCCAGAAGACCTCCCGTCCCCGATTCGGCCGTCGAGAGTGAGGCTCGGCGGAGTCGAAGCAGACGGACCAGAGCATGTTCGATTTCCTCGTCTTCCACACCGAAAACCAAAGTCCCCATCCGATTGAGAATCGCTTCTCTTGTTTTTTCGATCTTGTCAGTGCATTCATCCACCGATCCGGCGGCAGCGGTAATTCGCAAGGTGATCGTGGCTTCATGAACAGTGATCCCGACGTCAGGATCGCGACCTCGTGCGGTCAGATCGCCCAAAATCTCTTCCGCTTGAGATTCGCCGACGCCAAACAGATTGATCCGTGCTCGACGAATGACTTGTCCGCTTCCGTCCAGTCGAGGAAGAACCTGCTGCCGGAACATTTGTTTCATTTCGCTCGGAACACCGGGCATCGCCGCGATGTGAGAAACGCTGCCGTCCTGACGCTGATAAGTCATCCAGATTCCCGGCGCTGTCCCGCGCGGATTCGGCAAAGGTTCGCTTCCCTTCGGAAACATGGCCTGCATCACATTTCGTTCCGGCATCGGTCGGTTCCGTCTGGCGAACATCGCTTTGACGTGCTCCAGAGATGGCTCGTGTCGAACGAGTTCCACCTTTCCGAACTTTGCCAGGGCTTCACGCGTTAAATCGTCGAGAGTCGGTCCAAGGCCGCCAGTGATCAGGACGATTTCCGAGCGTTCCGCCGACGTGCGAATCGCTTCGGCCATCGCATCAAGGTCGTCGGAGATCGTCAAATGGGCCAGAACCTGAATACCGATTTCAGCCAGTTCAAGGCTGAGCCACTGACTGTTGGTATCAAGTTTGGCTCCCGTCGTCAGTTCTGTACCGACGGATATAATTTCTGCGTGCATAGGAAAAACTTTTGGATTTCAAACCAGCGGTAGGTCAATCTCAGGCGGACTGAAAGCTTACTCGGTCATCCGCCAATCAAGCAACAAGGAGAAACCCCGATCTCACCGAATCAAATGAGACTTCGAATCTCGGACGGTATATAATCAGCCGGGGAGCGGGGCGTTGTGTGTTCGAATCGACGAAAAACAAAGTTTCACAACAAAAAATTTCTCGGCTTTCCGAAAAACACGCGACCGCTGACAAACGTGGGGCTGTGACGAACTGTCTGAAATCAGCAGAAACATCTTTCCATAAATTGAAGGTTTGACAACAATTCACATTCGGCGACATGACGGTACGCGGAATAAGGGTTTCTGATGAGACTTTTCACTCGAGTGACGGTTTGTGCGTGCAGTTTCGTGCTGCTGACGGTCTCGCGCCTCGGGGCGGAAGAATCGCTGGCCACTTCGTGGGTCGAGACCATCAAAAGGCAAGCTGACGAGGCTTTGTATTCAAAAACCCAGGGGGGACGCCAATTCTGGGGCGACGTACACCACTTTCACGGTTGGCGAATTCAGCAGAATGTCTTTTCGAAAAATTATCGATTGATCGACCCTGACGATCTGTGCCATACGCTGGGCTCGTTAGATGAGTGTCACGCCCGATTGAACCGCGTTTCAGCGGAAAAAAAACTCCCTCCGATGAAGGGACCTGCTGTCATTTTAATTCATGGATTGCTGCAATCGTCAAAATGCATGGTCAAATTTGGTGCGAGTATCGAACAGGCTGGGTATGCCGCAGTGGAATTTGATTATCCAAGTACTCAAGTCAGTATTCCCGAGGCGGCACGATATCTGAACCAGTTGATTCAGTCGCTGGACGGAATTGACGAGATCAATTTTGTGACGCACAGCATGGGAGGGCTGGTTGTTCGGGCGTACACAATGGAATACGACGATCCCCGCATCAAGCGACTGGTCATGCTGGGGACCCCCAATCAAGGAGCCGAACTGGCGGATCTGACCCAACAGAACTGGATTATTCGCACGGCGGCTGGTCCTGGTGCCCGCCAATTGGGAACGCGAACGGACGGGCTGATTCCGAAACTGCCGATCCCCAAATTCGAGTTCGCTGTCATCGCCGGTTCGCGGGGGACACCCGCCGGCTGGAATCCGTTAATTCCCGGTGACGATGATGGAACAGTGACTGTCGCCAGTACGAAATTGCCAGGCGCCGCAGACTTTACTACGGTTAACGCGGTTCACTCACGCCTGTTGTGGAGTGACGAGGCACACGCGCACACCATCAATTTTCTGAAGCATGGTCGACTACGTACCGAGGGCGATCCACAACCGATTCGCGAAGACGATATAGACGCCACGACTGTTTCAAAACAATAGGCCGACATATGCCTGACGAAGCTGCGATTTCAAGTGTTTACAGCCTGATCGGCGATGCCGGTTTTGAGCGACTGGTCGCAGCATTTTATCGTCAGGTTCCGACTGACAATTTGCTGGGGCCGCTTTACCCGCCGGAGGATCTTGCCGGGGCAGAAGACCGACTGAGAAGTTTTTTGATCTTTCGATTTGGTGGCCCGGATCGCTATCTGCACGAACGGGGGCATCCCCAGCTGCGGATGCGACATGCTCCGTTTGCAATTGACCAGACGGTTCGAGACAGATGGGTTTTGCTGATGGATCAAGCATTGGTTGAGGCCGAATTGCCAGCGGCCGCAACGGCGATTGTTCAACCCTTTCTTCATGAGGTTGCGACCTTCCTGATCAATCGGGGTGCAAAACCGAATCTGGTTTCCTGACCGGCACAGCCGGTTAACGCGCGTCGGACGATGGGTTCAGAATTGGGTTATCGTTCGCGCGTTGACTAGGCGAGTCGGGCGGCGTGAACCGGCCCAGCCGGTTGATGCGCGTCGGACGATGGGTTCAGAATTGGGTTATCGTTCGCGCGTAGACCAGGCGAGCCGGGCGGCGTAAACCGGCCCAGCTGGTTGATGCGCGTCGGACGACGGGTTCAGAATTGGGTTATCGTCCGCGCGTTGACCAGGCGAGCCGGATGGCGTAAACCGGCACAGCCGGTTGATGCGCGTCGGACGATGGGTTCAGAATGGGGTTATCGTTCGCGCGTTGACCAGGCGCGTAAGCCCCCGGATTTTTTTCTACACAAGTTTCGCGGCACGCAAAGAAGTCAAACGTTAGTCGCGCGAATCTGACGGTTAAGAGAATTCGGGGTTCGTTCACCCGGTTTTTATGTTCGGGTTTCCTCACCCTAATGCAGGTACTCAGCCGGTTATGATTTAATTTCTCTTGATTCTTATTCGTGCAATTCGTCAGATTCGTGGTGAGAACTCTTTTGCATTTTTCAATTTGTTCAGAACATGACGCAATGGCATGATCAATGAAAAAAATCCGTGGTTGAAGTCTTCCCGGTTTGCGTAAATGTTTTGGTGAGTATTACAGAGATCGCCCGTAATGAAAGTTCAGTTTGATTCCAGTCGAGTGGAGCTCGTGCAGGGAGACATCTCCCTGCAGGTAATTGACGCGATCGTGAACGCGGCGAATCCTCAGCTCGCTGGTGGGGGAGGGGTCGATGGTGCCATACACCGGGGAGCCGGACCCAGTGTGATGGAAGAAACACGAGCCCGTTATCCGCTTGGCTGTCCTCCGGGGGATGCGGTCGTGTCCGGTGCGGGAATGCTGCCTGCGAAGTATTTGTTTCATGCGGTTGGACCCGTCTGGCGCGGTGGACAACAGCGTGAGACCGAATTGCTGCGTTCTTGCATTCGCCGCTGCCTGGAACTGGCTTTGAAACACAATTGCACCGGCATCGCGTTTCCCGCGATCAGCACGGGTGCCTATCGCTTTCCCGTCGATCTCGCCGCGGAAAACTCGATTGATGAAGTCGTGCTGTTTTTGAGGGGACAGTCCTCCCCCATGCTGGTAAGATTTGTGCTGTTTGATGCGGGAACATACGGTGCTTTCGCCCGAGTGCTCGAGTCATTTGTAGACCGATGAAAGGACCTTCAGCATGTTTCCGCTCTGGGACGATGTTCCTGCCTCGCGAATCCCGTTTGTCAATTACGCCATCATTGCCGCGTGCTCAGTGGCGTTTTTTCTGCAACTTCAAGCACCTGAAGGGGGCGAGCGAATTGTGCGTGAGTTTGGGATGATTCCCATTCGCGTCACGCATCCCAAAGAGGATCAGGTTGTGATCGAAACCCGGACTGAACGAGGACGCCTCGAACGGGAAATTGTGGATCTCAAGTCACCGGTCCCACCCATGTTCACTCTGGCAACCTGCATGTTCCTGCACGGAGGCTGGATGCACATCATCGGCAACATGTGGTTTCTTTACATCTTCGGTGACAACACCGAAGATCGGTTCGGTCATCTCGGGTTTGCGTTAATGTATCTCGTCAGTGGAGTCGCGGCGGGAATCATGCATATCGCGGTGGATGCGAATTCGTTTATCCCGACAATCGGTGCCAGCGGAGCGATCGCAGGTGTCATGGGGGCATACCTTTGGCTTTATCCCAAAGCGTCAGTCATGTCACTTGTTCCGTTCGGCATTTTTTCCAGATTGATGCCTGTTCCCGCCCCATTGTTTCTCGGGATCTGGTTTGCGATTCAGATCTTTTCTGGTTTCCGAACTGAAGCAGGTGGAGCCGGGGTTGCCTGGTGGGCACACGTTGGCGGGTTTGTTGCCGGACTGGGAATGACCGTCGCGTTGTACAAACTCGGTTGGCTGAACACGCAGATGCAGGCTCCCGCTTCGAGTCCGTATGAACGATCTCGCGAAATCGCTCGCCGCTGGTAACCGACGACGGTTAAAAAACTTGTCGGATAAGCGGCAACCACAGTGATTTAATTGCCGTAGTGGTAGCGGCAAGCAATGATGAATACGACATCTGCCTTGACTGTGTATACCAGCCGATGCTCGTCATTGATACGTCGTGACCAATATCCAGACAGATCTCCCTTGAGCGGTTCGGGCTTGCCAATCCCCTCAAAGGGAGTTCGAAGTATGTCCTGGATCACGTGGTTAATTCGCTTCAACAGTTTGCGATCGCTTTGCTGAAACCACTGGTAATCACCCCAGGCAGATGGCGTGAATGTGAGATTCATTCCTCAGTCAACTCATACTTTGCCGTCAAGCCTGACTCAAGTTCTGCGATCGATCGCCGCAAATGCGCTGCATTGGACGGATTGCCGAGCAAATACAATGTTTCTTTCCACGAATTGAATTCGTCGAGAGGCATGACAACCACTTGCTGTCCCGAGTCGCTCACCACAATTCGCGGTTCAGCGTCGGCGAGCACCTGGTCGACAAGTCGCGAAAGATTGCGTTTCGCGTCTTTCAAAGTCACTGCTTGCATGGTGCCCTCCGTTTTACGCGTTGTGTCGAAATTTTTATTTCCTGCTTCGCATCAATCCATCCAGCTACAAACATAAATTTATGTTAACAGATCTGAATCGAATTAGGTTGAAGGAATTCGATACCTGCTTAAATAATCAGCGTTTTGGTTTGTACGAATGCGTCGCCTGGCCATAGACGCTTTCGGCGGCTTCCATCACGGTTTCGCTGAGTGTTGGATGAGCGTGAATCGTTTCCGCCAGATCACGCGCTACGGCAGCCATTTCGACCGCCAATGTGGCTTCGGCAATCATTTCGCCCGCTCCCACTCCAACAATCCCGACCCCGAGAATTCGTTCGGTTTTGGGGTCAACGATCATCTTGGTCAGCCCTTCGCTTCGGGCCAGTGTGATGGCTCGTCCTGAGGCGGCCCAATTGAATTTGACAACCTTGACTTCACGATTCTTGGCGATCGCTTCCGGTTCGGTCAGGCCGCACCAGGCGACTTCCGGGTCAGTGAAGACCACGGCAGGTATGGCGATATTATCGAATTCGGCCGGACCACCATTCATCGCTTCAACAGCGACCTTGGCTTCACGTGTCGCCTTATGAGCCAGCATCGGTTCCCCGGCGACGTCGCCGATGGCATAAATGTTGGCAACATTCGTCTTACGCTGACGATCGACCTTGATGAATCCTTTTTCATCGACTTCAACGCCGGTCGTTTCCAGACCAAATCCTTTGCTGTTCGGTCGACGACCGATCGCGATCAAAACTCGGTCAAATGTCTGTTCTGGAGCAACCCCCTCGCCCGTCAATTTTGCGGTAATTCCATTTTTTGCAGCCTTGAGGCCTTCGACTTTCGTGTTGAGATGAATTGCGGCGAAATGCGTTTCCAGTCGTTTCTGCAGCGGTCGGACCAGGTCGCGGTCAGCGCCGGGAAGAAGCTCTTTTGTCCATTCAACGACTGTCACTTTGGAGCCCAGCGCCGCATAGAACGAACCCATCTCCAGGCCGATATAACCACCGCCGACGACGAGCAACGAACCGGGAATATCGGCCAGTTCGAGGGCACCGGTCGAGTCCATGACACGTGGATCGCCGATTTGAAAAACTGGCGGCATCGCAGGTGATGAACCGGTGGCGATGATCGCCTTTTCAAACGTCACTGTGTCGGTTTTGCCGTCAACGTATTTCAGTTCGAGTGTATTCGGGCCGAGAAATGTTCCACGAGCACTGATCAGTTTCACGCCGCGAACCCGGCATAACTCGGCAACTCCGCCGGAAAGCTTGCCCACAACTCCGTTGTTCTTCCATTCCCGCAATTTTGCCAGATCAATCTTTGGTGGAGTGAACGTGACGCCGATCGCCGCCGATTCATGCGTTTCATTAATCATTTTTGCGACGTGCAGCAGCGCCTTCGAGGGGATACAACCCCGATTCAGACAGACTCCACCGGGCCGCGCTCCTTCGTCAACGAGCATGACCTGCATTCCGTGGTCCGCCGCTTCAAACGCAGCTGGATATCCGCCAGGACCACCACCGAGCACGAGCAATTGTGTCTGCAATTCCGCCATGTTTTATTTCAATCTCAAGGTCTAATTCGGGTGTGAATGAAACAAGGGTGCCGATGACATTTCCGCAAAACGGCCAGACAAGGGGCGAGCGGTTAAATGCGATCGTACACGTCATTTGTAGTCTAGTGATTTTACGTTCGCGAGGCACGCGAGTCGCCATGATTGCATTGTTTGTATCAGCGATATTCCCGAAATCGAAATGACAAACGAGAAATTTCCGGCGTCGCATCTCAACGAACTCGCGATCCGACCGGACGCACTGCGAGCAAGACAGATTGGCGGAAGATGAAAACTTCTGTTCCGATGGATTCATGATTCAAGGAAATCTGGTGTCAGAAGTCGCGCGAGTTTGAATCACATCATTTGGATCATTGCCAATCGCGAAACTTCGTCCACCACGATTTTGAAGGGGTCTGCCAATTGAGCAATGCGTTCGCCAATTCTGCTGCGGTGGAATACCTGTCACCGGGCCGTTTCGACAATGTCTTGAGGCATATCCGTTCGAGTTTGATGGGAATGTCTGCTTTCAACGATCGTGGCGAGTCAGGATTATCTGGAAAGATGTTGTTCAGGAGGTCCACGGCGTTGTCTTCAAACGGTTGTTTACCGGTAAGCATTTCATAAAAAATGACTCCCAGAGAGAAAATATCGCTACGGCGATCCAAGGTATGAAGTTCCCCCTGGTCTTGTTCGGGGGCCGTGTACCGGATGTTCCCGAAAAACAGTCCTTCCTCGTCCTTTTCCAATCGATCGAGCCTTAAAAAATCTGTGAGATACACCACCTGGTTGCGGTTGTCGAAGAGGATGCTGTCAAGATTCAGGTTGAGATGGAGCATCCCATGTTGGTGAATGAAATCCACGGTTTGAGCCATTGTCGCGAGCATGTTTGCGGAGACATCGTACGAAAGTTTTTCTTGAGCGACTTTTTCTCGAAGTGTTATTTCGTCAATATACATGGAAACGATGAAAACCTGCCCCAAGCTGGTTTGACCGACGTCGAAGAGAGGTAAAATGTGGGGATGCCATAATTTTGCCCAAAGGATTGCTTCGGCCTGAAATTGTTCGAATTTCTCGGGGGAAGTATGCTGGTCCATCACTTCGATTGAGACCAGTTTCCCTAAACACACATCCAAAGCGAGGTAAACAGTCCCTCCTTTGGGGTTTTTCCTCAAAACCCTTTTTTGCTCGTATCTGTCAGCAAATTCGACGTACGTCATGACAACCGACTCCAACTTTTCGATCGAAAGTCGAGCCCCGTTCGAAGAGGATAAAGGTTTTTAGCAGCCGAATATGGTCTTCGATTCCTGACGCCTTCTTTCTCGCCTCACAGGGCTGATCCCCCACTTCTAGCGATTCACCGCGATATTCTACCCAGCGGTTTCCCATGGGTTAACGACTTTTGAAGCTTCACTGACCCATTTCTCTGGCAAATGCCTCAATTTTCGATGAGAATCCCGCTGTTCCATGTCCCTGCCTTTGAACGAAGCTGCCGCCGATGGCCCTCCCTCTCGAAAAGTTTATTCAGCAGCTTGAAGAAAGCGGTATCGTCGCTGGCGAAACGCTGAAGGACTTTTTGCCCCCCAAGGCATCTCCCCAGAGTGCCGAAGAGCTGGCTCTGGAACTGGTCCGCAGGAAAAAACTGACGAGATTTCAGGCGGAGGTTGTTTCTAAAGGGAAAGGAAAAACGCTAGTCCTGGGCAACTACGTCCTGATGGAAAAAATCGGGGCGGGCGGCATGGGGCAGGTTTATAAAGCCCGGCATCTGCGAATGGATCGCCTCGTCGCGGTCAAGGTGCTGCCAGTCCACATGACGAAAGACAACGCCGCAATCGCCCGGTTTGAACGGGAAGTGAAAGCGGCGGCGAAGATCAGTCATCCCAATATTGTCTCAGCTCATGATGCTGACTGTGCCAATGGTGTCCACTTTCTTGTGATGGAACTCGTGGATGGAAGTGACCTGTCGGCCCTTGTTGAAAAGGATGGATGTTTAGCGGTTGAGGCGGCGGTGAACTACATCATTCAAGCTGCCAAAGGACTGGAAGCCGCTCATGCCGAGGGGATTGTTCACCGGGACATTAAACCAGCCAACCTGCTTCTCGACAAAAAGGGAACAGTCAAGATTCTGGATATGGGGCTGGCTCGCGTGAGAAGTGATAATGACGCTGCAGCACAAGCCGGCCTGACAAGCACCGGTATCGTGATGGGGACTGTCGATTACATGTCCCCCGAACAAGCGATGGACACGAGGACGGCTGATGCCCGTACCGATATCTATGCGTTAGGTTGTTCGCTCTTTTATCTGCTGACCGGCAAGTCAACTTATCAAGGCGACACGCTGATGATGAAGTTGCTGGCTCATCGGGAACAACCAATACCGTCATTACGTTCTTCACGCGCCGAAGTCCCGGAACCGCTCGACGCAGTCTTCAAAAAAATGGTCGCAAAGAAAATCGAAGATCGTTACCAGACGATGACGGAAGTGATTGCCGCTCTGGAAGGCTGTCGCTCTGGTCGAGCGAACACCGTTGCCATTCAGTCTTCAGAGACCGGTCAGCAAATTCTTTTTCACGACAAATCGGGTCCCTCACCAGTGATGACGTTGCCATCCCAGACACGGGAATCGATGGTCAACTCAAACATCTCGTCGACAAGCAAGTCGGTCGAATCGTCCCCGGTGGCGAGCTTCGCAAACTTTATCGACAATCTCCCCTCGACACCGACAAAACCCATCCGCACGACGACGCAGCCGAAAAAGCCGGTGACAAAAGGGATGAGTTCGCTTTTCAAAGACCAGAAAAAACTGCTTCCGATCGGTGCTGCGGTTCTGGGGGCTTTGTTCCTGCTGGCCGGAGTGGTCATGAATACGAAGACCAGAGCTGGAGACGGCACTTTGGTCGTGACAGTGACAGAGCCTGATGCTGACGTCGAAGTGCTGAATGAAAAGAACAAGGTTGAGATGACCCGCAAGGGAAAGGAAGGGCCGATCAAGATTACGGTCGCACCGGGGAAGCATCGGCTGAGGATTCAGAAGGATGGCTTTGAAATCTTCACGGACAGTTTTGAGATGAAATCTGGCAAGACCGAGGCGATCCGGGCGGAGTTGAAACCGCTCGTGAACGCAGCGGTGGCCGGGCCGGTCGACAGTCCAAATCCACTCGGCGACCTCAAATTCGTGGACATTTTTAACGGTCGCGATCTTACGGGTTGGACACTTGTCGGCGATCAACGCAACTGGGCAGTGGACCCTTCCAGGCATGTCTTAACGGCAACCGGAAAAGCTGACGGCTGGCTGCTCACAAATAACGAATACTCCGACTTTGTGTTGAAATTGGAGTATCAGACAGAAGAGGGCTCAAACAGCGGAGTTGCGATTCTCGCGTCTCCGTCCGACAAAGAGCATCTGGAGGTTCAGATCAGTCAGATTGCCGGCTGGGCCACGGGGGGTGTCTGGTCGGACCTGGCAAACACAGTGGACGCCGGATTTATTCCCGTGAAACAACTGGCCAAAGAAAAGTCGGGTGACGCGTGGAATTCCATGCAAATGGATCTTCACTCGCGCAAATTAAAGATCGCGGTCAACGGGACGGAAGTTCTCAAGCTGGACTTGGACGAATTGGCAAGTCGGCCCAACGCCTATCCTGCATGGAAACGAACAAAAGGCCGGATCGGTCTGCAATCTCAGCGGAATGCAGTGCGATTCCGAAATATCAGGATCGCAGAAATTGCTTCCGAGAACGGTTCCTCCGAAAAATGGAACAGTCCCGCCTTCCAGCAATGGGTGAAAAATGTGCAAGCGATGTCTGCCGAAAAGCAGTTAAAGGCGGTCTCGGCGAAGTTGAAGGAGTTGAATCCGGGATTTGATGGGAAGCTCGCAAATTCCTACGCACAAGGTCCGCCATCGATTGTCGATGGGGTGGTCACGGAACTGAAAGTCTATACGGATCGGTTAAGCGATCTATCCCCTTTGAGGGCATTAACGGGATTAAAGGTTCTGGTTTGCAGGGGCAGCAGCAACATTGGCACACGTGCAAACGGCGGATTGTTCGACCTGTCGCCGCTGAATGGGATGCACCTCGTTCGGATCGAATGCTCTCAGAATCTCTCTCTTTCAGACATCACTCCTTTAGCGGGAATGTCTTTAAGTGAAATTATCTGCGCAGGTACCAATGTATCAAATTTAACACCGTTGACCGGAATGACGCTGAGGGTCGCAGACTTCGGGCAAACTCCAGTATTCGATTTATCGCCACTCAAACGGATGCCGCTGAAAGACTTGAATATTCTTGGGACCAAGGTCACGAACGTTGAGCCACTGCGGGGAATCGAGTTGGAAAACTTGATTTTCACCCCCGCGACGATCCTCAGTGGGTTAGACGCCATCCGCCAGATGAAAAGTCTCAAGAGCATCGGCATTGGTTGGGACGATAAAAACAAGTTCACTCCCGAGCAGTTCTGGAAGAAATACGACGCCGGGGAGTTCAAAAAGCCATCGAAACTGGCCTTCCAGATTCCCGGTTTCGATAGTTGGATTAAACACGTGCAAGCGATGCCTGCCGAGAAGCAGGTGGAAGCCGTCAGCAAGAAGTTGAAGGAGCTCAATCCGGGTTTTGATGGGAAGTTGAAGGATGCCACAGGGGTTGGCACTCCTGTCATCGAGAAAGACGTTGTCAAAAGCATCGGCTTTCTTTCAAACGAAGTGAAAGATATTTCTCCGGTGCGGGCTTTAACTGGGTTGACAGATCTCAGCTGTTCTGGAAGCGGAATCGGCAAGGGAAAGATTTCCGATCTCTCACCGTTAAACGACATGAAACTGGTTTCGCTTCGTTGTGATTTCAATCAAGTTTCTAATTTGTCACCTCTTAATGGAATGCCGCTCGCTGTACTTTCTTGTATGGGTTCCAATGTCTCGCATTTGATGCCGCTGAAGGGGATGCCGTTAAAGGAGCTTTACTTTGACGAGGCGAAAAAAATCTATGACCTTTCTCCTTTGGAGGAAATGCAGATCACTCGGATTAGCTTTGGACATTCACAAGTCAGTGATTTGTCGCCACTGAAGAACATGAAGCTGGAATACTTGTCTTTTGGTGAGACAAAAGTTTCTGACATTTCAGTGCTGAGAGGGATGCCGCTGCAGGAATTATTATGTCACGGCACGAAAGTTTCGGACTTTTCAATACTGAGGGAACTGCCACTTAAAACCGTTAAGTTCGACTTCAAGCCCGAACGGGACACAGAAATCCTCCGCTCCATCAAGACTTTGGAGACGATCAACAACAAATCATCAGCGGAGTTCTGGAAACAAGTCGAAAAGAAGAAGTAAGATTGGTGCGCGTTGACGGACACCATTTCTCTGGCAAATGACGCGACTTTGGTAGAGAATGCTGCTGTTGCACGTCCTTGCCTTTGAACGAGGCTTCTGGCGATGGCCGTCCCTCTTGAAAAGTTTGTTCAGCAGCTGGAGGACAGCGGCGTGATCGCTGTCGAGGCGCTAAAGGACTTTTTGCCTCCCAGGGCATCTCCACAGAGTGCCGAAGAACTGGCTCTGGAACTGGTCCGTAAGAAAAAACTGACCAAGTTTCAGGCAGAAGAAGTTTCGAAAGGGAAGGGTAAATCGCTTGTTCTGGGCAATTACGTCCTGATGGAAAAGATCGGGGCGGGTGGGATGGGGCAGGTGTTCAAAGCCCGGCATCTGCGAATGGATCGCCTGGTCGCGGTCAAGGTTTTGCCATCCGCGTTGACGAAAGACAAAGACGCCATTGCCCGGTTTGAGCGGGAAGTCAAAGCAGCCGCAAAGATCAGTCATCCCAATATTGTCGCGGCTCATGATGCTGACTGTGCTAATGGCGTCCACTTCCTTGTAATGGAACTGGTGGACGGGAGTGACTTGTCAGCCCTTGTCAAAAAGAATGGGCGGTTCCCGGTTGAGACGGCGGTGAACTACGTCCTGCAAGCCGCAAAAGGACTGGAAGCCGCCCACAGGAAGGGGATTGTGCATCGGGACATTAAACCGGCCAATCTTCTTTTGGACACAGAGGGAACGGTCAAGATTCTGGATATGGGGCTGGCTCGCCTGAGTAGTGATAGCGAGGCTACGACGCAGGCCGAACTGACAAACACTGGCGCTGTGATGGGGACTATTGATTACATGTCCCCGGAACAAGCGATGGACACAAAGACGGCTGATGCCCGTACGGACATCTATGCGTTGGGTTGTTCGCTGTTTTATCTACTGACCGGCACGCCAACCTACGAAGGCGATACGCTCATGAAAAAGTTGTTGGCTCATCGGGAGCAGCCGATTCCGTCGCTGCGTTCTGCTCGTGCCGAGGTTCCTGAACCGCTTGAAGCAGTCTTCAAGAAAATGGTTGCCAAGAAAACCGAAGATCGTTACCAGACGATGGCGGAAGTGATCGCCGCGCTGGAAGGCTGTCGTCCAGATCAACTGAAGACAGTTGCCTTACAGTCTTCGGATACCGAACAGCCGATTCTGGCACACGAAAAATCGGCTTCGTCGCCCGCGATGACGTTGGCTTCCCTGACGCGGGAAACGGTCGTCAAATCAAAAGGCTCGTCGACAAACAAGTCGGTCGAACCGTCAACGGCGGCGAACTTCACAAACGTTCTCGACAACTTTCCCTCCGCACCGGCAAAACCCGTTCGCACGAGCACGCTGCCGAAGAAACCTGCCAAAAAAGGGAAAAACTCGCTTCTTGACGACCAGAAAAAGATGTTACTGATCGGTGGTGCGGCTTTGGGCGTGTTTTTTCTACTGGCCGGTGTGGTCATCAATATGAAGACCAGGTCTGGGGACGGCACGTTGGTCGTCACGGTGACGGAGCCTGATGCAAAAGTCGAAGTGTTGAACGAAAAGGACAGTGTTGAGATTACCCGCATGGGTGACAAAGAGCCGATTAAGATTACGGTCGTTGAAGGGAAGCATCGTCTGAAGGTTCAAAAGGACGGATTTGAAATCTTCACCGACAGCTTTGAGATCAAGTCGGGGAAGACCGAGGCGATTACGGCAGAGTTGAAACCGCTGAAGAAGGCGGAGGTCGCGGGTAACAAACCGTGGGAATCGCCAGCCTTCCAGCAATGGATCAAAGACGTGCAAGCAATGCCCGCCGAGAAGCAGGTGGAAGCCGTCAGCAAGAAGTTGAAGGAGTTGAATCCGGGGTTTGATGGGAAGTTGACCGACGGCGAGACCAAGCCTCCGCTTCTCGAAAACGGAGTCGTCAAACGGCTCGGTTTTGTCTCCGACAATGTGACAGATATTTCGCCAGTGAGGGCTCTGACAGGATTGTCATCTCTCAGCTGCAATGCCAGCGGACCGGAGAAAGGGCAATTGTCGGACTTGTCGCCGCTCAAAGGGATGTCCCTGGTAAACTTGTATGTCTCGAACACAAAAGTTGCCGATCTGTCCCCCTTACAAGGTCTGCCACTTTGGTTATTCATGTGCGACGGAACGCAAGTGACTGATCTTTCTCAAATTCAAGGGATACCCTTGACCAACCTCGGTATCACACAAACAAAGGTCGCTGATCTTTCCCCACTGAAGGGGATGGATTTGCACTTCTTCTCGTTCGCGATTACTCCTGTTTCTGACCTTTCGCCACTTCGGGGAATGCCATTGAATTTCGTTTATTTTCAACAGACGAAAGTGGCCGACCTGTCACCGCTGATTGAAAGTCGGGAATCTTTGTTGACGCTGGCGTTCAGCGAAACGCCGGTGACAGACGTGACGCCCCTTAAAGGAATGAAGCTCACCCAATTACAATTGACGCCAAAGAACATTACGAAAGGGCTGGATGTCGTTCGAAACATGAAGACGATCGAACGACTTGGCACGCGTGGGTGGGCCGAATTCCCCGCCGATGAGTTCTGGAAGAAATACGACGCTGGTGAGTTCAGCAATCCTCAGTAGCTCGATTGATATTTGGACGTCGACAAATAGTTGATGTCGCTTTTATCGATACGAACTCGCCTGGCGGTTTTGATTTCATCGGCCGAAGAACTTCTAACGGAGAGCGACAGATACATACGGAAGCACCATGATTCAACGAAAATATCGGAGTACGTCAACAACCCGGCGGGACCAGTACCACATCCATTGTCATTCTCGTGATGCCTGATGTGAACGACAAATGTGAGCATGGACGGTTTCCCTTACAAACTGGTGGACCCTCACGGTCGGCTCCAGTCGGTGCGCAGCCGATCACATGCGGCCAGAAGTGAATTCTGGCATTCGTTCAACAATCCGGGATCGCTCAGCACTCCGGTTTGGTTTCGGAGCAGCGAGTGTAAGGACTGGGTACGCGCATCAAGAACTCGTTCGCGAAAGCGAGGGCAATGGTGCAACATCAGACTGGAAAATTGCCAGCAGACACGGCGTCTCCAGGATTCGATGATTCCAGGGTGTTTCAAAAGGAGTTCACCACCCACCTCGCAACTCTGGTCCTGGCTCGTCAACGCCAGCCGCTGCAACTCGGGATCGCCCAGCATGTACGGTTCATAATCGAGGTGAAAGGGAGAAAGCCAGTCTCGCCATTTGAAATCCATGCGGTGCGTGCAAATCACGGGAATCCAGGGAACTCGAAAAGAATCCGCGACAATGGCGGCATGCATCGATTCGGCAATGACGAGCCGGGCACTCGCGATCTGGTCAAACACCGAAAGGTATTCCGTTCGGGGGTCGACGAGTACACATCCGGAGCGGCGGCAAGGCTCTTCCCATCCGCCAAGTTCCATTGTGGTCCAGTGGGGCACAAAGACCACTGGCGGCCGATCCGACGAGGCGATTTTCGGCTGGTAGAGACGCGAGATCAGAACCGCAGGGTCACCCAATGTAATATCCGCAGGAGCCTTCATCGCTCTGGCTGTGAGCTTACCTCTTAACGCGTAGAACTGATAATTCCGCCTGGGAATCGAGTCGTACCCGACACCCGGACCGAGCAAAACATTCACGGAACCCTTGGGCAAAAGTTCATGCAGCGATGAGCCCACGCCTGAAAAGACAACCGTGTCATCACCAAGCTCTGAAAGCTCGGGAATGAGTTGTTCCCAGAGCCAGGGGTTGAGGTCATCCCCGAAATTTCCAGCAGGCGCTTTCCAGTAGTAAAGCCGCATCAAGCCGTCCTCGGCCACAAATACCAATAAGGTATTGAAGCATGGTTCCGCTTTAAGAGTTCGGATATTTTCACGCGGCTACCGCGTTGCTCATGGACAGCCGATCGAAGCGCAACTGAACCAGGTCATATGTCACGAGTTTTCTGAGTGGATACCGGTAAGATCCGGGAATAGCAGTCTGCCGACCGAAGAACGGTTTTCCATCGGTATACGCAAGTTTCATTAATCTGCCGGGCAGCCGTGGCTCCGGATATTCGGCATCGTGAAAGAAGGGAATTGTTCAACCAATCGTTGACAAATGGTTTTTATAGTCCCGGTTACGTTGGCGCGCCACGAACAATACTTCAAGAGGAAAATGATCATTCGCGTTTTGAATTGCGGAAATGCCCTGGATCGCATTTTCGACGATTGGCGCTGAAGTTGCCCGTTCGAATTTTATGCCGACTGCCAATCCCGTGACTTTCCTCTAAAGACGGGGTCACGCGAGTGAACGGCGTCCTGACAAAATAAGAACGGGATGCCGCGCAAGCATCTGTCGTTCGGGGCGCTATTCGGCTCTGAGTCATGGAAAGGGCCAACCGCCAGACAATTCGGACTCGAATTGCCATTTCGCCCCCGAGGCCGACCGAAAAACAGAATCGAGGACTGTGAGCCTTAATTTATTTGAATTATTCTTTTGTCGTTGATCAAAGACCTCAGGAAAAGTCTTTGAAATGTGTTCAAGTCACTCTCAAGACCAAGGAATCTCTTAGGGATTGGACCAGTCTTCGACAACAAGACGGCTGACGCGGGAGAATTCGCTAACATTGTTCGTGACCAACGTGACATTCATCTGACGTGCGTGCGCCGCAATGAGATTGTCCAATGGTCCAATTGGGGTTCCGAGGGACTCCAGTTCGGTTCTCACGCGGCCATATTCCATCGCCGCTGGTTCATGGAATGGAATGATTTCTAACGGGATGAGAAATCCGTTAAGAGCGGCGTGATTTTTCGCAGGGTCCAGGCTTTTGTCTGCTCCGTATCTCAGTTCGGCCAATGTCACTGAAGAGATTCCCACCTGGCCAACCTGCTGCTGGCGCAATCGTTGAAGTACCAACGCGGATTTTTTGCGTATCACAAACACGCAAATGTTCGTGTCAAGGAGATACTTCACTCGAACAACGCCTCTCTTTTCTGCGCTTGCGGCTGATCACGTTCCTCCATGAAGTCGTTTGTGAAATCATTCAGGCTTCCCGACATCAGGTCCCACGGATTCGCATCAATCGGAATGAGCAAAACCGATCTTCCGACGCGTTTTAAATAAACTTCGCTGGCGTCAAGCTGGAATCCCGCCGGCAATTCAATCGACTGATGCTGACTTTGAGTAATGACAGTCGCCGTTTCCATTAAGGACTCCTTTGGAAGGGACGAGAAAAACTGAGAGGTCAGGTTCGCTTAATTGTAGCCATAAGTGAAGCGGGAAGCACACAAGTTCTATTTTCAGAGACGGATTCGATCTTGGGAATAAATCACCGCTGCCACAAGCACTTCAGCCTGGCGGATGAGGCTTACTTGCCAGGGTGATTGAAAAGTCTCTTCGTTTTCCGAAACCGCGTCCCTTCCCGTCACTGCATCAAAAACGATATCCTATTTCGCAAAGCATCGATCTCGATCGTATCCTAGAGTCTGTCCAATGGGGAACGACCGCGCTGCGAGACACGATACGGTTTTGGTTGGTTTCAGGAGTTAGAAGACAATGCCTTTGGTTCCACTTCGAGTTGTACTCGACCACGCCGCTGAAAATAACTACGGCGTCGCCGCATTCAACGTTAATAATATGGAACAGATTCAATCGATCATGGAAGCGGCTCGGGAAACCGATTCGCCCTGTATCGTACAAGCATCTCGTGGTGCTCGGTCCTATTCGCAGGACAATTACCTGCGACATCTGATGCTCGCCGCATCAGAATTGTATCCAGAAATCCCGATTGTCATGCATCAGGACCACGGCAACAGCCCGGCAACCTGCTGCAGCGCGATCAAGTACGGCTTCACGTCCGTCATGATGGACGGTTCGCTGAAGGAAGACGGTAAGACACCTGCCGACTACGACTACAACGTCGCTGTCACAGCAGAAGTCGTCAAAGTGGCTCATATGTTCGGGGTCTCGGTCGAAGGCGAACTCGGTTGCCTGGGCCGGCTCGACACGGGGGAAGGGGAAGCCGAAGACGGTCACGGTGCGTCCGGTCAACTTTCTCACGATCAGTTGTTGACCGATCCCGATGAAGCGGAACGGTTTGTGAAGGCAACGAACGTCGATGCCCTGGCGGTTGCGATCGGAACCAGTCACGGTGCTTACAAGTTCGACAAGAAGCCCGACGGCGAAGTTCTCGCGATGAAGCGCATCGAAGAAATTCACAAGAAGCTGCCAAACACACATCTCGTGATGCACGGCAGTTCGTCTGTGCCACAGGAATTGCAAGACATCATCAACAAGTACGGCGGCAAGATGAAGCAGACGTTCGGTGTCCCTGTGGAAGAGATTCAACGAGGGATCAAGAGCGGCGTTCGCAAGATTAATGTCGATACCGACTGCCGCATGGCGATTACCGGTGCGATTCGCCAGTTGCTCGCGACCAGCCCTGACAAGTTTGATCCACGAGACTATCTGAAGCCAGCCCGCGAAGCGATGAAGAAGGTCTGCGTCGCTCGTATGGTTCAGTTTGGTCAAGCAGGCAATGCCAGCAAGCTGATCGCGTCTGGAAAAGCGAAGTAACCCTTTGCCAACAGCGAAGATTCGTTTTCGAAAAGCCCGGATGCCGTCGTGCGTCCGGGCTTTTCTTTATTAAGCACACTCGCCCTATTCGAACCTGCGTGATTGCGGCAACCTGAAATGGGGCTGAAACCGGATCAAAGGACATCGACAGACACGAATCGTTCGTCGAGAATGGTGCGTGGCTTTGTCATACAACCATTTTTTCCGGTTTGATTGAGCGATACGACATTTGGAATGCACCACGATTGATACGTTGATATCCGCCTGAATACGCTGCGTGAATAATCCTTCCGAACCTGTTTCATCCACCCCAGAATCTTGACCGCTGAATTATGGATATCGCTCAAACTCTCATTCGACATGGTCTCGTTACAAAGCCTCAGGTCGAAGCCGCTCTGCCACAGGCGGCAGGAAAACGGGTCGACAGGGTGCTCGTGGAAATGGGAATCGTCAAAGAAGACGATGTCTTGCGAGCGTTCGCCGAAGAACTGGGGATGGATTTTGTTGAAGTCAAACAGGAATCGATTGATCGCGAACTGTTGATGCAGTTCCCGACAACCGCCGTTTTTCGACATTCTCTCTTACCACTGGCTCGACGGAACGGCAGTGTGATCGTCGCGACGAGCGACCCGTTCAATCTGGAAGCTCTGGAAGAATTGTCCGCCGTCAGTGGATTTCACCTGGAACCGGTTCTGGCACGGCGCCTGGATGTCGTCGAACTGATCAAAGAACATTTAGGTGTCGGCGGGGACACACTGAATGAGCTCGTGGCTCAACGATCTGCCGAAGGGATCGAGCTGCTGAGCGACTTGTCGGCCGATGATTCGGATCTCGCTCAACAGGCCGAGAACGCATCGGTCATTAAACTTGTGAACGAATTGCTTGTTGAAGCTCTTGAACAGCAGTCGAGCGACGTTCACATCGAGCCGCAAGAGAACGGATTGACAATTCGTTACCGCGTTGACGGCTTGTTACGAGTGCAGCCGGTGCCCGAGTCAATCTCGCACTTCTTTCAGGCGATCGTGACGCGCCTGAAGATCATGTCGAAGCTGAATATCGCCGAAAAGCGAATTCCCCAGGACGGTCGTATCAAGCTGCGGGTCTCAGGCCGCGAGATCGATGTCCGTGTTTCGATTATCCCGATGGTGCACGGCGAGGGTGTCGTCATGCGACTCCTTGATAAGGGCCGAATGGTCTTCAATCTGAAGAACGTTGGTATGCCGGATCAGCTTGCCAAGACATTCCATGAATTGATCGCGTTGCCTCACGGAATCATTCTGGTCACCGGTCCTACCGGTAGTGGTAAAACCTCGACTCTTTACAGCGCATTGAACGAAATCAAAGAGCCGACAATCAAGATCATCACCGTCGAAGACCCTGTCGAATATCAGAACCCGGGGATCAGTCAGATCCAGGTTCACTCCAAAGTCGGCCTGACATTTGCCGCTGGTCTACGAAGCATTCTGCGTCACGACCCCGACGTGATTCTGATCGGGGAAATTCGAGACGGTGAGACGGCAGAAGCGGCAATTCAGGCTTCTTTGACGGGCCACCTGGTCTTCAGCACGTTACATACGAACGACGCTCCGGGCGCTTTTGCCCGTCTGATCGACATGGGTGTCGAACCCTATCTCGTGGCCAGTACCGTTGAAGGGGTGCTGGCCCAGCGACTGGTCCGCGTCCTTTGCAAACACTGCAAAGAACAGTACCGGCCCGTCGAAGATGAGTTGCCCGATGACTTTCCTATTCCCGCTCCCGAGTTCCTTTGGAAGCCAATCGGTTGTCGCGAGTGCAAGGGAAGCGGCTATGCTGGCCGCCGCGCGATCTTTGAACTGCTGCGAACGGACCCCGAAATCGGCCGACTTTGTATTAATCGCGCCAGTACTTCCGATGTGCGAGACTATGCCCTGAAGAAGGGGATGGTGTCGCTTCGACTGAATGGTTTTCAGCGAGTCCTCGACGGCACAACCACGCTCGAAGAAGTGATGAGAATTACAAAACGGGATATCGGCTAAGATTCGATTACTTGATTCGGTTCGCCTCCAACTTAAGCCAGCGCACTGAAGATTTGTTTTCAAGTAAACACGGGTTCATTTGAAAACAGTGCCGAGCGTCATAACGAACATCGGTATCATGACACAGCTTCTCGAAGGACTCCGAAGCCGTGGTGCATCGAGACGAAAGCGAAAGAAAAACCAGTCATGGCGTTGCCCCTTTGAGCAGGACGGGTGTCCGAAACCTTCGGCGTTCCGATATGATGCTGACCCTGACTTGGCAGAGACTTCAACTTCGGCAGTCACACGGTTACTGTAACGGACGCCAAATCAGGTGTGATCCCACGATTGTGGTTTCGATCACATCCCTGCCTGTTGCCAAGGAACGAGATCCATGTTCGCGTTCGTGCTCAGTTTGTTCGTCCGTTTGATGACGCGGCTGAATTTTTATCCATCTGTCGTCAGAAGTAATCCCGTTTTCTATCAGTGCTGTTTTTTCGGCGTGCTGGCGTTCCTGGCAGGTCCTTTACAAGGTGAGGAAAAGAACCTGGCCGAGCTGATGCCGCGGATTCCGTTCAAATCACCTGCTGAAGCATTGAGCTCATTCAAACTCGAACGCGGATTCGGGATGGAACTGGTTGCGAGCGAGCCGGACGTGACCGATCCTATTGATGCCGCATTCGACGAAGATGGCCGAATGTTCGTCGTCGAAATGAACGATTACCCGTTCCTGCCAGACCAGCGAGTTCAAAAGTACAAGGATCAACGGCCTGAAACCTGGGGTCGGATTCGCCTGTTGACCGATACTGACAATGACGGACGGATGGACAAGAGTATTGTCTTCGCCGACAGACTTCGCTGGCCACAGTCTGTCTGTTGCGCTCGTGGTGGAATCTACGTCATCTCGCCACCCTATCTTTATTTCATGAAGGATACGGACGGCGATGACGTTGCCGATCAGAAAGAAATCATCTGTTCCGGTTTCAATTCGTCGAACGTTCAAGCGTTATCGAACGGGCTCGAATGGGGCATTGATAATGCCATTTATTTCTCGTCCGGCCTTGCAGGAGGTGAGCTGACCGTTCCTGCCCGAGGGAGCAAGCCGGAATACAAGTTTACTCCCGGTCGACGCGACCTCCGCCTGGACCCCCGGACTAATGAACTGACGATGGTTGGTGGTGGGCTTCAGTACGGACACACAATCGACAACTGGGGCGATCGGTTCATCTGTTCGAACAGCAACCATATTGTCCATGTCACCTGGCCACTGAATTATCTAGAGCGCAATCCTCTATTGGTCATCCCCGATGTCACCCGCTCGATTGCGAAGGAAGGGGCCGCCGCTGTGGTGTTTCGCACCAGCAGTGCTGAGCCCTGGCGGCTCGTTCGAACGGCGCGACGAGCGGCAGACCCTGAAATGCGCAAAAAGCTGCCTCCGACCGAACTTGTGCCGATCGGATTCTTTACTTCAGCGACCGGTGTTACGGTTTATCGTGGGGGAGCGTATCCGCCCGAGTTTCACGGCGACGTCTTTATCGGCGATGTGGGGGGTAACCTGATCCATCGAAAAAAACTGACGACAGACGGTATCAGTTTTGTCGCACAGCGGTCCGATCAGGATGTCGAATTCCTGACATCCACCGATAACTGGTTTCGGCCAGCCAACTTTGTGAACGCCCCCGATGGGACACTGTATGTACTCGATATGTATCGTGAGACCATCGAACATCCCGCTTCGATTCCCGACGACATCAAGGCGATGGTCGATCTGGAAAGTGGATACGACAAGGGCCGTATCTGGCGACTGACTCCTCCCGGTTACCATCGAACGGTTCCGCCAAAGCTGACTCATGCGACTACGGCAGAACTGGTCGAACACCTGAAGTCGCCACACGGTTGGATTCGTGATACGGCCCAGCGACTTCTCGTGGAACGAAAGGATCTTTCTGCAGACGCCGGTCTCCGAAACTTGATTGACGCTCGCCAGACCGCAATTACACCTGAGACGCGACTGCATGCCCTCTGGACCTTGAATGGATTGAACGATCTGAAAGCCGATGATGTACGGCAGGCCTTGCAAGACGCTGATGCACACGTCAGAGAGCATGCGCTGCGACTGGTACCAGCGTACGTTGGAAAGGATATTGACCTTGCGAAACAAGTCGTCGCCATGACCGACGATCCTTCGCCGAAAGTTCGCTGGCAACTGGCGTTTACACTTGGGGAACTGCCACCAGATCTGGCGGTTGGTGGTCTTAAGGCAATAGCTCGAAATGCTGCAAAAGATGCCGACCTGCGCACGGCATGGCTTTCTTCCATTCATTCTCAGATGGGGACGATCGCCGTTGAATTGCTGTCCGGTCCGACGGAGCCCGTTGTACCCTTACTCGTCCAACTGGCCAGACTTATTGGATCGGCAGCTGATTCAGCGGACAGCATTCGTCTGCTGGGATCGGTTGTTAACGAGGCTGTTCCGAATGCAACACGTATCCCTGTTCTGCTTGCGTTGGGTGAAGGGCTTAGACGTCGAGGCTCCACAATTTCGAAGACATTGGCCGACCCGAAAACTTCTGGCACGACGATCAGCTCGCTCGACAAAATCTTTCAGGAAGCCAGCGCGGTTGCCAAAGACGTGTCGGCTCCTGAAGCGGATCGGCTTTCTGCCGTATCATTATTAGCATTAGGTCATCCTGAGTTGGCCGAACAAACATTGCCCCAGCTATTCACTCCGCAAACCTCTCCGGCATTGCAGCAGGCGGCCATCAAGTCTCTTGCCGCACACGGGACCAAACCGGCAATCGATTCAATGCTGGTTCCGTGGGAAGGGTTCGGTCCGGCGACCCGGCGTGAGGTGGTCGATAGTCTGGTTCAATCAGCGGCAGGTGCATTGGCCCTGGTGCACGCGGTCGAAGCGGGCACGATCAAACCGGGGGGAATAGAACGTGACAAGCGACAACTCATGCTGAATCATCCTCAGCCAGCGGTCCGAAATGCAGCCAGGCTCGTGCTGTCTGACCCACCGAGTAACCGAAAGCAAGTGGTTGCCAGTTATCAGCCGGCCCTTGAGCTCACTGGTGACCCTCAGCGAGGCCGCATGCTCTACGCCAAAACGTGTATCCAATGTCACCGTGATGGTACCGCCGGTCATCTGGTCGGACCCGATTTTGCCAGCGTTCGGAACAAGTCTCCCGAGGATCTGCTGGTGGCCATTCTCGATCCTAACCGCGAAGCGCAGCCCAGTTATCAGACCTATACTGCGGTCACGAAGCAGGGGAAAATTCACACGGGAATCATCTCAGCCGAAACCGCCGCCAGCCTGACATTAAAGAGGGCGGAAGCCAAGGAAGACGTCGTACTTCGTGATACACTCGACGAACTGGTCTCGACGGGGCAGTCGCTGATGCCCGAAGGCCTGGAGAAGGATCTGGACAAGCAGCAACTTGCTGACCTCATCGCCTGGATCAAGAGTATTCAATAGCGATCGGTCGCTATTTCGTCTCGTCCACTTTGGCGATCGATGAGTATCGATAATAAACCTCAAGGCACATCGTGCTCAGGGCCGTGGAGTAAAGACGACCGCCAATTCCTGCCCACTTGCCGTTCGGGTCCCAGCTACCAGCCAGCGGACCTTCCTGATGCTGCTGAGAAATCAGCATATCACGAAGGGCTCCGTTCCATTCCTTCCAAGATTCGTCCTGCAGGTGGTGCATGGCCAATGTTCCGTAGTACCAGTAGTACTCGTCGTACTTCGTCACTTTCGGCAAGTTGTCACGCAAGTAGGCCGCCGCTTCCTTACTCGCTGCAGTGTTGGTTCCAATCGCGAACATCTGACGACAGAACAACGCTTCTGCTGTCATCGCCGGAGTCGGTTTGTCTGCAATCCGATAGCCCGCCAAACCACCTTGTTTGCCACGGCGCCTGGATTCAAGAAATCTGGTCATTCCGAGTCGAGTTTCTTCCGGAACGGGTATCCCCGCATTCACGGCACTTTTTAGCGCCATCAACTGCCAGCCGAACATACTCATGTCACTTTCGGAGCTTTCGCCACCTTTTCCATACCGCCAGCCCCCGTCTGCGTTCTGCAGGGTCGAGATCATCTGCACGGCTTTCCTGACAGCGTTTTTGAGTTCGGGGAAATCCGCCGGATTCTTTTGCATGGCATAGGCTTCTGCCAGGGCAAAGGTGGCAATGGCATGACAATAGTTCTGATCAAATCGGGTCGCGTTTCCATAAAGTGACCCATTGGCGCTCTGACGAGCGATCAGCCAGTTCAAAGCTTTACGAACCTCTGAGGTATACGGACCCCGCTCGTGAGTATAACCTGCGCCGAGAAACGATAAGACCACGAGACCGGTGACACCCGTATCTGCGAACTTGCCACCCCCGGCTCGGTCCTGACCTTGTGGATCAATCTTGTCGGCTCCTCCGCCGTGTCGAGAGGATGACCAGTGTCCCTCCGCTTCCTGAATACTGGCCATCCATTTCAAACTGTTCTCAACCGCTTTTTCCGATTCTTCGGAGCCGCCATGTTTGAGGACGGTGGCCATTCGCTGGCCCGAGGTTCTTGCCTGATATGTTTCCAGCGCCCGAGCCGGGGCACGCGACGATATCGGTGGGGTGGTCGGTTTAATGAAAGCTGGCTGAGGCACGTCTTCAAACGTTTCCGAAGGTCCACGATTGATCAGCGTTCGATCGTCCTGACTTCGCCCGGCCGTCGACGAAGCGCTGGCCATGGCGGGCCGTGACGGAACAGCATCATCGCGGCCTTCGCCTGATCGATTGGATGTTTTCGCGATGCGGACGGATTTTTTCGGACTCGCCACAACCGATGCGTTTCCTGTACCACCTGGAGCATCCGCCTGTGAATCGACGACCGATGTCGGGCTTGGGCTGACGACACGACGCGTCGATTCCGTCAGGGGACTTGATTCCGGTATCGGTAAAGAATCCATGCTGGTTTCGGATGGCAACGCCATCGACGCACTATCTTCAAGAAACGTCGTGTTTCTCGATAAAGGACGTCTCTGAGAATCCGGACCGACATTCGATTCGTTGTTGACCGAACGACTGATCGATGTCCGTACAGACTTCGTCGTGGCAACCGTTTCGGGTCGTGCTTCCGGTAATGGGTCGTCGAGAGCGCCGAGGCTGGAAGCCGCTGGTTGCGCAATGCTGGCAGTCGATTGAACGAGGCCAGGTGCCTGTTCATCCATTTCAGCGGCGAAAGCGGGAACATCAGGAGCCACACTGTTTTCGGGATTCGACGTCAGATCGACCCTGGTCGCTTCTGCATCGGACGTTTCGTCATCGCGATCAACTCGTGACTTTCCGCGAGGGTCTCGCGTCCATGATCCGTCGTTTGTTGGCTGTCCCGCGTTAAAAACAGGAAGCTTGCTGGTCCCTTCGCGCGGTGCGACGTCTTCCGTATCGATGAAGGTGATCGGAGTCTGAGCTTCAGCAGGATCGGTCCCGATTGCACGACGGGGATAGGTTTCGGCAACAGTCGCCCATCCGAGTCCAAAGCAACAGTGCAGTACCAGTGAAAGAAAGAACGACTTTGCGGACGTATTGTTATCGCCGTAACGGGTTCCCCACAGGGAAAACAAGTGGATCGTGGCAAAGATGGAGAGAGCAACTAGCGCCAGACGAAGAAACAGGCCACCAAGTGTCATGCCACCGGTGCTGGCCATAACAATCTCAAGCAGTCGTGTCGGCATCAGTTCCCTTTCGATTTAGGGGCGTGAGCCACCGAGACGTTCTTGATTCCGACCTCTTTACATGTCGAAAACACATCCATCACCTGCTGGTATTCACACCGCCCGTCACCTCGAATGACGACCGCCTGATTCGGGAACGCAAACCGAGCGGCGTCGAGCAGGATTCGTAATGAGTCGAGATTTAAATCCTCGCCTTGCACTTTGACTTTTCCATTTGCGTCGACATTGACGACGATTTCGTCGGGTTGACCAGAAAGTGCAAAGTTTTCTGAGACGCTTGGCAACTGAATCCCGGTCTGCCGTTCCTCCTCGGCAAACTTCGTTCCGACCATGAAAAAGATGATCAGCAACATGACGACATCGAGCATCGACGTCAGGTTGATGGAAGGTTCTTCAAGTGGTGCAGTTTTGAGAGGCATCCCGATTGCCAGTTCAGATGAAAGATCGAATGAGGCGTCACCTCAAAAAATTCTCTATCCATAATAGCAGATCGGCAAATCTAGCAAGAGAAAGTGAGCGACGGCCAAAAATCTCCGATCAGGCAAGCCGGCCGTGTGATCGTTTTGATGACGCAAGCAAGGTCAGAACTGGACTCGCGTCTGGCGGTTTGTGGGTCCGCCGAAATACCAGTTGAACAGAAGACGAAACTCGCCGTTAAACTGCTTGTCAGCTCCACCACCCAATGGGACGGTGTAGGCTGCTGTCAATGACTTATTGTCGTCGGCCAGAACCGTCATCCCGACCACAGCATTGATCATTTCGATGTTCGAATCTTTGCTGCCGATCGTTTGTCCACTCAAGTAATAAGTAAATCCGCTGTTCGGAATGGTGACCGTATCGGTCGGCTGTAAAGAGCGGTTGTAGTGCAGTTCGACAATCGGAGCGAATCCCGTGAGTCGGGAAGTTCCGACAGGGGCTCGATACAACCAGTATCCCGTTGCGACACTTGCGTACAAGAAGGTCGCGTCGTTTAACGATCCGATTCGTTTCAATGGTCCCGCTTCTCCAAAGGGGAATTGAGGGGAAATGCTTTCAACCGAAACTGGATTGCCGTTTGCTGCAAAATCGAGTTGAAGAATAGACTGGGAGAAGAAGCGATCGTTGGGGGTGTATGTTCCGCCGAGAAACGGCATCAGGTGAATCGATTCGTTTCTAATGATCAGGTCGGTATGGTACCGACCCTCAAATTCCGAGAGCATCACAGTGTTGGCGGCAGTGGGAAGTACTAACCCTCCCCCGGCAGACAGAGCAAACGTTTCATCTCGATATAACAAGGTTTTCAAGAAAGTCGTCACATTCCCGAACTGGTAGTCGGTGCTGTCGATTGACGAGACATCGTCATGATTGAACGTCGACATCGCCGTGATGGCCATCGGTACGCGAACTTCAATCGAGGAATTTCCCTCGAAAAATGTTTTCTCGAAACCTGGTGTAAATCGATTGACGTAAATGCTGCCAGTCCCGATCGGGACACCGCTGAAGTAGCTGTAGTTCAGCATCACACGGTCACGCGGAATCGGGCTGCCCGCTTCCATCAACTTGATCTGGCCAACTCCACCACCCAGTCCCGGTGAGATCAAAGCGAAATGGCTGGGGTCATCATGCCCCTCCTGGCCTTCGTAGTTTGTGAAGACGGTTGCGTTACCTGCAAACCCATCCCCGATCATGCTCGGTGCAAACGCTCTTTGGCTGACCGCGGCAGTACTTGCCGAAGTTGGACGAGGAAACTGTTGCTGGGCACGATTGCCACCCCCAGCTCCACCCATGCCGTTTTGCAGGTTCTGGGGTCCCGACGGGGGCAATTTGAGCGGTGCATCGGGCGGTGGTGGTAGCGGCGGATCCTGCGCATCAGACGGGAATGCAGTCAAAAAAAGAAGGATCGTCGCCATAACAACACGAGCGAAACTCGGAAACGATATTAAAGTTTTATCGCTCATCGTGTTCCGGTTACGCACCTTGTGGTCGTCGATCTCAGTCAATTCAACATAGAGAACTAACTCTACATCTCTTCCATCTATCGGAATCTATGCAACGGAATTGGACGGACTCCTTTTCGTTCCTTGAGATTGTGGCGAAATCCAATCTTCGTGACCGCAAGGTTTACGACTCCGAGTTTAATGCGGATGTTCGGGCGGCCGAGATTGTTTCGTTGTTAATTGTTTCCCTGTTGCGACTTGCGTGCGTTTTCCGCGACAGGAGAGCAGGGGGCTGGTCACAAAGGTGGGCTCAGTCTGATTTCGGTCGAACAATAAATTTTTCGGACCACTGATCCCAAGTGATGTCGAACTGTTTCGCAAATTCGAGCAACGCGGCCCATTCAGCCTGGTAGTCAATCGCCTCGCCGATTTTCCGCGGGTTGGATTTACGAAACTGCTCGACCAGATCTGGCACCATACTCATTGCCTGGCCTGGAATCCAATCTGCAACTTCACGTTGCTTTAGTTCACTCAGTCGCTTGAATTTGGGGCTGGAAAGGATCGCGTGTGCCGTCGTCAAAGGGTCACTCGAGGGAATCAGCAGGCCGTCACGAATCACGCCATTTTCGTGAGCCCACACAAGATGAGCTTTGGAATTGTTCAAGGCCATCTTGCCCCCCGCAATAAATCCCGTGAGCTTGAACGGCAGATCATCAGACAGCTCAATCGGATCAAGCGGCCAGGATTTGCTCTCTTCTGAATCTCGCCGATTTAACGAATCGCGTACCTCAGGAAAGAGAATCTGTTCTTTTAGAGGATCGGGCTCGAACGCGAGCTGGATAATCCAGACAACGGTGTTGTGACGGTCCCCAAAATAGTGCTCGCCGCCTAGCAATTTCAGAAATTCCTCCAGCGTTGCAAGTCCCTTTTCCTTTCCCAGCCGCCGGACCGCATTGACCGCCTGAATCAGATCGACACCGGTCGATTGATACTGCTGATGAATTGAAAAATGGAAAAACCACGGATTGACGCGGTTGATCAGCTCCAATTCGCGAGAAATCTCGGGTGCCGCAGGAATCTTGATCGTCTTGACGGTCGATGGAATCACGGCAGTTCGCGAACTCCACGTGATCTTGTCGCCCAGCTCTGTCTTGGCACGCTGAGACTGTTTGAAACCGAACTGATTCGGCAGTTCCGTTTCTTCATGCCTCCCTGGCGCCAATCCAATTTGATAGGCCTGTTCAACATGTCGATCGCTTTGCATTTCACGTAAATCGAACCAGACTTCGAACGTTCCCGAACGATCGACAGTAAACGCGGTTTCGTAGCTGGCCGAGTTTTGTTCGATTCCCTTTGACCAGTCGAGTTCCTGATCTGGCTGCTTCGCGAGGTAAACCGCAACTCCTTGAAACCAGTCGATATTTTTCGTCACACCACGATCGGAAAACTGTAAATGGCCACTGACCTTGCATCGGTTACCGAGTGGATCGCGTTCGACCGGTAACCAATCGACAGTGACCAGACTCAAAATCTCGTCGCTCGGCCGTGCCCCATATCCGCTGACAAGTGGGAACGTTTGGGATCGCCATGAGTCATTAGTATTCTGGCCACCGCCGGAGTAGCCACCCCATTTGGAAACAAACGGCTTACCCATCTTTGCAACGTCTTCTGCCCGTAAGACGTGAGGCAGGAAGATCAGGACCAACATTAAGCCGTGGCAAAACTTTGAAACCATGGGAATTCCATTTCCAGGTGCCTGGTTAACGTCACGCCATCTGTTCGAGTCCTACCCGGAAATTCTCATTGCTCAATGCCTTTTGTCCTTATTTCATGGGTCAATGTGCAATAAGGATGTCGCAAGAAACATTAAGTCCTCGTGACGGCAATGTATCACTCGTCAATCAAGATCTGTATCCCAATTTTCTGGCTGGATCAGTATTCTACGGTCGTCTCTGACAATTCTTCGTTGAGTTCCCCATGAAACCCTCGACAGCTAATACGCCACCTCGAACGAGCAGAACTGCCAAATTCGTGATCGGATTGTCGTGCCTGAATCTCCTCGTTCTGAGTGTTGTCAATTATCTGATTTACGTTGTCTCCGAAACGTGGTGGGCCGGAACTGTGGTCACGTACGCACCGCGAACCCCTTACGCGATCCCTTCCATCATGCTGCTCGTCGCGTCGGTGATCTGGCACCGACCGTCGATCAGTATGAATCTAGTCTCTGTCGGGATCGCGTTTGTCCCTTTGATGGGTCTCTCGATTCCGCTTGGTCTCTGGATGAATGGATCGCCAAAAATCGAAGGAGCGACGTCTCTCACGATCGTCAGTTGTAACGTGCAATCGTTCGAGCCGGATTTCAGCAAAGTGCTCGACGAGATTGTCGCCATCAAGCCGGACGTCATCGCCTTGCAGGAAGCATTTGGTGAAGACGATCGTTTGAATTCCTTCTGCAAAGACGCTCAGTGGTACACGTTGCGTTATGGCCAATACTGGATTGGTTCACGATATCGACTTTCGCTGATCTCGGGATTTGACGTGACTCCATTCGGTGGACGATCAGCCGGGATGCTGGTCCATGTTGAAGTGCCAAATGGTCCAATCGTGCTTGGCAACATCCATCAAATGACGGCTCGTTTCGGATTAGAGGAACTCAGTTATGAGACTCTGACCAACGGCAAGGGGACAAAAGAACTTTCAGAATATCAGGCGAAGAGAGATCGTGATTCGACAGAAATTCGAGCGGCAGTCAATTCCGCTTACGACAACGAGCCACTGATTGTCTGCGGTGACTTCAACGTGCCGACATCCAGCAGCCTTTTCCGAAAGCACTGGGGTGATTTGCAGAGTTGTTACGACAACGCCGGGTTCGGGTATGGATACACGTCTTCGTGTAAGGGGCGGCGTCTGTGGCCCGGCAATTTCCCCTGGGCTCGTATCGACCACATTCTGTGCTCGCGCGAATGGGGCATTCAGGATTGCCAGATTGGTAAAACAGACGGCTCAGACCATCGATTGATCGCCGCGACAGTCATATTAAACCCACCGAAACAGCCGTGAATCGTCTGGGAGGGCGAGGCTCCCGCCGAGCCGCGTTGTCGATGCGTGTGCCTGCTTCGCGGCTATGCAGGAGCTTCCCCTTCCCGGATTTTGATCATCGGCGATCAATGAATCTGATTTCAGCCTCTAGGGCAAAGGCCCGTTAACCACCCCCGTGGAGGGGGTGGGGTTGCGTTAGCCAAACCGTTGAATTTGCGAATCGCTCTTGACCAAAATTGGATTTTCTGGGAACGGTGCGATCGTTTCAATCAGAAATTTCATCCGTCCATTGTACTGAACCGATCATGCATATCTTTTTTTCCGTTGGCGAGCCGAGCGGTGATCATCATGCCGCTCACCTGATCAAAGAACTGACTCGTCGTCGGCCAGAGCTGAGAGTCTCGGGATTTGGTGGTTCGGCAATGGAAGAAGCGGGTTGCCATCTTCTGTTCCCGCTTACTTCGATGGCGGTCATGGGAATCATGGCCGTGCTCCCACTGATCTGGAAGTTCTACAAGCTCGTCAAACAGGCAGAAGAGTATTTCGCACGCCACAAACCCGATGTTGTCGTCCTGGTCGACTTTCCCGGCTTCAACTGGTGGATTGCTCGCAAAGCCAAGGCGGCGGGGATTCCAGTGATTTATTATATGCCGCCCCAACTTTGGGCATGGGGATCGTGGAGGATCAGTCGCGTTCGAAAATACGTCGATCTTGTCCTGTCGGGATTGACGTTTGAAACGGACTGGTATGCTGAACGGGGAATTCCCGTGATGTACGTCGGCCATCCTTTTTTTGACGAAGTGGCTGAACATCATCTCGACGACAGCTTCTGTCGAGAATGGTCTTCGAACGAGACACGGACGGTCGCGATTCTCCCAGGCTCACGTAAGCAGGAAGTCCGACGATGCTGGCCGTTGTTATTGAATATTGTTAAACAGTTGCATGCGAAATTTCCGGACGTGAATTTTCTCGTTGCGAATTACAAAGAAGTGCAACGGCAATTCTGTGTCTCGGAATACGAAAAGCTGCAGCAGCCACTTCCGATTTCGTTCTTCGTCGGAAAGACTCCAGAGATCATCGAGATCGCCGATTGCTCGGTGATGGTGTCGGGTTCGGTGAGCCTCGAAATGCTTGCGCGACGAACTCCATTTGTCGCGATCTACCGATCCGGTTGGCTGACTTATTTTATCGGCTGCATCGTGATCGTCTGCAAATACTGGTCACTGCCCAATCTGATCGCTGATCGGAAGATCATGCCCGAGATTTTCAGCGTCGGAAATCCCAAACCGGCCATCGATTCAGTGGTCGCTGAAATGAGCAAATGGCTTGGTGACCCGGCGGCGCTGTCGGCCGCGTCAGCAGAACTGAGTGAACTTCGTGAACAGATTCACTGCACGGGAGCAACGCGACGGACGGCTGACGTCATTCTCGGTTTTCTGGAAAAGCCAGCGGAAAAAATCGCGGCTTGATCGAAGTGGTCGAAATCGTAGCATGGGCTTCAGCCCGTGCGA
>CAIULL010000036.1 GCA_903899985.1 uncultured Schlesneria sp.
CGCGGGCTTTCTCACCGGATTGAATCGCGGTCTATTCGGTTTCTCACGGAGACACTGAGACACGGAGAAGTGATCACATCGTTCTCATGCATCTCCACGTCTCAGTGGCTCTGTGAGAGATCTATTCTTCGATCGAACGTTTAAGGTAACGCGGGCGTACTCGCCTCGTGTTGACCGAGTTGTTCGGCCAAATCAGTTTGAGCTGATTTGGTTGAGAACGTAACGACTTGCGCACCGCTGAGTTCTTGCTCACGGCGCAGATCGAGACACATTTGGTGCAAGTCGTAGTTGAATTGACGAGCGTATTCGTCTCGAGTATTTCGGATTTCTTGGATAATCGTATCACGCATCTTGGTCTTCTTCCTCCAACATTTCTTGTGGCGTACAGACGACGGGTGGCTCGTATCCTTGAGACCGGCAAACCTTTTCAATTTTGGATCGGAGAGTAGCATTCGCAATGTGTGTGCAGTTCCACGTCACCAAGTAATTCATTTCGTTAACCGCAGCGACTGCAATGTGGAGAGCATCAGCCTGTGCCTTGGATGGCAAGGGAACGTCAGCAATGAGTTTCGCCGCCAACGATTCAACCTCATCTGAAATGTCCAGTAGTGGAAATGGCCTTAAAAACTCTAACCGGCGTCTTGCGGCGTCCGGATCGCCCGCACCGGATTCCTTGATCACAGCTTGCGAGACAAAAAATTCAAAATCGTCTTTTCGACGAGACCACCACTCGCGCGTTGTTTCCTGATTCGCGGCCATGACAAGATCGCGGCTACGCCACGCCGTAAAATAACTGGGGATTGTCGTTTCGAGGTAGACTTTCGGCTTTGTGCTCATGGACCAAATTGTACCAAGGCTTGGCGGACTGTCTGCGCGAACCGATCAATGAATAGTCGTTTTTTTGAAGTAGTGCCGCCATTGAAGCAATTCTTTCCAAATTCGAACGCGGATCGACATTCCAATTGGCGTCCAATTCCACAGTCCCTTTTCGAACAAAATGGGGCCTCTTGTTGCGCGTATCGCCCAATGTTTTCATCACCACTCGACTGGCAGGAGCTTCTCCTTTTGGGCGAGACCAACCCTTTCGGGGTGTACCGCCAGTTCCGTTCCCGTAGTAGTCAGCGAGTACTTTAGCGTTTTGCCGTCGCTGGCACGCTTACCATTAATATAGCCCTGCGTTGCGAGCAGCCGCATTAGACCGCCAACAGGAGTGCTGGTGCGATTACGTCCGAGCCGGTCGCAGATTTCGATCTTCGTTAACGAATCATTTGCCAGCGAGAGACAACGAATGATTTCAATCTGCAAACTCTTGTGCACGTCAAATCGGTCGAAACGAGTGCCTGGTATCTTCGTCGTGTTGCCATCTGGAGTACTCTTGCAATCAGTAGTGTTTTCCCCCGCTGTGATTGAGGCAATGGCACCTTTCTTGTCATCTGGGGAGATTGTGACATTCTTCCCCTTAAAGATGATTTTACCATCAGAAGCGTTGGTGAAAATCACTGTCGACATCGCTTCTTCAGCCGTGTTGTGATTATCTAGCCATTCATCGCTTCGCTTGTCGGGATTCGCAGTTGACATTATTTTTTTCCCCCAACAGTGAAATTCAATCGCAACAAGTTTTATTTGAGTAAGCGAGCGCCATCTCTGTTTCCAAGCCGAACGTTCAAGGTAACGCGGGCGTACTCGCCTCGCGTTGACCGTTTTGTTCGGACTTCCTTGGTGAAGTGCGATCGACGATTCGCCGACCATCTTTGCCTTGGCGGGACTGCAAATCAGCTACGATCTTTCCAAGGTCGTAGCCAAAAGACGCCGCATAGTCCTCTCGGACTTTTCTGATTTCGGAAACAATGGGATCATCAAACATTGATCAGCTCCTGGGGCGTACAGATAACCGGCGATGCCAAACCGTGATCCGCAAGCACCTCTTCGATTTTACGGCGAAACGATGGATTGGCAATATGCTTACAATTCCAAGTGAGCAAAAAGTCCATTCTGTTTTGTGAGGCAGCCGCAATATGGACAGCATCAATGGCCGCTTTGGGCGGCAAACCAACTCTGCGCAATATGTCTTGAGCCAAAGTCTGCGTATCCGAATTGATGGCAAGAACAGGGATTCCGTCGAAAAAAACGAGTCGTTCGCTGGCTGCTACCGGATCACCTGCCGAGCATTCATCAATGACCGCTTGCGATACGAACAAATCGAATCGTGTTCGGTGGTCGTTCCACCATTGCAGCGTTAGGAATTGATTTGCTGCGAAGATGACATTCAAACCCGGACGAGACGCCACGTACCCAAAGATAGACGTTTCGAGGTAGACCGATAACACGTATGCCTACTTCCCGTGTCAGAACAATCAAATACAAATGGCATCAAACTCAGTGTGCGGTCGAGTGCCTTTGGGAACTAGAGGCGTATCGTACAAGAACGCTCGATCAACGACAAATGTTTTCCCGGCGGCATCTCGCGTTAATTTTGCTGATCGCCTTTTTCAATCCCCGGCGTCGTTTCATGTTCGGCGATCCAACGACGACGGTAGCTCATAAAAGCTGTGCGTCCAATGTCGTTGGCATAGGTTCCGTTGAACGAAGCGCCGACAATGGCACCGATAATCGGAACCACCTGAAGAGCCTTCCGCTTCGTAAGGTTGATACCGAGTGACTTGGCGAGTTGCCGAACCGCCGCAATCAATGAAAGCTGCGAAACCTGCTTGGCGGCGAGCTCAGCCGTCATTTTCTTCCATGAAACCTTGATGAGGATTTGCTCAAGTTGTTTGAGAAACATGAGTGCTTCTAGTTTTGCTTTAACGTCGCCTGCAGAACCCGTGCGCAAGATGTGAAGGACGTAGTCACGTTCTTCCGGTTTAGTCGGGTCGTAGCCGTAACAAACGCTAATCTGTTGGATGAGGCGAATGACGATTGTGAACAGAGCCGGAATGTCGGCGGCGAGACCGATGATACCCGTGGCACCGGTCGCCCCACCCTCTGTTGCTGCGTAGCCCAAGTTCCAGTTCCAGTAGTTTTGCGCTACCTGGTCGGCTGCAGCAAGATCCTGCGATATTTCGCGCGGCTCTCCAAATGTTGCTCGTGCAGCAGCGACTCGCTCGCGGACATCGGCCTGATCGACGGTCAGATCCGAAAAATTGGAAATGCCGAGGAGGAACCCCTCGACCGCCTTGCCTACGGCGTCTTGAACCCCATTGGGGATTAGCATCTCGGCAGCTTTGGTGGCCGGCCATAGAACGACATCGCCGACCTGTGCTAACCAGCCTGGCCCCTCATGCTCCCATCGGTCGATGTCCTGTTTGGCTTTTGAGAGGTATCCGTCGCTCATTGATCTTGGATTTTCGCAGTAAGGGTAGACAAGGCCGAACGTTCAAGGTAACGCGGGCGGTCTTCCGCCTCGCGTTGACCGATTTGTTCGCCCTATGTCGCAACCTTCGGAATGCAAAGAACTTCAACACGCGCGGCGGCACTGTCATAGACTGTTTCGCGACCGTGCTCTTCC
>CAIULL010000037.1 GCA_903899985.1 uncultured Schlesneria sp.
ACGGTATTGTTCAGGAACATGGTGGTTGGATCGACGTCAAATCAAAGCTCAGTCAAGGAAGCCTTTTTCGGGTTTACCTTCCGGAAGGGAAACAACCATGCCAGGACGAGTCCTGATCGTTGACGATGATCAAAGTATGTGTGAGTTGATCGAAGCGGATCTCGCATGCCGCAATATTCAGTCGGATTGGCGTACTTCGGCAACAGAAGCGTTGCTGGTCATTGAGGAGGGTCAATTCGATGTGATTCTGACGGACCTGCAGATGCCTGGACTTAACGGACTGGCTTTGTGTGAACGAATTGTCGCGAATCGGCCAGACATCCCGGTCGTTGTCATGACGGCATTCGGCAGTCTCGAAACAGCGGTCGCAGCGATGCGAGCCGGCGCCTACGACTTTGTCAGCAAACCGGTTGAACTGGATCTGCTGGCCATTCGGCTGGAACGGGCCATTCAGCATCGATCGCTCTCGGAACAAGTTCGGATGCTGAGTGATCGTGTGCAACAGGCGAATCGATTTTCAAAACTGCTGGGCGAAAGTCCTGCGATGAGACGCCTGTTTGACGATCTTCGTCGCATCGCCGAAACCGACACCTCAGTCCTGATTACCGGCGAAAGCGGAACTGGCAAGGAACTCGTCGCCAAAGCACTTCACGAGCAAAGTCGCAGGCGAACCAAACCGTTTGTCGCGATCAACTGTGCGGCTCTTCCTGAATCCCTTTTAGAAAGCGAACTGTTCGGACATAAGCGAGGAGCCTTCACCGACGCGGTATCTGACCAGCGCGGCTTGTTCCTGCAAGCGGACGGCGGCACGCTGTTCCTCGACGAACTGGGCGAATTTCCGCTCTCACTGCAACCGAAGTTGCTGCGTGCCTTGGAAGAACGAACTGTCCGTCCCGTTGGCAGCGATAAAGAAGTCCCCTTCGACGTACGATTGATTGCGGCCACGAATCGAGATCTGGAAACCGCAGTTGAAGAAAAGCGATTCCGCGAGGATCTCTATTTTCGCGTCAACGTGATCCAGATTAAATTGCCGCCACTTCGATCACGTGGGACGGACGTGCTACTGCTGGCTCAGCACTATCTGGAAGATTTTGTGAGTCGAAATGGAAAGAAGATTGTTGGCCTGTCAGACGCAACTGCTCAGAAGTTGCTGGACTATGAGTGGCCGGGCAACGTGCGAGAACTAAGGAATGCAATTGAACGGGCGGTGGCGTTGGCTCGATATGACCGGATCGCGGTGGACGATCTGCCAGACAAAATCCGGAACTATCGAGGGACTCAACTTGAACTGGGAGGCGACAATCCTTCGGAACTGCTCAAGATGGAAGAGGTCGAACGACGGTACATTCAACATGTGCTGAAAGTGACTCATGGAAACCGGACGCTGACGGCCCAAATCCTGGGATTTGATCGAAAGACATTGTATCGCAAGCTGAAACAAATGGGCGAAGTGAGCGGTGATGACGCGGGTGGGTGATGTGGTTTGGCGTCGAAGCGGGCGCCGTGAAGTTATTAACCGAACGAGAACACGACCCCATCTCCCCAGAAGTGTTGATTAAGGAGCCTTTGCTCCAGGAATTAGCACCACATCGCTGCTGTGAATAACGGCCCCAGCGCCGAGATAAATCGATGATGTAGTGGAGGCTAACAGCCTCCACTCGCTGATTTTTCTACACGGGCGATCGCCCATGCGAAGGCCTTTTTCGGGGCAGATTTCCCCGGCGGGGCAGAATGCCGCGCAGACTCGCCTTGGTGAGAGCGGACTCCATTCGCCAATTTCCTGCTTGTCATTTTCAAGCAGACCTCAGACGCCTGTTTTTCGCGAATCCACCGGATTTTCAAGCCATGGCATGCCTGCGAACTCAATTTGGAGTTGTTGGCATCGCAATTGCAAATGCGTTCCTTGCCATCAAGTTCGTAGAACAGGACGAACGGTTGGGAAGTTTCTCAACAATCAATAACAGGAGAGCAGGTTATGAATCACCAAGAATCAGTCAGTTCAACAGTTAAAAAAGCAGGTCGACTGACCGTCGCTTCAATGATGTTGCTTGGAGGGGTTGGCTATATGGCATATGCGACGCCGCCAGCATCGACGCCAACGCAGACACAGACGAATGCCGACCTCGCAGCTATTCAGGGATTGGAGCACTCGGGCCGAGCCTTCGCTTCGATCGCGAAGCGAATTTCTCCGGCCGTCGTTTCGCTTAAAGTGGAAAAGAAGATGGGAACCGAAGTTCAATTGGGCAATGGCCCCTCGGAAGAAGCCCCGAATCCGCTGAATGACGAAATGTTGAAGCGATTTTTCGGAGACCGGATTCCTGAAGGACTTCGGCAACGACAGCAGCCCAACCAGAAGCATGCTGTGGTTGGACAAGGGTCTGGATTTGTCGTCTCGACAGACGGTTATATTTTGACGAACCATCACGTGGTGGGGGACTCAAGCAAAGTGACTGTCCGATTCTATGACGGTCGAGAAATGCTGGCGAAGGTTGTTGGTAGCGACTCACAAAGCGATGTCGCGGTGATTAAGGTTGATGCGAAGAACCTTGCAGTGCTACCACTTGGGGACTCGACATCCACGGAAGTGGGCGAATGGGTGCTGGCCTCGGGCGCTCCGTTCGGACTGACACAGACCTTGACGGCAGGGATCGTCAGTGCCGTGGGCCGAAACAGCGTTGGGATCAACAGCTATGAGAACTTCATCCAGACGGATCCGCGATCAATCCTGGCAATTCGGGTGGACCGCTGGTCAATTTGCGAGGCGAAGCGATCGGTATCAATACCGCGATTTTCAGTAAGACCGGAGGATCGGTCGGCCTGGGGTTCGCGATCCCGATTGAAATGGCGAAACAGGTTTACGACCAGATCGTTGATCACGGAACCGTTGTCCGAGGATACCTGGGTGTCCGAATCCAGGGCCTGAATCAGGACCTTGCGGAACAGTTTGGGCTGAAAGATTCACACGGCGTATTGGTGGGCGAAGTCCAGAAGGGGGCTCCTGGCGAAAAAGCAGGACTGAAGCAAGCGGACGTGATTGTTGAACTTGATGGTAAGCCAATTGACGAAGCAGCGGCTTTCCGAAATGCAATTGCGATGAAAGCCCCCGGTTCGAAGGTCAACCTGATGGTCGTGCGTGATGGCCAGCGGATTCCAGTTGCCGCGACGCTCGACAAACTTCCAGAAAACGGTTCGGTTGCTTCGGTCAAGGAAACCCAAAAATCGTCAAATCCGTGGGGTTTCTCGGTTCAGCCGTTGACAACCGAATTGGCGAAGAAATTCGGCTACGGTGAAGACGCTGGTGTTGTGATTACGGAAGTCTCACCAAGTTCCCCAGCCAGCGCGGCAGGGCTTGAACCTGGGATGCTTGTTCAACAAGTGAATCGTCTAAAGGTGACATCCGCAGACGAGTTCAACGAAGCCGTTCAACAGAGTAAGGATTCCAAGACATTGCTGATGCTCGTCTCTGACGGACAGAATTCAAGGTTCCTGGTTCTGAAGGCGAGTGAATAATCAGGAACGAGGAAACGAGCAGGTTGAGATTCCTGTGAAACAAACTCAGAAACTGCTCGACGATGAATAAACCGTGGGCAACCCAAAGGGCAGGGGTTGCCCACACTCGGAGACAGCCGACGCGGGAGGACATTTTCAAAGATGTTCTTCTGCGTCGGTTTTTTGTTTGGCGATTCGCCGTTTGACTAGATTCCGCATCGATTACTGCTCACACTTCTCTTGTCAGTTTCATTCGGCAGTTGGCTGAATGACATCAACAATCCAAGGCTGTGTATTCCGATTTGGGGCTACAAATCTGAGAATTGACCAACCAAGCCTTTGTTCCTGGAAACGATATGGCGTCGGCCAACTTTGAGATTTGAACGCCCAATCCCTTCTTTTCCGACGGAGGCCAAACCATGGGTAGTCACAAATCGATTCAATCGGGAAGTCATGCACAAACAAGCGAAACTCCTCCACCTCCCATTAAGACAATCGTCGAGACGTCAATCTACACGAAGAATCTGGACGAAATGGAAGCCTTTTACGCAGGAATCTTGAACCTGCGAGTCGTTGCCAGAGAGGCGGGTCGACACGTCTTTCTGATGGTCGGCCCAAGTAGTCTGTTGCTGATATTTAATCCTGAAACAACCCTTCACGGTCACCTGTTTCCCTCCCATGGTGCGACAGGTCCCGGGCATGTCGCACTGGGAGTGACCGCCGATTCAATCGATGCCTGGCGTGAACGCCTGATTGCTCATGGAGTCACGATCGAAAAAGAACATTCGTGGCCGAAGGGTGGACATTCGATTTATTTTCGAGATCCAAGCGAAAATTCCGTCGAATTGATCACACCAAAGGTCTGGGGAACGCGCAACGGATGGTAAACATCTGGCATGACGCATAAAATCCGGAAAACATCTGTTTTTCTCGACTAAAACAATGATCTCAGCCGGCCATGTCTGTTGAGAATTGACGTCATTTCAGGTATCCTTGTCTATTCAAGAAACACCACTGCTGAGATCGCAGAACGGCGGTCCCCTCACCCCCTACGGGACGTCTTATTAGTCATGATTCACTCGGTGAAATCGGGTGAGCTGTGGATAACCGGCGTTCCCTTCAAGGAATCGACGATTGGCTACTGGCGACGGAACTCCTGAAGACCCCAAACTGCCCACTAATCCTCCAGAGGGTGCCCCCAACGATCGCGTGCAGGATATCGCGATCCAAGACGAGATGCGGACAAGCTACGTCACGTACGCGATGTCCGTCATCATCAGTCGAGCCCTTCCTGACGTTCGTGACGGGCTGAAGCCGTCTCAGCGGCGAATCCTGGTCGCAATGAATGACCTGAACCTCGGCCCCAGTTCTGGCCGAGTCAAATGTGCCAAGATCTGCGGTGACACGAGCGGTAACTACCATCCGCACGGTGACGGGTCGATCTATCCGACGCTCGTTCGAATGGCCCAGAACTGGAACGTCCGCGAAGTTCTGATCGACAAGCAAGGAAACTTTGGTTCGCTGGCGGGGATGCCACCTGCGGCCATGCGATACACAGAAGCCCGCCTGTCCGCCGTCGCCGCAGAAATGCTTGACGATCTGAAGCGAGACACCGTTGACTATGTGCTGACATACGACCAGCGAAATCGTGAACCGGTCGTTCTGCCGTCTCGGTTTCCCAATTTGATCGTGAACGGTTCGAATGGGATCGCCGTGGGGATGGCGACGAGTATTCCCCCGCACAATCTGGGCGAAGTCAGTGATGCCATCGTGCGCCTGATCGATGACCCAGACTGTTCGCTTGATGATTTGATCGAGTGTATGCCCGGGCCTGATTTTCCGACAGGTGGCGTGATTTGTGGTCGGCTTGGAATTCGGCAGGCGTACCTGACAGGACGCTCGACGATTATCCTCCGGGCACGGACCCGGTTTATCACCGAGAAAAACACGGACATCATCGAAGTCACCGAGATTCCATATCTCGAAACGCGCGATCGTATTCGCGAAAAAATCGAGCAACTCATTAAGGATGAACGGATCAAGGGGATTGCTCGCGTTACCGACCTCACCGACCGCACGCTACCGTCATGGCAGACGTGTTTACATATTGCGGTCAAGCGAGGAGAAGATAAAGAAGTCGTCCTAAATCAGCTTTTCCAGTTCTCGTCGCTGCAATCGACGGTCAGCATCATCCTGCTGGCGCTGGTTGGAAACCGTCCGCGACTGCTTTCTCTGAAGGAAATGCTGGCGGAGTTTATCCGCCACCGTGTCACTGTGCTTCGTCGTCGAACCGAGTTCCTGCTTGGCGAAGCGCGGAAACGAAAGCACACTGTCGAAGGGATGTTGATCGCTCAGATCAATCTCGACGAAGTGATTGCCACGATCCGCAGTTCGGCCAGTCGATCTGAAGCTAAGGAACGATTGCAACTGATCCAGGTTCCTGCACCGCTGGTCAAGCGGGCGTTGGGAGACGACGGGTTCGCGATGTATCAAAGCGAAGTGGGCGAAAAAGAGAGCTATTCGCTGTCAGCAAATCAGGCCGAAGCCATCGTCTCGATGCAGCTTGGTTCGCTGGCGAACCTTGAACGGGAAAAGCTTCACGAAGAACATGCCAAGCTGCTGACCGATATCGGCGGACATCTCTTTTTGTTGTCGGACGAGGCGAATATCCGTGCAGTCGTTCGCGAAGATACGCTGGCGATCAAAGCCAAGTATGCAACAAAACGCCGGACAGAAATTAACGATCTGGAACTGAGCGGGATCAATCAGGAAGATCTGATTGCCGAAGAACCCATGGTCGTTACGCTATCACAGCGCGGCTATATCAAGCGAATGCCGCTTAACACATATCAAGCTCAAAACCGTGGCGGCAAAGGAATTATCGGTGCCAAGGCGGATGACGAAGACGCGATCGAACACTTGTTCGTGGCGAGCACTCATGCGTGGTTGCTGTTTTTCACGGACAAAGGAAAGGTTCTGTGGGAGAAGGTTTATAACCTGCCACTTCAGAATCGAACCAGTAAAGGACGGGCACTGGTCAACCTTCTGGCGCTCCCTGAAGGTGATCGAATCAGTAGTTGTGTTGCCGTTCGCGAATTCGACGATGAACGCTTCCTGATTATGGCTACGAAAAACGGCGTCGTGAAAAAGACACCGCTTTCGGCCTATAAGCGTCCATTGAAAGGTGGAATCATCGCGATCAATTTGCGTGATAACGACGCATTGATCGAAGCCATGATCGTTTCTCCAAAAGACGACGTTCTGCTTGCTACCAAGGGAGGAATGGCGATCCGGTTTGCTCAATCGGACGCCCGCAGCATGGGCCGAAATACGAGTGGCGTGCGGGGTATCCGCCTGAAAAAGGACGATCTCGTGATCGGAATGATCCTTGCCGACCCTGCAATGAGCTTGCTGACAGTTTGCGAAAACGGACACGGCAAACGAACCGCAATCGGCAACGGTGGTGTCCTCGTTGAGGGGGCTGCCGAAGCACCTGTCGCCGCCGATGAAACCGTGGACGAAGAAGCTGTCACATCCGAAGAGGAGTCCGTCGACGACGAATCCACTGCCGACGAGCCAGAATCGGAAACGGAAGAAGCTGAAGGTGATGATGAAGTCGTTGGGTCTTCAAACCAATACCGTCGCCAGAAGCGAGGTGGCAAGGGCGTTAAAGATATTAAGGTCACCAAGCGAAACGGTAATGCCGTGAAAATTCTGGCAGTGACTGATCAGGACGAAGTTCTGATGGTGACCGCAACGGGTAAGATTCAACGTATCCGTGCTGGTGACATCAATGAAATTGGCCGGAATACCCAGGGCGTTCGGGTCATTCGTCTGGAAGAAAACGACAAGCTCGTCAGCATGGCTCGGATCCCTGCCGATCTGAATGTTGCAGACGCTTCTGTCGTCGTAACACAGCCTGGACCCGATTCACAAACGACCGTCACGCCGCCATTACCACCAGAAGTTCCGCCCGAGTCCTCGTCGAACTGAACGAAAAGGTCCTTTCGAGATTAATCGTGTCGCGTTCTCGAACTTGTTATTTTAGAACGCCTGGTTGGCATCGGGAATCAATCAGATGCCAACGGTAAATATTGCGTCACATCTCAAGGAGATGGCCCAGCATCACCCGGATCAACTGGCGGTACTTTTCCCTGCTTCGCGGGATCGATCTGGTCGAACGGAATACTCGAGTTTCACTTACAAGAAGCTCGATGAGGAAAGTGATTTCCTGGCAGCAGGGCTTGATGCAATCGGCATTAGTCGAGGGATCAAGACCGTTCTGATGGTTCCTCCGTCACTTGAGTTTTTCTCACTGGCGTTTGCCCTGTTCAAAGTAGGGGCCGTCCCGGTTCTGGTCGACCCCGGTATCGGGATCAAAAATCTGGGCAAATGCCTTGCGGAAGCAGAACCGGAGGCATTCATTGGCATCACCAAGGCACATGTCGCGCGTCTGTTGTTGGGCTGGGCCAAAAAGTCACTGAAAAAACTGGTTACTGTGGGGCATCGTTTTGGATGGGGCGGGCACAGCCTGACGCAGGTTACCGATCTTGGAAGTATGCGCCAGTCAAACTCTGAACGCCCTGATGAACAATGGCAGGCTGCGGATACAGAAATTGACGAGACCGCCGCCATCCTTTTCACCAGTGGCAGCACGGGCGTTCCCAAGGGGGCGGTCTATTCACATGGGAACTTTGCGGCTCAAGTCGCCGCATTGAAGCAGGCGTTTGGAATTGAACCGGGTGAGATTGACCTGTGTACGTTCCCGCTGTTTGCGTTATATGCCCCGGCACTCGGGATGACTGCGGTCATTCCACGGATGGATTTCACGAAGCCCGCGACAGTCGATCCACGCGAGATTGCTGAGCCGATTGGCAGGTTCGGGATCAATAACCTGTTTGGCTCCCCGGCACTTCTTAATCGGGTGAGTCGGGACTGGAAGCCGGAGATAAAAACGGAAGAGCCATCACCACAGGCATCAGCCTCCAGATCGCAATCGTGGCCATCTTTACGTCGGGTCCTATCGGCTGGAGCGCCCGTTTCGCCCTCGATCCTAGAACGATTCTCAAAGTTCCTAGCGACGGGATCACAAATCTATACCCCCTATGGTGCCACCGAGTCGTTGCCTGTCGCCGTCATTGGCAGTCATGAGATCCTTCGTGAGACTCGACACCTGACTGCACGAGGGGCTGGAACATGTGTAGGTCGTCCGGTTGAAAGCGTCGAAGTCCGCATTATTGGAATCACCGACGATACCGTTTCTGAATGGAGCGACCAGCTATGTCTGCCGCAGGGTCAGATCGGCGAAATCGTCGTGCATGGACCGATGGTGACCCAAGAATACTACAAACGACATGATCTTACGGCGATTGCCAAGATTCGAGACCCGATCACGGGACGAATGCGACATCGAATGGGTGACGTCGGCTATTTCGATAACCAGGGACGCCTCTGGTTTTGCGGGCGTAAGTCACACCGTGTGGTGACTGCGGAACGGACGTATTTTACAGAACCTGTAGAAGGAATTTTCAACGCTCATCCCGCAGTCTTTCGGACAGCTCTTGTGGGAGTCGTTCGAGCAGGTCAGACCGAACCGGTCTTATGCGTGGAACGTGAACCTCAACGATCATCGAATGAAGGAACTCAACTTTCGGATCAGGCACTCATCGCAGAATTGAGAGCACTCGGCAGCCACTTCGAGCTCACTCGATCAATTCAAATGTTTCTGTTTCACCCGAGTTTTCCTGTCGATATCCGCCATAACTCAAAGATCTTTCGTGAGAAACTGGCGGTGTGGGCCACGTCGATCGCTAAATAGCATCCAGCTCAACCGCGTCTCCGACACGAATGATGCCATGGCCACGTTCGAGAAGTCTGGTGTTTGTCGAAAGCCGGTAGTAGTGATTGAAATGCTCACGTGCCGCCCAATCCGGCAGCGACTCTTCACGCCGTCGGGCAAACTGTTGCGAGAATCCGGATGGTGTCACATCGCCCGTCCGCGAGTTTCGAGTCGGGACAGCGCATCGCTGACAGGGATTGACCCCGCCGAACTGGACATCGCCCACACGGAACGGCAGTGGTTGGCGATCGTTACGAAACAACCTGTCCTCCCAGAATGGCTCGACGCCATCAACCTCAATGTTGGCCCGAAAGCGCTGGCGAACCTCGCCAACCGTCAATCCGTCAAACCAATCGGCAACCGTTTTTAGCGTGGCAGTACTGATAATCGTTGGCCCAACCGCACTCAGATCATCCGGAAAACCCGTCTCATCATTCTCAATGATCGAGACTTCCAACGAGAAAAAACCGCTTAACCAGTCCGACAATTTCGAGCCATCAGCATCGATTCGCCCACGCAGCTCAATTTCTTCAGCCCGCCGACCGACTTCGAACTCCCGCGAAACAGGGTCCACATGTAATCGTAGTTGATGTATCAGGGGTGTTCGTTTGGCATTGATAAATCGCTTATTGACATCCACTAGCGCGAATTGGCGATCGTAGAGGAGTGCTCCGCTCAACATGACGGATGCTGTTTCCAACTCAAGTCCATCGCATGACTTCATCGGAAAGACCGTGATGCTGGCAACATGGGCCGACATGGGCCGATCCTTAGCAAGGCTTTAATGACGATCAAACCAAAATACTCGCGTTGTCACGTTACCGGATGTCGCATTGCTTCTATCAAGAGCGACACCGTCGTAACTGAAATCCCGACTATGAAACACAAAGCAATCGCCGTGAACGGCCCCCACCAGAGCATCCCGAGAATCAAGCCAAACAACGCACACGGAATCGAAAGAAACATCAGAATGTTCTCAGTCGCGGCACCCAGAAAAAACGCGAGAAAAATGATACTAAACCAGCAGGCTGACGAGAGAAACGGAATCCAAACAAGATCATCCGTGTAACCTCGACGATAGGTTTGGATGGCCACCAGCCCCACGCCAATAATCACCCCGGCGATTGCCCCAAACTTCAGCAGCTGATGAAACGCTCGCCGATGGCCTTCTTCTTGTTGTCGCCTGGTTTCCTCAAGCTGTTCTGCATGAAATGCAGCATCTTCCTTTGCGGTCAGAATCGGCTTACCAAAGTTTGGTAGCGACAAATTTGAAACGGTAGGATCGAATGCTCTTACGACCAGGCTGAAGCGGTCTCCACCAACGACAACGATCTCGGTCCCTTCTTCGATCGGACCTCTTTCCGCTCGTGCCGCCATCGGTGCCCGGTCGATCAAAACGCGACCGCTGGGATATAGCGGGCAGGCGGCTCGACCTCGATCTCCAATCTTTGCCACCATGGGTCCCATCTCCACTGTCACACGGCCTGCAAGATCATCGCCATCTGAACCTGCCCACCTCAAATTCGAATACTATTTGCCAAGCTGCTTATCTGCGAAGTCGAGAAACACTCCCCAATCCTCGCGGTCCATAGAATGTTTACCGGGACGGATGTAATACCCAAGCTTACTATCAACCAGTTTACGTATTTCAGGCCGTTCCTTGGCATCAAGTCCACCGGCGCCAAGCAATCGATAGACAGGATCAGCCGCTTTCAGTAATTCGAACTGGCCATCGGGATTTGCCCACTGATCTTCGATCGCATTTGTGTAAAGAACCGGACGAGGTGCACACAACGCAAGCAGACAATGCTGGTCGAAGGGAAGCTTGTCAGGCTGTTCATTGAACAACGGAAAATTATCGCAGAACCAATGAGGAAATGCGGTATTAATCCGCCGAATCGTCTCAACATCCTTGCGATCGATATCAACTCGACTGGGAGCTGTCCCTCCACAACCCGCCTGATGAGGGATCGCCAGCGCAATTCGATCGTCCATTGCAGCCGCCAGCAATGTTGTCTTTCCGTTTCTGGAATGACCGACCGCAGCAATCCGTTTGGGGTCAATTGAATTCGAATGATTCAGCAGCAGGAAATCAACCACACGGTGATAGCCCCACGCCCAAGCGGAGATCGCTCCGGCGTCGTTCGGCTTCGGCGTCGTCTGGCCTGGGGCATAAAAAGAGGGCTCAATTCCATCCGAAAAATCGGGAGTATCGGGATCGAGATCGCCGCTGTAAAAGCAGGCCAACCCATAACCCCGTTCAACGATCAGGTCGAGATTCCAGGTATCGATCTGACCCGCTCGCCCCTTTTCAGTGGCTCGTTCATTCTCCGAACCAGCACAAGATTTGTAGACCCAGCCTTCGGGGATATGGACCAGGGGATGATTTGTTAAAGCGTGATTACCACAGAAGTTCATTCCCACGAACACCGGAACTTTTCCGACGCGGCCGTTGGGAACGACCAGTAATACATACAATCGCTGTTTCAGATCGGGACCGAAAAACGCCAGGCGGCTTTCGCTGATCGTTGCTTTCCCGTTCAAGAATTCCGGGTCCTTGAACAGAACTTCCTCGACGGCCCACCGCTGCGGTTTTGGCGGCAAGTACCCGTACATGTAATGCTGAAACAGAGCTTTAAGTTCCGGCCGCCGCTTCGCCGTCCAATCCGCTGCCGAGGTAATCTTCGTCCCATCCAGCATCACCAGCGGATCGGGTAATTCAGGCCGAGCCGGGAGCGACGCAAAATCAGGGAATTCGGCCGCTGATGACAGTCGAATGCTAATCACGATGCTCAGACAAAGACACTGCTGAAAAATCCTCATCATATAACGACCCCAAAGGAATAAAAGGTTTTTGCCATGGCAATTCACACAGGTTGATCTATCTTGACTTCTTTGGATGCAAAGTCCACCGTCAACCTCAGTCCTGACAGGAGTCCGATTCCAAATAGTGGCATTGATGAATCGCCTGCGATGACTTCGATTTTTCGGCTATTCCCGAACCACATCGTCCAACCGACGAAAACGTCATAAGAGGAGATGCTACCATCCGCTAATCGAGCTTCGACGTTGGAAACTAACTTTAGACCAAGTTGACGAATTGTTGAAAGGGGAAGGACGAGATCACCCGTGAAGCCAGTATCAATCCAAACCATAATTTCGATTGGTGCTTCCGTTGGTTTCTTCTGCAAAAACAGGGGTAGGAGCGATCGTCCAAACTCATCGACAACCCCATTAATCATGCTAAGCGCCCGATTTCGAGGGCAGTTTCGTGGCCCACGCGAATCGTATGAGTGACACGATCCGGGTATGCAAGTTGAGCTCTATCAATTGCATCTCCCAAAGAATTCCCGATAAAAAAAGCACCTGAATCCGGTTCAATTGCGACGAACGAATGTGGATGTTCAATTTCAAGCGTCGCTCGAAGCCGTTCGAGATAGATCGCTTTCGCTCGCTCAGCGATCTGTCGTGTATTCACTGAACTGGCCATGGTTTCACCTTTCAGAACACTGAACTTCACGATTTGCAAAACTGCCTATGTTTCACATCGTCGTTGATGCTTTAGACTTAGGTAGGCCGCTCTTACGGGACGATCAGTTCGACCAGATCCCCTCGTTTCTCTTGAAGCTTTCTAGCGACTTCCGCATCGACGTAGTCGCTGTGGCACGAGGCCTTATCGGTCGCTTCTTCTGTCATGACTTTTTTCGTCTTGGCGGCCAGACGGTGAATTTCTTCGGGGCTCAGCACCCCTCGTTTGGCAAGGATTTCCTGCTGCTCGGGCGTCAAAGCCGCAGTGACTTTGGCCTTATCCCATTTGTAGTGTTCGTCCTTGCCCGACGTGAATTCGACGATCTCTTTGCTGATCCGAACACTGCACCAGTCGTGACCACACATCGCACAGAAGTCGGTATCAACGTCGAGATCCTCATCGTGATAGGCCCGCGCCGTATCAGGATCGAAGCTCAAATCAAAATGCTTCTGCCAGTTAAGGGCGGCCCTGGCTTTGGTCAGTTCATCATCCCGATCTCGTGAGCCAGGAATACCGAGTGCCACGTCCGCGGCATGAGCGGCGATCTTGTAAGCGACACATCCCTGCTTCACGTCGTCTTTCTTTGGAAGACCGAGATGTTCCTTGGGAGTCACATAACACAACATCGCCGCGCCGTGATACCCGGCAGCCGTCGCTCCGATACAACTGGTGATATGGTCGTACCCAGGGAAAATATCCGTCACAAGTGGACCAAGCACATAAAACGGGGCACCATGACAAAGCCGTCGTTGCAGCTTCATATTGAATTCAATCTGATCGAACGGGACGTGCCCCGGACCTTCGACCATGACTTGCACCCCCTTTCGCCAGGCTCGTTCGGTCAGTTCACCCAGCGTCACCAGTTCCGCCAACTGAGCCTGATCGGTCGCATCCGCCAGACCACCAGGACGCAGGCCGTCACCGATCGAGAACGTGACATCGTATTCCCGCATGATGTCGCAGATCGATTCCCAATGATCATACATCGGATTCTGCTTGCCATGGACGAGCATCCATTTTGCCAGCAACGATCCACCTCGGCTGACGATCCCGATCAATCGCTTATTGATAAACGGCAGATGTTCTCGCTGCACTCCCGCGTGAATCGTAAAGTAATCGACACCTTGTGCCGCCTGTTGTTTCAGTGACTCAAGAATGATCTCCGGAGACAGTTGCTCGATCTTTCGGCCAATAATCATCGAATAGATGGGGACGGTTCCGATCGGAACGGTGCTGTTGCGGACAATCGCCTCACGGCAGGCATCCAGATCGCCGCCGGTACTGAGGTCCATCACCGTGTCTGCGCCCCAGCGCTCGGCCCACTTCAGTTTTTCCACTTCTTCATCGGTACTCGACGAGACCGGCGATGCTCCCATGTTGGCGTTCACTTTGGTCTTCGAAGCACGCCCGATCGCCATTGGATCGAGCTTATACTGGAGGTGAACCTTATTCGCCGGGATCACCATTCGTCCCGCAGCGACTTCATCTCGCACCTGCTCTGGTGTGAGATGTGGCTCACGCTCGGAGACTCGAGCCATCTGCGAGGTCACGATCCCCATGCGAGCAAATTCCAGCTGGGTAATGGGCTGGAACCCTGCCGGAGGCTGCCATGCGGCCGCTTGCTCATGCGACTGCTGTCCCGCTTCCCTGCCAAACCCGCCACGAAGCGTCCAGTCGGCAGGCATGAAATCCCATGCTGTCTTGTCCGACGGAGCCGGCATCCCTGGCGTGTCGGGCGAAGCGAATGTCAGCGCCCCCGCACGACCCGGCATGAGCGCTGGACGCAACGCGAAACTCCCGGGTGTCGTCCCCTGAGCGGTCGACGAAGGGTTCTGCCCCAAGGGGGGCAATTGATAGGAACGATCGGTCATAGCAGTCGACATCAGCATCTCTCTTCGATTCAGCCACCGGGGCCTAATCTGTTGGTTTTTTCCGGTTCGTCGCGGGCGTCCCCCCAGTGACAAAACAAGACAGGGGAGTCCGAAATTGATTCTTATTTCGCTCTTCTATAGTAGTCCATCGCCAGCGACTTTTCAAAAGGGCGTTTCAAACCGACATGACTCCTCAACTTGTGGCTGCGATCAAATCAATGTCATTTCAACGAATCTACCGAAGCATTTGTGCAAAAAGAGATTAAGAACCGTCCAAACGATGGTTCCGACCCGAAAATGCAACCAAGTGTCCGCCAAAAAAGCGAAAACCCGAAAACTCGTCTTGGCGGAAAATCATGTTTGTACTACTTTCCGCGTCTCTCCCTATTACGACATTCATGATGGCCTTTTCCGCTGGAGGTTCCTGGCGATGATTTCGTCTCGAACGATCCTGACGTGTGCCCTCGTGTGTTCGATCATGTCGAACTTGGGCTGCGCCAGTTTTTGGCATGACTTAAAACCACACCGTTTGAATCGCTTGAATCGAGGACCAGCTCCTTCGCTGGACCCTGAATTCAGTCAACGGACACGCTCCAACAAAACTCAACTGGTCAAACGGGTCACTCCGCGAAAGGCTCCCACCCTTTCCGCGAATAGTGCCGAGATCGCCACCGTGCGCGCTCAAAACCCCATGCCATAACCGCCACCTCGCAGAGCGGATACGGCCCCCAATCCACCGGGAGGGCGAGGCTCCCGCCGAGCCGCGAAGTCGATGCGTGTACCTACTTCGCCTCACGGCAGAGGCCACACCCTCCCGTTGTCATTTATCTTTAACGGTCAGCAGCGTCGTCAGGTGACACGCGACTGATTCCGCCAGTCGTTGTACGTGGTAACCTCCCTCCAGACAGCTCACAATCCGACCCTGACTATACGTCTGAGCGACCTGCATCACGAGCCGCGTCAGGGTTTCAAAGTCTTCGATTTCCAACCCGAGGGAACCGATCGGGTCTTGCGCATGCGCATCAAACCCGGCACTGACCAGCACTATCTGCGGCTGACACTTTTTCGCCGCATCGATCAACAGCGATTCAAAACGTGTCAGATAGTCCTTGCGGGACGTTCCAAACGCGACGGGCAGATTGAACTTGGTGCCAAGCCCTTTCCCCGTTCCCGTTTCATCTTTCGCCCCGGTCCCCGGATAAAAGGGGGATCGATGTGCCGAGAGAAACCAGACATCGTCCCGTTCATAAAAAATGTCTTGCGTTCCATTCCCATGATGAACGTCCCAGTCAACCACGAGAACTCGTTCAAGTTGGTGGTGTTTCACAGCATGATCCGCCGCCAATGCAATGTTGTTGAATAAGCAAAAGCCCATCGCTTCATGAACAAGAGCATGATGGCCAGGCGGCCTGACCAGACAAAGTGCCTGCTTGTCAGCCCCCTTCATCACGGCATCGACTGCTGCGATGGCCGTTCCCGCCGCACGGCAGGCAACATCATAGGATTTCGGTGACATGAACGTATCACCTTCGATCCAGCCGCCACCTTCTTTGGCATACTGAGCCACTCGGCCGACGTACATCCCGCCGTGGATTTTCGAAAGCTCATCCACCGTCGCGACTCGCGTCTCCGCCAATTGACACTTCGCCGCCAGCCCCGTTCGCTTCAGCTCGTCCCGGATCGCGACCAGCCGTTCCGGACGCTCGCGATGAGTCCCCGTTTCATGATCCAGGAATCGATCATCGGTATAGAGAATCGTCATCGTCTGTTCTTTCGAATGATTCGTGTTAAAACTCTTGCGTCACGTTTGATATCTTATGTCTGACTTAGACGATTACCTTGATCGTTACAGCGAAACCGCCGTTCATAGAATCCATCATGCAGCTCGCGCAAAGAAATCCTTCCCTGAACTGGGAGCCACTCCCGCTCGACTCGTCGGGCAAACACGTCGCCTGGGTCTGGTTTCGTCCCGCGTCCATTCCCTATGGACTGATGCTCGTTGTCCCTCCCACAGTCTTCGCCGACCCTCAAGTCGCTGCAGGATTATCGGTGCGGAAATTGATCCTGGCAACAGGTCTTGATGAAGAGCGCATTTTATATTGGTCATTCAACGGGTTAAGTTTTGACGCCGCTGGAGGAACTTCTCCCATGCTGGATCAGCCGGTTCCCCCTCCACCTTCCGGTACGAATTTCAACGTGTCGGTCTGGATCGAACCGGCACAACCGTTTGCCATTCCGGCCATCGTCAACCCAGCACCGACGGCCGCAATTTCCCAGACAGCCTACGCCTCTGGCGGAACGGCATCTGGCTCCGACGCACGTTGTCTCGAAGCCATCGATTCACACTGGGGAGCGATTCTTCAAATGGAAGTCCGCATCGCCAGCATCCGAAAAGAACTCGGTGGCAATATTTCGCGTTTGAATTCATTGAACCGTGACTTGAACTCCGACGAACGAAGGACGTGCGACAGTAAGGATCTTCAAGCCTGGACCGATGCCCGGCGCTGGCTGCGTGACTCCATTTCGTCGTTGTCCCGATCCGTAAAGGAAATTGATACCGGGATCACCAGTGGCGCCGGTCAGCGTCACAAATTCGAAGAGATCCATCGAAAATACGTGATTCCCAAAATTCCCTTTGCGGGAGTGGCCCAGTCAGTCAACGAATTCGAATCCTATCGAAAAACCATGCAGAACGTGTTGTCCGCCGCTCAAGCGAGCATCGCCAAATCAGGTCGCGAAGCAGAATCGCGAGCCAACGCGGTTCTGACTCGCATCACCGCCAAAATGCGCTCGATCCGACGCAAAGATTAAGTCGGGCCCACGTAGCATGGGCTTCAGCCCGTACGCCAAAAGATCTCATTCATTTCGGAAGCCTTCCCCGCACTCAAATTCATTGCCTTCGACTTACCACACTTCTTGCCAAACAACAGAAACCCGGAAAGCAGCGTCAAAGGAAAAACGATTGTCGGGTAAGCAACTATCCAGATTTTCAAAGCTTCCAACGACGATCCGCTTTCGAGGTAGACTGAAAATTTTCGAAATCCAAACCAGTTCGCTCCCACTGGCTCGTCGTTCCAATTGAAAGGATAGGCTCCGTTGTGGTTTTTTGAATGAAATGTCTGGCAGTTAAATCTTCCAATCCCGACCGTGTATTTAGGCTCCTTACGGATTTCGTGAAGCCGAGTCCAACCGATCCCTGCAGGACACGAATACACGACATGTAACGTCTGAGTGTCTTTCAAGTATTCAATCTGATCGACCTCATTGAAACTTCTGATCCAACCGGCCATGAACACCAGCGCCAGGGCCAGAGTCATCATCCCAACTTTACGCCGCCATCCGTGAAAGAATTCGCCCATCAGGAAGCTCGTTTCAGTCGGTGAAATCGTGGCGGGCTTCTCTATTAATCACGCTGAAAACCACTCATCGGCGCCGATTTCATAGGCGCGGACGCGCCAGTCAATTCAATTAAAGAAGGTTCATCACAACTTCGCGAAATGTTCTGAATCGTTTTAAATAATACTTAAGATTTGCACTCACGAATCAGTCGAATTTCACGAATAACAATCAGGTCGAAACAAAGGAATTTTGACTTTTCTTATTAGCGAAGATTAGTGCTGATTAGTGTTCTCATCTTTCTTTTCTTCATCTTTGATTCTTAAGCAATCCGAATGACCTGCGTTTACTCGTAGCGGATTCGTCCTCGAATTGGCCTGCGCGCAGCACCCAACGTATGTACGTTTGCGACCAACCTTCTTTTCATTTCTCTTCCCAAAATGCCTGGCCCATCACAATTCCGTGGCTTACGCCAAGACCTGTTTCACCACTTCACCGTGCACGTCCGTCAAGCGATAGTCCCGGCCCTGGAAACGATACGTGAGTTGCGTGTGATCAAAGCCCAGCAGATGCATGATCGTTGCCTGCAGATCGTGAATGTGAACTTTGTCTTTCGCGATCGAAAAACCAAGCTCGTCAGATTCGCCGTGTGAATAACCACCTTTCACGCCACCCCCTGCCATCCACATGCTGTAGCAATCGGGAAAATGGTCTCGGCCAAGATTCGCACTGGCGGCTGTCCGGCCTTCGCGGAACGGAGTGCGACCAAATTCGCCGCCGCAAATGATCAGCGTATCCTTCAGCATGTCTCGCTGTTTCAAGTCCTTGATCAGCGCCGCGACCGGCTTGTCCATCGTCGCACATTTGTTCGTCAGGCCGTCGGTCAGGGCCTCGCCTGGCCCCGTTCCGTGGAAGTCCCAACCCCAGTCGAACAGTTGCACGTAACGAACCCCTTGTTCGCACAAGCGACGAGCCAGCAAACAATTGTTCGCGAAGCTGGAGGCACCCGGTTGAGCTCCATAGGACTCGATCGTTTCTTTCGTCTCTTTGGTAATGTCCATGACTTCAGGGACTGACATCTGCATCCGGAACGCCAGTTCGTACTGCGCGATTCGGGTCAGCGTTTCCGGGTGCCCCAGTTCCGCCGCCTGCATTTCGTTCAGGTCATGTAGCGCGTCCAGCGTTTCACGACGCAGACTTCGCGACATTCCGGCGGGATCGGAGGCAAACAAAACCGGATCACCTTTGGATCGGCATTGCACTCCCTGGTAAACCGACGGGAGAAAACCGCTTCCGTACGAGTTCTTGCCGCCGTTCGGCTGCACACCGCTCGAAATCAAGACGACAAAACCCGGCAGGTTTTCGTTTTCGGTACCGAGTCCATACGTGGCCCAGGCGCCCATCGACGGACGGCCGGGTCTTGCCGAACCCGTATACAGCAGCAGTTCGGCAGGAGCGTGATTGAATTGCTCGGTAAACATCGACTTGATGACGCACATCTCATCGGCCACTGTTTGCAGGTTTGGCAATGCATCGGAAAGCCAGACACCACCTTCACCATACTGCTTGAATGTCCGTGGGGTACCCAGCAACTTGGGAGTTCCCGAGGTGAAGGCAAATCTCTTTCCCTTGATGAACGAATCCGGAGCATCCTGCCCGCTCATCTTCACCAGTTCGGGCTTGTAGTCATACAAGTCGAGATGCGGTGGAGAACCTGTCAGATGGAGATAGATCACCCGCTTGGCTTTGGCCGGGTAGGGGGGCAGTTTCGGGGCGAGCGGATTCACGACAGATGACGTTGCGGCGGACGACGTGCCGCCAATTAACGACGACAGGGCTAACGAACCAACACCCAGTTGAGCGTCACGCAAAAACTGTCGTCGAGTCTGATGCTGCAACTGATCGAATTGTGGATTATTCATCGTTTTAAGACCTTCAAATATCGAAAACCCAGCCGAGCCGGGGGTGTTAACCCCCGGATTCTTTGTTTTATCTACGCACTACTTTCTCATCACGACTCTCCGCCGTTTCAGCCCGACCTCGACCTCTTATTTTGTTTTTCAGTGATCTACGGTCGCTTCCCAGCAGTGTCATCATTTAGGCTTCTTCGAGTTTGAAACATGACTTCCGAGCCATGTTTCAAAAGTTCCTTCAAAGTAGCCATCATCGCTCCGCGTGATGAGCATGCGTCGGAAACGATTCAGGCGTTGCCTTAACATCGAGACAAATTCTTCGTTTAAATTCCTCTTTTGAAAACAAGCGGCTCAGAATTACGACCCGTTCTCGAACAATGCTCATCACGCGGAGCGATGATGGCTACTTTGGCCAAACGCAAAGCCTTCCAGGACTCTTTGTCATCATCTCTTCATCACCGTTTCATCGAGATTCAGCATCACATTTCCCACAACCGTCCAGGCGGCCAGCTCGGCCACATTCGTATCTGCCGGAGCAGCACCCAGCGGATCAGTCGCCATCCGAACGGCATCTTCGGCATTTTGCTGGAACCGAGTCAGCGATCGCTCGTACAAGTTAACCAGCCGTGCCAGTTCGTTTTCATGCGGCGGACGTGACAACGTCAGCCGGAATCCGTACCGGGCTCTGTCTGCGAGCGATTGTCCACCCTCTTTCACCATGCGGCGGGCCAATGCCTGAGCCGCCTCAACGTTCACGGGATCGTTCAAAGTCACGAGAGCTTGCAAAGGGGTGTTGGTTCGGACCCGGCGGACCGTACAAACCTCGCGATTGGGAGCATCGAAGGTCGCCATCGACGGATAGGGATTTGACCTGCGCCAAGTGGTGTAGATCCCGCGACGGTATTTGTCTTCTCCGGAGCTCGTCTGCCAGTCGGTACTGCTTCCGAACGCCGCACTCAGACCCAGATTCGGCTGAGGTGGTTTGACCGGTGGCCCATACATCTTGGAACTGAGTAACCCGCTGACGAACAGCGCCTGATCTCGCAGTGTTTCCGCCGATAAGCGAAAACGAGGTCCATGTGCCAGTAGCCGGTTATCAGGATCTCGCTGCTGTAGTTCCTCTGAGACTTTTGATGACTGACGATACGTGGCCGACATCACCAGCTTCTTGAGAAACGCCTTGGTATCCCACGGGCTTTGCGCCTTGGCTTCTGCACCCTGACTGGGGTCAACGGGCAAGCCCTGGATCTCACAAGCGAGCCAATCGAGCAATTCTGGATGGACAGGAAGATCCCCCTGCGAACCAAACTCTTCACTGCTTCCCACGATCCCGATACCGAAAAGTTGTTCCCAATATCGGTTCGCGATGACCCTGGCTGTCAGCGGGTTTTTCGCATCAACCAGCCATTTCGCCAGAGCCAGCCGATCCGGTGTGACTCCCCCCTCGCCAGACGCAAATGCAGCAGGAATCCCCGCAGTCACTTCCGGTCCAAGATCGGCGAAGTTGCCTCGATGTTGTATTTTGGTGACGCGGCGATTCTCCTTCAATTCCCGCATCACCGGAACGGTTTCGGGCTTCAGGTCACTCAAGGATTTCTGCAATCCAGCAAGCTGCTGTCGTGACGCGGCCAGTTCCGGCGCGATACTCAAAAAATGCCGAGTGATCAACGCCGACTGCTCTGCTGTCCGTTCAGCCGCTGGTGTCGCCAACGCAGCGATGACGGCCGCTGGTGTGCGAGACCATTCTTCCACCCGAGCTTCATTTGTCGCCGAAAATCGAAAATGACCGAGCGTGTGATTGGCAAACTCCGAGGCCTGATCGATCGTGACCGTCAAGGTGGCTCCGGCAGGAATTTCGATTCCGTTTTTGGCAATCAATGTCAATGAATGAGGTTGACCAATCCCACCACCGACGGCCCAGCCTTTGGCCTTCGGATCTTTATTCTTTAATACGTTAGCTGGATCGAAACCGGCTTGAGTGTAATCCGCAACCGCCGTTTCAAACGCGATTGTCCGTTGACCGGTCACCGAGAATTCGCTGCTCGGGTTCGGCGGCATCGCCACGTCCTGCTGCCAGACAGGCTCGCGCTTTTCATTCAGAATGATCACTTTGAAATTGGCTAACCGTTCCCCCACGCCACCGTCGGTTCGGTTCCAGACCGCGATCCGATCAATCTTCTGATCCGCTTTCAGATCGACTTCCCACCAAGGATCGCGACCAGTCGCCGTATGAGTCGTTGATTTTGCTTCGAAATATTGACCGTTCGTATTCCCGTCGATCGCCAGCTTGGCTTCACCCGCGAAGTCGGTGCTGATCTGTTTGGCCTCACCCTTCAGCGCCACGTTTTCAGTCCCGTTAAAGACCTGCACTTCGGCCAGCGACAGGTATTTTTCGCCAGGGAGTTCGATGCGGACGAATCGCCCGACTGCGGAGGCTCCCGCAGCGGGCGTGACCAGCGCCGTCATCTTTGAAATGACAAAATTCCCGCCGGCATGTCCGGGGCCTTTGCCGGGCAAGGAATCATCAGTTAACGCGTCCAGACGCAATCCACGAAACGAATCGATTACGCCGGAAAAGTTGACGGTATACGAATCGTTTTTCGCTCCCGCAGCGACTTTGACCGAACCATCGTCGGCCACAGTCGTGGCAACTTCGGCCTGCGACTTAACGGACACTGGCTTGATCGGCGACCACGTCAACGTTCGAGGAAACGCCGCGTCCCATTTCGCCAAAGCGGCTTTCAGTTCCGGCGTCTCGGTTTTCAGGGTTTGTTCGAGTTGCGCGATCTCCGTCTGTAAGGCGGCTCGCTGCTTCTTTTGTTCTTCTGTGTAGATCGAATGCACGGGTGATTCGTCACCTCGATCCGCGTCTTCCGTATTGTTGAGGATCGCGAAGAAGCGAAAAAAGTCTTCTTGAGTGATCGGGTCGTACTTGTGATTGTGACACTGAGCACACGTCATCGTGGTCCCCATCCAGACCGCCGCCGTCGTGTTCACCCGATCAACAACCGCAACGTTACGGAATTCCTCGTCGTTGGTCCCCCCTTCATTGTTGGTCATCGTGTTGCGATGAAAGGCGGTCGCGATCAACTGGTCGTCCGTCGGATTCGGCAACAAGTCACCTGCGAGTTGCTCGATGGTGAACTGATCGAACGGCTTATTCGCATTAAACGATTTCACGACATAATCCCGGAACAGCCAGATGCGGCGAGCCGGGTCATCGGCATAGCCTGACGAGTCCGCATAGCGGGCCAGGTCGAGCCATAGCAATCCCCAATGCTCACCGAACGCCGGCTTGGCCAGAATCCGATCCACCAGCTTTTCATAAGCCTGAGGATCGGTATCGTTCACAAAGGCATCGACTTCCCGAATGGATGGAGGCAAACCGATCAAATCCAGTGACACTCGCCGAATCAAGGCATAGCGGTCCGCCTCGACAGAGGGCTTCAGTCCCTCACGTTCCAGCCGAGACAGGATGAACCGGTCAATCTCATTCTTCGGCCAGGCGGCATCTTTCACAGCGGGGAGGGGAGGGCGTACAGGAACCGTGTATGACCAGTGCTGCGAGAATTTCGCCCCCTGCCCAATCCAGGCCTTCAGCAAATCGACTTCGTGCGGAGTCAACGGCTTCCCGTGTCCCTTGGGAGGCATAATCTCATCAGGATCGGTCGACGTGACCCGCTTGATCAACTCACCAGCATCTGGCTTGCCGGGAACGACAGCAACTCGACCACCAAGATCGGCAAACAGTCCATCAGCGGTATCAAACCTCAGCCCGTCCTTGCCACCTTTACGTTCAGCAGCATCGGGTCCATGGCACCGATAACAGGCATTCGAAAGGAGCGGTTTGATATCCCGGCTGAAGTCAACGTTGGCCACTGGCCCATCAGCCGCAACGGTCGTCCGTCGCTGAACGGTGAAAAAACCGAGCAAACACAGGCAGAGCACAACAATTCGCAGTCGCATTGATCAGGTTTCCGTGAGGAAAAACGAAGTATCAACCATCAGCGATAGCTTATCAGACAGAAGGATCGCTGTCGCGGGTTTTGCGGAGGACGAGGGAATTTTTCAATCTTCGGAAGGGGATCACAAACAGACGACCCCGGTGAGATCAGTCGTCACAAAAATCCATATGAGCCGTCGTCTCATCGAAGTTGAAAGAGTATTGGCCAAGTTGGCCAAGTTCGATTTTTGCAGGGTTTTTCGCACGGTGAAGTTGGCCAAGTTCGACTGAGTTCCCCTCGCGAAGCGAATCCATCGTTTAACCCGCAGCCAGCGGCGCAGGCGGATCGGCGTTCAGCCGATCTCTTCGAATGGCGTTGCCCCAGCATTCGCAACAACACCTCTCTAAAAACACTCTTGTCGCCTTTCTGCCCTTATTACTTGCATTTTGTGACCTCGTCACCGGCTCGCAAGAAAATTGGCCAAGTTGGCCAAGTTCCGATTTTTGTAGCGTTTTTCGCTCGGTGAAGTTGGCCAAGTTCGATTTCGCCAGCTCGTAGGGTGCTGACAAATCTTCGAAGTCCCACCGCTGCCCTTGCTTTGACTTCAGCAGGCAGGAAAGACTTTGAAACACAGAGGCGCAGAGGCCACAGAGTGAAGACGAGAAAGAGATCCTTGCCTCGGTTTCTGTGTTCCCAATCATCGACGATTTTTTTATAGGGATGACCATCACATCCGCTTGCTCCTCTTCCTCTGTGTTCTCTGTGCCTCTGCGTTTCAATCTCTTTCCATTTCTTTTCCCCAGAATTTTCATTCCGCCCACCGTCACCGAAGCTGAAACAAAATTGGTCAAGTTGGCAAAGTTGGCCAAGTTCCTATTTTCGTAGGGTTTTTCCCTCGTTGAAGTTGGCAAAGTTCGACTGAGTTCCCCTCGCGAAGCGAATCCGTAGTTTAACCCGCAGCCAGCGGCGCAGGCGGATCGGCGTTCAGCCGATCTCTTCGAATGGCGTTACCCCAGCATTCGCAACAACACCTCTCTAAAAACACTCTTGTCGCCTTTATGCCCTTCTTTCTTGCATTTTGTGACCTCGTCACCGGCTCGCAAGAAAG
>CAIULL010000038.1 GCA_903899985.1 uncultured Schlesneria sp.
AACCACCCCCGCGGGGGGGGTGGGGTTTCGTTGCCAGATTCGGGGTCAACTTGCGCTGGCTGCAACCGTACCCAGCGACGCCAGGTCGCGTACGGCCTGCTCTGTGTATAACGCGTAATAGTGCTTGCGGGACTTGAGCAATTCCTGGTGCGTGCCGACTTCCTGGATCTCCCCTTGAGCGATGACAATGATCCGATCTGCCGCCTTGATCGTCGACAGGCGATGAGCGATCACGAAACTGGTACGGCCCTTCAGCAGACGACTGAGTCCCTGCTGAATCAGGCGTTCGGTTTCGGTATCGATTGAGGATGTCGCTTCATCCATCACCAGCAGTCGAGGGCGTTTCAGGATCGCCCGTGCGAAGGAAACCAGTTGCTTTTGTCCAAGGCTTAACTGATTCCCCCCTTCTCCAACTTGCGTCTCGTATCCCTTTTCGAGATTCATAATGAAATCGTGCGCGCCAGCGTCACTGGAGGCGGCTTCGATCTCGGCCTGCGTGGCATCAAGTCGTCCGTAGCGGATGTTGTCGGCGATGGTGCCGCTGAACAGGTGAGGTTGTTGCAGCACGATTCCCAGGTTCGATTGCAGCCATTGTAAACTGCGATCGGTGTAATCGACGCCGTCGATCAGGATCTGACCTTCCGTCGGTTCATAAAACCGGCAAACAAGGTTGACGATTGTTGATTTCCCGCCGCCGGTTGCTCCGACGAATGCAATCGTTTCACCCGGTTCGACGATCAGGGAAAAATCCTGAATGATCTGAGGGCCATTGCGATAACGAAAGCCGACATGGCGGAACTCGATCTTGCCGAGTTGATCGGGGTGTCCGTCATGACCTTGCTGGCGCAGTCGTGCGGCGACCGCATCCGTATCGCGGACATCGGGAACAGAGTTGATCAGGCCCATCACTCGTTCCGCCGATGCCTGGGCCATCTGCAATTCTGCAAACCAGGCCGAGATATCCTGCGCCGGCTGAAAAAAGAGCTGGGCGTAATACATGAACATCACCATCTGCCCGATGGCCATACCACCGACGATCACCTGATGTCCACCCACGACCAGTGCCGCCGAGATCGCCACGCTTCCCAGTGTGAGAACCATCGGAAGATAGATCGACGAAAGAATCGCATTGCGGACCGAGTATTCGTACATCTGCATCGTCAGACGATCAAAATCATTCAGATTTTCCTGTTCCCGCACGAAGACTTTGGACGTTTTGATCCCCATGATCCCTTCGTTGTAAACGCCGGTGATCAGGGAGTTTGTCTTTCGGACCAGCCGCGAAGTTCGCAGGATGCGCTTCTTGAAATAGACGCTGACCGCGAACAACAGCGGCAGAACCAGAAGAACAGCGATGGCAATCTTCCAACTGTAGTAAATCATCACCACACTGACAGAGGCCATCAGCATTGTTCCCCAGATCAGGTCCATCACTCCCCAGGCGAGAATCACTGCCAGTCGCAGGCAATCGGAGGTTAATCGAGCCATCAGCCAGCCAGATGGCCGGGTGTCATAGAAGCTGAATGACAGTTGCTGTAAACGCTCGAACGCATCGCGCCTGATGTCGTGGCTGACATGCGTCCGGATTTTGCCGGCGCACGTCACGAACGCCCAGACCGACGCACTTAACGAGATCGCCAGCCCGCTGAAGGCCAGGGCATAGAACGTCAGGTTGACCTTCCCCTGATTGGTTTCGATATCGGTGATCAGTGTCCCGGTCAGCAAGGGAAAACCCAGATCGCTGGCCGCAAGACAGAACGACACGATGAAGAAGGCGACGACCGTACTACGGTAATGCAGCGTGTACCGGATCAGCGTCTTCCACAAGCGCAAATCAAGCTTCTGCTCTTTGAGGTCATCCTCGTCGATCCAGCCTCCACTCATTGCGCCACCCCCGCCACAACTTCTTCGATTTCATCCTCCAGCATGCTCTGGATGTTCCAGAGTCTTTGATACGGACCTTCAATCGCCATCAGCTCTTCGTGGGTTCCCTGTTGAATCAGTCGACCTTGTTCGAGGACGACAATCCGATCGGCCAACCGAGTCGACGAGAGACGATGCGCAATGAGAATGGTCGTCTGCTTGCCTCGCCGGTCTGCCAAAGTTTGCAGGATATGGGACTCCGTTTTCGTATCGACGGCACTCAGGCTGTCGTCCAGGACCAGAATTGCCGGGTTCTTGAGGAGCGCGCGGGCGATCGCCAGTCGCTGTCGTTGTCCACCCGACAAAGTCACACCTCGTTCACCCACAATGGTTTCATAACCCTCGGCGAATTCGACAATGTTTCCATGAATGGCAGCCGCTTGAGCACATTCTTCGACTTCATGGTGTGCGGCCTCACTGCGGCCGATCACGACATTGTCACGGACACTTTTGGAATACAGAAAAGGATCTTGCAGCACGACGCCGAAGACACTGCGAACGCTCTTGCGGTTGAGTGTGTTCAGTTCCCGCCCACCGATGCGGATTGATCCCGTTGTGTAGTCGTACAACCGGACCAACAGGTGCACCAGCGTCGATTTTCCCGCACCAGGCCGACCAAGGATCGCGACGGTTTCGCCCGCAGCGATCGTCAATGACAAGTCCTGCAAAACCGGATCGCCCGTTTTGTAACTGAAACTGAGGTTCTTGATTTCAATCGCGCCGTCGACCGGTTCGGCGGTGACAGGCTCGTCACTTTCTTCTTTTTCATGCAGGATTTCGTTGATACGGCCAATCGACACGGCGGCTCGACTTGAATCGGCGACAATGCGTCCGATCTGCCGGACCGGCCAGATAATGGTCTGAACCATCCACCAGAAGAAGACCCAGGTTCCCAGTGAAAGCTGGCCTTGAATCACAAAATATCCGCCGGTAATCAGGACCGCTCCCAGTTGCAGCAGCACGACAACATCCGAGAGCGACCAGAAAAGCGCCAGCCCGCGAAACAGGTTCATTTCCAGGTCGCGGAAATCGTCGTTCACCTTGCGAAATTTTTCGATCTCGAAGTCCTGTCTGGCGAATGCGCGTGAGACGCGGATTCCGGTCAGGTTTTCCTGCAGACAAGTGCTGAGTCGGCCTTCTGCTTCGTCCACCTTTTCAAACAGCTTGCGAATCCGCTTGTAGTGGAAGAATGTGAACCCGACGAGGACCGGAAACGAGACCAGCGAAATCAGACTCATCCGTGCGTTCTGCCAGAACATGATCGGAACGCCGACCAGTAGCAGCAGCAAGACCTTGGCAATTTCCACGACCTGCCCAGCCATGAAGACCCGTACAGTTTCGACATCGGACGAGCAGCGCTGAACGATGTCACCGGTCTTCGTCTGATCGAAATAGGTACTGGGCAACTTTTCCATGTGGGCATACAGCCGATGCCGTAATTGCTGGACGATCCCCTCGCTCGCCTCGGCTGCCCATTTCCCTCGGTAGTACGTGAATACTCCGTTTAAAGCGTTCAGCCCGATGACGACCAAGGCCGCAGGAAGCAACGTGCCGACTAGAGTGGCCTGATCATGACTGAGCCGATCCAGGGCTTCTTTGAAGACGTAGGGGACCAGTAATTGAAACAATGTCCCGACAGCCATCGAAACGATCGCGCAGGAATACCGAAATCGATGTCCTCTGGTGAGGTCAAACAACGTATTGGTCGAATTCCGCACCACTCAGGCCCGATCCAATGAGATAGCAAAACTGATCACGCAGCGGGACAAACAAACTGAGGCCAAGGTTCGCGAACGGCAGCGACGTCCTCATCTCCCGCATGTCGGTTTGACGTTCCACGGCAATTCAGTCGACCCAGTTCATTTGCGAGGTCTGATGTCGCGACACAGTTTAGTGTCTGCAACCGATTTTGGAATGCGGTTAGCCGCACTCGATGTTGAGGATCGAACTAAAAGACAACGCCGTGATGGCTTTTGCTTTCCATACTGGCTTGCCCAGATGGGAGCCAATTTGGAAACCAGAGAAAGCGGCACTGCCCAACGTCCCGTCTTGCTTTCCACGGTGGCTCGCCCAGGTGGGAGCGAATTTGGTGTCGCTTGAGGAATACTGATTTCCAAAATTTGCGATCACTCAGTCACTCTCAGTGGCGCGGTGCTTAAAATCGTCACCTGGTGACCAAACGCGGCTTCCTTCAATACAACGTGGAAGGAGAGACCGAGAACTTTGAAATAAGGTCGCTATCTCGTATCCAAATTCGCTCCCACTTGGACAAGCCAAAGTGGAAAGCAAGAATAATGACATTTGCATTGGGCGTTGTCTGGTTTCCAAATTGGCTCCCACCTGGGCGAGCCAAGGTGGAAAGCCTTTGAAGCCCAACCGGTACTTAATCATCAAGAATCCAGGCCAAGAACCATCATTCGGATTTTTTCTTAAAGTCGTTCACCGCTTCGAGCGCTCGCTGAACATGTTCGTTGGAGACGAACTGGGCCGAGAATATTTGCCGGATAATCCCTTCTTGATCGATGACGTAAGTGACCCGCCCCGGAATCAGCCCCATGGTCAGCGGAACCGCGAACGTCTTACGCAGCGTGCCGTCTTTGTCGCTGATCAGCGGAAACGACAGTTTATGCTGACCAATGAAATCGCGATGGCTTTCTTCGGTATCTCCACTGACTCCGATCACAGCAACCCCTGCGTCGGTGAATTTTTCGTACGAATCGCGAAAAGCGCAGACTTCCTTTGTACAGATCGCTGTCCCATCCTTCGGATAGAAGAAGAGAACCAGGCCCCGTTTCCCGACGAAATCTGAAAGCTGAACTCGTTCACCATCCTGGGTCGTGGCGGTGAAGTCCGGCGCATGATCGCCAATTTTTAAGCTTGATGGTTTTTGCTTCATGGATGTATCCGTACTGAGTGCTGCCCATAACATCGAACAGGCTAAACCGCCGCGTAAGCTCCAGGCGATCGTCCGCCACCAATTGGTCTGCACCAGTCGCCGTTGAACGGCAGGATCAAACCCCTTGGATAGCACGTTGTGTAGCGGAACCTGGACAAATGCCGTCGAAAACCAGATGACTAACAGCAACCCAACCCCGACCCATAACTGCCAGTCGGAAGTTGCCACTGGTGGAAATAAAATTAAAAGTGCCGCAGTTATCCCTTCCAACATCATCAGGGGTGCAACCAACCACTTGATAAATCCCCTGTGTTGTCGTTCGTAAACAGGAAATTCCGAATGACCGACGTAGGAAAACAGCGGGTAATGAACAAGCTGTACGAACCAGATCAATCCCACCATCAATAAAGTCACAGCCGCATGGATCAGAAAAAACAGCCGGATGTATGAATCGCTCATGCAAAATCTTTCAGGTGGAGCTTCTCGGTTTGACGACGAGAAAAGCCCTGTTTCATACGTGTTCTACGGGCTTTAAAGAGGCGTTTAAGGTTGAATCAGGTGCCCATTCACCCGATTCGATTAATTGCCGTGTCGTCTCGTGCCGGTAGGTAAATATGGCATCAAGTTTTCGACGAATAAACCAGCCACCTGCCCATAAACCAATCAGGCCCAACGGAAGCGCATACGCGACTTCGTCTTTCAAAACCGTCCCACCCTGACCGTCTTCGACGAATCGGTGACGATGATACCAGTAGGCAAATGGTCCGGAATCCTGACGATCTGCGAAGAGATGCGGCGGATCAAACTCGGTGTGCACCGCGATCCATTGGAGCGGAAATGGTCCCAGACCTCCTCGAAGGACAACACGGCTGCCGGGCTGCAGGGAACCGGACGATTCAACAACCTTCATCTTCTCCCATGGAGGGATTAGCAGAGTTAACGCATCGCGGCTGTTGTGGAATTCGAAAACAACTTCTGGCGGAGCGTTGATGATCGACTCTTTGATGAAGGACTGGCGTAACGCGACTCCTGAAAGCCCGCCATATCGGTGCCGTACGGCATCCAGCAGAATCATGACGAACGGTACCCACCAGATCAGATCATTCGTCAGAATTGTTAAACCGAAGAGAGGAGGGAATGTGCCGTGCATCAGAGTCGACGCAAAACCGATCGGACCGAAAATCTTACCAAGTAATCCGACAAGGACGATCGGCCAATGCGTTCGTGAATCGAACGCGGCGATCAGATAACCAATCCCATAAACGCCAACAATCATGCCGACGCACTGCCAGATTTCTGGATAGTTGACCCGCTGGGCACCCGTCAGATCAAACAGCAGGTTGGGCCAGAGGATCGTCACGGTCCCCCAGACCAGGTTGTAAATTCCGGCAGCAAGCAGCCACCACCTGGCCCAGCGAGGTTGCTCGGTGAATCGATTTGAGGAGCTCATCAAAATTTCCATCTATATTCAAAACAGTAGAATTCAAAACTCGTCCAAACTTTTAAGCAACGACTGCACATGTTAACCGTTCTGACTTTCAGGAATTAACACAGAATCCATTAAGTGATTCCGCCTCTAGAACGCCCCCTTAGCAGAAAAACCGATGAATCTCAGACACTCATTGAATCCGGTCCAATGACGCAGGGGAACTGTCGTAGGGGGTTTTGTGAAAAGGTTTTGACGGTCTGGTCTCCCCTGCCCTTTCAAGCAACGCAGGGATGGATTTTTTCTTCGAAAAAACCGGGGTGTTTCGAAAAAGTGTCGTGGCGACTCTCAAGCTTCAAGCTCTCCACCGACCTTGCGTCGGTGGAAGCAACGACTGAGCGGCTACCACCAGGCTTGATCGCAAAAAGGCAAGCTCTCCACTGACCTTGTGTCAGTGGAAGCAACGACTGAAGAGCTATTGAACTCGCTCAACCGGATGGTTAACGAGAAGAATTCGCTTGAAAAACGCTGCTTCCATCGACACGCAAGGTCGGTGGAGAGCATTTTCCATAACCGCGCTCCACGGTTATTTCCGTTTTCCCGACGAAAAAACAGGGGTTCCGTCGAAAACCGTGCCACAGCTTGATGGTCCGCCGCAAGCAATGCCGAGCGACACGGCGAACGTCGATTCCAAGACACTGTTTCTCCGAGGACTTCGAAGCAGTGGTACATTAAGATGAAGATGCAGGAGAAAGAAAAATCCGTCAAAGCGCTGCCATTTCAGGGCCATTCACGGTGATCTGGATGAAAAATCCAGGACGTCGCTCGAAGTCGAGATTGCCTGGGACTTATATCCTCAAGCCTCTCAAGCTAAAGAACATAGATCAAGACAAGACCCTGCCAATCGGGATCATGGTGCCCGGTAGGCTGGAAAGAATCCATCGGGACTGCTGGCGGTTTTGCCGGTGCGAGCTTCCCATTGCTGACAGAGACGTTGATACGATTCCGGATCGGAAATCAGACGCCACGTGTAAAACGGCGCGCGCAGGTGCGAAAAGCCGGCTTTGAACTGGAATAACGAGTCTTCCGATCCTCCGTAGCCACCGCCGAGGTGCATCGTGTGATTGCCCCGTTCCTTGGCCCACGTGCGGACGGAATCGAGCATCACTTTTGTCGGGTACTGACTGTGAAATTCTTCCGTCGTACCACTCAAATGATACTGCACGATGCCGCACACTTCCGAAAAGATACCACCGCAGGTGACGGCACCGTCTTTGTGGCAGATCGCCAGATGTAATACGTCACCAATGGCTTCACGCAGTTCCGTGAAATATTCGCGTGGAAAGAAATAGTGCTCACTGGCACTGACTCGACGCATCGTCTCGGTATAGGCGCGAAGGAACTCGTCGAAATCTTTCCAATCCGATTGGATTTCGACCGTGAACCCCTTCTTTCTGGCCCGGTTGATTTCACTTCGGTGACCCGCTCGCGTCTGATGCCATAATTCTTCCTGCGGCAACGTCAGGTCGATATTGATGGTCTGACCATGTTGTACGAGACAACCGGCGGTTCGAAGGGGTTCCAGCGGAAACGGAATCGTCGGATGCGACCGCAAAAACGCTCCGACAACCCCACGTTCGCGCAAACCTTCGCACAGTCTGGCAATTGCCTGATCCAGAAACGGTTCGATCGGGCCTTCGCCCTGGTTGATCACAAGGGGCGCGGCGTACCCGTACGGAGTGATCGCGTCAAATAACGGGGTAGATGATTCACAGGTTTTGGGTAGCGGACGACCAATCAACGTCGTCAAAAACCGATGTCCGTGATCGTCTTCGGCATGAAACGCAAGTGTGAATCCATCAGCGTCGGGAGCACACAGTCGGTCGCGAGTACTGAGTTCAACATATTTGGGCAAGTGATAAAAGTCATGCGGAGAATCGGCAAGAAACCGCTTCCATAAGTCCGAATCAGGCCCAATAAACTCACAACGCATCCAGTAAAGCTCCCTGGTCAAAGCGCATCGATTAAGGAGAACACATTGTGTAGTCGATGCCGCCGACTGCGCGAAGACCGTTTCGCGACGTAAGGTTACGATACCAGTCTGGCCATAACCATTTACGTTTTGTCACGAAATAGAAAAAACAAACCTCACCCCATGTACGGGGGTGAAGTTTCGATCAGATCATGCACCTTAGTTGATTCTCCCGCACCGTTCGAACGATGCGGGATTTTTTCCCCGATATCAGGTCAGCTTGCGATCCTGAATCCATTCGGAATGGAACGTCTGACCACGAGGCTTGTCGATCCGTTCGTAGGTGTGAGCCCCGAAGTAATCACGTTGCGCCTGCAGCAGATTGGCCGGAAGTCTGGCTGATCGATATCCATCGAAATAGTTGAGGGCCGCACTGAAGACAGGAGTCGGCAGTCCCAGCTGAACCGCTGTAGAGAGGACTCGTCGCCAGCTTGGCTGAGCATTCAGGACAGCGTTACGGAAGAAGTCGTCCAGCAGCAGGTTTTCGAGCGATGGATTCTTGTCGAACGCGGCCTTGATATCGCCAAGGAATCGCGAGCGAATGATACAGCCGCCGCGCCACAGTAATGCGATATTGCCGTTGTTCAGCTTCCAGCCGAATTCTTTCGCTGCTGCATCCAATTGGACGTAACCTTGAGCGTAGCTGCAAAGCTTCGAAGCATAAAGAGCCTGTCGCACGTCTTCGATGAACTGCACTTTGTCGCCAGTGAACTTCGCGTCCGTGGGGCCGTGCAGGATGTGACTGGCTCGGACTCGTGCGTCTTTTTGGGCCGACAGGCAACGAGCGTAAACGGCCTCGGTAATCAGGGTCGTGGGAACGCCGAGATCGAGCGCGTGCTGGCTCATCCACTTCCCGGTTCCCTTCTGTTGAGCCGTATCGAGAATCTTATCGACGAGGTATTCACCCGTTTCTTTATCTTTCACGGTGAAGATGTCGCGAGTGATCTCGATCAGATAGCTTTCGAGTTCCCCTTCGTTCCACGATTTGAAGACGTGGTAAAGTTCGTCATTGGTCAGATTGAGGGCATTTTTCAAAATCAGGTAGGCCTCGCAGATCAACTGCATATCGCCGTACTCGATCCCGTTATGAACCATTTTCACATAGTGGCCAGCGCCCGCATCACCGACCCAGTCGCAACAGGGAATATCGTTGTTTGGACCGACTTTGGCCGAGATCTTCTGGTAGATGTCTTTGACAAACGGCCAGGCATCATGATGGCCACCCGGCATGATGCTGGGGCCCTTCAAGGCACCTTCTTCACCACCGGACACCCCGGTCCCGATAAATCGCAGACCAGCGGCCCTGAGGTCTTTGTCACGGCGGTTGGTATCGACGAAGTCAGAGTTTCCGCCGTCGATGATAATGTCACCAGGAGACAGCAGCGGCTTCAATTGTTCAATGACCGCGTCGACTGGTCCCCCAGCCTTGACCATAATCATCATTCGTCGCGGAGCTTTCAGGCTGGCAACGAATGACTCCAGTGTGTGATAGCCTTCGATTCGGCTCGCGGTACCGGGATGGACTTTGTCAGCCGGTTCGTTTTTCAGCCCACCGACGAATTCATCGGTGGTCCCTGTCGTGCGGTTGTAGACCGCAACCGAAAATCCGTTGTTGGCCATGTTCAGAACGAGATTCTGACCCATCACAGCCAGGCCAATCAGTCCGATATCGTGCTTTGACATTTTAGAAAAATCCAATTCCACAGGGTGAAACGAGTCAACCGGTCCAGACAAACGGAACGGACGAATTTCCGTCTCATGAAGTAGAGTTTGATTGTACGCGTATGAGGGTGAACTGAGCAATTCAAAGGAGTACAGATGTTGCTTAAACACCCCACCAATTTCCGTCGAAGCCGTTCAGAAGTGATCCAGATGGTCTGGACAAACCCAGGCCTCCATGGGAACGTAACTCTCGTTCATGAATCCGGCGGAATAGCCTGAGTCGCAACAATCTGCATTGATCAAAACACCTGAAACGTCACTCAGCTGGAGCGTTCGTTGGCCAGTCATCAAGATCGGAAACCCTGGTATCGGATTCTGTACGTTCAGGTGTTGCTCGCGGTCGTCGTCGGCATCGCGATCGGTTACGGCTTTCCGCAAGTCGGTAAGTCACTGAAGCCTTTGGGTGATGGGTTTGTGAAACTCGTCAAAATGATCATTGCTCCGATCATTTTCTGTACCGTGGTTCACGGGATCGCTTCGATGAGTGACGGCCGAAAGCTGGGGCGGCTGGGGATCAAGACCTTGATCTATTTCGAAGTTGTCTCGACGTTTGCGCTGATCATCGGGCTGATCGTCGTCAATCTGTGGAAGCCCGGTGTCGGATTTCATATCGACCCGCAGTCACTCGACCCTTCGATTGGAAAGGGCTATGCCGCATCCAGTCAATCGCATACATCCGTCGATTTCTTCTTGAACATCATTCCCAAGTCGTACTTCGACGCCTTTGCGTCGGGGGATATTCTGCAAGTGCTGTTGATCTCAATCCTCACGGGGTTTGCGGTGTCATTTATGGGCGAAGCAGGCAAGCCCGTGCTTGACGCGCTCGCGATTGGTGAAAAGGTCTTCTTCGGGGTCATGCACATGATCGTCAAAGTGGCGCCACTCGCGGCACTCGGAGCCATGGCATATACGGTCGGAAGTCACGGGATCAGTGCTCTGGGACCGTTGGTATCGCTGATGTTCGGCTTTTATGTGACGGCCGCAGTCTTTGTTGTCGGGGTGCTCGGTCTGATTTGCCGGGCGGCGGGATTCTCGATTTTCCATTTTATTGGATATCTTAAGGAAGAAATCCTGCTCGTGCTGGGAACCAGTTCGTCCGAGACGGCGCTACCGGGAATGCTGGAAAAATTGAAGCGGCTGGGGTGTGCGGAATCGACAGTCGGCTTTGTCGTTCCGACCGGATACAGCTTTAATCTCGACGGGACCAACATCTACATGACGATGGCCGCCGTGTTTCTGGCTCAGGCGACAGATACTCCGTTGGATCTTGGCCAACAGATCAGACTGCTGCTGGTCGCCATGGTCTCATCAAAGGGAGCAACAGGTGTGACGGGAGCTGGATTCATCACTCTGGCTGCAACACTGGCTGCGGTTCCAACAATTCCGATTCAGTCGGTCGCCATTCTGATCGGCATCGATCGATTCATGAGCGAATGCCGAGCGATCACGAACCTGATTGGAAATGGCGTCGCAACGGTCGTGATCAGCCGGTCAGAAAATGAGATCACTGCGGAGCAGCTAAATGAAGCGATGAAACGCTTACGATCGGACGGCGGAAAGTTGAGTGAGTGAGGCGGGTCAAACGGTATTGATGGCGTTACTGACAGAGCCGCGTCGCCAGAAGAAGATCACCAATAATCCATGCCGTCGCGGAACTGGCGGCGACTGCGGCAGCGAATATCGTGCTGCGACTCGGCACGCGATTCAGTTTAAAAAACAGCGATGCCGCGTTTGCAATAACGGTCATCAGCGCGAGAACGGTCCCGATCATCACAACGCGATTGCCGAGAACCGCCGACTTCCAGACAGGATATATTTCGGTGCGGACCGTGGGCGAAATTTCAACCTGTTGCCACAGACGGCACATCGGCAACTCCATTGAACCGGTTTTTTTTGTGACAGGTTCCAGGTATTGCCGTTTCACCGCGATCTGGGCCAGCCGTTCGTCACTCAAGAACCGTTGGCTGGGTCGATCGAACGGGCTTTGATGTCGTTCGGAAAAATCTGAACGAACAATCGACGCGGCCCGTGGTAAAAGTTCACGACTTGCTTCCGCTTCGGTAGACCAAAGGCCGCTCGACAAAACGATTTTCTTGACGTCGTCGATTTGAGTATCGCCGTCGTCAATCCAACCTGGTCGGCCGAGCGCCGGATCGGTTTCTACTCGTTGGTACGGAGTCTCGGTTTGTACCCGGGGCTCGATGGCGGCGGGAATACTCGTCAAGGGAGCTAATGAAAACCATCGTTCTAATTCGTGACTGAATTCACCACTCAGCGCGACAAAGACCGCCATGACACCCGTGGGAGCCAGCCAGCAGCGCGCGATTTCGTGAAGTGTTGACGGTCGTGCGGCCGCTGACGTCAGCGGATTCATTCGAACCCGCCAATGAGCAACGACTCTTCGGAACACCATGATTCCAACGAATCCGACTAAAGCCAGCAGGATCGGGACGACAGCGGTCCAGCTGAGTTGATTAACAGTGATTTGGTTCATGGTTTAACTCCGCTCGACCAGCGGGGGGCGTGGAGTCCAGTTGGATGCGAGCTGCACGGTCGTCGAAATGGTTCCCGCCCAAAGGATGGCATAGGCATGGGGGAATTTAAAAATCCATGACATCATGTAGGCTGTCGCCACGGATGCGATCACGTTCCAGGTTCGAAAGCGTCCGCGGCGCATCGGGTCCATGTCGCGAGACCAGGGTCTCATTGCCAGCCATCCCGCGAAGAACCATGCATAACCCAACAATGTCGGATCGCCAGCGTGATCCACCAGCGGATGCGTTCCCAGGGACGAAAACCCCGACCTTACGGTATATGATGCAGGGGGAATGTTGACCATCAGAAAATCACTCATCCCATAGGCGAATGACCCGATCAGGGCACCCGTGGCAAGCCGCACAATCCAACGTTGTCGTCTGGTCCAACCCGTTCCAAGGGTCCCCGTATGACCAATCAGCAACAACCAGGTACCGATGACGGCTGTCGCAGCAAACAAGACTGCATGTTCCAGACTCGGCATGATCGGAGCCGGTCGAAACAGTCCCAGCGAAATGGCGAAACCTGCCGCGACGTAAACTCCCAAAGACAACAGCGACGCGATGAACGCCGCCGATCCCAATGTATTTACGAGTTCGGGCAATCGTTGTCTTAGGGGCAGAACCACGACCTCTGGCTTTTTCGTGGAATTGTGACGCCGGGTCGCGGTTGGGGTTGATGCCGACTTCATTTGCTGAGGGGAGGGGCTTGTCCGCCGTCCGTTGATCTGCTCATCCCAACCAGGAGGGACTGTCGTCGAAAACGGGTCCTGATAAGCGGGTAAAGTACGCGGTAACGATTTGATTGTCCCGAACGCACGCCAGGGAGAGGAATTCTTGACCAGGGACATCAGCTTATTGGAGTAGTTGATCAGCACGACAAAAGCATAGGCGGCAATCACGACACCAAACATTCCGCCAATGCCTGAAATCCCGAACAGCAATAAGACCACTGCGGTCAAAATATTGGATTTGTCAGACTTATTGTCGGTTGACCCAAAGTCTGATTCAGGTTTCAACGAGGCGAACTGGGCAAACGGTCGATCAGCGGGATTGTCCGTCCGGGGATCAGTTCCAACTTTCGACGGATTGCGGGGAGTCGCGGGACGTTGCGGTAAAAACGACGATTCGGGGATGACTAATGGCTCGGCAGCCCCCGCGGTCGCTCGAAGAAAATCCCGTTCGAGTTCTCTGACAGTCGAAGTTCGCTTCTGAGGGTCTTTTTCGAGTGCCCTGGCGATCGTGGGCCGAAGCGACGAGGGGATCGGCATCAGATCAGGCTGAGCCGTCAGGTGCTTCATCAGGATTTCGGCTGTTGTTTCGCCGTTAAAGGGAAGTTTGCCCGTGATCAGTTCGTAGAGCATGACACCGAGAGAATAGACGTCGACTTCAGGTCCGTACTGACCACGTGCGACTTCCGGAGCCATGTAATAGACCGTGCCGACGCTTTGCGTATGCTGCCCGCGACGATCACTGTCGAGTCGTTTTGATAAGCCGACATCCCCCACCTTGACGATGCCGTTCTCGCGGTAGACGTTGGCCGGCTTCAGGTCGCGATGGACGATTCCCCGATCATGCAGATGAGAAACTCCCGCGACAAGACCACTCAGCCAGTCACGAACCTCGTCCAGGGGTAACCCGTTCGGGAACGACACGAGGACATCTTCAAGACTCGACCCGGCGACATATTCCATCACGACCCAATGATCGCCCTGAACGTCGGTCTTCAGATCAAACAGATTGACCAGATTCGGATGCTTCAGGTTCAGGCACTGCGTCACCCCGCGAATCTCAACATCCTGATCCTGGTGATGCAACAGCTTGAGAGCGACTTCCTTGCCACCGTCACTGTGAGCGAAATAGACCTCACCAAACCCGCCACGGTGGATACCGCGCTGGATTGTGTAGCCTGCAAGAGGCTGAGCACCGGTCTGGTAAGTGAAACGCATAAAGTATTTACGTCAAAAGATGGATTCGGTTTTTTCGATGCGACGGTCTGCGTCATCCTGGGAGAAACATCGAACTTGCTCGAACCAGTTCCGTCTGGGGCGGCAAAGAGAGCTTTTCACTCGATTTCGTGTAAAAGGCAAGTCCTTTATAGCTCGTTAAATAACGATACTCGGTGACGAAAAACCCCCATTTCTGAATGACGACCAGTGGCTGGTCTTGTTTTTTCAGAATTGCCTGAAAATCTTCGGGTTCCACAGTCACCGTCGTACCAAAAACACGGGGGGCTTGAATCGTTTGAGCCTGCAGGACGCTATTACCATCGAAGTCGGTACTCACGATTCACTCCTCCGCTACGGGGAAAGTCAATTGAACTTACCTGGGAGTGTAACGTAGCGGAGGGGAAATCAGATCATCGAAAAACCTTACTTTATTGCGACAGCATCTTCTGGTGTCGATTGGCTGAAGTAAGCGTCAATCTGCTTGTCGAGATCGGCAGGTACGGAAGGAGCGACCGACTCAACCGGAATCAGGCCCACGAACTTCCCTTCGACGTCGAGCATCTTCTGTTTGACGTCCAACTGCTTATTCAATTCGGTAATCAGTTTGCGAGCGTGGCTGAGGTTCGAATCATCGATGGCCAGCTGGCTGACTGTTTCCGCCGCCTTGACGGTATGGACTCGGGCCTGAAGCTGTTCCAGCTTCACTTCCAGATCCTTTTTGGACTGCATCATGTTTTCGAGTTTGTCACGATTGGCAACGAGCGTCATTTCACGAGCCGCCAGAATCTTGCGGTCAGCCGCGAGCATTTCTTCGGCTGCTTTAAACCGTTCGAAGCGAGTGGCGAGATCTCGCTTGACGTCGGATGAGGTATATGAATGACGTGCGTACACGTAAGCACTTTTGCCAGTCCCCAGATCGTTTCGCAGGGCGAGGATCGCTTCCTTCTGCTTGGAGATGTCAGATTCTTTCTGAGCGAGCGTCGTCTGAAGGTGTTCGATGTCAACTTGCTGCTCGGCGACGACATGCATGCATTGTCGAATGTCGGGAACAAGCTGTTCAATCAGCGTTCGGGCGCGTTCCATTTCGAATTCGATCGGAACTTCAGCTTTGACGGCGTTTCTTACGTTCTGGCAACCCGCTCGCAAATAGCTGACCGCTTCGCGTCCGAAAACAAAAGTGCCAACCAGGGCACCCAGACTCAACACCATCAAACTTTTCTTAAACATCGTTAAACCCCTGTTTTGAAAGCGAAAAAGAATTCTTACATTGACGTCACGCGATCAAAGTTGACGTCCTATTCCTCCTTAATTCGCTGCCCAAAGGAAAATCTTGTGCAAAATCTGATAAATTCTTCGGAACAATGAAAAATCGATGAATGGGAAATTGAATCGGCCACGAATGAAACCGTTTGTGACTACAATAGGTAAAATCACCGTCGAGAGAGGATGCAGTTTTAGCGCCTCTGCTTCGTCGGAAGACGAAAAACAGTAACGGGAAGAATTCATGCGTCGATTTGGGCTGTTTGCATTGTTAGTCATCGGTGCCGCTGGCACGGTTGAGGCTGCCGAGAATGTTTCACAGCGGCTTGGTCAAACTGTCTCTGATTTTTCACTGAAGGATTTTCGCGGGAAAACGCACACGCTGGACGAATACAAATCGAGTAAGCTCGTTGTGATCGCCGTGTTAGGAACCGAATGTCCGTTGGCCAAGCAATATGCGGTCAAGCTGCAGAAACTTGCGGACGCGTATGCAGATCGTGGCGTGACGTTCCTTGGCGTCGACGCGAATCGCCAGGATTCGCTCGCAGAGATTGCCGCATTCGCCAGAACGAACTCGTTGTCCTTGCCAATTCTGAAAGACCTGAATCAGGAACTCGTCGACAACTTGCAGGCATTTCGGACTCCCGAAGTCTTTCTGCTCGATTCCCAGCGCTCATTACGGTATCGAGGTCGGGTTGATGACCAATTCGCGGTTGGCGGTCGGACACGGCCGGCACCGACCCGAGAAGATTTGAAGACTGCTATCGACGAATTACTCGCAGGAAACGCGGTCAGTGTTCCTGAAACAACAGCGATCGGCTGTTTGATCGGTCGTTCCCGTCCGGCAAAACAGGATGCCACCGTCACTTATTCGAACCAGATTGCTCGAATCCTGCAAAAGAATTGTATCGAGTGTCATCGTCCCGGTGAGATCGCTCCGTTCAGCCTGACCGAATACCAGGAAGTCGCTGGCTGGGCCGATATGATCGTCGAAGTGACTCAGTCGCATCAAATGCCACCGTGGCATGCTTCGCCAGAATTCGGTCATTTCACCAACGAGCGGCGACTGTCGGCAGAAGATATGAACCTGCTTCAGCAATGGGTTGCCGCTGGGGCACCTGAAGGGAATCCTGCCGATTTGCCCCCCCCGAAAACCTATACGGAAGGGTGGCAGCTGCCTCGCCAACCGGATCATGTCGTCTGGATGTCCGAAACCGCTTACAAAGTTCCGGCAGAAGGAACGGTGCGTTACCAATATTTCACCGCCGATTCCGGTTTGACGGAAGACAAATGGCTGACCTCAGCGGAAGTCATTCCAGGGAATCGCGAAGTTGTGCATCACGTCATCGTGTTCATGACGACCGATGGAAAAGTCCAGGATTCCGAGCGGCAGATGGTTACGGCGTTCGTACCAGGTCTGCGAATTACCCCGTATCCAAAAGGGATGGCCAAGAAAATTCCGGCCGGAGCAAAATTTGTCTTCCAAATGCATTACACGCCGAACGGAGCTGCTTGCGAGGATCGAACCCGGATCGGTCTGGTTTTCGCCGATCCTGCTGAAATCACGCACGAGGTTCAAACCGCCACGACGATTAATCGGCGATTCAAGATTCAGCCTCAGTTGGATAATCAATCCTTTCAATCCCAGATCGTGACGGCTCCTGCCGATCTGATTTTGCTCTCAATGTCACCGCATATGCACTTGCGCGGCAAATCATTCCGTTACGAATTGACGCTGCCTGACGGAACACAAGAAACATTGCTCGATGTACCGCGTTACGATTTCAACTGGCAAACAGCCTATCGTCTGGCTGAACCGAGAATCATCCCTCGGGGATCAAAGCTGAAAACATATTCCTCTTATGACAATTCACCCAATAATCTCGCAAACCCCGACCCTTCGAAGACTGTCACATGGGGTGATCAATCCTGGGATGAGATGCATCTCGGTTACTTCGATATTGCGATCCCCAAGGGTTCGGAAAACCTCGCCGACCAGGAAATTGCCAAACAGATCTTTCGTATGTTCGATAAGAACAAAGACGGCCAGCTGGCACGAGACGAAGTGGATCCCGACAAACAACCCATCTTTGATAAACTCGACGCCAACAAGGACGGAATCGTCACAGAAGAAGAACTGATCCCACGCATTCCGGAGTTGCGCAGGTTGTTACGTCTATAGACGGCTGGCTACCTGCTTCGATCTCCTGATCAACGCCTGAACGACAACCGCTTTCCAGTCCCGTCGTGCACCACGCATCATCCGGCTGTGCAGGTCGTATCACGCGCATTAACCAGCTGTGCATGAAGCATCCGTCTCCCGATCAACGCGCGAACGATAACCGCCTTCTAATCCCGTCATGCAACACGCATCATCCGGCTGTGCACGATTTATCGCCCTCCTGACCAACGCGCGAACGATAACCGCTTTCTAAACCCGTCATGCGACGCGCATCATCCGGCTGTGCCGGCTGTGCCGGTCACGGTCCAGACGTGAATCGAGCGATCAAATCCTGCCGAGGCGAGTTGTTTGCCGTCGGGACTGAATGCGACGGCATAAATGGTGTTCTTGTGTGCCGAAGTCGACAGCCGCATTTGAGAACTTGCGAGTTCCCAGACTCGCAGAATTCCATCGGCTCCCCCCGAGACCAGCCATCTGCCGTCAGGGGAAAACGCGACTGACTTCACGAGACCGGAATTTGTTTCGAATGTCGACACGGGTTCACCCGTCTTCGTCCACAGGCGAATATTGCCATCGGCTGATGCAGAGGCCAGGATTTTGTCATCTGGCGAAAATGCCAGCCCTTCGACTCCCTTGGAATGACCAGTGATCGTCCGGATCAATGATTTTGATTCGACGCTCCACAACCGGATCGAAAGATCGTCGCCACCTGAGGCAACAAGTTTGCTGTCGCCGCTGATCGCAATTGATTGCGGGGTTCCATCATGACCTGTCAGAACGGCAAGGGGGGCGTTGGTCTGGGCGTCCCACAGTCGAATCGATTTATCGAACCCACCTGAGGCCAGAAGTGTTCCGGTACGTGCCGCAGCGGCGCACGAGAGATAATCCTGGTGACCAACCAACGTTGCCTGAGCGGTTCCTCCCTCAGCAGGCCAGAGCTTTAATGTCCGATCCAGGCTTGCGGTCACAATCCGACCGTCAGCCAGATACGCGACAAATGCCACGCCATCGCCGTGTCCTTTCAGTGTCGTAACGAGGTCGCCGCTTGACACATTCCAGATTCGGACAGTGTTATCGAGACTGGCTGACGCCAGTTTCTTGCCGTCGGGTGAGAAGGTGGCCCAGTAAACGGCATTACCGTGCGTCAACGTCGTGTTTCGTTCCAGCCCTAACATAAGTCACTAGACCAGTTCTGGAAGCGGCTCATAAATGGGATCAACCAGGTATTGCGGACGGCCCGAAATATCCGGCAGCATGGTGCGGGCAACATCAATACCCAGGCAACGGTACAGTGTGGCGAAGACTTCCTGAAAATGGACTGGGCGTTCCTTAGGATGTTCACCCAGACGATTTGTTGATCCGATCACCTGGCCTGTTTGTAAGCCACCGCCGGCGAGCAGGGCGCATGCGACCTGAGGCCAGTGGTCTCGACCGCCGTTCTTGTTGATGACGGGAGTGCGACCGAATTCCCCCCAGACAATCACGGTGACGTCTTTATCTAATCCTCGGTCGCGCAGGTCGTCCAACAGGGCGGACAGTCCCTGATCGAGAATCGGTAAATGGTCTCGAGCGTTTTCGAAATTCGTTCCATGCGGGCGACCGTGCCAATCCCAGCGACCATATCCAAGTGTCACCACGCGTGCCCCTGCCTCAACCAGTCGCCGCGCTGCGAGCAGGTAATCGTTCATCAGCGGTCCCGCATCGCCGTAGCCAGCGTTCTCGGTCGCCCCTCGTCCATACCTGTCGCGGACACGCGGATCTTCCTGCTCGAGGTCGAGCGCATCGACTAATTTGCTGGAGGTCAGGATGCCGAACGCAGCCTGATATTGAGATTCCAAACCGACCAGTGCACCACTGACTTCAGCCTCACGTTTCAAGCGATCAATCTCGTTGAGCAGCAGCTTGCGATTCCGCAGGCTTTCCACACTGATCCCCGCCAGACCCAACCGGGCCTGTTCCGCATTGGGGGCAAACGGTGCATGAGCTTGTCCCGCAAAGCCGGCCTGACCGGGGTCACCCCAAGCCGCATTCTTCATCCGAGGCGATAACCCGATGAAAGGGAGTGTTCCGGGCTCGACCGGCCCCTGAATTTTGGAAACGGCCGCGCCGAACGAGGGCCATCCCCCTGCCGGTTGGCCATTCACACTGTGACCGGTCATGCACTGGAATGCGGCATGACGTCCTTCGGAACCGACCAGTGAGCGAATGATCGCCAGTCGGTCCATACGCTCAGCCAGCAACGGAAGTAACTCGCAGATTTCGATCCCGGGAACCTTCGTGGCGATCGGCTGGAACTCACCCCGGATCTCCACCGGGGCATCCATTTTCAAGTCAACCATGTCCTGGTGCGGTGGCCCACCGGACAGAAACACCATGATCACCGATTTGTGTGATGACCGTCCTGAAGCGGCTTCCACACGCAAAAGTTTGGGCAGGCTGAGCCCACCCATCGCCAGGCCGCCGATCTTCAAAAGCGACCGGCGACTCATCCCGTCACAAAATCGATGCCGCGTTCCCAGCAGATTAAGCATGACTCACCCTCGCAGTTTCACATCAACATTTACCGAGATGATAGCGTACGGAAAAATCGGGATGGATGTCCATCCTGAAGTCTTTCAGAGAATTCTTCGTCCGCATTCAGACTTTCGCGGTCTTGGGGATAGACCGGTTCGTCAATCCTGATGAATCGTCGTCGGTCAGACTCCGGGATACTTTTCCAGCCAGGCCTGAAACATGAGGACGTCCCACAAGTGATAGCACCAGTCAACCTGGCCATGCAGGTGTTCTTCCCACTTCTGTCGAATCGGCTGAGGGTGAAAAAAGCCTTCTCGTTTCAGTCTCGCTTCATTGATCAAGTCTTCGGCCCAATCGCGAAGCGGTCCGCGCAACCAGTCGCCGATCGGAACACCGAATCCAACTTTCGGTCGTTCGAACAATTCGCGGGGAACGTACCGGGCCAGGACGTCTCGCAGGATTCGTTTTCCGCTGCGTCCCTGAACTTTGAACGCGTGGGGCAGTGACCAGGCAAATTCAACGACTCGATGATCAAGTAACGGCGTTCTTGCTTCGAGTGACACTCCCATACTCGCACGATCGACTTTCGTCAGAATGTCGCCCGGCAGGTAGTTCAATGTGTCGTAAACTTGCCAGACCTGCTGGTACATTTCGTGATAGAAGTTCATCGAACCCGCAGCCCGACGCGCAAGCGAGGGATCCTCATCCGTCAATAACGCAATCTCGTTCACATCGGCTCGTGGCAACCCCATGGCGACCAGGTCCAGATCGCGCCAATGAGACATGTTCCGGAAATAACGATCATTTGGCCCTTTTTCATTCAACACGTCAGATGCTCGCGAAAACAACGTCGCCACTCGCCCAAGCGGAAGTCGTCCGGCAATCTGGCAAGCCCGTCCGAACGACGTCCGAACGAAGCGTGGCATTGAATGCAAGACTCTGGCAATTCGCAGGAACGCACTTCGCGCTGTCGAATCGCTCGCAGAAAACGGATCGAGTGCTTCGAAGTAGCGCCGGTATCCACAAAAAAGCTCATCACCGCCATCCCCCGACAATGCGACCGTCACATGGCGTCGTGCGAGGTGGCTGACAAGATACGTCGGAATCTCTGACGAATCCCCGAACGGTTCATCGAACAGTTGCGGTAGTAACGGGATCACATCGCGAGCCTCTTTCGACGTCGCGGTGATCTCTGTGTGTTCCGTTTTCAGATGACGGGCGACTTGCCTGGCAAACGGAGCTTCATTGTAAGCGTCTTCCTCAAATCCAATCGTAAATGTTTTTACCGGGCGAGATGACTGCTTCTGCATCAAGGCGACGACAAGCGAAGAATCGATCCCCCCGGATAGAAACGCGCCCAGCGGGACATCAGCCTCCATCCGACGACCGACCGCGTCTGTCAGAAGCTGATCGAGACGGTCAACCGCTTCGTCATATGAGCCCGTGAATGGCTGGATTAAACCATTTCCAGCAACCTGCTGAAAACTCCAGTAATCCTGTTGTCTGGGAATCATTGAATCCGACCAGAACTGATCGTCGCTCAGTTTGATCGTCATGGATTTCCCTGGATGTAACGGCGCGACGTTGAGGTAAATTGATTGGCTCGACAGATATGACTGCCGCAGGAATTCGCTGATTGCTTTACGATTGATGTCACCTCGAAAGGCCGGATGAACACGCAGTGCTTTCAGCTCGGAACCGAAAAGGACTGTCGGTCCGAACTTGCCGACATAAAGCGGTTTCTTACCGAGTCGGTCACGGATCAACGTCAGTTCTTGCCGATGATGATCCCAGGCAGCGATCGCGAACATGCCGAGACAACGTTTGATCGTTGGTTCGATTCCCCATTCGGCGAATCCTTCAACAAGGACTTCCGTATCCGATCGGCCGCGAAACGGTCGACCCTCAGCCGCCAGTTCGTCTCGCAGCTCATGATGGTTGTAGATTTCACCATTAAATGCCAAGACAAATCGGCCACATGACGAGGTCATCGGCTGATGGCCCAATGGCGAAAGATCAAGGATCGACAGTCGACGAAAACCCAGGGCAATCCCCGATTCGGCGTTGCACCACGTTCCCGCATCATCGGGACCGCGATGCAGCAGCGTGTCAGCCATTCGGCCGACGATCGAAAGCATGCCGTCAGCGGTCTGATTGCGCGTGACATTCAGGAATCCGGCCAGACCGCACATGAATCAGACATCCCATAGTTCCGAAGAGGGGGTCGGGTGTTCAAATTTCAAAATTGGCCGAGCAAGCCATACTCACTGACTATGCTATGACACGGCCAATTTTGGAACTTGAACACCCGACCCCGAAACGTAACGCGACAATAATCTGGTGAGCCTCGAAACTCGACCCCACTCCACGGCTTAATCGAGGACTGTTGGTGTCGATTGCCCCGGTCGATAAAGAACAAGTTTGCCATGCGGATCACCGATTCTGACCACACAGTCGGATTCGCCGGCCGCTTGTCGTTCCAGAATTGCTTCAAGTCCTTGAACTGCCGCAACCGTTTGCCAGTCTGCGGAAAGATCATTGTAGGCAAGCGACTGAATCTGTTCGTATCGCTTCAATTGTTCGCTGTCTGGTCCGCCAAATTTCACGTAGGCCAATTCCCTGGCAAATCGTTCGAGGACTTCAACTCCGTAGCCGCGTTGCGAACGTTCACCCCACGGTTCCAGGAACGTCCCGTTGTAATGGTTGTTCATGGTGATCTTGCGAGTGATCGGCGTTTCCCCCTCAACGGTACATTCGACCCCTCGCTTGCGTGAATGACCGTTCCAGATCCCGTTGTCGAATCGGAACTGCACTTCCTGTTCAACATAACCAGGAAAATTGTCAGGGGTCACCCATGACGTATGAATGTCAAAAGCAGCTTCGCGTCCGTCATCGTATTCGTAGATCATCCGTAATTGAGTACTATCCCATGTCGGACCATTGCTGGGGCCGACGATCCCACGTTGGCCGGTCGCCGTGACCGTCTTCAATCGGCCACCAAAGGTGAAATCGATCAGCTTGATGTAATGCACGGCCACGTACGTGCCTGGATTACGGCCAGTGATCCATTCAGAAAACTGACTTCCCGAAATCACTTTGGGTTCAAGAAGTGAACAATAACCATTGTTCACGTGTCGCAGTACGTTATCCGCGACGAGAGTTCTCAGCTTCTTGTGATCAGGGTCCAGTAACTTGTGGTAGACGACTTTCGCCAGCAATCCCTTTCGCCTGGCAAGTTCCGTCAGTTCTTCTAATTCATGCAGAAACAGCACGGATGGCTTTTCGATCAGGACATGGATACCTGCTTCGAGCAATTTCTTCGCCGCGTCGAAGTGACGATGATCGGGTGTCGCCACACAGGCAAAATCAACACCTGCGCCGATTAATTGATCGACGGACTGGTCGCCTGAAAAGCTGACAAACGGATGAATATTTGAACCCGCTTGTTTTCGATAGGCCTCGGCACGATGTCCGGTCCTTGAGGCCACGGCCGTTAACGGAACGTCGACCGCTCCGAACCGGTGATCGTACAATCCTTCACGATGAACCCGTTCGAAAAATGGCCGATAAGTCTCGTCAAAAATCATGCCCATGCCGACCATGCCAGCACGCAACGAGGGTCGAGTCGATGTCACGCAGGATTTCCTGATTAACGAGAAGTCCAATTCACAGCTGAAAAGTCGCGTACCACGGCATCATCTGCTGATACAACGTTGATTTCAACGAAGTTACAGGAATCTCCCGTGGGGGTCGGCAGCGGAAAACCTCATCGCTCTCCGGTTCAACGCGAGAACGATCATCTATTCTAAACCCATTGTCCGAGGCGCATGAACCGGCTGTGCCGGTCAACGCGCGAATGATTATCCTATCCTACACCCATCGTTCAACGCGCATGAACCGGCTGCACCGGCCAACGCGCGAATGATTATCCCATTCTAAACCCATCGTTCGACGCGCATGAACCGGCTGTGCCGGTCAACGCGCGAATGATTATCCTATTCTAAACCCATCGTTCAACGCGCATAAACCGGCTGCACCGGTCAACGCGCGAACGATTATCCTATTCTAAACCCATCGTTCAACGCGCATAAACCGGCTGCACCGGTCAACGCGCGAACGATTATCCTATTCTGAACCCATCGTCCTACGCGCATGAACCGGCTGTGCCGGTTATTCGCGACGAATCTGGGTTGTCACCGAGTATTCCTGACCGTAGGCGTTGAACTGAATCTCACCATAAAGGGCGACATGCCCCTCCGCCGGCTTGGGGATAGAGGCAACGTACGATCCATTCGTCGACTTGATGGGCTGCGACGTCCACTTCGATTCGCGGAAGTCTTTTGAGGAGGACGACGCGGTCCATAAACGAACCGCCGTGGGGGGCGTGTTCGACTGAATCGTCAGCTGAAACGAATCACCAACCGTCTCATGCTTCCATTCGACGGAAGGTCCCGGTTTTCCCTCGACGACATGCTGGAAGAAGACTGCCAAACTTGTGAGTGCCCCTTCGCGGCCCCCTTGAAGATTGTGACCTGCGTTGGGAACGTACCGAATGTATTTCACGCCAGAAAGATCGTCCCAATACAGATTCAACGCATCAACCGTCCAATAACGATCGTTCGTGCCGTTAATAATCAGCTTGGGAAGTGTCAGATGGGCACGATAGAACCAGGGATCAACCCAGCGCCAAAGTGGAAAATCAGGATCTTCTTTCAGATGCTTGATCAATCCTTTGCGTTCGTAGTCTGCGATTTGTTCACTGTATTGCCCCCACGTCTCCAGCTGATATTCCATTTGTTTGGGAAAGTTCAGTGTATCAATCACAATCGGTGCAATACCGATGACACGTTTGTCGGAGGCCCCCGTCAGCCAGGTCGTCCAGCCCCGCTTTGATGCGCCGGTGACGACGAATCCTTTGACGGAGGAACCCCATTCCTTTGTGGCCAGCTGTTCGACAGCGTCCATTGCCCTGACGGCGCTTTTGACCATCGGAAACAGCAATGGCCAGCGTTTGTCGCCGGTCGCCAGCTGGAACAGAAACGTATCTGTGATCAAATCATCTTCGTTGCGTCCGCCGAGCAACGGTTGATTCGGCACCTGGTGTAACATTGCCACGCGAGCACCGCAAAGCCGGGCGAGCATCAGGCCCATGACCCGATCCCCTTCGTTCGGCTTATTCAGATGCCCGCCCCCTGTAATGAACAACAACACGTGATCTTTGTGTTTCAGTTCTGTGGGTTCGTAAACCATCATGACGTGCTTCCACGTCATATCCATCCAGGCCTGCGAGGTCAGCTCAACGTCATAGATCTTCCCCAGGGGGTTGTCGATCTTTTCATTGAGTTTCCAGCCGAACACCTTATCAGGGATGTTAAGGTAGTCCTGTAACGGCGAAGCGACCGGTGCGGGCTGAGCCTGGGCAAACGCGAAAGTTCCCCAACACAGGGCAACGCACAAAAATGAAATCGATCGTTTCAAGTTCATCTCGCAGCTTTTCTTAAAAATTGGTTCTACTTTGAGCTTTTTGTCGACAATTCGATCACGCCAAGATCATTTGGTTCGCCGGCAACCACGGTCACTTTATACGACGATTTAGATGGGTCGGCAAAGGCGCGATTCAATTTATCTTTTATCGGCAATCCAAATTCTTCCCACTTGAAAGTCAAACGGTATGTCCCTTCGGGAAGTCCGTCCCCTTTTTGGTACATGCCAATTGAAAAACGACCTTCGCTGTCAGTGTTGGCGATCACGGGGTGTTTGATCTCAGCACCAGGTTCTGGATGACATTCGACAGTCAGGTTTTCCGCCGCTTCGCCGTCAACCTCAACCGTTCCAGTGACTGGCGTCGTCGTCAGTCGCGGCCCACCTCTTTGCTTTTCCGAGCAGCCAGAAGACAAAACCGAACAGATCAAGAAAGTCCTGAACACGAATCGCAACCGCATTGCTTTTCCTATCATAAATCAAAAACGCTTATACTGACCGAATGCTGCTCAAACGTTACTTTGAGCGACGCGGTCAAGGGCATTGAATTGAACGAAACCCAAACTCAGATGACGTTCGGTGATCTCGGCAAATAACGAAAGACGCGGGCCAAAAGGCCCGCATCTTTTTAATGTATTTGGAAACGAGCCCGCGATTAATAATCGCCGATCACTTCACCCTGCCGTGCCGTCACAAGCCCAGCGATCGTCCGGCCATCAATGTTCTGGCTGAGAAATCGGACCGATCCATCGCACATTAATACGCTTGCACCGCCAGTGTGCCACGAATAGAGCCCTGCCGAATACTGTGTCGGGTCACCGTATTTGACTCGTGCGTTTGAGCAATTGATCGTGCAAGGACCGACGGTATTCGACCCATCGAAATTGCGACCAGACAACTTCCACTGTCCATTACCTGGATCAACCCAGGCGCCTCCCCCGAAAGCAGCCTGCCAGACTCCTTCAGTGTCGGTCGTAGCAGAGATCGTGACATTTCCGGTTCGATAAAGTACGTCACGCCCACTGAGTTCACCGATCATCATCGTGTTTGACGTTCCGTCCATGATGTCTGCAATACGGGCGCCCGTCGCCGTATTGAGCGTCACACCGCCAACCGTCGTCCCTCCGACGCCCCAACCATCTAAACTTGAGGAACCAGTCGTGTTATTGACGAGGTCGAGGAACGCACCTTGAACCTGAATCGTGGCAATATAATCGATCGCTCCAGCATTCGTCAGAACCCACGGTGCTGTCGACAGGCCACCGGCCACAACAAAGGGATTTGCTTGATTGATCGATTTGCCGGTTCGTGGAGTTGACGGACACAGGTATCCGTTGATTTGCGTCTGACCTGCCGTGGCGTTGACGGGTTCGTACGCGGAATAGTTTTGATTGTAAAGATTGTACGTCGGTGCCTGATCGATAAACGGCAAAATCCCCAGCGACCAGACTGTGGAACTCAACATCCCTCCATAACCCGTGGCGTTTTTCAACGAGTACCACGCAGGGATTGGAAATCGCGAATTCGTGGACTCGTAGTTGAACATCGCCAGACCAATCTGCTTCAGATTGTTTTTGCACTGAGTTCGACGAGCCGCCTCACGCGCCTGCTGCACTGCAGGTAAAAGCAATGCAATCAACACCGCGATGATCGCGATCACCACGAGCAATTCAATCAAAGTAAATCCTAAATTCCGCTTCGAAACCGCTTGCTTAATCATCCAGAAAACTCCAAGAACAAACGTATGACAGGGCCAAAACAAATCCAGACAGGATCATTGCGATAATCCTGCAAAAGACAACGAAGAACGAGTGAACGATTGATGAAGTTATCGTAAATATCCATGCCTTTTCTCGTTTCATCGAGTACATGACTCTTTTGCTTAACGCACTGAACAAAAAATTCGTATTTTCGTTCACAGTGCTCGATTCACGCCGTATTTTCGAGAGTCAAAATACGGTGATGAGAACGACTTCGGAATGCCGAAGTCGAATTTGCTACGGCAAGGTTAAAAAAGAGAACTGAGAGAGAATCCATTTTGGCGGCGAAGTGTCACTCATTTCAGTGGGGTGGCCTCCGCAGCCCTGAATCAGCGACCGCACCGTCAACAGGTCCGGGTCGAAATTCGACTTGTCGAGTGACGACGTGCAGGCTCACCATAAGATCGTTGCCATGATCTCAATTCAGCGATCTTCCCATCCTCAAGAAGCCGCGCCGGAAACAATGTCGGCAGTAACGACAGTTAACCGCGAGTTCAATTCGTTGACGAAGGGAGCCGCAATCTTACGGCATCCGAAAGTCATCACTTTGTCTTCAGCTCAATGTCATCAAGAACGAGCGGATTTCCATCTTCAACTTTAATCTTCACTAATGCATTCGCCACTGTCGAGTATTTCCCCTTCAGCCGATCGCTTTTTTCCTCTTCCGCCCTGGATTGGCGTTTTAAGGTCTGGGGGGGCCAAACGAAAAGGAGTGCATATTCCGAAGGAGGGACACCGTCCGCAATTTCATAGGTGCCAAGCGTGAAATTTCCGTCCTCGTCGGTACGTCCACCGAGAGCGTTCTTCAACTCATTTGGCTCAAACGAGCCAAGTGGAACACATCGGACAATAACACCAGCCTCAGGATTACCGTCGACTTTGATTGTTCCTTGCACCGGTACGACCGGAACTTTCTTAATTTTGGGCCCTGATCGTTGCCCACTGCATGACGCCGAACAGAAGATTGCGCACACCAATGAGAGACAAAGAACCCGATGCAACATCATCAAACGACTCCTACGCCATCGATCCGCGCAACACATTGGTGATCCGGCGACGCAAATTGAAATCTATGACCGAAAAAGGCAGCGGTTTCAGTACGGCGAGACTCACTTCGAGCGGTCAAGTCGTTGCGTTACCGACTTAGCGACCTGCATGGAACCTCGCCATCCCGGAATCCCGTTCCCAAAAACCAATGAGAAAAACGCGTCACGAACAGTTTGCCTGTTCGTGACGCATTGTATCTCGGGGAAAATTCGAGTCCAACAGACAATCTCGATTGTCGATTAGAAGCTACCAGCTGTCGTGGTTTCACCTCCAGCCGCTGTGCACGCTGCGGCAAATACGCCAGCATCAATGTTCGCACTAACAAAACGGACTGTTCCGTCTCCCATCAGCGCATGCCCACCACCTGTGTGGAACGCATAGATGCCTGATTCGTTGGTATTCGCACAGTTGACGACACACGTCCCACCATTTCCGGCATCATAACCTTGCGGTAACACACCGGCGGCCCATTCGTAATTAAAGAAATCGCCCCAGCCGCCGCCGCCATTGATCGAATTGGAAACGATTTGTGCAGGAATTCCTGGAATCGTACTGCTTAATTGTTGCATCTGCCCATTCACCCAGACGTTGTTGCGACCCGCCTTTTCATAGAGTGCGAAGGTATTAGACAATCCGTCAGTGACGTTCGAAGGTTTTGACGTGACATATTGGCCATTCAAAGCCGTTCCAACAGCCGCCTTTGTGATTGCGTCTGCGGGAGAAGCGCCCGTGTCGTAGAACATGCCGCCACGTGGAGCGCCATTCTCGTAATTACTTAAAAAGTTCTCGCGACAACCGTCGACCCAGATGTAATCGGCAATTCCGGCTTTCCAGCTGATTGCAGCTTTTGTTCCTGGGAATCCGGACTTCAGAACCGTTCCAGAGGGAATGTAAACCGAGTTGAAAGTCCCGCTGGATGACGGAGAACCACCAGCAGACGGGGGCGTTCCTGAATTACCACCAGCACTGGATGGACATCGCCACGCGGGCAGATAAGTCGTCAACAAGTTTCCATTGTTCGAATTGGTGGTATCCCATTGTGTCTGGCTGGCATTCCATTGCGAGTAAATCGGCATCTGATCGATATACGGCAACAGAGCCACTCCGCCTGATGTTGTCTGCGTGAAGGATAAACCACCTGTTGCCAACGAGATCGTACAAAACGAATTGACAGGGAACATCGAGAACGTGCTCTCGTAATTGAAGAGGGCCAACCCGATTTGCTTCAGATTGTTCTTGCACTGTGTGCGCCGTGCCGCCTCGCGGGCCTGTTGCACGGCTGGCAACAGCAACGCAATCAGTACGGCGATGATCGCAATCACCACCAGCAATTCAATCAGCGTAAATCCTCGCTTGCGCAGCGGACCACTTTGTTTGACCATCTCAAAAGTCTCCAGAAAAGGAATTGGGAATCAAAAACGAAACGAGAAATCCAAATATTTGAAACAGATGACTAACAATAGGTTCTGATGAACCGTTGACGAGAAATTCTGAAGTGAGCGGTCATGTCAAAAATATCATGCACAGAAAAATGGTTCGCGCCAAATCAAAAAACACAATTTCGCACGATCAACGTCTGGTCACCAAAAAATCGGGTTGCAAAGCTTCTCGTATTTGACAGATCAAACGATCAGGTTCTTGGTGAACCAATTCGCTTGAATCTGTTTCGCTCATTCCGGCTTCAGGATATGAACTTTGCCGCCACAAAAACGGCAGGCCACTTTTGAGCCAATATATTTGCTGGAAAAACGCAATTGTTCCTGACAGTGCGGGCACTGTGAATAGGAATCAGCACCCATGACGGCGTTGCTGCTTGGGTCAAGTTTGAAATCCGCTGAACAGAATTTGCACTGCACGCGCTGACCCAGGTATTTTCGATTGATTTTCAGTTCCTGATGGCAACTCGTGCATTCCGCGAACAATCCAACTGGCGTAATTTCAACCACGCTTTCGACCTCCTGAAGCGGGACAAAAGTCGGGACTTCGACACTGTCCTTTTCCAGCTCCAGATTCAGAAGCTGACGACAAGTACGACAGTGAATCATATTGGGTGGCATATCGTCGCCACATTGCGGACATGGGCCGCCGGGCCAAGCGGGCATCGCTCGATTCCTTCATATTGTTTTTTTGGAAAATTGGAAAATTTGATTCTGTCATTCCGAAACCGACGATCGCAGCGATGAAAGTCGGTGAAAGGACCTCAGGTACAGACGCCCGTTGGCCACGGCGGGAGTCGAATAGCTGGGGTCTCCGAGAGGATTTTCACCAAGCAGTCGATATTCCGAACCAGCCTCCACCACGATCACTTTACCCGACTCTTCAATACAATACAGCTTTCCATCCACACAGACCGGTGAACCGCTGAAATTTCCTCCAACCCGCCCCTGCCAACGAGTTTCCTGAGTTTTTGGATCAAGACAAATCACAACTCCGTTATCAGTCCACAGAAATATCGAATCGTTCACGCCCACCACTGCGGGGACATACGGAATATCCTTATCTCGCCGAAACTTGATATGAGTCGTCTCGATCGCTCCGCTTCCCGACGGATCAACTCCGATCATGCGAACCCCCTTGCCTCCTTCGCCACACATCGCGAAGACTAACCCGGACGCATAGGTTGGCGAGGCGACGGTCCGCCTGGGCAATTCGCCTGTTGACCAGTTCAAACTTCCAGACCAGGGATCGAGACTGCTCAAACCGGTCGCGCCACTCAGGCAGATTAACTGTGGTTTCTTACCGGGAAGTTCGATCAACAGTGGTGTCGCATACGAGGCTTCTCGTGATTCCCTGAGCGAACTCCAGACCAGCCGACCATCGCGCCGATCATACGCCACAATCGAACTTGGCCCGTCCTGGTCGTTCGGAATGATCACCAGATCTTCAAACACAATCGGTGAAGTCCCCTGGCCATGACGACTCAGGAATGGGCCAAGCCAGTTCCGCCAGACCAGTTCACCCTCAATGTCATACGCAGCCAGGCCGAACCGTTCTTCATCCGCGAAAGCAACGTAGACTCGTTCACCGTCAGTCGCGGGTGAACTCGAAGCAAAGCTGTTCTTGGCGTGTTTGGGGTTCGTATTGAAACCGGCCGCTCGAGACCATTTTGTCTTTCCCGTCACAGCGTCCAGACAAAGCAGATACCGAACTCGGCCTTCATCCGTGGCAGTCGTTACGAACAGATCGCCATCCCAGATGACCGGAGATGAATGCCCTTCACCAGGAAGCTCGACAACCCATTCATAATCACCTTGACTCCAGGATGTCGGAAACCCCTTGGCCTGCGAAACTCCTAAGCCATCATCGCCGCGGTATCGAGACCAGTTCTGCGCCCACGTCGGCGAAATATCGCATACGACAATTAAGAACGGCAACAGAAAACGAATGACCGACACGATAGCATCTCAAAACGGAATTGTGATTTCATTGAGCCGCTTAATGCGTGAGTTGAATCGACATTAGATCATCATGCATCAGGCGTGTCGAGAATCTGCTGCAGTCGATCGGCCAATTCTTTTGGCAATCTCATCGGCCATGTCGAATCAATCAGCCCGACCCCGATCAAATCCCGCAGGTGAGTTCGGTCTTTGTCGCGGTTCGACATCAGCTTCATGGTGACCAGCGATTCCAAAGCGATGACAGGAAACTTTGCCGGATCATCCACGGTTGTAATCTCTGGCGCCGGCAAAAGATGTTCGGAACGAGTCTTTTCACCCGAGAACAACAGATGAATCCCCTCGCTCGGCTTTCCATCAGGACCATCTCGAAAAAGCACGACATCATCGACGACGTCGAAAACAAACCCCGCTTGTTCAAGGGTTGTTTTGATCGATTCCAGGTCGCTTCGACGGACCAAAAGGTTAATATCGCGAGTGTTTCGGACAGCCCCTTCGTCAACCGTCGCCACCCATGAGGCAACTGCGTTACCACCGCAAACGGCAAACGGAATTCCCGCTTGATGCAGTGCCGATGCCGCTCGCAGTAGCCGTTCTCGCACTTTTGCCACGGCAGACTCCATTCGATCAAGAACGGCAGAACTGAAGCCCACGGTACGGTCGCTCCAGGGCTGAGAAGGTTCAGAAGCGGGAATGATCGGCAAGATCAATGCCTCGAGTGGTGTTCTGACAAAACAGGATGTCGTAAAGGACCGAACTCATTTGTCAAATCAGAGACGGTACGGGAAGTCAAGTAGTTTGCCTGGTTCTCATGCCAGTACAGGACGGATTAATTCGCCATGCACATCGGTCAGTCGGTAGTGGCGGCCCTGGAACTTGAAGGTCAGACGATGATGGTCGATCCCCAGGCAATGCAGAATCGTCGCATTCAGATCATGCACATGGACGGGATCGCGAGCGATGTTGTAACTGTAGTCGTCCGTCTCACCGTGCGTCATTCCACCGCGAATTCCCCCACCCGCCATCCAGATCGTGAAACAGCGTGGATGGTGATCGCGGCCATAGTTGGTGGCGCTGAGATTTCCCTGGCAATAGACGGTCCGTCCGAACTCACCACTCCAGACAACCAGCGTGTCTTCGAGCAGACCTCGTTGTTTCAGGTCGCGGATCAGTGCCGCACAAGGCTGATCGATGTCGCGGGCCTGGTTCGGCAGTTGAGCCGGCAAATTCGTGTGCTGGTCCCAACCCATGTGGAATAACTGGATGAACCGGACACCTCGCTCCGCCAGTCGACGTGCCAAAACGCAATTCGCGGCGAATGTCCCCGGCTTACGGGAATCGGGCCCGTACATTTCGAACGTGTGCGCCGATTCATTCGAGACATCCGCAAGTTCTGGCACCGACGTCTGCATTCGATAAGCCAGTTCATACTGCTTAATTCGCGTTTCAATTTCCGGGTCACCGACTTTTTCAAGCTGAATTCGATTGAGCGCCGCCTGGTCGTCGAGCATCCCTCGACGCAGCAAAGGATCAATCCCCGGTGGATTCGACAGGTATAAAACGGGATCACCACCACTTCGCAGCTTAACCCCCTGGTGTTGCGAAGGGAGAAAGCCCGAACCCCATAGTCGGTCATACAAAGGCTGGTCATTCGGTCGACCCGTCCCTCGCGAAAGCATCACGACAAACGCTGGCAGATCTTTGTTTTCAGAACCGAGCCCGTACGACAGCCACGAACCCAGACTGGGCCGGCCAGCCAATTGTGCTCCCGTCGTCAGAAACGTAACCGCCGGGTCGTGATTAATCGCTTCCGTATACAACGATTTGATAAAGCAGATGTCGTCCGACACGCTCGCCAGATGCGGCAGCAATTCACTGACGGTCGCTCCGCCTTGACCGTGCTGAGCAAACTTGTACATCGAAGGAACAACCGGAAACTTGTCCTGACCGGCGGTCATATTGGTCAGTCGTTGCCCGCGTCTGATCGATTCGGGCAAATCTTCACCACGCCTCTTGACCAGTTCCGGCTTATGGTCAAACAGTTCGATCTGAGACGGTGCCCCGGATTGAAACAGAAAGATCACTCGCTTGGCACGCGGGATCGCATGCAGAATTTCATTCGAAACAGGAACTGCCGACTTGCTGGTGAAATCTGTGGCCGGGCTTTCATCGGCCAGCAACGTACTTAACGCGGTCAGGCCGAGCGAACAACCTGCGCCGCCGAGAAACGCTCGTCGGGAACTTGTTTGAAGAATCGAATTGTACAGCGATGAAGGCATCGGAACTCTTTCGGTTGAGACAAGACGATTCCTACGGTTTCACAACCGCCTCGTCGACGTTGAAGATCACGCTCACCGTGGCGGCGTATGCCGCCAGTTCGACTGGATCAATCGACTGATCTCGGGGGGTCTCGCCAAGTGACAGGAATTGTTCGGCCTGTTGCGGATGTTCCAGATACGCCTTACGCCGTCGCTCATACCCCTCAACAAGCACAGTTAACTCGCGATCACTCGGATTGCGGGAAAGGATCCGGCGGACCGCCCATTCCAGGCGTGAAGGAGCGGAAGCCCCACCGAGTTTGATTGCCTGTTCTGCAAGAACTCGCGCGGCTTCGATAAATGCCACGTCATTCATCATGTTCAAAGCCTGCAGCGGCGTGTTGGTACGTGGCAGGCTGACTCGACAGGCTTCTCGAGCTGACGAATCAAAGATCGCCAGAGATGGGGGAGGTGCCGTTCTTCGACGGAACGTATAAACGCCGCGCCGGTACAAGTTGGCTCCGTGATCCTGCACGTAGATCGAGAACGGACCGGGTACTGTATCAGCACTCAGCTCTTCCCAAAGTCCTGGCGGTTGATAAGGCTTGACGCTGGGCCCCCCCAACGTTTCGACCAGAAGTCCGCTGGCTGCCAGCGCCGCATCCCGAATCATTTCCGCAGGCAATCGAAACCGAGGCCCTCTCGCCAGCCAGCGGTTGTCAGGATCGCGTTGGCGTAATTCGTCCGAGATCTGGGACGATTGCCGGTAGGTTGCCGATGTGACCATCTGCCGCAGAATCCGCTTGAGGTCCCAGGAAGTTGAGCTCTTTTCAGATTTCGATTGATTGGCGATCGGGTCGCGTTGAAGTGGTTCGTTCGGATTTTCGCTCGGATTTTGCATCACCCCGCTAAATTCAACAGCCAGCCAATCAAGAAGCTCTGGATGAGTCGGTACTTCACCCTGGGTTCCGAAATCTTCTGAAGTCTTCACCAGGCCGACACCAAAAAGTGATTGCCACAATCGGTTCACTGTCACACGAGCCGTCAGTGGATTCGCAGGCGAAACCAACCAGCGGGCAAGATCCAGTCGATCAAGTCGACGGACTCCATCAGAATCATTCGCTGTTGAAGACGACGGCAAAAACGAGATCGGAATCGACGCCTCCACAAGGTCGCCCGGTTTGTCGTATTCCCCTCGCTTCAGGATCCGAGTTTCGCGAGGGATTACCTGGTCCGCCATCACCATCGTTGTCGGGATTGTGGCCAGATAAGCGAGATGACGCGATCTCGCCGTATAAAAATTCTGCCGCGCCTGACGCTCATTTTCCGGAGCATGCTCAGCCAGGTAGAACTCGCTCAACTTTTCAATCGCGGATTGCCGTTGTGGCGTCTCGAGTGGCCGGGACGCAATCTCTGAAATCGAATCTCCTTCCGCGAGTGAGATCGCCGCCTGCAGCGTCAATTTTCCCCGGTAAAACCGAACTTCATCAATCAGTCCTGCAAAGGGTTTCGCACTCCCGCCTCCCCCAATGCACAGCGGCGGCTTCACCTTGATCGGATTACTCAGCAGATCGATCAGCACCGTCAGTTTCGTCTCAGCTCCGTTGATTCGAACACCGACACCCCTTGCAGCACTTGAGCCATCGTAAGAGACGAAGATGTGCGACCATTGATCGGCCGGAAGAACCTCGTCCGTTTCGACTCGGATCAGGTCATCAAGTATGCGTCCCGAGAACAGAACTTGCAGACGGCCATTCGCTTCGCGACGTAATTCATAACCGCGAGAAGCATTGTCATGATCCATTTTGGCGAGAATCGTCATCGGGCCGGCCTCTTTGGGTTTGACCCAGCACGATATGGCAAATGATTCGTCGTCGCCGAAGTCTGCAATACCAGGCGCTTCGACCCACCGCTGACCGTCCAGATTTGCCGCCTGGCCAATGCGTCCCTTGGCAAATTCGGGTCCTGCACCTCGCCAGATGCAGGCAAGACTTTCGCCCTGAACCGTATCACCCGGTTTGGTTTGTGTCTCAACTTTTTGTATCGAACCTGGTTTCGGTGCAACGACAGGTCGTTCGATCTGTTGATCGCCATCAAACGCGATATGGGATTCGAGCCCCTCACGGAAACTCCAGTCGATTTGTTCGCCTTGCTGGCGGATCTTTGTGGCGAGCGAATTCATCCCGGCCCGAACCGTATTCTGCATAAAAAGCCAGGCAGACCGCGCCGCCATCGATTCCTTCTGAAGCTGCTCCAGTTGCGATTGCTGATCCGCAGTCGGAGCAGGAAGGTAAGGCATCGAATTGCCGTTACGAATGTATTTTCCCGGCTCAGGAACCTGATTGAAAAAAGCAAACAACTGGTAGAATTCTCGCTGGTTGATCGGATCGTACTTGTGATCGTGGCATCGGGCGCAGCCGAAGGTCATCCCCAGCCAGACGGTGGAAGTCGTCTCCACGCGATCGACGACATATTCCACGCGAAACTCTTCAGGAATGATTCCCCCTTCCGCATTTCCCCGGTGATTGCGGTTGAATCCCGTGGCAATCATCCGAGCGTTCGCCGTCGCCGGATTCCGAAGTTCGGCCCGATGAGAAAGCGATGATTTCGCCCCGTCCGAATCGCCTGTCGTATTTTTCGCACGCTCTTCAATAATGTCTCCTGCGATTTGGTCGATCGTGAATTCATCGAACGGTTGATTCTGATTGAAGGCGTCAATCACCCAGTCTCGCCAGCGCCACATGAATCGAGGACCGTCGGTCTGGTATCCATTGGTATCTGCATAACGAGCGGCGTCGAGCCAGTTGGCGGCCATCCGCTCCCCATACCGAGGCGAAGCGAGCAGGCGATCGACCAGTCTTTCGTACGCATCCGGCGATTCGTCTGCCACAAAAGTGTCGACCTCGGCCAGACTCGGAGGGAGTCCGATCAGATCAAAGCTGACCCGTCGAATCAATGTGGTCTTTTCCGCATCCGTCGCAGCACGAAAACCCTCTCGATCAAGCCGTGCGCGGACAAAACTATCGATCGGATTGCGCAACCCTGCTGGTTGGCCAGTCGTCGGTGGCACGCCCCCCTTGGGCGGAATGAACGACCAATGCGGCTGATATTCTGCACCCTCATCAATCCATCGCTTCAGCAGGTGAATTTCCGCTTGCGACAGTTTCAGGCTGGACGCAGGAGGTGGCATTTGTTCGTCGAGGTCCGTCGAGTTGATCCGGCGGTAAACTTCGCTTTTCGATGAATCATGCGGAACGATCGCCCGGGCCCCATCGCGTTCCGCAGTCGCCGCATCCCGCAGATCCAATCGAAGCCCTGCTGCCCGTTTGGCGGAATCAGGCCCATGACAGACAAAACATTTATCGGACAAGATCGGACGGATATCGCGATTGAATTCCAGCTTTGTCGGTACAGTCTCAGCGGCGATCAAGATATGACCACTCACAATGGCGATCGACGCAAAGGTGGCGAAAGGGAGCCAACGCCACTGGATTGAAATTGGCAAACGTCGCGCCATCGAACTCATCCGTTCGGAGCAAGGTGAGGATTCTTAAGAGTTTCCGACCAAATGTGTGAAACCGTTGTTCGGAAAAAGGGGACTGGCTCCGTCTGCGGTGCCTGTCCCCTTTTTCCGGCCGCGGAGCAAGGTTGAGGATTCTTGAGAGTTCCAGGATTGTAACCGACGACAACTCAAGTTTGATACAAGAATTGCCGCCGAAATACGAGCGGCAGTGATTTGTGCTCAATCAATTGTTGTGTATTGTCATCGGCGGGCTATTCTAAAGTGGTGGAGGAATTGCCTGTCGGATCGACGGGACTCTCGTCTG
>CAIULL010000039.1 GCA_903899985.1 uncultured Schlesneria sp.
AAGCTCTTATTTTTTACTTAAACCGAGTTGTCAAATATCGTTGCGTCGTTCGGCGGCCGCAACCGGCGAACGAGCGGGAGGGAGATGTTATCCGCCGATTAACCAAACGTCAAGCGTCCGGAGCAAAATCACTGCGAATTCTCATCACCCAAGCTTTGCCATCTTTCTCAGATGGCAGTGGAGACGACCGGGATCGAACCGGCAACCCCCGGCTTGCAAAGCCGGTGCTCTCCCAATTGAGCTACATCCCCAGTGGGCGTACGTGGATTCGAACCACGGACCTCAGCTTTATCAGAGCTGCGCTCTAACCAACTGAGCTATACGCCCTCGGATGAAACCCTAAAAGGTTTCGGCCCGAAGAGGCGGATGCTAAAGATTTTCATCGTCAAGTTCAAGTGGACGCGGCACAGGAATACGAATCTTCCTCAGCAAGCGGCAAATTCAGCGAGTTTTTTCATTTTTCCCTTAGTTTTCGTGTCGTGGAGCGAGGTTTCAGCAGCTGAGTGCAGACGGAAATCGAAACCGACGCGAATTTTTTTCTGAGGATTTCGGATAATTTCCTCACGAAATGGGATAAAACCAACTCGCGGCGGCTGGAAGTCGCCACTATGGCCAACTGAAATTGGGTTTAATTTTCCACCATCGAGAGACCACGGCGGCTTGACATGACACAACGACCCCAGTTTACAGACCAACAGGCGGCGGCAATTCACGCTCGGGGAGTCTCCGTCGCCCTGTCAGCCGGGGCGGGTTGCGGCAAGACCTTCGTACTCACTCAACGCTTTCTCACGGGACTTGAACCGACTGACGGAAACGAACCGCCGATCGATCTGCATCAGCTGGTGGCAATCACTTTCACTGAACGAGCCGCAAGAGAAATGCGGGACCGCATTCGAGCCGCCTGTCATGAACGTCTTCAGGGCTGCCATCAAGACCACGTTCAACATTGGCTGGCAATCTTGCGGGGTCTTGATGCGGCCCGAATCAGCACAATCCATTCATTCTGCTCAGGCCTGCTGCGATCACAGGCTGTCGAAGCCAATCTTGATCCTGGATTTGCTCTTCTTGAACCCGCGCTGGCCGACACCCTGCTGCGACACGTTGCTCAAGAGACGCTGCATGATCTGATCGAAGTCGAAGACGAAGACGCCGTTCAGCTGGTCGTACAATTTGGACTGGAGCGCGCACGTGAGCTGCTGCGTAAGCTCACCAGCCAACGATTCCAGATCGATTTTTCCAAGTTCCGCGAGATGTCATCAACAAAGCTTGCGGCGGAATGGATGCGCAAATGGCATCTGGAATTTGTCCCGAAACTTGTCGGGAAATTTCGTGAATCGCCAATCATCGAACAGACATTAACCGCGATGAGCGGTTCGCCATCAAAACACGCAACCATGATTGATCGGATTGCGTTTCTCAACTCCACATTGTGGCCACAAACGCCTTGGAACGACCTTCCGAGAACACTCGCCGACATTCACGAGTACGCACGGATTACTGGTGGTGGCGGAAAGAAAGACTGGGAGTCAGAAGAACGAAAGGAAGAGATCAAACTCGTTTTTCAAAAGCTTCGCGATTCGGTTGAAAAGCTGAGAGAGACACTGAATTTTCAGCCGGAAGAGGTGGTCGCTTCCACAGAACTCGCCTGCCGTGCGATCCGCCTGACAGCTCGAACCGCAGATCAGTACGCCGCCGCAAAAAAAGCCCAAGGGGTCCTTGACTTCGACGACTTATTGCTGCAGACACGCAACCTTTTACGCGACAATGAATCGGTCAGAAAACGAGTCGCCGCCGGAATCCGACTGCTGATGGTTGACGAATTCCAGGACACCGATCCGGTTCAGGCCGATGTGGTCCGCAGCCTTTGCGGCGCGGCGTTAACTCAGGGCAAGCTGTTCATGGTTGGCGACCGAAAACAGTCGATCTATCGGTTTCGCCGCGCCGACCCGACTGTATTTTCGACCATGAGCAACGAAATCCCTGCCTCGGGTCGATTGCCTCTGAACGTCAATTTCCGCAGCCAGCCCGCTGTGCTGAACTTCGTGAATCATCTTTTCGCGCCGGCGATGGAGAATTACGAGCCTCTGGTTCCCTTCCAGACCAAACAACATTCTCCGACACCCGGTGTGGAATTCTTGTTTGCAGCATTCGATGCGGAAGGGGCCGACGCGGAAGCCCCCGTCGCAACCCCAGCCGACTCAGCCTCGCAATCCGGCGAAGATGATGTCCGGGCGAATGCGGCGGAACTGCGAGCTCGAGAAGCAGACTGGATCGCTCGTCGAATCAAAACATTGCTGGCTGATCCGACGCCGCGGATCCGAGCAAAGGAAAAGGATTCGCATGGCAACCCCCTGCTCCGTCAAACCATGCCTGGTGACATCGTGATCTTGTTCCGAGCGTTATCCAGCGTTCAAGAATACGAAGCGGCTCTCAGGCGGTACGGACTTGATTATTACCTTGTCGGTGGAAAGGCATTTTTCGCTCAACAAGAGATTTTTGACCTGCTGAATCTCTGCCGTTATATCGATGATTGCGATGACCTTGTGGGACTCGTAGGGATTTTACGTTCGCCGTTTTTCAACTTAAGCGACGATGCGATTCATGCGCTGGCTTTTCACAGCGATTCCACCACAGGATCGACAACCCAGGAGAAGCTGCCACCTCCGACGGCAACTCGTGCAACACTGACTCTGCACCAGACACTGTATCTGGACCCGCCTGGATTCCTTCCGGAAGACCAGAAGAGCCGGATTCGGTTCGCCGCCGAGATCCTGACGAAGCTGCGAAATCGCAAAGATCGCATCCCGCTCCCTGACCTGTTGACGGAAGCGGTCGAACAGACGGGATATGACGCTTCAATCCTCGCCGAATTTCTTGGCGATCGAAAACTGGCCAACCTGAGAAAACTGATCGAAATGGCTCGCCAATTCGACCAGGGTGATTTCTTTACGCTGAAGGATTTCGTGACCCGGCTTCAGACCTCGGTCATGGAGGAGACGGACGAGGAGTTCGCCACGACACTGCCCGAATCAGGTGATGTCATTCGCCTGATGTCGATCCATCAATCAAAAGGATTGGAGTTTCCTGTTGTGATCGTGGCCGATATCGATCGCAAGGGTCCGCCCCGCGGAAGTGAGGCAGTCTTGCACCCGGAACTTGGACCTCTTATCAAGCCCCCTGAACAATTTGGTAAAAAAGCGAAAAATCTCGGCCTCGAAATGCACAAGCATGCAGAACAGGAAGCGGATGCTGAAGAGACAATCCGGCTGTTCTATGTCGCCTGCACTCGCGCGGCGGATTACCTGATTCTGTCATCCGGCATCGAGCCCGACAAACCGGCCCAATCACCGTGGCGGGAACTTGTTGAAACGCGTTTCGATCTCCGTACTGGTTTATTGAAAACTGATCCGCTGCTCGGATCATCGGAATCCGGGACCGCTGCTCCTGAAAACATTCCTGAGATTCTGGTTCATCACGTTCCGTGTGAAGCGGAGCGAGCGGAACCGGAGCAAATAAAACGAATCTCATTAAAAGAGCTTCCAGCCCGAGTCATCGAAGCAACACCCGCAGAATTTCCAGAATCCGCTGCGATATTTCCACGAAACAAGTCCGACCTGACTATCATCAGCGTCTCGCGACTCGAATCCATCGACGCAGAAATCAACGGCGAACTCCACGCTCCTCGAAAAAGAAAACCAGAGGACGACGATGAAGCTCTCGTCGATCCAGACATGGCGACAACGCTGGGAATCATCGTGCACAAGGTTCTGGAAAGAATCGACTTTCGCGCGCCGAGCCAGTGGCAAGAGTTACTAAAAAACGTGATCGACCAAAGCCTGGACAAGGTGAGCCACGATGTCATTCAACAAGCAACCACAATGCTCACTCGTTTTTTCAATTCGCCGCTTGCTGAAGAATTGGCTCAGGCCAGGACCATCCACCGCGAAATCGATTTCTTGCTTCCCTGGCCAGGCGAACAGGCCACTGGAACAGAGCCTGGTATAGTCCCGGCGAGATCCTCTCCATTGATATCGGGCGTCATCGACCTCTTGATCGAAACCGAGAGGGGATGGCATATCCTTGATTACAAAACGGGTGATTTCCCCCAGCAAGTCTCGGACAACCAGTTAACACGCCCCTATGAACTTCAATTGGGGCTTTATGCGCATTCTGTCGAACAATGGTTCGGCTCGCCGCCCGTTGAACTGTCACTGATTACATTTCGTCCGCAAGTCCGGCGGGTGACAATGCCCTGGTCTCAAGCCCAATGGGACCAAATCCGTTCGCGTGTCGACCGTATCATGACGTCGCTGAGAACCGATTCGGTGCGATCGTAGCAGCCGGTTTGTGCGCGTCGAACGACGGGTTCAGACGAGGCCGGTCGTTCGCGCGTTGATTGGGAATCTAATGCGGCGGATGGACGCTGCCGCGACCGCTAATCAACAAACAAAAATTCATTCGACATCAGCAACACTTGTGCATAGCGGTCCCAGGGAGACAGCTTTTCCGTACTTGTCGTCTGAGCGGTTTCGAGGAACTGCAGGCCAAGTTTTCGCTCGTCTTCGGTCGGCTGACGAGCAAACACTCGATGATAAATCAGTTCGATCCTTTCCGGATCATTACTTGCCCCGGCCTGGCATTCCGCAGCGAGTCGACGTGATTGTTCCTGAATGAAGGGCGAATTCATTGCAAAGAGTGATTGCTGAGGAACCGTCGTTTGAGGTCGATCGGACGCAGACGCATCCGTGTCCGCAAAATCAAATGCACGGAAGATCCCCGGCAAATCATTACGGTTGATCAGTGTGTAAATCGTTCGTCGAGTCGTCGCCGAATTCATGACACCGTCGAACGGCTGACCTCCGATCCGATCGTCGAGCTTTCCCGAGACGGCGAGCAATGAATCACGTAAAGCTTCAAAGTCGAGTCGCTGCCGAGGCATACGCCAGAGCAACCGGTTTTCGGGATCAACACTTCGAGCGACGGCATTTTCTGTCGTCGATTGCCGATAGACGGATGAGCCCATCATCAACCGATGAAGTCGCTTCAGTGACCAGCGATTCGGCGAACCAGCCAGGTGCGGTGAGACGTCAATACCCGCCGTCTCAGCAGCCAGCCAATCGAGCAACTGTGGGTTCGACGGCGACATGCCACGCGTGCCAAAGTCGCTCGGTGACGCGACAATTCCCGTTCCGAAATGATGTTGCCAGATGCGATTCACGATGACGCGCGATGTCAGTGGATTGTGCGGATCGACAATCGCCTCGGCCAGATCCAGACGACCGCTTCCCCGCGTAAACGGTTTGCGTTCGGCCCAGGAAGCGACTTCCAGGAACTGACGCGGAACATTCTTGCCGCGACGTCCCGGATTACCGCGAACAAAGATCACTGGCTCCTGAACAGGACCATCTCGTACGACCATGGCACGAGGAGGAGCTCCCGGTGAAGTCACTTTTAGTGCATCAACGTTCCGTTTCAGGTTCGTGATCTGATCTCGGATATCACGGCCGAAGGCCGCTCGTGCTTCGTCCAATGTGAGGATTGTGGGGGAACCTTCTCCGAAAAGGACTTGTCGTAATTGCTCCGCAGAACCGTCCGGCAGTTGCGTGACGTCAGGCGAAGTTTTTCTTAGTTCCTCCCATTGCAGACGCACGTCATCAAAAAGTTTTCCATAGAGTCGCCCGAGCACCAGCAAATTCACCGGCTTTTGATCAACGATCGCCTGCCGAACGAGCGGATTGACGCGAGCGGCTTCTTCAACATTCGCCCAGGATTCAATCAGCTTCGCAACGGCGACGGGGAACTCTTCAGCCTTATCGATTTTTGCCAGCACATGCCAAGGTGACAGTACGGCATGCGGTTGTGACGCAGATCGATTCAAAAAATCTCGCCAACGCTGGACGATCGGTCCTCTCGCTTCATTCTTTCCTTTCAATTCCAACGGAATCTGCGACCAGACCGGCATTTGCTTCGCAATCTGCTGCAACGAATCGCCTGCCACGTCACGAATTTCATTGGCCAGTTTCGGGATATTTTCGGTTTCATAGTTCAAGACAGCCGCTTCACGCTTTGCCAGTTCGGCCAGGAACTCGCGATAGGCGTTGGCATCCTTAGGCAGACCGATCACAGGCAATTCATCAGGCTCAATCGACGAGGAAAAAACCCCGTACAGTGAGTAGTAGTCCGCCGTCGGGACAGGATCAAATTTATGATCATGGCAGCGAGCACACCCGACCGTCAGCCCGAGTAAACCACGCGAAACAACATCGATCCGGTCATCAATGATGTCGTTCTGATTATTAAGATACCGTCGACCGACAGTCAGAAACCCGAGTGCCGCGAGTCGAGAGTCTTGCGATTCTGCGACAGCACCCTCACCTTTTTCAGCAGAAACAACGGCGTCGGCAGCCAGCTGTTCGATGACAAAACGATCGAACGGGAGATCGGAATTGAAAGCATCGACCACATAGTCGCGATACGTATACGAATACGGGTAACGAGGCTCGGCAGTGAAGACATATCCTTTTGAATCGGCATAGCGGGCAACATCCAGCCAGTGCCGCCCCCATCGCTGACCATAAAGGGGAGACGCCAGCAAACGATCGACCAGTCGCTCAGCCGCATCGGGTGAGCGATCGTCTTGAAATTCCTGGACCTGCTCGAACGTTGGTGGAATGCCACACAGATCGAACGTCGCCCGGCGGATAAATTCATATCGATCCGCAGGTTTCGAAAGACCGAGTTTCTTCTCCGCCAATGCCGCTGCGAAAAACGAATCAACCGGTGTTTGCAGAGAAGTCATTTCAGCACCAGTCACGTCGACAACAGGGATGCCGGGTCGTTTCACAGACTGAAAGGCCCAATGACTTTTTGCAGCGGCCATGGCATCGATCGAGGCAACTTCTGCGGGCCACGCCGCCCCCTGGGCAAGCCACTTGCGAACGACAGCGATCTGCTCGTCAGACAATTTTCCTTTTGGCGGCATCTGAGTCTCGCCCTCAGCGTACTTCAAGACGGACAGCAAACGACTTCCTTCGATGTTGCCCGGCGTAAAAACGACCCCACCGTCCGATCCCTTAAGAAAACCGGCCTGTGTGTCGAGTCGCAGACCCGCTTCCTGTTTCTTCGCGCCATGGCATTCATTGCAGTTCTGAACGAGCAGAGGACGGACCTGCTTTTCAAATACTTCGATCTGCTCAGCGGAAGGAACGTCTGCTGAATAACCTGCGGCGCAGGCAATCAAACACGCGGACGTGATCGCAGTTCGAAACAGGTATTTCATTTTGAGGACTTCCAAGGGCGGGAAAGCAATCGAACCGGAAAGTATGAGGCGTCTATTTCTGCTCGACTCTTTCAAAGGCTTATATGAAGGTTGACCGAACATGCCATCGGAAAAGTCATCCGGCAGTTAGTCAGCGACTAAAAAACAGGTGGGACAGTCAGCGGGGGATCGTAGCAGCGAACGAAGACTCTCTTTTGTGCAAAAAAACAGTTCAATCCTATTTCGTTTTCAACCAATTTTTGAGATCGAGCAGCGAGTGAAAATCCAAAAGTGCCTCACCAAGGTCCTGGCATTGCTCCAGTGATAACTGGCGAACTTCTTGCTCAATTTCCTCGGGCAAAATACCGCAAAGACGTGTCAGTTGCCGTAGCAGCAGAGAGGCACTCCCCTGTTCTCGCCCCTTCACAATTCCTTCTTCAACGCCTTCCTCACGACCTACTTCACGACCTTCTTCCTTCGCCAATCGCTCGACTGAGGTCACGTAAGGCATATGCATCTCCTGTTCGCAGGCAACCAATTCCGCCTTAAATCGACGATCAAGAACCGACGGCAGTCGCATCATCCAATTAATCAGACGAAACAACTCTCGAATTCTATCCGAAGAATACCCCAGCGTGTAGAGGTTTCTCACTAACTGCGTTTTGGCACTGAAGCGAGCTTCCGGATGGAGGTTGAACGGCGACAAAAAACACGCCCGAAAGAATCATTTTGGGACCGTTTGCTTCATCACCCAGATGTCTGTCACGTAATGCCTTTGACGCCAGTTCAGATGCTGCTCATCCAGCGTCTCCCAGGTCAGCGTGATCCGACCGTCTTTGCTTGCTTCAAGCGGAACCTCAAAGATCTGTTCGGTCACTTTGTCAAATGTCTCGCCGGTTTTAATCAATTTGGCTTTTACCCCATCGATCACCAACGGTGATTCGCGCTGAGCGAACAGTTTGACGACGTAATTGGCAGAGGGGTCCAGATTGTTATAGGTTATCCCTCGTGGCCAGCGGTCCAAATGCGTGTGCCAGGCCTGTCGATTGATTGTCGGCTTCTCGGTCATCCAGCGCTGTGTCGGATGCTCCACTTCGTGGCGCATGGCGTCACCGGCGAAGACCATTTTGACAATTCGCGGCGAACGCCCGACGTGACCAATCACGTCGTAGTATCCTCCCTCACCGGGATTCTCCCAATTCCGAATCACCTCGATCCGATTCAACTGATCTTTGGGTTCGGGCATTTTCAGGATCTTTTCGAACTGATCCTCCAGCCACCAACGGTTGTTGAGCGGGTAATCGATGAAATCCATCACCGCCCCGCGCTGCGAATTAGAAGCATGGCACTTCAGCACACTGGTTTGCAAACCGATTTCTTCAAACAGTTCGTCTCCAAACGTGCATAACTTGGCAATCGCCTCATGGTCTACGGGCTTCGTCACGGCTCGCTTGAGGATCGCTTGCGCCTCTTTCAGTGCCTGAGAAACCCCGATGCTTGTCGCCTCGGCAAGTTTATTGAGCGCCTGACTTTCGAGTTCCTTTTCGTAAATCAGGCGTCGACGAGTGAAGTCGACGTAGTATGCCCGAAACAGATGCATTCGAAATCGCCATGAACTTCCTGCCACAGGGATTCTTCGCTCGAGTTCCTTCCAGAGCAATAATGTTGCGGCAACCGAGCCGTTTTCTTCCAACGAACCGCGCGTATCGGATTCAAGAGCGAACAACCCATCAGCACCCAGCTCAGCCGAATCGGGTCGAAAAAAGAATCTTGCATACTCTTTGGCGACTTCACGCGGGCTTTTGTCGGGATTCCATCCAAGCTGCGTCCACAGACTCTTATTGAAGTCGTCATGAACACCGTCTGAGTACGTTACAAACCCGTCGGTGAAGGCATAATCCATCCGATAGATTTGCGTGTAATCAACAGGCCGCGGATTGACCGGTTCGCGACCGAGCGTCATCCCCAAGGCAGGGTCGAGCCACGGAACGGGGTACTGACAGCGAACACAATGAGTAATATCGGGATACCAGCGTAGCTGGTACGGCTTTGCCAGACGCCTTCGCGTCAGTTCCATCGGCGGACTGCTCGGCCCCATCACCAGGCCGCCGAACCATGTCGGTAATTTCTGATCCAGGTACGCATACAAAAAGTCGATATCGTCAGCCTTAAAATGCTGTAGCGACAACCAGATTTTTGCCTTTGGATGGTACTTTGTCACAAGCGCAGCCATTCGCTCCAGATGCGGCACCAGCACGTTCGCCTTGTTATCTCCGGGGTCACCTCCAGGAACAAAAATCGCATCGAGCCGTTTGACTTTGCTGTAGTACGCCTCCTGTTGCTTCAAAAACTCGACTTCCTTCGTTTCATCAGGAAGTTTGACCAGCACAGGAACCCAGATCCAATGATCAAGATCGTACTTGTCGCAAAGTTCTGCAAACTTAAAGTTCATTTCGTCGCGAGTGTATTTCATCAGCGGACCGGGCTTGTCTTCCTGCCACGGAATATTTTCAACGGCATTCGCGCCAAAGATCGCCATCTCGCGAAAATATTGGTCGTATTGATCGAACGTCCATGCGTCCCAACTGTTCGCGGTGTCACGGTAGCCAATCTGATGACCACGGATGGGCCGATCAGGCGATTCGTCCGCCTTGAAATGATCGTCAATCGAGACGGCCTTCTGCTTCCAGTCAAGATTGCGAAGCAGCTTACCAACCCCAAACAACGCACCACGCGAATCGACACCAGTGATGACCACGGTGGCAGGCCGACGATCCGTCGCTGGGAGAATACGAATCGCAAACGATTCGGGCTTCTTTGGAACGGCATTTAAAGTCGTCGCGATCTGATCGTGCCAGGATGGTGGATTGGCGACCGTCGAAATTGCAATGATCGCCGACGCCTGTTTCTGCCAGTCAGAGGCCACCGACCATGTGATTCCTGTTCGGCGAGCAATCTCTTCCACCAGGATCGTTGGAGCAATTTTTTCCGCGGCAGGCCGCTCGCCAGATCGAACGACGACAACGGCGTTAGACAGGTCGATTTCGCCGGCGAACAGCGATGATGAAACCACCGCGACAAAAACAAACACCACGTTGCCAATTTCACGAATCATAAGGTTTCCCCAACAGCATGCCTCAAGCCATAAGTCTCATGAGTCCTATAGGTCTTATAAGTCCCATTCTTCACCCACCCCCATCAGCCGCCAAATCATCAAGAGACGGCGGCTGGACATAGAACTCGCTGAGGTCAAGCTTGCCTTTGCCCTCTGCCTCCAGCAGATGAAGTCGTTTTTCAATGCGCTGAATTCGGATTTCCAGATGCGGCGGAAGTTTTTGATCTTTTGCTGTTTTTGACCGGGGAACAGCGGGATAACCAAGTTGTCGTTGCAGTGCGGCGAAAAGATATAGCGGGTCCTTACCCCGATTCGCCTTGGCAATTCGCCCCTCCTGACGCCCAAACAATAATGGTGCGTTCGCAACTTCGTTGGGATCGACCAGCTTGCGGCGTTCTTCCAGGTAGAATTCGGAACGAAAATAGATCATGTTAGCGAACTCGACCGCCCCCAGTTGCATACGGGCCTTCAGGATCCAATCCCGCCAATTCGCGTCGTAAACCGGATCGTCGGCAATCGCTGCCATACCACGATCATAGCCAAGCCGGTTTCGTGACAGACATTCAAACTGATAGACAAACAATCCTGCCGGCTTACCGTTGTCACTGCGATACCGCGCTTCACGTTCCAGTATCTGCAGGGCGACTCGCTGATCAAACTTCGTTCGATCTTCCTCCGATTGCCGCATGACAAACGTTTGAAACGGTGCGAAGTAATGTCCCAGATGAGCCATCCCTTCACACAAACGTCCCTTGAGCAGCATCTCGCTGCGGAGCACATCCAGCGCCAGCGGTAATTTTGTCGTGGCCAGAATCTCTTCTTTAATGCTCAGCAGGATCTCCTGCGAAGGAAGGTCTTCGTCAAGCCGTTCCAGGAACGTCTTAAAGAAGTAAGCCTGCTCGATGTATTCCTCACGATCAAGAACCGGCATTTTTCATTTTCGCGTCGGAGGATGAAACATGATCAGGACACCGCGCCGGTGCCTTCGAATAGAAATCGCTTCAATCAATGTTCGCCCGGCAAGGTAACGCCGCGATTTTTCTTCGAGAAAACACTCGTTTTTCCGAAAACCGTGCCACTGCCTGATGGGCTGACGTCAAGCAGTGCCGAGTTGTAAAACAAAGGTTGATTTCAAGACACTGCTTCTACGGGGACCTCCGAAGCAGTGGCACATCAAGATGAAGTCCGAAGGATAATCCTTCACAGTGTTGGCGGCAAGACATTCGCTGCAAACCACTTCCGTTCAGCGAGGAAGCCGGCCGTAACGAGAGGGGCCGGTCGATTCGTCGTCAGCAATGCCGTACTTTTTCAGTTTGCTGAAATACGTACTGCGCGGCAAGCCGAGTCGTTTGGCCGCTTTGGTCTTGTTGCCACCGCACGCCTGCAGGGCTTCGACCAGTTGCTTTCGTTCGGATTCGGGATCATCGTCAGACCATGCTGTCACCAACACAGAATCTTCCCGCGACGAATCGCGAATCAACCCACCCCGTTCGACGATTCGCGAAGATTCCGCCGACTTCTGGATTTCCAAGGGAAGATCAACCAACTCGACGGTCTCGCGTTCGGCCAAAACCACAGCGCGTTCGATCACGTTCTGGAGTTCGCGAATGTTGCCGGGCCACTGGTATCGCATCAGCGCGTTCATCGCGTCGTCGTCGAACCGGGCAATCCGCTTTCCATCCCGAGTTGAAGCGGATTTCAGGAAATAAACCGCCAGGTCAAGAATGTCATCGGGGCGTTCGCGTAATGGAGGCAACACAATGCTGATGACATTCAATCGGTAATACAGGTCTTCGCGGAATTTCCCTTCGGCAATCAAACGTTCAAGGTTCTGGTGCGTTGCTGCGATCAGACGGACATCCACCTGTATGGTCTTCGTCCCACCGACAGGCTCGAACTCCCGCTGCTGAAGGACTCGCAGTAGTTTGATCTGAGTTTCCGCCGAAATGTCTCCAATTTCGTCGAGGAACAGCGTACCCCCCTGTGCCAGTACAAAGCGCCCGGGCTTATCGTCGTGGGCCCCGGTGAACGAACCTTTCACGTGACCAAACAGTTCACTTTCCAGGAGCCCCGACGACAACGCAGCACAATTCACGCTGATCAGCGGCCCCCCTCGGCGAGAACTGTTTTCATGAATCGCCTTTGCGAGCAGTTCCTTTCCTGTACCACTTTCACCTCGAACAAGTACGCTGGTTTCGCTCGGTGCCACCTTGCGAACCATGTCCAGGACCCGGCCGAGCGCCGGGCTGCGACCGATGATAAATTCGCGACGAAATTCAACACCCGAGGCCATAGGTGCTTCGACCCGAGTCGTCGACAGCTCGGCCTCAAGTATGGCGATCTGCTGCCGCTGCTGCGCCAGCTGATCAACCTTCGATCGCAGATCTTCATTCAGGTGCTTCAAATTCTGATGCACATTGGCACAATGCAAGGCGATCCCTGTGATCTGACCAAGGGCGGTCAGGAACGTCAGATCTTCGGCCGAATACATCAAACCATTCTGCTTGCCTCCCAGGACGACAACCCCCTTGATCTCACCATTCGTTTCAAGTCCGTGAACGAGATCGGCTTTGACCAGTCGTAAAATGCTTTGTGTCGGGGTCAGATCGTCGCGAGACCCCGAGGTGACGCGTTGCAGTGTCGGATCGGCTTGCAGCGCCTGGCAAAACTCTTCAGGTGCCGAAAACTGCATTGGCAGTCCGACCGATGCACCTTGTGCTCCCACCAGTCGAAACGCCGACGTTTTCCCGTCCCGCAGATACAGAGCCGTCAACTCGGACTGCAACACGTCGCGACACGACATCAACATTCTTTCCGAGAGGAAATCGACGTCGGCCAGTCGCCCCACCGCCTGATTCATCCGCTGCAGCGTCTTATCCAGACGGTACTTTTCGCGGAAGAAGCGACGGTCGACAAACGTCTGCCACGAATCACGCAGCCAGATGAGCAGGATAACCGCCAGCATCAGAATTCCTGCAATAATCCACGCCGGTTGTTCGAGCGTATGGGCTTTCCGGATCGTCATCGCCAGCGTGCCGCATGCAATCGAGAACGCAACAGCAACGGTGGCACCGTAGCTGAGGACGTAATACCACATCCCTCTATTGACGATCTGATCAATCAGCATCAACTTGTAACGGACAATTCCCAGCGCGTAGGCAAACATGAAGACCAGGCTGGCCAGAAACATCGGAATTCGTCCGCCACCCAATGCAAATTGAACCCGGTAGAAGACGGCCAGATAGGTGGCGTATCCAATAAATATCGAAGCCACGCAGCCCGCTCGCAAAATCCAGCGGACCTGATTCTGCTCAACAGGATTCCGAGTCGTAAGCCAACTATGCGTCAGCGCCCCAAGTGCCATCAGAAAATAAATCGCCCCGACGCAGATATAGGAATAAACCCCAATCCGCAGCCAATTCAGTAACATCAGTTCCAGCTTGGCGTTGAAATCCGCTTGCTGGTCGGTCCAGGTCATCAAATACCAGAGACCACTGTCGACCAACAAAAAGGATGCGATCGAGACCGCCGGTATGGCATAAATCGCGACCATCATGAAATTTGGCCAACGCATGAGGGGTGGCTTTGGACGGGGATACACCAGAAAGAAATGCAGAATCACCGCTGGCAAAAGAATGCCGCAGATCGCGAAAGGGAGGTTCAACCAGAAACTGCTGCCGACCGTCCACCAGTGGAAACCTCCGACAAAGGCAGCAAGAGTCACTGAACACATCGCAAAGAACAGTCTCGCCGCATCGTCAAACGGACGACTCCAAAAACCGACTGCTCCGACGGAAAAGATAATCATTTCGAGCAGAAACCAAACCAGCGTCAAACCAACTTCCCTCATGGGAACGGCCTGAACCTTGACCAGGCTGCTGATGGGCTCGGACTCACCTTGCCTGAGAAACGTAATCGGAACGAAATCGTGAGAGACTTGCCGCGAGGAATTTGATACGCCAACTCGTGGATGAAATTCGCGATTCCTGATTTCAAACTGCTCATGCATAAACCGCAGGCAGGTCCGAACGGGAACGCCATCCAGCTCAAGCAGGACATCATGTGGTTGAGGTACGGGCTTTCCCTCAGCCACGACCAGGTCAATCGTTTCTTCAATCACAATTCCAGAGGTCGAATTGGGAAGGTTGACGAGCAGGAACCGCATTCGCAGATCAGGTGCCGTCGCCACGATAACCATCACGAAGACACAGTACGCGACGACCGTCCCCGCAAACCCAGCCAGACCCCACCGAACCACCCAATTTGCCCGTTCCATTATTTACCCAACAGCAGTTGAGGCCCGACTTCGGCGCCGAAACACGGATTCTCAGCGCCCTGTCAACGGGAATATCACTTCGGCGCGCGCCGATTTGTTAAAGTGACAAAAGCAATTATCACCAGAAGAGACATGTTTTTCAATGGTTACGCGGGAGATCAAATATTTCTTAGCGCCGAAATAAAAATGGTACGAGGAATGCACAAAGTGTCGAGCAGTAGCCGAGCAGTCGGATACTTTGATCTTTCCCAGCCCGATCCCCCAGCGAACGACCAATGCCTTTGATTGTGAACTGCATGGCTCCCTAAAGCAGTCTCTGACCCACTCTGCTACCCGGTTCCCACTCGCCAGTACACCCAACACAGTCAGATGCGGCAGTTCTCTGGGGGATCTTTTAATTCAGACTTTGGTTGCTCGTCGATTCACACGATCAACCGAATCGAGACGGCATCCACTCAGATGTGATTCAACGGATGGAGCAGGATGCGGAAGCCCCCACGGATGGGGGCTATTTTTTTCTTTGGGTCGAGAAGACGCCGCTACCGCCAATCCGCCATCGCCAAAGGGTGAGGTTTCAGTCCGCTTTGGCCAGCATGACCATGCGTCCGTCAGCAAGCGAAAACTGACCGACTGAGCCATCGAGAGAACCAAAATAAACGGCGTCACTGGCAGACGAAAAGGCGACCCCACTTGTACGATTTTTTGAAAACCGGCGCAGCACCCGTCCGCTGGCACGGCTGACCACACTTATCGGACATGCAATCCCACACGCCGCAACCCAATGACCATTTGGCGAGATGGTCACGCTTGTCAGCCAATCCCGATCGTCCTGATCGTTGAACTGAACTGACCAGCTAGGAGACCCTGACGGCAATTCGTAAAGTATGACAGACCGATTGCTGGGAACAACTACGCACGATCCATCGCGGGAAAAAACGGGATCAGCCCTCGGGTAAACATCCCCTTCAAGCGTCTGAACGATAACGCCAGTTTTGGCATCGCAAAGGTGCAAAGCCCCCCGAGTCGTTGAAACCAGTATTCGATTGCCGGCAAAGTCCAAAGCGATGCGATCGACGGCCTCAACAAACGAATAATCGGTTTCTGCGATTTCGTCGCCCGACAAATCCCATCGGCGAACAATAAGTCCGTCAACGACTCGCATTGCTGCCTGACCATTCAAAGAGACCGCTAATTGCACTGATGATTTGGCCGTCAACGTCTCAGTCCTCAACAGCTCGCTTCCCCGAAAGAGCAATAATTCCCGGTCCTCGATCGAAAGCAAACAGATTTCTCCACGCTGACTGGCTCGAACTCCCTGCAAGGGGCGGCCGTTCCAATTGAATATCGATTGAATCCCCCCCTGCTCCAGATCAAAAGTCACGACGTCAGACAACCCCCGGCGAGCCAGAATCTTTCGACCATCGGAGATCACTGACAAACTTAAGATCGGGCTACTTGCAGACTCTTTTGAATCCGACTCGTGAATCGGCGCAAGAATGATCCGAATCCCAAGCCATACGATCGAAGCGACAATCCCCAGGAGTAGAATTTCTGCGATAGAAGCAATTCCACGACGGTCAACTCGATTCAATAATCGACTGAAACCCCTGCTTTTGGCCGCGTGGACTTTTGCAACTCGCTGCATCTTTCGACTCCAAAACAGGATCACCACCCATTCGTCATCGCGTCTGTCGACCTGCAACTCGATCGTTTCAAACAACGATTTATTGACGTCTCGTCTCTTGAACCCGCAACCACTCGAACCAAACCCTTACAACACGGCCCTCGCCAACCCGCAAGACAAAACAGACACTACGTCTTTTCCGCAGACGCGACGTCTTAATTACAGACACTACGTCTCTAAGTCAAGAGGGAACCCCGAAGGCCGCGATCGACTGACGGCTGAGCACCAGTCGGGTGAACGTGAATTGCCCACGGAAACAACACCATCGTGACGGCCCTCCCTTCTTTTGGACGACCGTGCGGTGATCGTCTTCAAGCCCGCTGTGGGGAACGACTCCTCAGGGCAAAAATTCAACCACTTGAAAACCTTCGCTTGACAAACGCCCCGACAACTGTACTATGTGAGTTAGTACAGAAGGACACGCTGCCATGGATTTCAGTATTGACGTTGCCAGTCGGACGCCGATTTATCGGCAACTTGCAGAACAGATACGCTCGGCCATCGCTCGCGGGCGGTTGCAGGCGAATGCACGGCTCCCTTCGGTTCGTGATTTGTCACGGCGACTGGTCATCAACCCCAATACCGTGGCGCGGGTTTATACCGAACTGGAGCGGGACGGCTTGCTCGTGACGCGACATGGAATGGGTGTATTCGTCGCTCAACCGGGCAGCGATCTCACAAAGAAAGCGCGACGAGAACGACTCGCCGTTTTGCTGGATGGCTTTTTCACGGAAGCGGTATTACTCGGCTTCACGGCCGACGAAGTGAAGGAACTCGTCCAAGATCGGGTGGCTCAATTTCACTGGCAAGCCGGGGCCTGATTCAAAAGGTAGACGACGTTCGAGTCAAAGCATTTCCATCATTCAGACCGCCTTCTCGAGGCAATTAACATGTCAGATGAAACAGTTCCCGATGCGATCGTGATTGAACATCTTTCAAAATCCTACGGCCCGAAATGGGTTGTGCATGATCTCAATCTGAAAGTGCCGACCGGCTCCGTTTACGGCTTTCTTGGCCGAAATGGTGCCGGAAAGTCGACGACCATCAAGATGCTGACCGGCATGACCCCTCCCGACGCCGGGCAAGTCCGGTTACTAGGAGACGAGATCGCGACGATGCCCCCATCGACTCGTTCGCGGATTGCCTATATGGCCGAAGGACATCCGCTCTACGCATGGATGACGATCGGCCAGATCGTTCAGTTTACTCAGGCGTTTTATGAACACTGGGACCACAAACTCGTCGATCAAGTCCTGGACCATTTCGAATTGTCGAAAAAGCAAAAATGCGGACGCCTGTCGCGAGGCCAGCAGGCTCAGGTCTCGCTCGCACTCGCCATGGCTCCCGATCCTGAACTACTGATCCTCGACGATCCGACGCTGGGTCTCGACACAGTCGTTCGTCGCGAATTTCTCGAAGCCTTGATTCAACTGATTCAAAGCCGGGGCCGAACGATTTTCTTCAGTTCGCACGTCCTGGGAGATGTCGAACGTGTCGCGACTCGTATCGGTGTGATGGTCGACGGAGTCCTGCGAGTCGATTGCCCGACCGAAACGTTTCGAGAATCGGTTCGCAAGATCGTGGTCGGATTCGATGGCGAACCGCCCGACTTTCCTGGTTGTGAGGGGCTCGTTACGTGGCGGAAAGTCGGCACGGAACTCGAGCTGGTGATCGTCAATTGGGGACCAGGTCAGCAAGCCATCGTCGAATCGCTCGAGCCGCGCTGGACCGATGTCGTCGACATGAACCTGGAAGATGCGTTTATCGAATATACCCGTGGATCAAAACGATCCTTGCCCATTTTTCATCGGGAGAATAACCGTGTGGACCGCGCTGCTGTCTAAAGAATTACGCGAGTGTGGACTCTTCGCTGGCTTAGCCTTGCTCGCACAGATGCAACTGCTCGGCTCGGGGATGGACATGTCATTGATCCCCTTTCTCAGTTCGGGGCGCGGGGCCGAAATTCCGTTTCTCGCGGCTCGATCATTCTCCCTGATGTCAGACCGTGAAATCATGTTTATCACGATCGCCATCATCAGCGCGATCGTGATCGGATTGAACCAGACGCTGATGGAATCATGGCGACAAACAAGCCTTTTCCTGCTGCATCGCCCTGTGCCACGATCACAGATTTTCCTGTGCAAGCTTGCTGCGGGCGGATTGATCCTGCTCAGTACATCTGCATTGCCGCTTTTGATTTATTGCTTATGGGCGGCCACACCGGGAACACATGCCAGCCCCTTTTTCTGGAGCATGACAGAACCGTGGTGGCGTTCGGTCGTCGTGGCGTTCGCTTGCTATCTCGGGGCTTTTCTGACGGGTATTCGTCCTGCAAATTGGCTCGGCTCCCGCACATGGCCACTGCTTGCGGTCGTCGCGATGGGGTTGGGACTGACGATGGTTCCCTTCTGGATACCAGTTGTCTACGCCGCCTCAGCTGTGCTGGTCGCAGGCCTCGTCGTTTCGATTTTGAATACCGCTCGTCACCGTGAATACCCCTGATCGGCAGCCGACTCAGAGCACTCTCAGGCCCATTTATTCTTTCTCCTCAAGAAAGCATTCCATGTCTCGCTCATCACGCGATTCTTTAATGATGTTCGCCTGGCTGACAATTGGTTACAGCATTGTTCATGGCATCGTCGCATTCTGGGGGATCACGTGCTTGCAGACATTTTTTCCAACTCCTCAATTGCATGAATGGATCAGGATCACCCAGGAGGGTGAGCCGTTGATTGAAGTCTGGAGTGGTGAACGAACGAAGTCCGGATACCGTCATCTTGACGGAACGATGCAACAGGACTTCATTCAAAGATCTTTTGCAGCCCCGCTCTATCTTCCGAAACTGACAGAACCGGCTGAGGCAATTTCGTGGAACGGTCGGATTGCCGGCTTTTTTGACTATCAGACTCCGGGAACGTGCTGGTACTTGATTGCTCCCCCGAATAGTTCGTCGACTGCCTATTTCGTCGGATATGACCCCAAATCTCGACGAATTGAGGGCTATATCGGATTGAAGGGTTTTTTGTCCGAGATGCCAACGATCGACGAATCGTTCCCGATCCATTCTTCCTATCAATCCTCCTTCGCTCATGCGATGACCGCCGCAATCCAGAATTCCGCAGGGATTGAACAGTTCAATGAACCCGATGCCGAATGGACAAAAGAATGGATTCAGACAGCGGGCGGCCTTCCAGATCATGTCTGGATTTTGTCGAAGGGTACCGTTTATGAAATCAGACTTCGTGAGCGTGCTGTCCATAAACTGGTCGAAAACCGTCCGGATATGCATTCACTCACCTCGTTTTCCATTGATCGAGAAGGAAAGACGCTCAAACGGTTGGCCCTGAACGGCGAAACAGAGTTATTAATCGTCGAACCTCAGTCGGGACAGTCAGAATCTGTGAAGCTCGATCCAACTTCCGCCAACAGCAATCTCTTTTTTTATCAACTGAAGAGTGGGCAACGACTTCTCAGCTACGACGTTGGAAGGAGTGTAGGGAATCGGACATGGACAACCCACATCAAATGGTTGGACGCTGAAGGTCATGTCGAGCGAGAGGCCGAGGCCAAGCTGAATTACAAACCACCAAGCCCGCCATTGGACATGGGATTGGCCGCTTATCTGGGATTTCCGTCTCCCTTAGTCGCGTTCGGATCGTGGCTTGCCACACCGTTCCTGCCCGAACATACCCTGGTCGCCAATTCACCTCTCGGACGGATATTCGAGTTCTTCCATCATATGAAACTCTGGATAGGACTCAGTCTGTTGACGGGGATTGCCACCGGTTGGGCCTGTCGACGTCGTGAACGCGACTGCTTCGGCTCATCCAGCTGGTTCTGGCCGATTCTCGTCGGCGCATGCGGCTGGTTTGGCTGGATGGGTTACATCTGCCTGCGTCCCCTTCCCGCTCGACTGCCACGGGGTCAATGGCTGCCTGCACAGCCGGAACCGGCTCAACCACTCGGCACAGAAATCTTTGCCTGACACTCTTGTGCCACTGCTTGACCGCTTCGGTCAAGCAGTGCTCTTTGTCCCTTCAAAGGCGAAGAGCACTGCTTCTCCGAAGACTCCTAAGCAGTGGCACAAGGTTCGATTCGACGAGTTTGATAAAGCGCCATCCCAAACAAGTGGATTAACGTGCCACTGCTTGACCGCTTCGGTCAAGCAGTGCTCTCTGTCCCTTCGAAGACGAAGAGCACTGCTTCTCCGAAGACTCCGAAGCAGTGGCACA
>CAIULL010000040.1 GCA_903899985.1 uncultured Schlesneria sp.
GACCCCGGTCTATTCAGAAGACTCCGATGCAGTGGCACAACCCGAACAAGAAACTTTGACAAAGCACAGGTTGAATTGATGCTCACGAATAGAATCCAGATCCTTGTTCTGACATGTCTGATCTTCAATTCGTTTCTTTCGAATAACGCCGCCAGGGCTCAATCAACGACGCATAACGCCGCCAGGGCTCAATCAACGACGCAGACAATCGCCGCAGTCGCGCCGAAAGTCGTCAAAATCTTCGGTGCTGGCGGTGGTAAGAACCTCTATGCCTACGGAACAGGATTCCTCGTCTCACCCCAGGGCCACATTGTCACGGTCTGGAGCCACATTCTTGATAGCGACACGGTCGCCATCGTATTGAATGACGGCCGGCGCTATGCAGGGAAAGTTGTTGGATTCGAGCCACCGCTCGACCTGGCTGTGCTGAAAATCGAAGCTGAGGGCTTGCCGTTCTTCGATTTGGGCTTGGCAACCAGTGCCGGCCCCGGCGCACGGGTGTTGGGTTTCAGTAACGCCTTCAAAGTCGCGACGGGCGACGAACCGGTTTCTGTTATACACGGCGTGATTGCCGCGAAGACAACTTTGGCCGCTCGACGAGGTGCTTTCGAATCACCCTACACGGGGTCGGTCTATGTAGTCGATGCCGTCACCAATAACGCTGGCGCGGCGGGTGGCGCATTAACGACATGGGATGGTCGACTGCTCGGAATGATCGGCAAGGAACTACGAAACACGCAGACAAACACCTGGCTGAACTACGTCATGCCAATCAGTGAATTGAGCGAAACGGTCGAGCAAATCATCACCGGCCGATTTCAGTCGAAGAAACAGGATGACGAAGAGGGTGGCGGGCTAACCAGAAAAAAGCCTCGTCGTTACGATGCGACCGATTTTGGAATTGTTACGATTCCGGACGTCGTTGCCCGGACCCCCGCGTACATCGACCGGATCCTTCCAGGATCACCCGCCGAGACCGCCGGACTGCGACCGAACGATCTGATCCTGTTCGTCGGTAATGATCTGGTCCAGTCATGCCAGACACTGAAGGAAGAACTGGGCCGGCTGGAAAGTGGTGATCAATTAAAGATCGTCGTCCGTCGGGAAGACAAGCTGGTCACAGTCAGTATGCCGGTTGTAAAGAAGACGTCTGAGTAAGTGCGTTGCGACAATCGACCCTGAAATTGCGAAACCCCACCTCCCCTGCGGAGGTGGTTAACGGGCCTTTGCCCTAGCCTGGATAATTCACAAAAACACCCTCAAACGTGAGGGCTTGCCTTCATTCAATGAAAAAGACCCCTCGCTGGTGTGCGTCGGACTAACGAGTAATCTGGGCAACAATTTGTACAAAATCCGTACGACGTTTTGATGCACAGATCCGTCGAACACATCCACCGGGGACGAGTGAAGATTAGAGCGGCTTGCGTCCGACGAATCGGTAATACGGTGCTCGAACGAACGGCAGGTAGGGAACCTTGCCTCGATCCTGATCTAATGAAACCGTTTCGAAGCGGCTTTGTAGATAGGGAATGTGGTCCGGGCTGAGAAAGACGTTATCGTTGGCAAACCAGGCCTGCCACAGTGTTCTTGTCGACCAGGCATGCTTCCGCAGGCCTTCGGCAGGCCATTTTCTGGCGACGAAGAAATCAACGACACCGAAAGTTCCGCCTGGTTTCAGCATTTTTAATGCTTGATCGATTGTCAGAAACCAGTCGGGAATCATGGTCAATGAATAAGAACAGGTCACGACGTCTGCTGAACCTTCCGGTGGAACGAACTTTGTCGCATCCGCATGGACCGTCTGCACGTTGTTCCATTGACGAGCCTGAATTCTCTGGTCGGCAATCTTGAGCAGCGACGTCGACAGATCAACAAGATAGACCTTGGAAAACTCGCTCAGACGCGGTCCCCAATTCTCAGCGTTTTCACCTGTTCCCGCGCCAAGATCGACCCAGATACCACCTGGAGCGGATGGCAACGACGCGAACATTTCCTCGCGGCCGTGTAATAACCGCTTGCGAAAAGCATCGTAGCCAGCCGCCTGACCGGAATAGAAATTCTCAAGCCGTTCTTCGTGCGTCCGGCCTCGACCTCCTGTGACTGCCATGTGCCACAGGATTTTGAGGTCGCTGAAAAATCCGCCAGAAGTTGCCACAAGAATTTCCTCGTCGTGATCGTGCTGCTTCGACTTTTGATTACTGGATCTGCTTTGTCCCGTCGGCGACTACCGAGCCGATGTATTTGAGGATGCATTCGTTCAAATCCGTGAAACCTTCGATTTTGTTGTCGGTGCGTCGCAGTTCACCCTTCAACAATGAATCGCATCCGGCCATCGCTTCCTGAGCCAGCTTGCGATATTTGTCGAGGTCTTTTCTCTGTTGCTGCTGATCTTTCGTCAGGCCAGCGACTGCAGGAAGTTCTTTCTGGATCACTTCCACCAGTTTTACAATCCTGGCAACCTGAAGCTGATAGCTGACAACAACGGGGTCAACCTTTTCAGGGGCTGGCTTTGCGGCCTGATCAATTGCGGTTTTCAATTGAGCCAAGCCGTCAACACCTGCAGCCCCCCACACGGCGTCCTGGCTGGTTCCCACATAAAGAACAGTCTGGTCTGCAAACACCTTCTGGAATGATTCCAGACGCGATTTGGGAACGGTCAATTCATGAATCTTGACTCCGCCATGCTCGTGCACATCGAGCTTCACTTCCCATTCCGATTTCATTTTAGGCAGGATCTTAACGATCTCGTCCGCCTGTTTGCCGTTAGCCGTGCGGATTCCGCAAACCATCACGTTTTTCCCTGGCGCAACAGCATGAGCGTCAATGAAAGCATCGACAACTCCAAGATCTAATCCCCCACTCAGCAAGTCGAGGAATGTCGTCGTGGCCTGTTGAGTTGCGGCTTTTTGTTCGTCGCTATACGTCGCTGCTGGTCTCGCTTTAATTTCCAACTCGACCACCGGGCGAACAGATTTGTAAAAGTCTTTCAGATGGGCCACTCGCATTGAATCGAGCGGGAAATTAAGTCTTCCAACCGCAATCGGGCTGTCGTGCAATGTCACATTCGCAAAGTAGCTCGGCTTGACCGCGAATTGCTCGATACTCTTCAGCAGATCGGTATTTGGCAAAGCCGTCAATGAGAACTCGCCACGTCCGAAACCACCTGGAGTGACCGCATTCGTCGTCCAACTGGCTTGAAGTGCCTCTGTTTCGACGAGGAATCGCTCGGCTTCATTCAAATACTGGGTCGCAGACAGCTTTCGCAGGTTAAAGACGTTCGGGTCTTCGTTCCTCTTAATGCGCACCAATGCTTCGAATTGCGTCCGTAGTGATTGAAAGTTCTCACGTCGTTTGGCCAGGCCTGCAACGTCGTTTTTCAGTTCTGCGACAACGTCTTTCTTCAGATCGAGCAACGACTGCAAGTCAGCAGTCGGGAGAGGCCGGTTTGCCGGAACCGATTCTTTCAGCGAAGCGATCCAGGCGTAATCCTTCTCGTACCGCAGATAGAATGGCTTTTTTCCCTTTTCAAAAACTTCATAGAAGTCCTGTCCCACTGGCTTGTTGAGGTATCCCATACCGCGAAGGCTGGGGAGAAACCCGCTGTTCTTATTGAGCAAATTGGAAATCGGGATTCGCGATTCGTAGGACAGCTCGTCCTTTCGGAAGACCAGGTCGATCGACAGTGGCTTTTTCTCGTCGACACCCTGAGTGAACGCGTCAATCAGGTTCTCTTTGAGATTTTTCCATTGCTTCTTCAAGTCGGCTGTCGGACTCAGTTCGATCAACCATTTCAAATCATCTTCCACCGCAGTCACGCTGGGGATGACAACCCGGATACGAGCTTCCGATTGAGCGACTGCGGTTTGGACCGCCAAACCTGTCAAAGCGATGAAAAAGAGAGCGAGCTTTCGAACGAACACTGTTGACTCCTTTATCAGTCGTTCGGCAATGTCCCCGATCGATTGGAGCATTACGCGAAGCTACGAAGAGCAGCTGATGAGACTGACTCTTCCAAAACTATCCACCAAATTGACCCGGCAGCACAATTCTCCCTTGAATTGTGCCATAACAAAGGTCGCGCGGGATTCTAACTACGACGGGCTGGTTGGGGAAGCCGCGTTATGGTTTGAAACCGCACCAAAACGAGAATTACGAGTCATTTAAGACATTTGTCCGCCGGATGGCAACATCCCAATAGCCCGAATTTGTGGCTGCTCGAACCTGACCTGTCCAGGAATCTCGTCTTGAAGACCCAACGCTCGCACTCTAACGGGATACTCTTAACGATTCGCCTGTGATCGCCCTGATGCTCTTGTCAAACCCGCCAGGCGTTGCTGGATATCGGTTGTCAGCATGCCGGGAACGTACTTCCAGCGCCAGTTATCGACGTCGGGACCGCTGGTTCCTGGCGTATTCATGCGGGCTTCTGCGCCGAGTGACAATGCGTCTTGTAAGGGGATGATCGCCAGCTTTGAGCCCGACCTCAACGCGAGTTCGATAAATTCCCAGGCGATATTGTGTTCTTCGCAGCGGGTGTATCGTCGCAGTCGTTCGAGCTGATCATGGTTGTGCAGGATCTTTTCGCGGAACCAGCCGAGCGTTGTATCGTTGTCGTGCGTGCCGGTGTAGGTCACCGAATTGGCTTCGAAATCTTCGGGACGAGTGTTGTCCCAGGCTTCGCCGGGCAACAGAAACTGCAAAACCTTCATTCCGGGCAGATGGAACTCTTTACGCAATGCATGGACTTCTTCCGTAATCATCCCGAGATCTTCAGCAATGATCGGGACGGTCCCCGAGGTCGCGGAGCCGGAGCTTTTGGCGTTGCATAACGCCTGTAACAGCTTTCCACGGGGGCCTGGAACCCATTCACCATTCATCGCCGTCTTTTCGCCGGCAGGAACCGACCAATACGATTCAAAACCACGAAAATGATCGAGTCGAACCAGATCGACAAACTGCAGAACCGCTTCCAATCGATGGATCCACCAGCGGAAACCATCGCGTTCCATCGCATCCCAGTCGTACAGCGGGTTGTTCCACAACTGTCCGGTCGCGGCAAAGTAATCGGGGGGAACCCCCGCCACGCGAGTCGGGTCACCCTGCTCATTCAATTGAAACAGTGAACGATTTGCCCAGACATCGACGCTATCAAGCGAAACATAAATCGGAATATCACCAATAATGCGAATCCCGCGTTCACTCGCAAATTTCCGTAACTGCTGCCACTGGCGAACGAAAAAGAACTGCAAAATCAGCGCGGCGACAAATCGTTCGCCAAGCTCGGGTTTGACTGCGTTATCAGGAGCAGAAACGGATTCGGTCCATTTCTGCCATTGAAGATGATGATTAGCGCCTCGTTGCGCCATGAATTTCGCATGGTTTTCGACCCAGTCCCTGTGCTGATCACAAAATGCCGCAAATTCCTGTTGCAGCGGATCGCTCGCGGGTCGCTTTCTCAAGTTGCTGATTGCGATTTCCAGCAGCTGATACTTTCGCTCGGCGGCCTTTTGGAAATCGACGCGCGACGAGAATTCGACGTCAGGCAATGCCGCCGCCGACAGATCTTCATCGGACAAAAGGCCATCGCCAGCGAGCAGATCAGGGCTGATTAACAGCGGATTTCCGGCGAAGGAGGACGGGGATTGATAAGGCGAATCCCCCTGATCGGTTGGACACAATGGCAGCACCTGCCAGTAGCTTTGTTCGGCACCGGCAAGCCAGTCGATAAATTCCCAGGCACGCGGGCCAAGGTCACCGATTCCATATCGCGTCGGAATCGAAGTCAGATGCAGGAGGACGCCACTGGCTCGTTCCTGAAGCATGTTTGTTTATCCAAATAACGTCAATGTGATCGATCGAAATCTCTGACCATTCGCCCTGTCGCACGCCAGGTTGTGAAACCACTTACGTTCGACGATCTCACGGCCACCGTCTCTTGTGAAGTTTCGCCGCAAGCAATCGATTTCGCATGCGAAAAACCAGAACAGAGCTCCCTGAATCGTGACGTGGCGACGCGAGAAAGGGAAGCGCAGTCATTGCCACGGCAAATTCGGTTCTCCGAAGACTCAAAACCTGCCTGATTTGTAAGGGTTTTGCGCTAGCTTGCCAGTCTTACGAAAGCTTGCCACCATAGACACGTTATTGCCAAGCAAGAAAATGAAACATGCCAAACACTCCAGCCACGGCTACTTCGTCGATGACGTCGTCCCTCATTACCAAACAATCCGCTTTCGATGATCTGTGCGATCACATCCAAAAGTCTGGATTGGTTGCGTTCGATACCGAATTCGTCTCGGAGCACACCTATCGTCCTGAATTGTGCCTCCTTCAATTCGCCACCAAAGAACGCTGCGTAGCGGTCGATCCCTACGAAGTCGATCATCATCGGTGGTGGGAGCTGATGGCTGACGAAAAGACGACCGTCATTATTCACGGTGGCCGGGAAGAGGTTCGTTTCTGTTTCACGCACGTTGACTTGCCCCCCAAACGCTTATGGGACGTGCAGATTGCCGAGGGACTGCGTTCGCGCAGTTTTCCACTGGGTTACGAAGCACTCGTCAAACGAATTCTGGGACGTACGGCTCAGGGACGTGAAACCCGGACTGACTGGCGTCGCCGCCCACTGTCCGCCACACAACTCGAATATGCACTCGATGATGTGCAGCACGTTCTCGAAATCTACGAACGCCAGCGAGCTTCGTTGCAAAAAATGAAGCGACTTTCCTGGGCGGAATCAGAGATTCAGCGGATGATCGACGAGATTGCCGCCGAGCGATCTCCAGACAGTTGGCAGCGACTTCCGGGGCTGCATCGCCTGACCCCTCGCGAACTGGCCGTTGCCCGCGAAGTTTATCGCTGGCGTGAAAACGAAGCCGCAGCCAAAGATCGACCGATGCGAAAAATGTTGCGTGACGACCTGGTGATTGAACTCGCGAAGCGTCGTCCGACCAGCGAATCGGATTTACTGGCCGTTCGCGACATGAATCGACCGGAATATAAACGGGCCGCAGCGACATTGCTGGATTGCGTGGCTGCGGGGATGGCCCTGCCGAAAGAGGACCTGCCTCAGCTACCCAAGTCGCTGGATGAAGACAAAGCTCACGACGAACAGGTCGTCGGACAACTGCTCGGTCTGGCTCTGGCAAATCGTTGTGCCGAACTCAACGTCGCCATGGGACTGGTCGGAAAGACAGCCGATTTGCGACACCTGGTGCGCTGGCATGTCTATAGCGAAAAAGATGGGGAGCCGCCCCGGTTGACACAAGGATGGCGAGCCGAAGTCTGCGGCGATTTGCTGACGGATGTCCTTGCCGGAAAAATCGCATTGCGCGTCGCCGACCCACAGTCAGATCACCCACTTGTCTTCGAGCGGCGTGATGACGTTACTCCGCCAACAAGCGTCAAAAAGTGATCGTGGCAAAATTACGACGACTGCCGCCAAGTCACGACTGATCGGAGTCAACTGAAGCGTGGATGCCGTGTTGTTCTGGGGTCGATCAACGCGCGAGCAATTGCCCTATTCTGAACCCATCATCCGACGCGCGAGAAATATCCCTATTCTGAACCCATCGTCCAACGCGCGAGAAACATCCCTATTCTGAACCCATCGTCCGACGCGCGAGAAACATTCCTATTCTGAACCCATCGTCCGACGCGCGAGAAATATCCCTATTCTGAACCCATCATCCGACGCGCGAGAAATATCCCTATTCTGAACCCGTCGTCCGACGCGCGAGAAACATCCCTATTCTGAACCCATCGTCCGACGCGCGAGAAACATCCCTATTCTGAACCCGTCGTCCGACGCGCGAGAAACATCCCTATACTGAACCCATCGTCCGACGCGCGAGAAACATCCCTAATACTGAACCCATCGTCCGACGCGCACCAACTGGCTGCGCCGGTTAGCGGTAGATCCACTGGGTGTCGCCGTCGAGCAGGATTTCTCGCTCGCGTTGGTCGAAGCGATCGCCGCGTCGAATGTACTTCTGCATGATGGTCTTCGTCTGGATGATCGGTGAACCATCAGGTCCATCGACCTTGCGGATACTGTTTGAAAAACCGGTCATGAAAACGGTGTAGCGATCTGCTTCCGGGTCGATCCCTCGCCACATGGCGACACCTTCGATCGCGACATCGTCCGGACTGCCTGGGACAGTCGCTTCGGGGATCGGTCCGACGACACTGACGGCGCTTTTGTAGTTTGCTTTTTCTCGTTTGTTGATGGCAGCAAGTGCTTCAGGGATCACCTGATCCGGAAAGATTTCGTTTCGGCCGTTGTCAGTAGCGACCAGGGTGAATTCAGGGATAAATTGTTGTGGTGCAACCGCAGGGTCTAAATCGTTAACCGGCGCGTTGACATTCCCCTTCTGATCCAGCTTGTGATTGAAGCCCCGGTAAACGATGTACCAGACGTATTCGAGCTTTCGCTGACCGGTTTTGGGATCGGTCAGTTCGACGGGAATCAATCGCATCGGTTTGAAGTACACGTCCATCACCCAGAGGTCATTCTGGGACGTCATTTCATCACCTGACGCAATGGCAGGAAATCGAATTTCGCCACCACGCAGAGACTGGGCACTGGCTGTGGACGAGGCAAAAACGGTAACGGCTCCCGCAACTGCGAGAAAACAGGCAAACCGAGTTATCAACGTCTTCATGCTGTTACTGTCCTGCGCAAAGGAACCAGGCCTTGGATCAAGGCTGATCGCCGAAAGGAAATTTTGCCCGCATTCAACAATAGGATTGCGAAAAGCCTGAGGTCAAGACGTTTCTCAATTAATTCAGATCAAGTCCTGTCAGCAGTTTTTCGATTGCATCCGCTCGATGAGCGACTTCGAGCACACTTCGTCGGATCTCTTCAGGGTCCACCGTCGCTAACGGATAATTGTCGACCATCACAAACACCGATTCTTTATCGATTTCGGCAATCGCGAGCGCTCCATGCAGAATTTCGGCGTTCAGCCTCAAGGCCGGTTCAAAATAAACCGAAAGTGCCGGACAACACACGCTTGAGATCTTCAAAAGCCGGTCTGCGGCCGCATGATCACTTTGTTCGACAAAAGCGGTCTGGTGCCGACCATTAGAAAAATTCAGGTCAATCAGATAACGCTGACCCTGACGACTCCAACGAATTTCCGGATGATTCTCAAAAGCCTTCTGCAAAAGACTCTCGATATCTTCCGCCTGCCCGAGTACCGCTTGTAACAATTGTACGGCTTCAATCCCCGACCGGGGCCGATTCTGGGGCGCCTTCGACAAGAGCATCGCTGCACATTCGGCCATTTCCATGGGGATTGACCGATTGAATGATCGAAAGCTGGGAAGCGGCTTATGAATGATACTTTCGATCAGTTCGCTTAAGGTTTCTTCGTGAAACGGCAGTTCGCCGGTCAGCAGGAAAAAATAACAAACGCCCAAGGCATACACGTCACTGGCTTGCGTCGCGGGGTGGTGCTCAAACAGTTCCGGGGCCATAAAGCTGGGGGTACCGACAAATTCCGCCGGCTGATCCGAATTCGCGTTGATCACAACACTTTTCGCCAGACCGAAATCCGTAATTTTCGGCACCCCTTGATGGGTCAGGATGACATTGTCCGGCTTCAGGTCGCGATGCAGAATTGCTGCCGTATGTGCGGCCGCCAAGCCTTCTGCAATTCGCAGCGCCAGCGCCGTTGCTCGCACAGGTGTCTGAGCCCCATCCTCATCCACTAATTCCCTGAGCGAACGCCCTGCGACGAATTCCATTTCGATGAAGTGATAGCCGCGTTCTTCACCAATCGCATGGACGGTAACGATATTGGGATGGTTTAAAGCGGCTGCCGCCTGCCCTTCGTTCATGAACCGGGTGACGTAAGCCGGATCACTGTCCGCCAGGGCTGGGGGAAGAATTTTCAGAGCACATTTTCGCCGAAGATCACAATGACGGGCCAGATAAACGCGCCCCATCGCCCCTGCACCGAGCAGCGCATCGATATCATAAACGCCAAGTTGCTGTCCGATCAGTTGGTCGACTTCGGTCGCCTGTGATGCTTTGGGTACCGAACCCCTGGCTCCGTTGTGCGAGTCTTTTCCTTCATGAAGAATCGTATTTCCAAAACTATCGACTTCCGATTTCAGTGGTTGCCCGCAGCTTGGGCATTCTTGCAATCGGTGTTCAGGGACGTAGGAAAACTGGCAACTGGGACAGAATGCTGCCGTAAACAGACGCGTATTCGGACCGGGATGTCGAGTCGGATCAGTCATGGCCTGCAATTCATAGATGCGACTGTTTCAGTCGTTTTCGGTCAACCTGATTTCGCAATTGTCACTCGTGCACCGTGCTTTCGTCAATCAGCTAATCTCACCTCTAGCGAATTGAGTTGCGTCTGACCTGCAGATGAAGGTTCTGTTCCGATCATACCAGCCAAACGGTCTTCGAACTGTTGGATCAGCTCCTCGACTTCGTGGAATACTTCGGATTCCGGAATGGACGCTCCTGCGTGAAGTTCGTCGACCATGTCCCCCAGCAGGTATTCTCGAAGTTTTGTCGTCAACCATTCTTCTCGCTTGGATTTGAATTTCTGATGCAATTGCAACAGCCAGGCCTTTACCTGGCTGAGCACGCTGGTCGCCGTGTCGACAGCAGCATTACCGGCGACCGTCGTACCGGCCGCGACAGTCGCATCAACCGCCACATGAGTCAGCGACTGCGAAGCCGCATGAACCAGCATGTGTTCCGCACCGAAGGCGCCGCCGAATGCCAATAACAAAGTCAGCACCGGTCGAGCCACTGCAGCGGCTCGGTCAGCGTTACGAATGACGTTAAACAACCGCTCACGGTCCGTTCGCATTGCAGTCATCTCGGTATCAACCAGCGACGAAATCAAGTCTTCGAAATTGAACTCGTTGTGTTCCTTTCTCAGTTTTTCGATGACAGATTCACAGGTGGTTCCGCTGAGAAGCCGGTCGAGTCGACTTGTCAAAAGTTCGTTGCCGAGTGTTGTGATGACTCGCAACTGGTCGTAAACCTGTTGCAGCACGCGAACAATGGCCTCCCATTCGGCCTGACGATATTCATCAAGCGGGTGGACAGGCTGGCCCCAGATGCGTTTGCGAACGACTCGAACACCGCCACTCATCCATCGACCGACATGGGCGTAAAAACCGTGAACGCTGGAAGTCCAGACCTCGCGATGGCCGTCCCACCAGTGCCACATCTCTTCCACGATGAGCGAATTCGGTGGCGCGGGCCAGTCGGAATGGCGAATGAGGCTGCGGGACGCAAACACTTCCGCCGCACCCCGAAATTGCTGAGAGCGTTGTTGAATGTCCCGTAAATAGTGAGGAGCCCCGTTTTCGTTCGCGACGAGACGTCTTAATGAACCACGCAGCGTCCGGAGTTTAATCTCGTCAAATCGAAGCTGGGAAAGCACACTTCTCAGCTGCACGGGTTCCGGTGCCGTTCGGTCGTTTAGCACTGGAACTGCAGCAGTTTCAGCGGTTTGCGCCACGGACTGATCATCGCTGTCTGAACTGGAAATCGGTTGTTGAACGGGCCAGGTTCGTTCTTCGAATCTCAACCGAATCGCTTCTGCCGCCTTGCGATCGTTAGGAGCGAGATAGACAAACTCGGGCTGAAGACCGGTTTCGCCACAAAAAGTCTTCAGCCAAAGCGGCCAATAGGGCTCGTCATCCGGGAGTTCGACCTGATTAAAGACGATGAGCGCCGCCTTATCCTCTTCCGCAGCCTTGCGGAAGAACTGTTTGACCGCCGCATCGTTATATTTTTGCTGCGTCAAAACCGCCACAAGCACATCCGCCGCCTGTCGAACGGCGTCGGCGCGGTGCCAGTTGATGGGAGCGTCACTGTCCACATCAGGTGTGTCCAGAATGACAAGGTTTGGCGGAACATCACGACTTGTCCGCCAGAACAGGCAGTGCTCGCTGTAACTTGCCAGGGCTTCGTCACTGTCAGTCCAGGGTCTCAGTTCAAATGCCGGGAACAGCAATTGCAGATCGTGCCTCGCGGCAAATCCGTCGGGGATCAGGCAAACCGGATGTTTCGTTCCCGAGGCCAGTGGGCTGCTCGAACTCGCTCGAAAACCGGCAATATGGTTAAAAACGACGCTCTTGCCAATATTCGTCCCCCCCACGACCGCCACGATCAAATGAGGGTTATCTTCAAGCTGCGGAAGGAGTTTACGTACGAGCAAGTCAAACCAGTCACGGCCGGCCAATGGTTCCAACTGGAGCGGTTTGGATTGTTTCTCAAGTCGGTCCAAGGCGTCAGCCAATTGCCGTCCAAGCGAACCAAACGACGAAAGACTTGTCGATTCACCCGTATTCATGGCGGGAGGAACAACCGTGGAATCCAATCCAGTAGTGGCGAACGAATCAATCATGAATACAGACTACCTTGGCAGGCTTGTTTTATAAAACGCTCGCGGGGTGTGTTTTGCAAATCCACTTAACAACTGTTCCACTGCGTGACCGTCCTCGGTCAAACAGTGCGCTTTTCGTGATAATGGTTAAAGATCACTGCTTGACCGAGGACGGTCAAGCAGTGGCACAGGACTGAAACAGAAATCGTTGACAATCCACTTGAATGACGTTGGGATGTTTCTGTACTGGTGAGACTCCAACCCGCTGTCTATACTGGGCGTCACAATCTTCCAAAGCATAAAAATTAAACACCTCAGGTCTGGATTTGGATATGTTAATTTTCCTCCGCGTAACGTATGTCTTGATCTGTGCAGGAGCTGCGGTTGCCCTGGTGCAAAATCCAATGGCTCCGGAATTCATCAAGAAGTACGCAGCATTGTCGTTTATCTTGATCATGTTACTGACTCAAATTGTCACGTTCATTGACATTTTGTTTCCACGAAAGCGTCTGGATGTGATCTCTGCCATCTATTTCGGGCTTTTGGTCGGCTGGCTTCTGGCATTTCAACTGCAATATGCCGCTCAGGCGTTTATGACGTCGATTGGCGTTGGTATTCAAAAGGATGCAGACGGAAACAATCTGCAGGGAGAGAATCCGTACGCCCGTGTCATCGGGGGTATCGCCGGGATTATGTTGCCCTATATGTGCATCTCGTTCCTGTTGCAAACCAAGGATGATTTTCGGTTTGTGATTCCTTATGTCGAATTTGCCAAAGAGATTAAGGGGGGGCGACCACTGATTATCGATACCAGCGCCCTGATCGACGGACGAATTGCCGACGTGATGGATACGAGTATCTTCGACACGGAATTAATTGTTCCCAGTTTTGTCCTGGAAGAATTGCAGAACATTGCCGACAGTCAGGACAAAAATCGCCGAACTCGCGGCCGACGTGGCCTGGACGTTCTCACAAAACTTCAACAGAAGCCTAAAGTGGAAGTTCGGATGCTCGAAGTCCGGGAAAAGGATGATCTCGAGCATACTGTCGATCAGCGGATTGTCGCCCTGGCAAAGCGGATGAGTGGCCGAGTCGTGACAAACGATTTCAACTTGAACAAGGTTGCCAGTGTTCAAGGTGTTGACGTGATTAACCTCAATGACGTGGCGAACGCATTGAAACCACGGTATTTGCCTGGCGAACAACTTCATATTAAAGTGATGCGAGAAGGGGAATCGTTTGGCCAGGGAGTTGGATACCTGGACGACGGGACGATGGTTGTTTGCGAACAGGCGTCAACGTTACTTGGGAAAGAAATCGATGTGGTGGTGACGAGCATGCTTCAGAACAGTGCCGGTCGAATGATTTTTGGCCGCCTGTTAAATCCACCTGGACCTGTCGGTCGCGCATGACTAGCGGCGATCGGCAAATGAGCTGTTCAGAATCAAAAAGGATTGTTGATTGTCCAAATCCATTGTGAAACCGATCAAGCCCAAGTCCCTCAAAGGCGAGTCAGCAAAGTCCCCGCCTAAACGGGGACGAGGTCGGCCGATTATCGAGACGCTGACGCCGTCGCAAGAGCGACTGCTCGTTGCCATCCAGGACCATATCAATCGCGATGGAATGTCCCCCACCCTGCGAGAACTGGCGGACCACCTGGATCAAGGGGTCGCCAGCATCTACAAGCTGATTCAGCGAATGGAGCGGAACGGTTTTGTCAGCCGAAGTTCCGGAAAATCACGTAGCCTGGTCGTATTGCGCTCAGCAGATGAACCGCAACTGGCAGGGTTAGTCGCGATTCCCCTGTTGGGAACTGTGGCCGCCGGCCTGCCGATGTTCGCTCCCGAAAACCAACTGGGCGAGTTGCTGGTCGATGCCGCGACGGTTCGAACCGGTCGCCACTTTGCCCTGACGGTCTCGGGCCAAAGTATGGTTGACGCAGGAATCAATTCCGGCGACTTGCTCGTCGTACGCCAACAGCCGCTGGCTGACCATCGCGATATTGTTGTCGCTCTCTTGAATGACGAGGCAACGGTCAAACGACTGCATCATCGCAACGGCGAAATCACGCTTCTACCAGAAAACAGTCGATTCAAGCCCATCCCCGTTCGCCCGGAAGATGATTTTCGAATCGTCGGTAAGGTCGTTGCCGTTCGTCGCGCCGCTAAGAAATGAACTGACACGTTGTCTGCGGGGCTGCGCTTCCCGACCGCGACAAAAATTAACTGCGGATTTCCTGTTCGTATCTTTCAGTTTTCATCGTGCCTTGCCAAAAGTCCCATGTCACCGGGCCAACGTCCCATGCCCGTTCCGACCGACCAGAAGACCCAACAAATCGTCGACGAGGTTTACCGCCTCGAGTCGCGTCGGGTGTTTGCCACACTTGTGCGGTTGCTACGGGATTTTGATCTGGCTGAAGAAGCGATGCACGACGCGTTTGCCCTGGCTGTGACTCAGTGGTCGGCGTTGGGTGTTCCTGAGAACCCTCGGGCATGGTTGATTTCGACTGGTCGGTTCAAAGCAATTGATGCACTGCGACGACGAGGTCGGATTGATGAAATGGCGCCGGATATTCTCCGTCGACTTGACGACGTCGCGTCATCCAATGCCGTGCGTGCAAGTCACGAGATTGAGGACGATCAGTTGCGACTGATCTTCACCTGTTGTCATCCAGCCATCGACCCCATGGTCCAGGTGCCGCTCACATTGCGCGAGGTCTGTGGCTTGTCGACCGACGAAGTCGCGTGTGCGTTTTTGACGGCACCAGCGACGATGGCTCAGCGGATCGTACGTGGTAAAGCGAAAATCCGTGATGCCGGGATTCCGTTCGTCATTCCCACCGCCGCCGATTTCCCACAGCGACTTGCGTCGGTGATGGCTGTGATCTACCTGGTCTTCAACGAAGGATACTCGGCCTCGTCCGGCGATGTCGTGACCCGAGCCGATCTGTCCGGGGAAGCGATTCGGTTGGGGCGACTGCTGCTGGAATTGCTGCCCCATCCTGAAGTGATGGGATTGTTGGCACTAATGGTGCTGCAAGAGTCTCGACGTCCCGCTCGAGCGACTGTCGATGGCGACATCATCCTGCTTGAGGATCAGGACCGAGGTTTATGGAATGATTCGTTAATCAAAGAAGGTCTTTCGCTTGTCGAGCGATCACTCTCGACAAGCCGATTCGGGCCCTATTCCGTTCAAGCGGCCATTGCCGCCGTACACGCCACTGCTCGGACGGCAGAACAGACCGATTGGCCCCAGATCGTCACGCTCTATGACACACTGCTGTCGATCAACCCGTCACCCGTCGTCGAACTGAATCGAGCTGTGGCGGTGGCCATGCGAGACGGCGCCGAAGCGGGGCTTGTCCTGATCGATTCGATCCTGGGACGTGGTGACCTGGTCGACTATTACCTCTCCCACGCGGCCCGAGGGGAATTGTGTCGCCGCGCGGGGCGTATTGCCGAGGCGCGTGCCGCGTTAACGCAAGCGCTTTCTCTGGTCCGACAGGAGCCCGAACGACGTTTTCTGACTCGTCGACTGTCCGAATTGTGAGTTCCTGACGACAATTCTCGCGGGTAACGAGCCACAAATAGAATTCTTTGGGAATTTTCGAGATCGTTGTCGATTGTCCGCTGCGCCCTTCGACAATTGAGCGAAAGTGAAGACTAGACATTAAATGGAGCGATTTTATGCCCTCGAAAGCACAACGGATTACAGGTTGGGTTCTAACGTGTTTGCTCGGATTATTTCTGATCGGACCGAGTGCCGCAGGCAAGTTTGTTGACTGGCCCGGCAAGGCAGAAATGATGGATCACATGGGGATTAAGCCCGATCTGGTACCGATCATCGGTATTATCGAAGTCCTGATTACGATTGTGTTTTTGATTCCGCGAACGTCATTTCTCGGTGCGATTCTCATCACGGCCTATCTCGGTGGAGCCGTCATGACTCACGTGCGAGTGGGTGAAGCGTGGTTCTTTCCGATCATTATTGGTGTGGTGATGTGGATCGCGCTGGGACTGAGACATCCCGAGATCTTTTCGTTGGCATTCGGCAAATCAACCCGGGAAAAAGGCTCAGAAGGAATCTCGGCATGAAGTACATGTTGCTCATTTATAGTCCGGAAAATGCCTGGATTCCAGAAGAATGGAAACAGTGCGTCGAGACATCGATGCAAATCTGCGGGGAAATGGCCGCCAAAGGCCAGCTTATCTCTGCGGCACCATTGCACCCGGTTGCCACGGCCTCTACGGTCCGGGTTCGTGACGGCAAGCCGTTCATCACCACCGGTCCATTTGCCGAGACCACGGAACAACTGGGGGGATATTATCTGATCGACGTCGAAAATCTTGACGAAGCGATCGCGATTTCAAGTCGGTTACCACCGGCCCATAAAGGGACTGTGGAGATTCGACCGCTGTTCAAAATTGATGGCTTGCCCGCTGAAAGGCACGCCACGGTAACATCCAACAGCGAGACATCGCTCAAGACATTTATGTTCCTCTGCTATGACGATGAAGAGGCATGGCGCAAGGCCGGGCCGCAGGCCCATCATGCCGCGATGCAGGAAGCGGTGGCACTCACCGAACGACTCGCTGCCCTCGGTCAGTATATCAGCGCTTCGCCCCTGCATCCGGTTGCCACCGCAACCAGTATCCGTGTCAGAAACGGCCAACGGCTTGTGACGGATGGTCCCTTTGCAGAAACATCCGAAGTGATGGGGGGCTATTATCTGATTCGAGCCAAAGACCAGTCAGACGCCGTGAAAATCGCGGCCGAACATTCAGGGGCACGCGTCGGTGCTGTCGAGGTACGTCAGGTATTTGATCTGACATCGATTGAATAAACCTCGTTGTCTGCGAGTCAACCGCCCCGCTCACAACAACACTGTCTCCGCCTTTACCAGCCTTCCGTTTCACGCATTTTCTATCAAAGGATCAATCATGACCTCGACAACGATCACTCCGTATCTTTTTTTCTCTGGCCGATGCGAAGAGGCTCTCGATTTCTATCGCGAGGCACTTGGTGCAAAGGTCGAGATGATCATGCGTTTTAACGAAAGCCCCGAACCGACACCGCCCGGTATGCTTCAAGCGGGCTTCGAGACAAAAATCATGCATGCGTCGTTCCACGTGGGCGATGTATTATTGATGGCATCCGACGGTTGCGACGACAAGTCCACGTTACACGGCTTTAAACTTGCCATGGCCGTGCCGACGGAAGAGCAAGCTCACCAGGCATTTAACGCGCTGGCCAATGGAGGCACGATTGAAATGCCACTGACCAAAACTTTCTGGTCCCCCTGCTACGGCATGGTCACAGACAAGTTCAACGTCGAATGGATGGTCATGGTCCCTGGCGAACAAGCTTGAACGCTGATCCTAAGCATGAATTCAAGGAGAATTCAAAATGAAAGTCCTCGTGATCGTCAAAGCCACGAAAGCCTCAGAAGCGCGTGAAATGCCCAGCACAGAATTGCTCACGGCGATGGGCCAGTACAATCAGGAACTCGTTAATGCGGGGATCATGCTCGATGGTGCCGGGCTGACACCAAGCGCCCGTGGTGCCCGCGTCCATTTTTCTGGCACCAGCCGGACTGTCATTGATGGCCCCTTCGCCGAAACAAAGGAACTGATCGCCGGATACTGGGTCTGGAAGGTGAAGTCGCTTCAGGAGGCGATCGACTGGGTGAAGAAATGCCCCAATCCCATGACGGAAGACTCGGACATCGAGATTCGACCGTACATGGAAGTGGAGGACTTTGGCGAAGCATTCACGCCGGAACTTCAAGAGCAGGAAGCGGCTCTTCGAGCGACCGGACTGGGCCTCAACCCGCCAACGTTTCAAGTCTGTCCAGACCTCGAGATTGCGGGACTCAGTCAAAGCTACACCATGGAGACCCGCATCGGCATTCCGCAACAGTGGGAACGTTTTGTCCCCCGGGCAGGCAGCATCCCTGGAATGAAAGGGGACGTATTTTTCGGCGTCTGCTGGAACACAAAACCCGATTGCAGCTTCGACTATCTGACGGGATTAGAAGTTTCCAGTTCTGAAAACCTACCCGCTGATTTCCGATCGCTGAAACTCAACAGCCGCCGATACGCTGTCTTTGCACATTCCGGTCACGTCTCCGCGATCCCCAAGTCGATGGATACAATCTGGACCAGATGGGTGCCAGACTGCGGACTGAAGATCGCCAGCGCCCCCTGCTTTGAGCGTTATACATCTGAATTCAATCCCGGCACGGGGATGGGGGGAATGGAAATCTGGATTCCTCTGGAATCATGACTTCGAAGTTTCTTCAATCCTGGTTTTCAAATTCGATAATGGAATCGCGGACATATGACGCAGAAAATTACTCCGTTCCTGTGGTTCGATGGACAGGCTGAACAGGCAGCGCACTTTTATGTGTCGCTGTTCCCGGACTCACGGATCGACCGGATCAACCGCTCGCCAGCTGACACGCCGAGCGGCCCTGGCGGGATGGTCATCACTGTGGAGTTCCTGCTGGCAGGCACCCGGTATGTGGCGCTGAATGGAGGACCGATGTACTCCTTCACGGAAGCCCTGTCGCTTCAGATCGCATGCGCGGATCAGGCTGAAGTCGACCGACTCTGGTCGGCGTTGTCGGATGGCGGTACAGAGGGCCGCTGTGGCTGGCTGAAAGACCGCTGGGGACTCTCCTGGCAAGTTGTGCCGACTCGTCTGACTGAACTATTTCTCGACCCAAACCCGGATCGGGCACGACGTGCGACCGAAGCGATGATGAAAATGAAAAAGATCGACATCGCAATAATGGAGCGGGCGGCTGATGAGCACTAAGTCGCATCAAAACACGCGATATCTGTAGTTCAGCCGATGCGCTATGGTTAAGGTTTGATTTTTTCCCTGCGACGTCAGGTTGAAGGTCGTGTCTCGATCTTCTTAGCGAGCACTCGATGAACAACCGAAGCATTCTTTTTTTGCAACGGCAGTCTTCACGTCCGGCGGTTTGCTCAAGGCGGAGGAAGAGGCGACATCTCCATCCGCGATAAAGATTCTCGAAGACTTCTTCGTTCAACGAGTCTATCGGGTTCCTCGCAAACGAGATCGTGGGGACCTTCATCGCCAATGACAAACGTGAGAACCAATCCCAAGGGGTTGATAGCGAACTACGGAGGGTATTTCCTGACTCTGGCAGTATCGGCCACTTGGACGACGCGGCAAGATGCCGAAGCAACCTGAAAAATCACTTGACCTCGTAACCAAGCGATTTTGCGATTTCTAACACGTCATCGATCTGACTGAGTGTGACTGCACCACGATTCCAGGCTGATTGACGACGACGAAATTCAGACCTCGGAAAGTCGGTTTTCGTGCCGAGAATTTTTAGCCCTCGACGTCGCTCAGGGCGAAAAATTGAAGACCCCTTAAATTTCGTTTGTTATACTGCACGTAGGACCAAATAATCCTTCGGAGATCAGTTCATGACCGAAACTGCGGCGCAGTTGCTGGCGACTTTTGAATCGCTTCCGCCTGAAGAGAAGCACGAACTCTTGACTGAGATGCTGCGGAGAAGTGGTGAATTGCCGGAATCATTCTTGTCGGAAGACAACTATGTTGAACTCGCAGACGAGTTATTTCAAATCTTAGATGCCGAGGAATCCAATGTCGCCCAGTCCGGCACGGAGTGAAGTCTGGTTGGTCGACTTAGGAATGACGGTGAAAGTCCGCCCCTGTTTGGTCCTCAGCGTTGATTCGGATGATCGCAACGACAGACTTCTCACAACACTCGTCCCGCACACAACCAGCACACGCGACTCCCGTTTCGAGGTGCGATTGAAGTGAGATTTTCTAAAACCGGGCGGTTTTGACGCTCAGAACCTGATCACCGTTCCAACCGTGAAACTGATCCGTCGACTCGGCATTTTAACCCATCCCAAATGGCAGAAATTGAAATTGCCGTTAAGGAGTGGCTCGGGCTGTGATTTGGTATCCGCTCACACCGGTCACCCAACTGTTAAATAAGTACGAATTTATCTGCACATCATGGTGACCTCAGACAAAGTCGGTAATCTTGGGGACTGAAAGCGGACTGGTGTTCATGATGGATGATCCCTGGCTTTCGACAAACCCAGACAATGGAAGAGATCGTATGTGGAAAGTATTTCTCAGTTGCGGCGCATGCCTGGCGATGACAGCGGTCGCCGGTTCAGGGCTGGCTTATGCCGACGAAGTCGAAGTCCCCGTGGACAAGCTGCCGAAAGTTGTGGCGGATGCGGTCACAAAAAAATATCCCAAGGCGGAACTCGTCAAAGCGACCAAAGATGAAGAGGACGACGAGGTCGAATACGAAGTCACGGTCAAGGAAAATGGCAAGTTGATCGACATCACCCTCGATTCCGATGGTGACATCGAAGGTCTGGAAAAGGAACTTGACCTCAAAGATTTGCCAAAATCAGTGGTGGATTCTCTTGGAAAACGATTCGCCAACGCGACTCTCCAGTCGGTTGAAGCCGTTTGCGAAGTCGACGATGGGACGGAAGAACTGAAGTTCTACGAGGTCCAGCTTAAGGCAAGCAATGGTGACGAGGTCGAGGTTAAGGTCAAGCCGGACGGCACGATCATCGATTCCATTTCGGAAGACTGGACGAGCGATTTTTCAGCGGACAAGGATAGCCTCACCTCGACTGGTACGAACCCGTTTTTCATTCTCGAACCTGGATTCCAGACGGTTTTTGAAGACGACGACGAGAAGGTTGTGAAAACCGTGTTGGACGAAACGAAGGTGGTTGATGGAATCGAGTGCCGCGTGGTCGAAGAGCGAGAAACCAAGAACGGTAAACTTGTAGAATTCTCACGTAATTATTTCGCCATCAGCAAACGGACGGGCAGCGTCTACTACTTCGGTGAAGATGTAGACGATTACAAGAATGATAAAGTCGTCGGCCATCACGGCACGTGGTTAGCCGGAAAGGATGGAGCCCGATTCGGCTTGATCATGCCGGGAGTCCCCTTGATTTACGGACGCTTTTATCAGGAAGTCGCCCCAAACGTTGCGGAAGATCGAGCGGAAATCATCGCTCTCGGCGTGTCGATCAAAACTCCTGCGGGGCAATTCAAGAATTGTGTGAAAATGGAAGAAACAACCCCATTGGAACCGAACGTCAAGGAATACAAAGTCTACGCTCCCGGCGTCGGCTGTGTTCAAGACGGCGATCTGAAGCTCGTCAAATACGGCAAGGTTGAGCTGCCGAAACATTAA
>CAIULL010000041.1 GCA_903899985.1 uncultured Schlesneria sp.
ACCCACGCAAGTTCGGTAAGTCCAAATACGGGATCGAACGATTCATCCGTGGCTTCAGCGACATGCTCACCATGGGTTTCCTGCGAGTCTACCAGAACCGACCAAGCCACTTTGCCAACAGCATCGCCACACTCTTCGGTTTCATTGGCATAGCGATTGCAACTGCAGGTCTTGTCACCAGCTTCGGTTCATTCGCTTGCCTCCTGTGCGTCCTGACTGGACTGGGCTTCGCAGTCGCGGCCGGAATGTGTGTCCTCGCCGGACTGGTGACTGAGTTGATGATTCGACAGAAATTCACCGCACCACCCTCGGTCGTCTCGGACACGAAACTCAGCAAGAAAGAGCCAGCAAATCCAAAAGCTGCCTGGAATCTGCCTTAACGTCTACTGGACCTCGAAGCACCCTAAAGCCCTTAACTGACATTCTTTTCAATTCATTTTCCACCAAAACGATTACATCGGTAGAAAACAAAATCATGACTGCTCCACAACGCGTTTTAGTAATTACTTCGACCTACCCAAGACATGAGGCTGATTATGCAGTCCCCTGGATGCGAGAAATCCACAAGCAAATGAAGGATCGCGGACACCAGGTCACCGTCCTGGCCCCCTCTTACAAAGGCCTGCGATCTCACACTCTGGACGGGATCGAAGTTTGCCGTTTTCGCTATGCACCCGCCTCGATCGAACGACTGACCCACGAAGAAGGGGCCACACACAAGATTCGCAAGGCCTACATGCAGTTGCTGGCAATTCCTTACATCATCTTCGGCTGCATTGCAGCCGCCTGGCTCGCCTCGACCCGAAAGTTCGACGTCGTTCACGTTCACTGGCCGTTCCCACACGGATTGATGGGGCAGGTCGCCCGGTTCTTGAGCGGTGCTCCGCTCGTGATCATGTCTCACGGCGCCGAGTTCTCATTGGCTCGACGAAAGAAATGGGTCAGCCCGTTCTTGAAACAATCGCTACGCTCCGCCGACCTGCTGATCTCCAACAGCTCAGACACTGCCCGGATGGTGACAAGCCTCTGCGGTCGCCAGTGCCATGTCCTACCCTACGGAACAACCGTCTGTGCTGCGACTGCTGAACAACCCAATAATGAAATCCCTCGCGTCCTGTTCACCGGACGACTTCTCGAACGCAAGGGACTCGACTATCTGCTGAAAGCGGTCCCTCAGATCCTCGCAAAACATCCCGCTCAATTCATCATCACTGGCGACGGAGACCAGCGAGCGAAGCTTGAGAAACTCCATCAGGAACTGGGCCTCGGCGATTCCGTCAAATTCCTCGGGTTTGTGACCAATGAACAACTCGGCCACGAGTACGCCAAGTGCGATATCTGGGTCAATCCCGCCATCATCGACAGCTGGGGCGATGCCGAAGGCCTCGGGGTCGGTGCCATCGAAGCCTACACGTACTTCAAGCCGGTTGTTGCTGGCAACGTCGGTGGAATCCCCGACGCGGTCATCGATGGAGTCACCGGCCGACTTGTTCCTGAAAAAGACTCAACGGCACTCGCAGACGCCATTTGCGAACTGATCGCGGACCCTGCAAAACGGCAACGAATGGGACGAGCTGGCTTCGACTTCGTACAGAAGGCCTTCTCCTGGAACCGTATCGTCACCGACCTGGAATCGCTCTATCTTCAAGCGGCTCAAGAAACCAAGGGTCAACCCAGCCTGGCTAAGGCTTGACTGTCGATCACGTGAACAAGTCTGATTAACGGTTCACGAACTCACGATCGCTGATCGCATGAAATAAAGATACGAGGCCCCGTGACTCAACAGAGTCACGGGGCCTCGCCTTTTTACAATCGTGCGCTCTTCGCAACAACACCGCCGCGCTTTACAAACACAAACCCCTCATCCCGGAACACACAGGTCACCCGAGGTTCTTTTAAATATCCTGAATTCCATTCAATCGACCGACTCTGGACGCTCTAAACTCAGCGATGACGCTTTAGACATTCATTCTCCCCCCTCTGATTCACAAACCCCACCGTTGGCGACCGACGAACAGTCCCTGAAGAGAACGTACGATACCGTCCGTGGAGTAATCCGCCCAAAACATGGCTGTATTTTTGAACCATAAAATACCGTACGGAGACCAAATGGCAGTATATTATCACTTAACGACGATGCTTTAAAGCATTTATTACAGCCATATTCAGTTGCAAGCCGGCCCGTACAGGCAAAAATCACTATTTTCAGGGAAGAAAACACGTTCTTTTGCCATTTCTCTCTTTGGCACGGGACTCGCGATAGAAGGAGACATCGACAGCACAAACCGCAAACACCCCTCACTGAATACGAAACGGAGCTTTAAGATGAT
>CAIULL010000042.1 GCA_903899985.1 uncultured Schlesneria sp.
ATCGGCTCCGTGAGTTCGAATCTCACATCCTCCGCATTGAGAAGCTGGTGTCGAGTGAAAGTTTTTCCTTTTGACAGCATCTCCCTTCAATGGCTCACAGACGATCTTGCTTTGATGTGGTCTTCGTTTCCTCTACAATGGGGGCATGATACATGAAACGTCTTCCACAAACTGGCTGAAGAAATGGTTGCCATTGGTCATTGCCTGCTTGGCGGTGTTCATCACGGCACTTGATACCAACTTGCTGAACGTCGCGCTTCCTACAATGGTAGCCGATTTTCACACGACCATAAAAGGTCTGCAGTGGGTAATTGCGGCGTATTCGCTGGTGCTGGCGTCATTCATGATCACAGGCGGACGATTGGGTGACCTGCTGGGACGCAAGCGAGTTTTCATGATTGGCGCGGCATTGTTCGGAATAGGTTCGCTTATTGCGGCACTCAGCCATTCGGTTCCGGTGCTCATCATCGGTGAATCCGTTATTGAGGGATTTGGAGCGGCCTTGATGACAACGACAAGTGCCGTTTTGATCATTGCAAACTATTCGGGACAAGCCCGTGCGTTCGCATTCGGAATGTGGACAGGGATTGGGTCTCTTGCATATGCCATCGCGCCATTGATTGGCGGATTTTTTACGACAAATTATACGTGGCGCGACGGGTTTCTCATCAATGTAGTCATTGTCATCATCTTGCTGGCAGGGTCGGTTTTTGTTAAGGAGTCCTCTGATCGGCAAGAGAAGAAGCAGTTTGACTTCATTGGGATCGCGCTTTCGACGATTGGACTATTCCTGGTTGTTTTCGGCATTATTGAATCATCCGACTATGGCTGGTTGAGAGCGAAAGAGATATTCTCCATTGGGCAGCATGCGGTGACTCTACCTGGAAATATGTCCATTGCTTTTTTGGCGATCATCCTTGGACTGGTTGTCCTTGTCCTGTTCGGATTTCAGGAAATTCATCGCGAACAAGCAGGAAAGACACCGCTGATTTCGCTCTCAATTTTTGGTAACTGGCAATTCTCGGGCGGTCTTCTTACGAACTGCTCCCAGTATTTGGCGCTCGGTGGGGTCGGATTCGCACTTCCTATCTTTTTCGAGGCGATCCGCGGGCTCTCGGCTTTGGATATCGGAATAACGCTCGTGCCTTATACGATCATGATCTTCGCAGGATCCCAGGTTTCTACCTATTTGGGAAAATACTTTCGTGCCCGACCTGTCATGCAGAGCGGTTATGTCGTCGCCATCGTAGGAATTATCCTGTTGTGGACCGAGATCTCGGTCTCGACCACGTCGCACACGGTGATTCCAGGGTTTATTCTGATTGGACTCGGGGTAGGCATCCTTGCTGCACAGCTTTCCAATATTACGCTTTCTGCGGTCTCTGTGGATCAGGCAGGGGAGGCGTCGGGAATCTTGAATACCCTTCGTCAGCTTTCGCTGGCAGTGGCCGTTGCGATTGCGGGGTCAATTATCCTTTCGACGTTGACCGCGCGCTTCATGGCGACCATTCAAAAAAGTCCCGTCCTCAGTGATTCCCAAAAAGTTACTGTTCTTGCGATTGCTAAGGAAAACATATCGGAAATAGAGTTTGGAGATTTTTCCCGCGATGCTGCACTGTCGACATTTTCTGATTCGCAGTTGCAAGCGGTGAAAGATGATGCCAAAGAATCAATGGTGGTGGCAATGCGAAAAAAGTTCACGTTCGATATCATTCTTCTCATCGTGACGTTTTTCCTGACATTCACCCTGAGGAACAGGAAGGACATAGAATTGAACATCCCGGCAGTTAGAAAACATTCCTGATGTGCTGTGGTACCACCCTGCAATCATGCCGGAGTCTTGGTTGGGCAAGTGTCTCGTCAGGCATATGGCGAGTTCGTGATTGAGGGGGAGTAGACTTAATTAGCCACCGTCCATGCCAAAACCCTTTTTGCCCCACTGGCAAGGAGGGTTTTCTGCGCTTCCAAAAGCGTCGATCCCGTGGTGGTAATGTCGTCGACGAGAATGATGCTCTTGTCTTGGATAAGATAGGAATTTTTTACTCGAAATGCGCCGACAACATTCGCCTGGCGTTCC
>CAIULL010000043.1 GCA_903899985.1 uncultured Schlesneria sp.
CCGCCATCGCCAAACTCGAAAAAAGCGCGATGGGTCCAAGCCCCGAGTTCGTTCAGCTCGACCTTGAAGATCTCGCATCAGTGGCACGCGCCGCAGCTACCATCACGGAAGCACACCCGGCAGTTGATTTTCTTATCAACAATGCTGGCGTCATGGGCCTCAAAGGTCCCGACGGGCCCCAGCGTCAACTCAACGCCAACTATCTCGGCCACGTTGCCCTCACCGCGGCGCTGCTTCCTGCCGTTGAAAAAGCGGGTGGGCGCATCGTGATGTTGTCGTCGAACCTCCACCGTCGAGGGAAACTCAACAAAGAGACACCCTTAGATCTGTCGAAGCAGTCACCGGCCATCGCTTATGGATCGACGAAGTTGGCAGATCTCTTGTTCTGCTTCGAAGGAGATCGCCGCCTTCGTGCCACTCGCTCAGCCGCATCGATTCGCGCCGCACACCCCGGGTGGTCTCGCTCAGAACTTGCGTCCAAAGGTCCCGTCGAAGGACGAGGGGCGTTCATGAAAAAGACGGCGGCATTGATCGGCTCAAATCTTGGACAGAAGACTGAGCGTGGCGCATTGCCGACCTTGCGGGCAGCCCTTGACCCATCGATCCCTTCAGGGTCCTACGTTGGCCCCGCGGGATTCATGGAAATGTGGGGCGAACCCAAGACCGTGGGCGCGTCAAAACTGGCCAATGATCAAGAACTCGGCAAGGCCGTGTTTGACGCTGGGCTCGCCGCAGTAGGCGCTACCTGGCCTGATTCAGATTCGTAAAGGTCTTCGGTGCGTCCTTAGGCAGCAACGAGCGCTTCACGCTCGTCGAGGAAGTTCCACCAAGCCAACGAAGACCGGCGTACGCCTTCTTCAATCGATGCCTCATCCAGAGATGCGGCTGCTTCGATCGTCCATGCGGCGTGATCTTCCTCAAGCGTTGCGTGAAGGTTCCAGAACGCTGCGCCGGTCTCGTCAACGCCATAGTGCGTGGCAAGCCCTTCACCTTTGGTCTTCGCTACTTCAGCGGCTTGGATTTCGTAACCAGCCAGCACGCCCATCGCCAGACTCGCGTCGTTGGTGGCCAGCGCATCACGGTAGGTCGCAACGAGGGCGGCCATTGCTGGACTTGGTGTCGCACCCGGTGCGTCAACAGCAGTAGCAAAGCGCTCAAAGAGCGCGACGTGGGTCTCCGCGCCGTTGATCTCATCGTTCAAGTTCGCCACAACTAATTCCTTGGCAGTTCCCTCGTCAAGAAGGCCAGCGAGGCCTTCGAGGAATGAAGGGAGTTGTGCTTCAAAGAAGCGGTACTGTGCCGCATACGACGCCAGTTCGCCCTCGACGAGCTTTCCATCTTCCCAGCGTCGGTAGAACGGGTGATCGAGCAAACGGTGATTTTTGATGATTGTTGTGGTGTCCATCTCGCTACCGTATCGCCTCTTGGCGATTAATGCACGATTATTTGGCCTCATCGATCCGGTGAAGCAGGAAGGTTGCCGTCGCTCGAGAAATCATGGTTCCTTCGGCGTCTCGAATCACACCCTCTCCAAAGGCCACTTGGCGGGTCATCCTTACGACATCGCCCCGAAAAACATAGGATTCCCCAAGCAATGCAGGCCGCATTGTCTCGGTTTTGAGCTCCAACGTCGCCTTGGTTCGTTCCTTACCTCGCATGGCGGCATTGATGGCAAAGTTCACTGCAGCATCCAAAAGCAGAGCGTGGACCCCGGCCTGGACAATCCCGTGGGGGTTGCACGCTAGTTCTTTGGGTGCGAAGGTGCCCTCAGCCCAGCCCAGATCCTCGCCGTCCACGCCATAGGAGAGGAACGAGCCGCCGATCTGATCGATGATCGGCATCCCTCCGTCCCCGAGCCAGCGATCCATGTCTTTATAGGGTGCATCCATGCCCAGAACCCTACCGTTCCCGCCTTGTCGGTAACGACTCCAGGGCCTCGCGCTAGCGTAGGAAGCGCACCGGGCCAGCATTGGGCTGCCGGGTTGAAGGGAGATTCCATGCCCACCGCCGTGATCGTTGACGCAATTCGCACCCCTGGAGGAAAGCGAAACGGGAAACTGAAGAACTGGCACGCCGTTGATCTGGCTGCTGAGTCGCTCAAGGCGATTCAAGAGCGAAATAACCTCGACCCCTCACTCGTAGACGACGTCATCATGGGCTGTGTCATGCAAGTCTCCGAGCAAGCACTCAATGTTGGCCGTAACGCCGTGCTGGCCGCAGGGTGGCCAGAGTCAGTGCCTGCCACCACGATTGACCGCCAATGTGGATCGTCTCAGCAAGCGCTGCACTTTGCCGCTCAAGGCGTGATGGCTGGGGCATACGACATTGTGGTCGCCGCCGGTGTTGAAGGGATGACCCGCACCCCCATGGGATCCTCAGTCATTCGTGACTTGGGATATCCCTTTGGCCCGAGCGTCATGGCGCGCTATGCACCACAAGGTGGTTTGGTCTCGCAAGGTATCGGTGCCGAGATGATCGCCGACCAGTGGGGCATCTCTCGAGAAGACCTTGACGCATTCGCCGCCGAGTCGCACCGCCGTGCCGCGCAAGCAACCCAAGAAGGCCGCTTCGACAATGAGCTCGTTCGCATTGCCATCAAAGACGAAGACAAGAACATCACCGATGAAATCATGACCGCCGACGAAGGAATTCGCCCTGACTCATCCGTTGAGTCGCTCGGGAATTTAAAGCCGGCGTTCAAAGAAGACGGCAAGATCACCGCCGGAAACTCATCGCAGATCACCGATGGTTCGTCAGCCGTGCTGATCATGAGTGAAGAGCGGGCTGCACAGTTGGGCTACACCCCTCGTGCTCGTTTCCACGCCTTTGCCTTAGCTGGCGTGGATCCCATCACCATGTTGACCGGACCAATTCCCGCCACGACGAAAGTCTTGGAAAAAGCAGGGATGACCATGGATGATATCGACCTTGTCGAAATCAACGAGGCCTTCGCGTCGGTGGTCTTAGCCTGGGAAAAAGAACACCACGCCGACATGAGCAAAGTCAACGTCAACGGCGGCGCAATTGCGTTAGGTCATCCACTCGGTGCGTCGGGAGCAAAGTTGGCCGCCACGCTGCTCAACGAGTTGGAGCGCACCAACGGTCGCTACGGACTGCTCACCATGTGCGAAGGCGGCGGACTCGCCAACGCCACCATTATCGAACGCTTGGGTTAGCGATAGCGGGTCGCCATGGCGAACCCACCAGCGATGATCACCAGTCCAATGAGCAAGCCCCATCCTGATGGGTGCCCAAAGACGGACAGGTAATTCATCAAGATGACCAGGACGCCCACAACGAGCAGGATAAGAAAGGTTGGTCCCCACCAAGGTGGGCTGACCTTGGCGTTCTTAGGAGTTGCCGGCGTATAGCGCCCCGACGTTCGCTTCGCCGGTGTCGCCTGTCCTTGGGGTTCACGTGACCAAAACTTCCAGCGATTCGCTCCGTTGCTCATAGGTAAAAACTCTAGTCAGGAACCCTAGGGTCCTTTGCGGTTGTAGCCTCGATCTTGTGCGGACAAGAGTTCTGGTCATCGATAACTACGACTCGTTTACCTACAACGTCGTCCAAGAGCTGGGGAAACTAGGGGCGGAGCCCATTATTTTCCGCAATGATGCGCTTGATGTTGCTGGTGTTGCCAACGAGAATCCCGAAGCGATTCTTCTTTCGCCTGGACCCGGTCGTCCCGAGAACGCGGGCATCACCTGTGAGGTCATCGAG
>CAIULL010000044.1 GCA_903899985.1 uncultured Schlesneria sp.
GCACAGGCATGCGTTGGAAGATCCCAGGCGCCCAAGCCATCCTTGAACTTCGAACGATCCACATCAACGGAGACTGGGTTTCATTCCAAAGCTTCCGAATCCAAAGTGAAAACAAACGACTTTACCCATACACTATGAAGGAATTCTGAAACCCCTGGGGGTTGCCGGTTACACCCATTTGATTTTTCGTCGCTCAGTTGTTTTCGCATCAACGGCGCGTTACGTCTTTCTCTCTCGAACCGAAGAAAGGCTTCGGTTTCGTGCTATCACCCTTGAACAATTTGCTTGAGAGAAGGAGCCGACACAATGCGGATCGGGATCACGTTACGAACCATGGTCAGAAGAAATGGATGGCTCGCCATCGCCATTGCGGCTGTTTTTATTGGCTCGACGGCGCAGGCCGATGTCAAACTGCCGAACGTTTTCGGCGATCACATGGTTCTTCAGCAAGGACAACGGAACAAGGTCTGGGGACTGGCTGAAGCGGGCGAAGCGGTCACCGTTTCGATCAACGGGCAGAGCCAGACGGCAACCGCCGCTGCAGACGGCACGTGGCATGTCTTCATCGATCCCGTTCCAGTCGGTGGTCCTTATGCGTTTACGGTAAAAGGCAAGAACGAGATCAAGTTTTCCGACGTGCTGGTTGGCGAAGTCTGGGTTTGCTCGGGCCAGTCAAATATGCAATGGTCGGTCAATAACTCGAACGACCCGGATATCGAAAAACTGGCCGCAAAATATCCAAAAATTCGGATGATCAACTTCCCGCAAATTGGTACGCAAGACGTTAAGTGGAGTCACGACGATCGCAAGTGGATGGTCTGTACCCCCGAAACGGTCGGTGGTTTCTCAGCCGTTGGATATTTCTTCGCCCGACAACTTCATCAAACGCTGGGTGTTCCCGTCGGAATGATCAACAATGCCTGGGGTGGTTCTGCCTGCGAAGCCTGGATTCGCCGTGATCTTTTGAACGCTGATCCGCTCTATCAACCGCTGATGGACCGCTGGACTCAGATGGAATCCAAATATGCTGAGCTCGTGGCAAAAGGAAATGACCTGACCGATGAGCAGAAGAAGCAGTTACAGGGCTTGCAGAATCAAATGGGTGGCAACAGCCGTCCGGCGAATATTTACAATGGCGTGCTGAAGTCACACATCGGCTACGGGATCAAAGGAGCGATCTGGTATCAGGGGGAATCGAACGCGGGACGAGCCTACCAGTACCGCGACCTGTTTCCGCTGATGATCAAGAACTGGCGTGATGACTGGGGCCAGGGCGATTTCTCGTTCTATTGGGCTCAACTGGCGGACTTCCAGAACGAACAACCTCAACCTGTGGAAAGCGCCTGGGCCGAATTGCGTGAAGCCCAGACGATGACAATGTCGAAACTGCCAAAGACGGGTGAAGCCGTCATCATCGACATCGGCGAGGGGAAAGACATTCACCCGAAAAACAAAGTCGATGTTGGTCGACGTCTCGCTCGCTGGGCATTGGCCAAGGATTACGGAGTGGCCATTCCCTTCCATAGTCCGCAATACAAATCGATGACGAAGACTGATAACAAGATTGTCCTTACCTTCGATTATGTGGATGGCGGCTGGCGTCCGTTCGACGTCAAGGAACCGCGTGGATTCGCCATCGCGGGTGAAGACAAGAAGTTCGTCTGGGCGACCGCAAACGTGTTGAAAGATAACACGATTGAAGTATCGAGCGATCAAGTCGCCAACCCTGTCGCCGTCCGCTATGGATGGGCTGATAACCCAGTCGTCAACATGTTTGACGGAGCGGGCCTGCCGCTGACGCCATTCCGTACCGACGATTGGCCAGGAACAACGATCAACAACAAATGATCGGTTGATAAGTTCCGGATCGGCATTTTTAGATTGGACAAAAGCCCCGCTTGCCAAACGAAAGGCAAGCGGGGATTTTCTTTCAAAGTCTCCTTCTCGCTTCGCGCGCAGGCGACTTTTGGCTGAAGTATCAAAGAGCACTGCTTGACCGGGTATGGTCAAACAGTGGCACAAGCGTTAACATTTGTTCCGATTCCTCCTGCGAAAAATCCGCCGGAGTGTTGCCTGCGGACCTCGTAACATCCTGTCACTGTTGCAGAAGATTCCGTGAATCGCCATAGTTCAGGTTAATTGTGGCGGGTATTCATTGGAAGTTGCCCACCCGAACAACGAATTCACAAGCACCAGCAAGTACACATGGCCAATCCTGCACAGCGCGGTCCCGCTCCTGACGATGATTCCTGGGGCAAAATTGCCACAGATTTGTTTGGGATTCAATTCAACGACGACGATGATTTTGAACTCCCTGATGATCAGGCTCCCGTTGCGAAGACTCCAACTGTTTCCCCTGTGATCGCTCCAGCGGTCAGCAAGGCCCCCGAAGAGACTGTCCATCACAAACATGTGGACGAAGTCGAAGAAGTCGCGGCCGAAGAACCAGCTCCCGACAAAAAGGGAAAGGTCGCCGGAAACGAAGATCACGACGAATTCTGGGATATCCTCGAATCGTGGAACTGGGACGAATCTGCGAAGGGTGCCTCAGCTCCCAAAAAGACCGACGATTCGCGTGGCCGCAGGTCTCGGCAGGAACCGGCTGCACCCGAGCCACGTCGCAGTCATCGGGAAGATGCTCCCCGCCGCGAAGAAACTCATCAACGTCGTGAAGAGCCTGCTGCCCGCCGTGAAGAACCAGCCGCCCGGCGGGAAGAACCTTCACGACGGGAAGAGGCACCGCCACGCGACGAAAAGCGGCGGGAAGAAAAACGACGGGAAAGCCCCGACCGGCCGCGACGCCGAGACGCTGAACCTGTGCAGGAGACGACCACTTCCGACGATGAAGCTCGAAAGAGTCGATCACAACGTGAGGAAACTCGACGCGAACGTCCGGCCCGTGCCGAACAACCACCGCGAACTCGTCGACCTGAAGCAGATCGACCAGCCGCCGAACGTCCCCCGGCGGAACGTCGCCCCGAGCGATCAAGCGATCGACCGCGGACACGCGAAGTTCCATCGGCATTCGTAGGAGATGAATTCGGTTCAGGTGTTGATGAACCTTTAGAACCACCACGTTCACGCCACGCTCATCCGGTCCGTAAGCGTGAAGAGCCACCCGCTCCACCACAGCGAAAGCCGGCCCCTGCACGGCGGCCCAAACCTGTGGATGATTTCGAGGGTGATCTGTTCGTCGAAGAATTCGAAGAAGAAGCCATCGAAGAAGAAGCCGACGATTTCGTTGAGCAATCTGCGTCTGATGCCGATTCGGATGACAACGAAAACGCGCCTCCTCGCCGACGACGACGTCGCCGACGACGTGGTCGAGGCCGCTCGACTTCAGACATCACCGCCAGCACGTCTGATCAAGAGATCGAAGAATCGACGGATGTTGACGAAACCGGATCTTTCGATGAATCGGATGAGGAATCTGCCGAAGTCGAACCGACCGACGATCAGGACGAAGAACAGGAAGTTCGCCGACCGCGACGACGACGTCGCCGACGAACTCGCCGGTCAGAGGCCGCACCCGTTTCTGAAATCGATCCCGATGAGTACGAGGAATCTTCCAACGAAGATGAATCGGACGAAGAACAAGACGAAGTATTGGCCGGAGATGTCGACGCCGAATCGGAAGATCCCGATGAGGAAGTTGTTGTTCCCGTCAGCTACGAGGGGATTCCTACGTGGGAAGAAGCGATTTCATACCTTGTGATCGTGCCACCGACGGAATCTCGCGGTCATCGCGGTCGCAGCGACGGAAACCGGCGTGACGATTCACGCAGACGCTGATTTTGTATGTTCATTCGAAGTTCCAGTCGTTTGAAGAGTTCCGTTGCCGATTGCGACTGATTTGGTGAAATTGTCGAGAGGCTCGTAGGGCTCGTTTGAGGTTTTCATGTCCGAAAAACTCTGCCGGCTGGTGACGCTCGGCTGCAAAGTCAATCAGTACGAAACGCAACTCGTTCTTGAGGCACTGGAAAAGAACGGATTTCGGGAAGCGCGTGAAGGGGAAACGGCCGACCTTTGCGTCGTTAATACCTGCACCGTGACTTCAAATGCCGATTCGAGATCACGGCAGGTGATCCGTCAATTGGCCAAACACAATCCCGGAACCAGAACCCTGGTCATGGGCTGCTATGCCACCCGGGATTCTGACGCCGTCGCCCGTTTGCCATCTGTGTTTGAAGTGGTCACAGACAAACGCGAATTGCCCGATATCCTGGGGCGACACGGTATCGTCGACATCCCCACCGGGATCAGTCGGTTTGAAGGGCGTCGTCGGGCGTATGTCAAAGTCCAGGATGGATGCATCCTTCGATGTACGTACTGCATCATCCCGCAGGTTCGTCCGGGCCTGCGCAGCCGCTCACCCGAAGACATTGAAGCGGAAGTGCGGCGACTGATCAAAAACGGTTACCGCGAAATCATTATTACGGGCGTGCATGTCGGGCATTATGGAGTCGACACGACGCGTGGACGTCTAGGCGTGCCTCCATTCCGGCTTCCCCACCTGCTAAAAAAGCTCGACAAGATTCCAGGAAATTGGCGGATGCGACTTTCCAGCATCGAAACAGCCGAAATCGACGAAGAATTCATCAAGGTTGCCGCCGATTGTGAACACCTTTGTCCGCAATTTCACCCGGCACTGCAAAGTGGTTCAAATACGGTCCTGCAACGAATGCGACGAAGGTATTCGGTCGAAAGTTTTCTTGGAAAACTTGACCGCATGCGCGAAGTTCTTGATCAACCCGCCTTTGCCACCGATGTCATTGTTGGATTTCCTGGCGAAACAGACGCCGAATTTGAAGAAACGCTCGAAACCTGCCGTCGAGCCGAGTTCATGAAAATTCACATTTTCCCCTTCAGTCCACGCACGGGAACGCCAGCGGCCGCGTATCCCGATCAAGTTCACGGCACCATCTGCCAGGAAAGAATCACACGGCTGGAGCAACTGGAGCGGGAAATGGCAGAACGCTATTATGGTCTGCTTGTCGGCCGCAGTTTAGAGGTCATGGTTGAAGGATTATCCACGCGTGAGGGGTGGGTTTGCGGAACTGACAGAAGTTACGTTCCAGTGGAACTTCCTGGAACACCGGACGACATCGGACGGATGTGTCGCGGCAAAGGGGTACGAGCCACGCGGCAGTTCCTCGAAGCCGATCGAGAGGGTTCCAAGAATGTCATTGCATGATTTCAAACCCGTTCACTTCACGATCGAAGAACGACCGCCTGTTGTCCTGGCGATCATGGTGCGGTCGAGTCTCTCGGAAGAAGACAACATTGAAGAGTTTGGATCTGAACTGAATCAATTGGTGGACAACTACGGTTGTCAGTGGCTTGCGCTCGATCTTGGCAAAGTCTCGCTGCTGACGAGTTCTGCCGTTGGCAAATTGATCGCCCTTCATCGATCGCTTCATCGTCGCAACGGTCGCCTGGTGATGTGCGGTGTCAACAGCGTGATTACAGATGTTTTTGAAACCGCGAAGTTGAGTGACTATTTTCATCTGACCTCAACCGTGGACCAGGCCGTTGGTCATTTAATTCAAGCCAGATTGCAGACCCCGCCGACCTCGTGAAAGACAATATGGCAGAAACATTCATTCTCATCCCCGGCCGCACCAGCGATCAGGGCTGCGGAATCAGTGAGGGCAAGTTTCTTGAGAAATACCAGAAGGAAATTAACACCCTTCAGGTCGCTCCCGGCGATATGACGCGGCTTGGACTGAAAGATGGAGACCGCGTCCGCTTGACGGCCGAACAAGGTCAGGTCGTGGAAGTCGCTGTGACTCCCGCCAAGCAGGATGAACTTCCGGAAGGAATCTTGTTCATCGCTTACGGAGACGTCTCCAGCCGACTGATGGGAGGCGACACGCACGGCTCGGGCATGCCAACCAGCAAAGGGATGGATGTCCAATTGGAAGTTCTTCGTTAACGTCACGCCAGGAACTTGATCGTCAATCCCCGACCTCAAGGTCACCCATCTCCGCTAGCGTCGCCAGCACTCGTTCGGCCTCAACCCGATCGATGATTGTCAGGGCAATGCCGGCATGCACCAGCACATAGTCTCCTTCATTTGCCTCGGGAACACAGGCCATCTGGCATCTCTTTTTCACACCGCCAAAGTCAATCTCGGCGCTGGCCATTAATGGGTCTCGGTCAACCCAGCGAGTCACACAACCCGGTATCCCAAGGCACATGATCACACTTCCGTCAGTAGCTGGCGTCGTCGATCAGTGAGAAACTCGCACCACGCGCGGACACCTTCACCGGTCGAGGCCGAAACGGGCATGACCGGCAGGCCGGCATGAACGCGATGAGCATCCTCCGTCACGGCACTCACCGAAAACGGGACGTACGGCAGCAGGTCGACCTTATTAATCACACAAGCCTGACTCGTGCGAAATGCCTTGGGATATTTCCCCGGCTTGTCGTCCCCCTCTGTGACACTCAGCACCACGACGCGAAGGTGCTCACCAAGATCGTGTGACGCAGGACAGACCAGGTTCCCGACATTTTCAATAATCAGGAATTCGATCCCTTGCAAGTTCAGCTGCTCCCAACCCGCCAGCACCAGTGGCAATTCCAGATGACAGGCTCCGCCCGTCGTCAATTGTTTGACCGGAACAAACGGAGCCAATCGCTCGGCATCACGATCGGTCGCAATGTCTCCCACAAGCACTGCCATGCGTGGCCGATCGGCCCAATGTCTGGCCATCGCCTGCAACAATGACGTCTTGCCCGCTCCTGGCGACGAGATCATATTCACACAGAGGATACGACGCTCCGTCAACGTCTGTCGCCACGCAGCAGCTTCCGCTCGCCGTCGACTTTGAAGATCAAGCTGAACCGGAATCGTTTCGATACTCACGTCAATCCTCGTCAAGGTTTTTCTGAATCTTTGGCGTAACCGCTAATCGATGTCAACTCGTCACCAGGACTTTTATACAGCTTATACCCCGTCATCCCGATTGACGCACAGCAAGCACTTTGTTTTTGCCCCCGTCGATGAACTTCGCGACAGACGTGCCCAGCCCTCGAAGGGCCAACCCGGATTCGTCATCCAAGCCGTTGCTACGAACAAGCAGCCAGCTTTGATTTCTAATTCGTTTGACAAATCGACACTTGCAGTTGCGTCAGTTCCCTCGCCGGACAAGAATGGGCTTCCACGAAATCTCTTCCCCAAGTATTGATGATTCATTCAGTTTCCTGATCGCAGTGCAACGAGGTTATTCGTAAGGCGAATTTCCCATGACGAGTTCTTCCATTGATGCGTACGCAGCCACGGCTTCGATCCCCGGCGAACTGAAAGTCATCCAGGACGCAACCTGCACATTTTGTGGATGCGTCTGTGATGATATTGACCTGACCGTGAAAGACGACCATATCATTGAGGCGAAACGAGCCTGCGTACTTGGTAAGGCCTGGTTCCTCAATCACCATAATGATGGCCGAGCCAGTTGCCACATTGAAGGAAAACCCGCCTCGCTGGAAGAAGGCTATGACCGGGCGGCAAAGATTCTGACATCAGGCCGGTATCCCATCGTCTACGGCTTGAGCGACTCTCCGTGTGAGGCTCAACGCGTCGCGGTCAGCATTGTCGACTGGATCAAGGGAACCATCGATACGACGACCAGCGTCTGCCACGGACCATCCGGGATGGCGTTTCAGGGGGTCGGCGAGGTCACCTGCTCGCTGGGCGAAGTGGCCAACCGGGGCGACATGATTATTTTCTGGGGGGCCAATCCTGCCGAAAGTCATCCTCGTCACTTCACCCGATACAGCCTGATGCCGAAAGGGATGTTTCTGCCGAACGGCCGGAAGGATCGTACGTGCGTTTTTGTCGACGTTCGCAAAACCAAAAGCGCCAAGGCCGCCGACATCTTTTTGCAGATCAAGCCCCGCAAAGACTTTGAAGCCCTGTGGACCTTGCGAGCTCTGGCCAAAGGGATCGAACTTGACCCGGAACTTGTTCTTCGCGAAACCGGCGTCGCATTGTCAGCCTGGCAGGACCTGATGCATCGAATGAAAGCCGCCAAATTCGGCGTGATTTTCTTCGGCATGGGCCTGACGATGACAAGGGGGAAACACGCGAACACAGAAGCATTGCTGGCACTGACGCGCGATATGAATGCGTACACTCGATTCGCGGCGAAACCAAACCGGGGGCATGGAAATGTTTCGGGTGCCGACAATGTCGTATCATGGCGAACTGGCTATCCGTTTGGTGTCAATCATTCGCGAGGATATCCGCGATTCAACCCGGGAGAATACACCACGTCCGACACGCTGGCCAACGGCGAGGCCGACGCAGCCATGACCATCGCCTGCGATCCCATGGCCAACTTTTCTCAACCAGCTCGCGAACATCTCGCCTCCATCCCGCTGATCTCACTGGACACGAAAGAGACACCAACAACCCGAGCGGCGACGGTCGCGTTCACAGTTGCGACATACGGAATCAACACAGGGGGTACCGTTTATCGTATGGACGACGTCCCCATTCCGCTGCGGCCAGCCTTCCAATCGCCTCATCCAAGCGACTTCGAAGTGCTGACCGCGATCGAAGAACGCGTGAAGAAGATCATGGGAATTACAGAATAACGTCGTTCCACTTGTCAGTTGCGATGTCGGATTTCCAAATCATCATCCGCCGCGCGATTACCGATGATCCCTCGATTTTGACAACTTGTGAGTTGGAATGACTTCAATCGAATACACAAAAGTTTCTCAGGGAACGGTTTACGATCCCGCTAATGGTGTCGACGGCCAAGTCCGCGACCTCTGGATCGCCGACGGCCGTATTGTTGACGCTCCGACCGATCCTGCAGTTCGTCCGGCTCGAGTCATCGACGCCAGTGGACTGGTCGTGATGCCGGGCGGAATCGACATGCACTGCCATATCGCCGGGCCGAAGGTTAACGTTGCCAGAAAAATGCGCCCTGAAGAGAAACGCAAAGGGGAACAGATTTCAGGGACGAGCAATACCCATAGTGGCACCATGGGAAGTGTTCCCAGCACGTTTGCCACGGGATACAAGTACGCTGCACTCGGCTACACCACCGCATTCGATGCGGCCGTCCCGCCGCTGGGCGCGCGTCATGCTCACGAGGAATTTGATGACACCCCTTGCCTGGACAAGGGCTTTTATGTCCTGATGGGCAACAACCATTATGTGATGCAGTCTCTGCAGCGGAACGAACCGCAGAAGTTGAAAGCATTCATCGGCTGGCTGCTCGCCGCGACCAAGGGGTTTGCTCCGAAACTCGTTAATCCTGGCGGAGTCGAAGTCTGGAAGTCCCATCAGGCCGGAAACGTCAGCGGACTGGATCAGGCGGTCGATCACTTCAACGTCACACCGCGGCAGATCATTCGAGGTGTTGCTCAAGCGGCGAACGAACTTGGACTCCCGCATCCCGTTCACATCCACTGTAACAACCTGGGGATGCCGGGGAACTGGGAAACAACACTGGAGACAATGAAGGCACTCGAAGGGTTCGGCGGCCATATCACTCACGCTCAATTCCACAGTTACGGTGGCGGCGATGGAGACGAAAACACCTTCAACAGCAAGGTGATACAACTGGCCGACTATGTGAATACGCATCCGAACCTGACCGTCGATGTCGGCCAGGTCCTGTTTGGTGAAACCACCAGTATGACGGGTGACGGTCCGCTCGGCTATTTCCTTTCGAAGGTCTACGGAGGAAAATGGTTCAGCAGCGATACCGAAATGGAGTCGGGCTGCGGAATCACTCCGATCAAATACAAGAACAAATCGCTGGTCCATGCACTGCAGTGGGCCATCGGACTCGAATGGTATCTGCTTGTGGAAGATCCTTGGCGAGTCGTCATGAGCACCGATCATCCGAATGGAGGATCGTTTCTGGCCTATCCCCAGATCATTCGTCTGCTGATGGATCGCTCGTATCGCCGCGACGTCCTGCAGACGTGCCACCCGATGGTCCGCGAACGATCGACGCTGTGGGATCTCGATCGCGAATATACGCTTAATGAAATCGCCATCATCACCCGAGCCGGCCCGGCCCGCATCCTCGGCCTGACAGACAAGGGCCATCTTGGGACCGGTGCGGACGCCGACATCACGATTTATACTCCGCACGAGAACAAGGAAATCATGTTCGAAATGCCGAGGGTCGTCATCAAGTCGGGCCGGGTGATTGTCGAGCAGGGGGAAATCCGGCATACACCGATTGGCAAGACACTGCACGTTGACCCCGTTTATGACCACGAGGTCGAACCGGATATTCAGCAATGGTTCGAAAAATACTATTCGATTCGCTGGCGGAATTATCCGGTCGATATCAGTTATTTGCACGAATCGGCAGTCGTACCGCCTCGCGCTTGAGCTGACCTGAACAACAAACAATACACCGCGACTCCTGGACTTTTTGATGACCTCCGAAAACTCCGCGTCACCCCAGATGCTTCGACTGAACGACGTCGAGATCGTGAATACCTTCGCCGAAGCGTTCCCGATCAAAGCGACTCGTCTGATCATCACAGCCATCAACGAACGCTGGGCCATGACAGCTGCATCCGTCCTTTGTGGTAACGCAACCAGTGTGATTGCTTGCGATGTCGAAGCCGCAATCGAACGGTCAATTCCCGCCTCAGAAACCCCTGACGGACGACCAGGGGTCGCAGTTCTCGTGTTTGCCTTCACGCTGGACGGCCTGGGAAAATCAGTCCAGGGCCGGGTTGGACAATGTATCCTCACCTGTCCCACAACAGCCTGTTACAACGGGATCGAAGGTTGTCCGAAGGAAAAACGAATCCGCGTTGGTGGAGCGATCAGGTACTTCGGCGACGGCTTTCAAAAGGCAAAAAAACTGGATGATCGCCGCTACTGGCGAATCCCGGTGATGGACGGCGAATTTCTCTGCGAAGACTGGTTCGGTACGATCACAGGTGTTGCGGGTGGCAACCTGCTGATCTGTGGAACCAACGCCACAGCGGCCCTGATCGCAACGGAATCAGCCGTCGAAGCGATGCGGACCGCACCCGATATCGCATTACCATTCCCCGGTGGCATGGTTCGATCAGGTAGCAAAGTCGGTTCGAAATATGCCAAGCTCAAGGCCAGTACGAACGACGCCTATTGCCCCACATTACGCGGCGTGACAAAGTCAGAACTTCCCAAAAACTGCAACGCCGTCTACGAAATCGTGATCGACGGCCTCAGCTTTGACGCGGTCCAGTCAGCAATGAAGCGAGGCTTACACGCGGCCGCAGCGATGCCTGACGTGTTGAGAATTACCGCCGGCAATTACGGAGGCAAACTCGGCAAGCACCATTTCCATTTGCGAGATCTTTTATAGTTCTCTTGATTCCTGTGCCACTGCTTAACCGTCTTCGGTCAAGCAGTGCTCTTCGAACAAAAAGAAACAGACGAAGACACTGCTTCTCCGAAGACTCCTAAGCAGTGGCACGTCACGTCGGGATCGTCCTGGACATTCAATCGCAGTGCGCGGCACAATTCGCTGATACGATCAAATTCCTAGGGCAAAGGCCCGTTAACCACCCCCGCAGGGGAGGTGGGGTTTCGCTTAGATTTAATCCGTCTTGGTGCGACTGAGCCGTTTACGCCACAATCCCCTTGACGACTTCACCGTGCACGTCGGTGATCCGATACTGACGCCCCTGGTATCGGAACGTCAACCGAGTGTGATCGATTCCACACAAATGCAGTATCGTCGCCTGCATGTCGTGAACGTGCACGGGATCAGACGTGATGTTCCAGCCGAAATCGTCCGTTGAACCATAGACTGTTCCTGGCTTGACTCCACCACCCGCCAGCCACCAACTGTAGGCCTTTCCAAAATGGTCGCGTCCCTTCGGACTGGCGGGATCACCTTGACCGAACGGGGTTCGTCCGAATTCGCCGCCCCAGACAACCAGGGTGTCGTCGAGCATTCCTCGTTCTTTCAGATCTCGCACCAGTGCCGCTGACGGGCCTTCCGTATCTTTGCACTGCGTTTCTAACTGAGTGAAAAGATTTCCGTGCTGATCCCAGCCGGCATGCATCAGTTGTATGAAGCTGACACCGCGTTCAAGTAACCGCCGAGCGATCAGGCAGTTGTTGGCAAAGGTCCCCTTGACCAATGCATCCGGTCCATATCGTTCCAGTGTCGCTTTGGTTTCATTGGAAAAGTCGATCAGGTCCGGAACGCTCGTTTGCATGCGGAATGCCATCTCGTACTGAGTGATCCGGGTCTCGATTTCCGGATCGCCGTAATCGGCCAGATGAGCCGCATCGGTGGCGACGATCTCATCGAGTAACGCTCGCCGCGCTTCTGCACTGACGCCCGGCGGATTGGCCAGATAGGGGACCAGATCCCCGGTGTTTCGAAATCGGACTCCCTGGTATCGACTGGGAAGAAAACCACTTCCCCAATAGTAATCAAAAAACAATTGCCCGCAGGTTTTTGCTCGATCGCTGGATGTCATCACAACGAACGTCGGCAGGTTGTCGGTAACACTTCCCAGACCATACGAAAGCCACGCACCCATGCTTGGCCGACCGGGAACTTGCGAGCCGGTCATGAAAAAAGTGACACCAGGAGCGTGATTGACCGCTTCTGTATGCATGCTTCGGACGAGGCAGATATCATCCGCAATGGTCCCGACATTGGGCAACATTTCACTCATCGCGATCCCCTCCTGGCCATATTTCACATGCGGCTTGATCGCTGGTAGACAAGGCCACTTGCCGTATCCGCTAGACATCGTCGATAAGCGTGTTGTCCCTCGGACAGAATCGGGAATGTTCTGCCCAACCATCTCCCGCATCTTTGGCTTGTCATCGAACAAGTCGACGTGAGATGGTCCACCACCTTGCCAAAGCACGACGACCCGTTTGGCCTTGGGAGGAAAATGTGGTAGCCCCGGCAAGCCTGGGAAGCCGCGCTGCGTTGTGGCGTCCCCATCCGCGCCCAATGCTTGTCCAGTTCCCATCAGCTTTGCTAGCGCAGCAAGTCCGACTCCGCTGGCGGCAGTACCAAAAAGTTCGCGGCGATTGAGGCGGTTCATATGGTCAAATAACGGACTGGTCATACGTGAGCCTTATTTCATTCTCTTGTTAATGCTTCATCGAAGTTCAGAATCGCCAGGCAGACCGCTGTGAACGCCGCCTGTTCCGACGCGTCGAGTTTGTCGTCACGCTTTGCCGCTCCCACGCTCAATAACGCTTGAGCACTGGCCACGTCATTCTTGTAGATCGCAAATTGCCGTTCATAGGCACGACGCAGTCGTGCCAGATCTCCATCATTCGGCATGCGACAAAGGACCCGACGGAACGCCTGAATCAGCCGTCCATCCACATCCCCCGTCGATTTCGAACAACGCTCGGCGAGCATTCGTGCAGCCTCAACCCACGTTGGATCATTCAGCGTCGTCAGGGCGTGCAGTGGCGAACTGGTCGTCGCCGAACGGACGCGGCAGGTCTGACGGTTCGAGGTGTCGAACATGTTCGCCGGGTTCACGGTTCGACGCCAGAATGTATACAGGCTACGCCGATAGAGATCGCTGCCGCTGGAGGCCGGATAGGTGAAGTCACGCTCCTTTGTAATCGCCAGTGCTTCCCACACGGCATCTGGCTGATACGGATAAACGGGCGAGCCACCCACTCGAGGCTCCAATAATCCAGAGGCGGCTAGAGCCCAGTCTCGCAATATCAAAGAAGGCATCCTCATTCGCGTGGCTCGGGCATACAGCCGGTTCTCACTGTCCCGGGCACGATGCTCAGGAGTCACTCGGCTGGATTGCCGGTAGGTGGCACTCATCACGATCAGCTTGTGCATGTTCTTCATGCTCCAGCCCTTCTCGCGAAATTCAACCGCCAACCAGTCAAGCAACGGACCATGAATCGGGTACTCACTTTGCACCCCGAAGTCTTCGGCTGTCTTGACGATCCCGGCTCCGAAGAAGTGCTGCCACATCCGATTCACCTGCACCCGAGCGGTTAAAGGATGCTCAGGAGCCACCAGCCATTGAGCAAAGCCCAGCCGGTTCGCCGGTGCCCCTGCAGGGAGCGGCGGCAGAAAGGCCGGGGTTGCAAATGACACTTTTTCAGTCGGCGACAGGTATTCACCACGATTGAGGATCTTTGTCTCACGCGGACTCGCGTCACTCATCACCATCACTCGCGGAAGCCTGTCGGCCCGATAGTTGGCCAACTGCTGAGTTAAATCCTGATGTTTGGCCAATGCCGGTATCTTCCCGACCAGAGTCGACCGAACTTTCTCATCAAAATGTTTTCGTAGACCCGGATCGATCGATTTCTTTTCGTCTTCGGTTCGCTCCCCCTCCGGCTTACGTAAAACGGCGGCGAGCGCGTCTGGCAATCCGTTCCCTTCGGCTGGCTTGCCATCGGCAAACAGTCCCGCTCGCCAGCCTTCAAACGCAGAATCTGTCACCAGCTTGGCGTCACCACTTGCTGCAGCAATCTGCGATTCCAGATTGGCAATATGCGCCTTGTTTTCGTCACTCGGAAGTTCAATGAATGGTGCTGCAACCCGAATCCGCGACGAGAAATATTGAGGAGTGCCACTCTCAGGAACCCGATTAAATGCGTCCATCAGACTGTAATAGTCACGCATCGTGATCGGATCGTATTTGTGGTCATGACATTGCACGCAGGCCATCGTCAGACCCAGCCAGTTCGTCGCCGTCGTATCCATCCGATCAAACAAATTGACGAACCGTTGTTCTTCGGCAATTGCGCCCCCTTCGCCATTCAGCAAGTGATTCCGGTTGAACGCGCTCGCAATCTTCTGGTCGGTCGTCGCGTCGGGTAACAAATCCCCCGCAAGTTGCCAGATCGTAAACTTGTCAAACGGAAGGTCTTCGTTGAGTGCCCTGACGACCCAGTCTCGCCAGATCCATTGCCATGTGTCTCCATCCTGCTGAAAGCCATTACTGTCGGCGTACCGCGCGGCATCCAGCCAACTGAGCGACATTCGCTCGCCATAGTGAGGGCTTGCCAGCAAACGATCCACGACGTTTTCGTAAGCTCTTTCGCCGGTATCTGCTACAAACGCTTCAACCTCTTCCGGGGTAGGAGGGAGGCCTGTGAGATCAATAGAGAGGCGTTTGATCAATGTCGGACGATCTGCTTCGATAGATGGTTGTAGCCCCTCGGACTCCAGTTTCGCCAAGACAAATCGATCGATCGACGTCCGCACCCAATCCACCCGTTTGACGGGCGGCTCAGCGGGACGGACAGGTGTCACGAAGGCCCAATGGGACTGATAGACCGCTCCTTCAGAAATCCATCGCTCAAGCAGTTTTTTCTGTTCTGGCGTCAGACGCCGATTCGACTTTGGTGGCGGCATCAGTTGGTCCGGATCGTCCGAGTGAATCCTCTTAATCAGCGAACTGGCCGCCACATCGTTCGGTACGATCGCGCCTGCTTTCACAGCCGCGTCGCGTAGATCCAGCCGCAAATCGGCCTGACGTTTGTTGCCATCCTGCCCGTGACAATAGAAGCAACTTTCGGCAAGAATTGGTCGAATGTCACGATTAAAATCCAGGTCCGGCGATGCCGCATTTGCAACAGACGTGACGAACGCCATGAAGACACAAGTCAGACCTGGTGCTTTGAAAAAGCGAAAGATTCGGGTGCCACCGGATGACCGTCCTCGGCCACCCAGTGCTCGTTGGCCACGTGGAAAAACGAGAAGACACTGCATCCGAGAAGACTCCGATGCAGTGGCACAAAACCCGAACATCTTGACAAAACCTGACAACCACATCGGGACACATCGAACGTACTGCATCGCCGGTTTATTCAATTTTTCAACTCCAGCACATGCCTGAAACTCGAGAGTGTTACCTGCATTTCAACAGGAAACCGACCCGAGTTTCAAACGTGCTTCTCATCAAAGCTGCAACTGTTACGGATTGTTTGAGACTTCCTTATTCTGCTCTGCCGCCAGCAGATCAGTCAACAATCCTCCCTTCTGCGGGACCAAAGTCAACTTGGATTTCCCGTCCAGCAGCTTTTGAGTTTCCAATATTGAGAATAGCGCTTCCGATGTTTCCGGATCTCGGCAGATTTTTTGCAGTGCTTCGCCAACCAGTTCGGGCCTGATCGCTGCCGCTTTCGCGAACTCGATCGCCGCTTTCCGGTCCGCCGTACTGGTGATAATACTCACCTGATTCGCTCCATCCTGCTTGATGGCTGACGTCACCTGACGCAATCGATTGACCACCTTGCTTTCAATCTGTCGGATCATTTCCAGGTCACGGAAATGAACTTTGCGGATGTAGACCGATCCCAGCCGATATCCCCATTCATGTGACTTGGGCGAAACTTCGTCGCGAACCGTACGACTCATCCCATGCCGGTTAATCATCATCTCGGCCAGCGGCAGATTACTGAGACACCGAACGGTCGAGTTCCCCACATTCGCCGACAGCGAACCGCGTGGATCAGTATTCTTAAACAGGTACGAAACCGGATCGCTGATGTACATCTCGTACCAGATCCCGATTCCCATTGGTGCTCCTTCCTCCGAATTGACCGGAGCACTACGCAGATAAACCTGGTCCAACCTCATGTCGAGAACGTAGCACGACCCCAACCAGTTCACGATTAGTGCTTTCCATCCGATCATCGGCCACAGGAAGTAGAGACCAGGCTCCTCAATCCGGGCCAGTACCTTGCCGAACAGGACATAGACGTGGCAACGACGCTCATTCACGATGGCATAAACACCAAATAACCGCGCCATCGCAAACAAGACCGGGATCACCACGAAAGAACCAACAAACGTCGCCATAAAGACTGGGAAGAACATTATGACTGCACCTCCACAAAAGCTCGTTCAGATCGACCGAACAAGGACATTTTGACATTTCGCACATACGACTTCAGCACGCCCGGGCCACTCTGCTTGAGCGCTTCCAACTGAGTCGCCATCCGCTCGAGCGGTTCAATTTCGGCTTGAGCTTTCAACGTTTCAATCTCGACAGCCCGTTTCGACTGTACGATCTTCTGATCGGCAGCCGCCTGAGCCAGACTGATATCCGACGAAACCTGATTATGAGCCGTATTGATCGCGGCAAGAGCCGATTCAACTTCCGGCGGCGGATCGATCCCGGTAATCAGCGACGCATCCAGCACCATCCCGTACCGAGCCGCAGAAGACTGACATTCATGATCCATATGCTCATTCAGATCACGTAAATTCTTCCGCAAATCATTTATCGAAACCCCAAAAGAAACCGGCGCAGCCGGTTCGTGCGCGTCCGGCACAGCCGGTTCACGCGCGTCGGATGATGGATTCAGAATAGGGGTATCGCTTTCGCGTTGCGGGGTAGTGCCTACAGATATGGGAACTAACCCGACGGGTGGCGCTTCGAAATTGGCGATTCGTTCTCGAAGTACGGAAACAAAGTAGCCCATCACGTGCGAGAGCGGTTTTTTGACACCGAAGATGTACGCGTACAAATTCGCTTCAGAAACGCGATATCGGATCTGTCCATCGAGACCAATATTTAACTGATCCTTGGTCACCGCTTCGAGGATTGTTCCTCCCTCGTTGGCACGAGGGTTATCAGGATCATAGGCCATATTCGTCGTCCCGGTCGCGATCGACACCCGGTGGACCCGTTGCCAAGGCCATTTCCAATAGAAACCCGGCTGGACAACTCGGACTTGCGGATACGCATACCGCTGCTTTTCCTCGTCGTCCAAGCTGTCAGCAATCGGTAGGTCACTCGTCGTGGCATTCCCCAATCGATGAGCACGACCGAAACTGGTCACGACAGCCCGCTGATTTTGATCGATGATGTAGAAACCGGTTAACACGTACCGAACGAAAAACCATGCAAAAAGGCCACATACAAACGCCAAGGCAATAGTCATGACTGGCACCTTAAAAGTTCGAGATCGATGCACGGAGGCGAAGGCGTGATCGCCATTGATCTGGTCAATAACGTTCACAGACCTCATGTCGACGATCACCAGACACGCAATGGGTCACGCATGGACTGTCGCGCTCTCCGATTCTGGTGTACTCGCCATTCTGTGTTTGCCAACGTAGCCTATTGTCATTCGGATCATCGCATTAACCGAATTTATTCTGAAACCGTTTCCATTTGATTAACGGGTGCCGTGGACCCAACAAACCCGTTTCGTCCGGTGCGCGGAAGCAAAATTCGTCACTCTGCATGTCCGAACAACAAAAATTACAATTCTCATGAGTGCCCCAACTCGGCTCCGCTGTCTAAGATAGATTAGATCAGGAATATCCGATTCGATTTTGAGGGTGGCCGATGTTTCACGCTTGCTTTGGGTCTACTATCAATCGCAGACTCGTTCTCGTTCTTCTGGCGTTATTGTCTGCCAGAATGGTTAATGCCGCGGATCGACTTTCGTTTAATCGTGATATTCGCCCAATCTTGTCGGACGCTTGTTTTCAATGTCATGGACCGGATGACAAACAACGAAAGGCAGGGTTACGACTCGATGAGAAAGAGTCGGCATTGAAGCCTGCGGAATCGGGTTTGGCGGCGATCAGTCCTGGAAATGTTGAGACCAGTGAGCTCATCAAACGTCTGATTTCGGATGATGATAATCTTCGCATGCCACCGCCGGGATCGGGGAAGACGATCTCGCCGAAACAGATCGAAACGATCAAACACTGGATCGCAGAAGGAGCCGAGTATCAGGGACACTGGGCTTTCATTCCCCCCGTTCGGCCTGAGTTACCAAAGTTGGTGTCTGCCGGACAAGACACCGTGAATCCGATTGATGCATTCATTCGATCGAGCCTGGAAAGTGAACGGATTGCCCATGCGCCCGAAGCGGACAAAACGACACTGATTCGCCGGGTGTCACTCGATCTGACCGGACTGCCGCCAACTCCGGAGGAAGTCGATGACTTCTTGAACGACAAGTCGTCCGACGCCTACGAGCATGTCGTTGATCGTTTGCTCAAGTCCCCTCGATACGGCGAACGGATGGCGCAGCAGTGGCTGGATTTCGCTCGCTATGCCGACAGCAATGGCTTTCAAGTCGACAGCAGCCGCTACCAGTGGCCCTGGCGGGACTGGGTCATCAATGCCTTTAACGACAACCTGCCTTTCGATCAATTCACGATTGAACAACTCGCTGGCGATCTGCTGCCGAATGCGACCCGGTCGCAAATTGTGGCGACGGGCTTTAATCGAAACCATCGACTGAATGGCGAAGGGGGAATCATCGCCGAAGAGTGGCGAGTCGAAACCGTCATCGACCGCGTGGAGACGACCGGCATGACCTGGCTGGGGCTGACACTGAATTGCTGTCGCTGTCACGACCACAAGTACGACCCGATCACACAGCGGGACTTTTATCAGCTCTTCGCCTTCTTCAATAACGTGTCGGAAAGCGGAACGTTGCAGGGGGAATCGAAAAACACCGATCCCGTCTTGGCTGTGCCGACCGACGAGCAAGCCCTGACGATTGCGAAGCTTGATCGCGAGATCAAAGCAGCAGAGACTCGAATCTCCGACGAAACGAAGAAACTTCCTGAATACATCGCCGCCTGGGAGCCGACCTTCAAAGCCAAGCTATCCGACAACAGCGGAACGGTCTGGTCGCCTCTACAGCCGACCGAGGTGAAGTCAGAAGCGGGAGCAACGCTCGCAAAACTGCCGGACGGGACGTATCTGGCCAGTGGAGCGAATCCGGCTCACGACACTTATACCGTCGTTGCTCGATTGCCTGCGGGTTCTTTCACCGGGTTACTGCTGGAATGCTTTCCTGATGAAAGCCTGCCTAATAAAAGCCTGGGGCGTTATCCGAATGGGAACTTTGTTTTGAGCCGTGTCGAAGCGGAGGTGACCGCTCCCGGACTTGCGGAATCACTGAAAGCAAAGTTCGTGAAAGCCGAAGCGACCTATTCTCAAAAGGGATGGGAAATCGGCCTTGTGCTGGACGACATCCCCACCAACGGCTGGGCCGTCGACGGGCCCAGTCGACGCGACCCGACATCCGCCATGTTCCTGATTGATGGTGCGCTGACAGTGCCGGAAAACGCGTCGATCACGGTCCGGTTAAAACACGAAGCTCTCGGCCAACACAACATCGGCCGCTTTAGGTTGTCATACACATCCCTTCCCCCTAGCACCGTGAAGCTGGATGGAGCGAAGTTCCCCGAGGCGTTGAAAGCCATTCTGGATCTCGCCGCCAAGGATCGGTCGGCGGCTCAAAACGCCGAACTGGAAGCGTTTTTCAAAGCGAACGTCGACAGCCCGCTGAAGCAGGCGGAAGCGGCCTTGGCGAGTCTCAAGAAGAAGCAGGCATCCGTGGCTGCCTCGATCCCCAATGTCATGGTCATGCAGGAAGGCCCGCCGCGTGAAGCGTTCGTGCTGAACCGGGGTGAATACGACAAACGTGGGGACAAGGTGATTGCGAATCTCCCCTCCGTCTTTTCCTCGCGTCCCCCAGACAAACCATTAAATCGCCTCGATCTGGCGAGGTGGATCGTCGATCCATCCAATCCGTTGACGGGTCGTGTCTGGATGAACCGTTTGTGGGAGAAATTCTTCGGGACCGGTCTGGTGAAAACTTCCGAGAATCTCGGTTCTCAGTCCGAATTTCCATCACACCCCGAACTGTTAGACTGGCTGGCGGTGGAATTCACTCAAGGAGCCAAGCCGTGGGACATGAAGTCGATTCAGAAGTTGATCGTGATGAGTGCCACCTACCGGCAAAGCAGCCATCGGGTCCATGGTGGTGAGAATTCTGATCCTGAAAACCGATTGCTCGCCTATGGGCCGCGATTCCGGCTCTCAGCAGAAATGCTGCGAGATCAGGCTCTATTCGCCAGCGGCCTGCTGGTGGAAAAGCAGGGGGGGCCAAGTGTTCGCCCCTACATGCCTGACGGGGTCTGGGACGAAACGAGTCGCTATGGTGACCTTCGCGGCTACAAACACGATACCAACGAAGGCCTCTATCGCCGCACGATGTACACAATCTGGAAGCGGACGGCGGCTCCCCCGTCAATGCTGCTGTTCGACGCCCCCAATCGTGAGATCTGTACGGTCAAGCGGTCTCGTACCAACACACCGCTGCAGGCATTAACGCTACTGAACGAGACGACCTACATCGAAGCGGCTCGCAAATTGGCCGAAAGAATGCTGCTTGAAGCAGGGCCTTCACCCCACGAGAGATTGTCGCACGGCTTTCGCTGGGCGACGTCTCGTCGTCCCACGGAAGCAGAATTGGCCGTCCTGATCGAAGGTCTGAATCAAGATTTGTCTCGTATGAAAACGCATTCTGAACTGGCAAAACAAATCGTTTCAACAGGCGAGAGTAAGCCCAACGCTTCGCTCGATGCTGGTGAACTGGCAGCCTACACGTTAACCGCAAACGTTCTGTTGAATCTGGATGAAGTTGTCACACGAGAGTGAACGTCATGTTTAATAAAGACTTGTATGTTGCCTTGTGTGCCACTGCATCGGAGTCTTCGGAGACGCAGTGTCTTCTCCTCCTTTCGAGGCCATCCAAGAACCCTTGGTGACCTAAGACGGTCATCCAGGGGGGCCTTAATCTTTTAGCTTTGATAACGCACTAGCCTCCGTTTTTTGAAGTGAATTTGATGATTCAAGACGAACTCAACCGACGTCTGTTTTTACGAAATTCCGGCCTTTCGGTCGGTACTGCGGCCCTGGCGACACTTCTCTCTTCGCCAGCTCGTGCAAACGAGGCAAGTCCGGTGGGACATGTTGCGCTACCGGGGTTTCCGAATTTCGCACCGAAGGCGAAACGCATCATTTATCTGTTTCAGTCTGGCGCTCCATCGCAGATGGATCTCTTTGACCCGAAGCCGATGCTCGAATCACGCCGAGGCGAGAATTTGCCGGAGTCAATTCGGCAAGGACAGCGACTGACAACGATGACATCCGGTCAGGCCAACTTTCCCGTCGCACCAACGATCTTCAAGTTCGCGCGGCATGGGCAAAGCGGGATGTGGATGAGTGAGTTGCTTCCACACATGGCCAGCATCGCCGACGAATTCTGCATGATTCGCACCGTCAAAACCGAAGCCATTAACCACGACCCCGCGATTACATTCTCTCAGACCGGGTCGCAACTGGCTGGTCGGCCAAGTATCGGTTCGTGGTTAAGCTACGGTCTCGGCAGCGAAAACCAGGACCTGCCGGCCTATGTCGTGCTGACAAGCTTCGGGAGTGGCCGACCAGATGACCAGCCGCTCTACGACCGATTGTGGGGAGCTGGCTTTCTGCCATCGAAGCATCAGGGAGTCAAATTCCGCAACAAGGGGGATGCCGTTCTGTATTTGTCGAACCCACCCGGCATCGACTCGGTTTCCCGGCGAGCAACGCTAGACCGGATCGCAATTCTCAACAAGCAACACTACGACAAGGTGGGCGACCCCGAAATTCAAACTCGCATCGCCCAGTACGAAATGGCATTTCGGATGCAGACGAGCGTTCCGGAATTACTGAATGTCTCGAACGAACCGCAGTCTGTGCTCGACATGTACGGCCCCGACGTCAAACGCCCCGGCAGCTATGCAGCCAATTGCCTGTTGGCGCGGCGACTGGCCGAACGAGATGTCCGCTTCGTGCAGCTTTTCCACATGGGCTGGGACCACCATGGCGGACTTCCTGCAGCGATTCGGGGTCAATGTAAGGATACCGACCAGGCAACCGCCGCGTTGATCAAGGATCTGAAACAGCGTGACCTTTTAAAAGACACCCTGATCGTCTGGGGGGGTGAATTCGGTCGTACGATTTACTCACAAGGTGGCATCACCGCCACCGACTATGGCCGCGATCACCATCCTCGGTGCTACACGATGCTGCTGGCCGGTGCCGGAGTAAAAACGGGAACGACGTACGGTGAAACCGACGACTACTGCTACAACACCGTTCGCGATCCGGTCCACGTCCACGACCTCAACGCCACGATTCTTCATTTGCTTGGTATCGAGCACACGAAGTTGACGTACCGTTACCAGGGCCGCGACTTCCGTTTGACCGATATTCACGGCGAAGTAATCAAAGGGCTTTTATCATGAGCCTCCGTTATGATCGCCACAAGTTCGCAGTCTGATCCCACCCCGCTGCGGAAAACGAGACGCCGAGAGTTTGACTGATCCGCAACTTCCGACTTTTGCGCACGCCTGTTATTGCAGTTCTTTAAGAAATTCAAGAAACATTCAACCACGCTCCGGTGAAGCCCGATACTGGATCGCGTGGAGGAAACACCTTAACGAACCGTATCAGAAAATGACCAAAGCTCACCTCGTTTGGATGACTTGAGGCAAGCGGCCGAATTTCTGACGACGTTAGCCCATCTCCATCGGCGCAGGAATCTTGCCGCCCGTCTGCATTCCAGATTCTCCCGTTTTTCATAGCTCCTCCAGGAAGGGTCTAGCGGCATGGCGACAGCCGAAGTGGACGATACTGCGGACCGTCAAAGTGTCACGATCAAGGCAGCGCGCAACCTTGCGACAACGACAAAAACCGCGCCGCAAATCACTGGCCTGACCCCACGATGGTTGCTCCAGTTGCTCCCCTGGGTCCAGGTCCCCGGCGGAACGTACCGCGTCAACCGCAGACGCGTAGTGGTGCGGGCGGATGAAAAGGTCGCGATCCAACTGGACGGCAGAAACGCGAGTATCAGCGTAAAGAGCTTGAAGGGGATTTCGCTGCTGCGATCTCTCGACGACAGTGTTCTCGCAGATCTTGCCAATCGTTTTAACACCGAGCATTTCGAAAGCGGCGAGACGATTGTCAAAGAAGGGGACAAGGGGGACAAATTCTTCATTATTGCCGACGGCAAAGTGGAGTGTACGACGCTTGGCCCGAATCAAGAAACCCTGCGATTGAGATTGTTGTCCGGCGGGGACTATTTCGGTGAGATCGCTCTGATTGAAGAGAAACCTCGTACCGCAACCGTCCGGGCGATTACCCCTTGTACGCTGCTTGCCCTTCCACGCCCGCAGTTTGAAGCCCTGTTGAAGGGTGCGCCGAAGTTGCAGGAGGACTTTCGACGAGCCATCGATCAGCGGTTGAAGGCAAGCAGCAATGCTAACGAGTACGGCGAGGAAGTGATCAATCTTTCGGCAGGTCACGATGAGGAATCGAACATTGCAGAGAGCCATGTCGATTACGAAGACGACCCACGTGAATACCCGCTGAGCGTCGTCCAGACCGTGCTGAATGTTCATACTCGCGTCTCTGATATTTACAACCAGCCTATTGATCAATTGAACGAACAGATTCGTCAGACCGTCGAAGGGATGAAGGAAACGCAGGAGCGCGAGATCATCAACAATCCGGAATTCGGATTGGTTCACGCCGCTGGCCGGTCGATGCGGATTCCTACTCGTTCAGGGCCTCCGACGCCGAATGATATGGATGAGCTGATTTCCATGGTGTGGAAAGAACCGGCGTACTTTCTGGCTCATCCCAAGGCGATTGCGGCCTTCGGTCGGGAATGTACCAGTCGCGGCGTTCCCCCAGCGACGATTAACCTGTTCGGGTCACCATTCCTGACCTGGCGTGGCATTCCGATAGTCCCCAGCGACAAGATGCTGATCGAACGCAAAGGTCGGTCGGTACCGAGCACAAATATCCTGCTGATGCGCGTCGGCGAAAAGAAGCAGGGGGTCGTCGGTTTGCACCAGGCCGGAATTCCCGGTGAGCTTAGCCCGAGCCTGTCTGTTCGGTTCATGGGGATCGACTCCAAGGCCATCGCGTCGTACCTGCTCACGTTGTACTTTTCAGCCGCTGTGCTGACTGACGACGCTTTGGCCGTGCTGGAAGGTGTCGAAGTCAACCATTATCACGATTAGGGTTGAGGGTGAATCACATGGACGTCCCCTCGATTGAGAATTTCGAACCCGGGGAAAATCCGTTCGACCCAGCGGTCATTATGCGGCTGGCGAATGAGTTTTTTCGCCAGATTCCGACTCCACCAGACGATGCGGCAGTTGCCGAACCAATGGCGGATACGCCGCTACGTCCTGGTCCATCCGTAGCAGATGAGAAATCGCAGACTCCGGGAAATTTTCGAAGGCCTGGTTTCGGCGACTCGAGCCGATACGATCAGCAGCACGTTCGCAATACTCCCCGCGACGTGATCGGGAACCATGAGTTGCTCTACTTCCTTGATACTGCACAACAGGTTCTGAAACAAACCCAGAGCATCATGCCCGCGATATCAGCCGGAACTGGTATGCCATTCCATTTGGAAAGTTTGCCAGGTCACCTGAATGTTCCCATCCAGAAGACTGCACCAGGCATCCCTGTCGCCCCATCCGGGTTCGATACTCAATCGCTGACATCGAACGCGCACCAACGGTATTACTTTTGTCCTCCGGAACTACCGCCACCGCACTATTACTTTGCGCCGGACTTTCAACAAGAAGCCAGGGGCCGATTGCCTGATGCGCTGAACGTGCAGTCGATCCGGCGCGATTTTCCGATTCTGCATCAGAATGTTAACGGCAAGCCGCTGATCTGGATGGACAACGCCGCCACGACGCAAAAGCCGCAAAGCGTCATCGATGCCATCTCGAATTTCTATCAGCGTGACAATTCGAACGTTCACCGGGGAGCGCATACACTGGCAGCCCGGGCGACCAATGCGCTGGAGGCTGGACGCGAAAAGGTACGGCGATTTCTCGGTGCCTCTGCAGTCGATGAAATCGTTTTTGTCCGGGGCACGACCGAAGCGGTTAACCTGGTCGCTCAGTCGTTTGGCCGGAAACACGTGGGGAAAGGGGACGAGGTTCTTGTCACGACTCTGGAGCACCATTCGAACATCGTCCCCTGGCAGCAGCTTTGCCGGGAAACGGGAGGCGTACTGCGTGTCGTGCCGGTGAATGATCGTGGCGAGGTCCTGCTTGACGAGTACGAAAAGCGGCTTGGTCCCCGAACGCGGATCGTGGCGATCACGCATGTGTCGAACGCCCTGGGAACCGTGCTGCCGGTGAAGGCGATGACGGAAATCGCTCATCGGCGCGGCGCGCGGGTCCTGGTTGATGGTGCGCAGGCGGTTTCGCACTTCCGCGTCAATGTGCAGGAGATAGGCTGTGATTTCTACGCATTTTCCGGGCACAAGTTGTTCGGTCCGACAGGGATCGGAGTCCTTTATGGAAAAAAGGAAATACTGAATGAGATGCCGCCGTGGCAGGGGGGCGGCAACATGATTGAAAATGTGACTTTCGAGGAAACGACCTACGCTCCGCCTCCCGCCAAATTCGAAGCGGGTACGGGGATCCTGGCCGGTGTCGTCGGCCTGGGTGCCGCGATTGATTATCTGAATTTCATCGGCATGGAGCACGTCGCACGGCACGAGCAGAACCTTCTCGCCTACGCGACGGAAAGGCTTTCTTCAATCCCGGGACTGCGCCTGATCGGGACTGCCGCTGAGAAAGTGAGCGTATTGTCATTTATTCTTGACGGAGTTCCCGTGGAAGCGATGAGAACGTATCTCGATTCTGAAGGGATTGCGGTTCGTGCCGGGCACCACTGTGCGCAGCCAGCGTTGGCACATTTCGGGCTGAAAAGCACTGTCCGCCCATCGCTGGCGCTGTATAACACATTCGAAGAGATCGACTCACTCGTCACCGCGATTCGCAAAGCCAGGCGGGGCTAATCGGGCTCGCGCTGTTTGGCGACTTCCTTAAATTTAAATCACGCCCATCAGAGTCAACGAGGTGATAACCGCCGTCGCCACCCACAGGGCAGCGACGAGACACGTTGCGGCCATCATGGAACCACTCCGACTGCGGAATTGTTCCGGCAGTACTGCGACGAGAAAAGACAAAATGCTGGCACTAGCCACCATGGTCGCGATACTGCCCGCATATCGCGGAAGAATGAAACAGATGGAAATGAAGCAGACCATCCCCAAAAAGGGATGCGTAACGAACTTCTTCATTGTGACGGTTTCGCTCATGACATGTTCCTTTCGTTGTTTATTGACGCGAGCTGGTCAATCGAACATCAATTACCATTTACGACATTGGACTTCCCTTTGCCTGCCAGTCGCAAGACCACTTCAATCTCGTAGTCCATTTTTATTTTGATTCGGGTTAATGGGTGGCCTGGACCACCCGAGTCTGATCTGGATTCGATCGCATTTGAGGGGAGTTCGCTCGTGTCAACTCGAAATTGGCCGGGATATGTTTTGGTGCTTTGGAACTGGTGGATTGTCAACGTGCGATCGGCGGCTTCGCTGCATCCACTAACCACCGTTACCGTGACGAGGCATCCGGCCACAAATGCAATCACAATGGCAAAATAAAAGTTTTTCATAGCTTCAATCATCCCCCCATTGGATTTGACATCAGGACGAGAAGACACTGCCTCCGAAGTCCAACGTATCCGAATCCAATTGTCATCAAACAATATATCGCAATCGAAATGGGGTGCGCACCGTTTTCCAGCAGCTTTGGCGTATCAAGATACCGATCTCCAGAGACCCATGCAGTCGCAAGATAGGAACCATTCGCCAACAGGCAAAAGTTGGCAATGAACCACATCCAATTTGTTCGGAGTGCGAAAGCCACGGCGACCGGAATCACAACACCGAGAATCGGTCCGCCCCAAAGGGTGACAAGCGGAGAGGGATCAGGTTCGAAGAAGCTATAGGGGAAGTGCAAGGGGATTAAATCGACGCTCGTCAAAGTCGCACCGCAGGCGAAACCGCCAATGAGATGACCGGACTCATGCACAAACGTCATGACGCACCAAGACACGATGAGCAATCCAATGAGCTTTAGTACGCGTTTTGCAATCGGAAAAGTCCTGTCGGAGTTTTGTATTTGAACGAATGAACGTTCAAAGCAACTTACCCGCGATGAACGATGGGCTTCAAACGACACACCAATACTTTGAAACGGCGGCGACTGCGGGTCAAGTTGACCACCTGTTGCGAGACTAATCGTACTGAGATCTTGAATAAACAGCAAACAATGGCTTCTTTGGCAAGACGAACTGAAAGTATGGACGCCAGACCCGTTTTTTTGTTTCGGCAGCTTCAAACCTTTCCAATATCATCGCGTTGAAGTAGGCGGATTCCAACCACCGTGCCATAGGTTGCCGCTGCACAAGACGCGACGAGGAAACAATACTTCGAACGAGACTTGTGAAGCTAAAAACTCTTACCCAGCAATGTGCCGACTGCGAGCAACGCTGGCAGATCCGCATAGACCGGCCAAGCAATTGCGACCACGCGACGCGTTCCCTGAGTTCGACGGGAAGCGAACCACATCACGGTGATCTCTGAAAAATTATTTCATGAAGCCCAGAGCAACTGCGAGGAACGCCGCGAGCAACTGGGAGGGTATTGATTCAGGAGGGCGATTGTTTGCCGACCCAATCATTATCAATGAATTACAGATATTGATGCAAACAAATCAGCGATATGCGCGATAATGACTTGCCTTTTAACCATCGTGAATCTCGCGATACTGCCTTGATGGCCGTTGTCAATCGAGGCTTTCGTCTCTTCTCCCAGTGTTGCACAAATCTCGCGATGGTCAAAAAGTTTCCCCGTTATCCGCGTTCGGCGGCTTGTTGCCGCCGCTACCGTCTCGCCATAGTTTCGTAAGTTCTCAGGATAGTGTCGTGGCGATGAGACAAAACCCGGGGACTGACATCACCCCGCTCGCCTGGTGATCGCTGAAAGCCGACCTTCGGGTAGGCACTAATGCGAGGTCGGGAGACGTTGCCCAACAGAAGAATTATTGTACCCGTTCCCAACTGACGCTGGTGACGCTTGGTTCAATGCTGATGCGGGAAACAAGATCGTTAAGAAATTTGTCATTTCTGGTCGTGCAATGGACTTCAGCAACGACAGAGGTCTCATCGGGTGCATCTTCGTCCTGTTTCATGATCCCTTGAATTGCTGAATTTGGATCGGAATTCACGTGTCGTAAAAGAACCAGCCGGATAACTCCTTCATATTGTTTCTCGCAAAGGACTCGAATGCGGTAAAGCATGTCGACATCTTGAGACGCTCGCGCTTTCGCATCAATCAATTGGACGAGCGGACGCAAAGCCAAGTGCACAAACAGGACGGTTGCCGTTCCCAGTGCTGCTTGCAGGATGTACCCGGCGCCGGCCATTGTTCCCACTGCGGCGCTGCACCAAAGGGTTGCGGCGGTATTCATGCCGCGAACATTAAAGCCCTCGCGAAGAATTACACCTCCACCAAGAAACCCAATTCCGCTGACAATTTGGGCCGCGATACGGGTCGAGTCACTTTCGTGACCCATCTTAGATAGAGAAACAAACATCGCCGCCCCCACACAGACCAGAGCGTTGGTTCTCAGCCCAGCAGTGTGTTGGCGAAACTGACGTTCTGATCCAATCGCGACTCCCATCACCAGGGCAGCTAAGGTGTTTATCAGAAACGTAAGCCCGTCTTGCATGTTCTCGACCTTATTATTCAGGATGGATTTTGTCGATCAGATTGCTTTGAACATTGATTCGAGCAATCAAGACCGTATTCCGGTTGCGACCAAGTTACGGGAAAGTGACGGCTCTCGAAGTTTTTTGTTCCTGTTCTAATTCCTAATCTGATCCGACAGCAGAAACATCCCTTGAAGTGACCTGAGTGTCAAGATGTCTGGAGGGGATCCCTTTTTCGACCTGTCGGCGCCCGGCCCGCTCGCTGTTTTCGGTTTTGGACTGCGGTCTGAACCTATTTTTTATCGGGGTAAGCATGCCGCTGATGGGAGGCCCGGCTTTTCATCGTTTTTACAGACATCGCAATCCCTGTCGCAAAGTCATATCCAAACAACCTGATGCGATCACAATAATCCTTCGAAAAAAGAGTAAAACGGGCACTTTGCCATTATGATTGGTCAAAGATTCGTTCAATCATCATGAGATGCGGATCGTATTGTGATCGGTCACTTTGCAAACCAACCTTTATCGCTTGGCAACAAATGTTAGGATTAGATCAGCTCGTACGCGCCTTGGTTTGAGTTCGAGAAAGAGATCATTCATGAAACATTATCTCTCGTCGCTGGTGATCATCTGGTACGCCATCACAATATCACCTTTGATCACTATTGCCGATGAACCAAAGTCAGGGGCGTTGATGCAGACTCTGCCTGCTGACGGAGCCTGGGTCACATACAGCATCAACGTCACGGTGAACGAACAAGAATCGTCAATGACAATCGAGGGGCGATCCGTAGGACAGGCCTTTTATGACGGAAAAAAGGGTCGGTTTATTGAGTACGAGCAGACCGTCGGAACAGCATCGGATATCAACATTCCTCAGCTTGGCAATCTGACATGGAGACTGCTTGTCCCCGAAGAAGCGTTCGGTGAAGGGAAGGATCCAATCAGCAAGGCGACACATAAGTGGGTGCAGTACGGCACTCAGGAACCCGAAGTTGTCGAATCGATTCAAGTTAAAGACCCCATTTTTTTTACCCTCTTTCAAGGTCCCCAGAAGAACCTGAAGTTCGAAACCTCCCAGGAAAATATCGTCTGGCAGCAAGGAACATTAAAGTGTCGAGTGATCGCGGGGGACAATGAGAAGAGCTTCGGCCAGATGTCGATGAAAATGGCCCATCGATTGTTTGTTCACCCCGACGTCCCGTTTGGAATCGGCGGATTGCATCAGGACTTGAGTCTCGATTTCGGCGGTGGCCCACCGGTTAAAGTCAGCATCCATGCGACATTGCGAGACCACGGAAAGAACGCCAAACCCAAATTGCCAAATCTGGTTCCTTAAACGAATCTTGCAGAACAACGCATCGTCAATGGACTCGAAAGATTGGTCAACACCACAGTCATTCCCAGGCATAAACCTCAGCATAATGTGTCATCACCGAGATAATTTCCATGAGCGCCGGAAACCGCACAAAAACACTCGACGATTCGACATTTGCAACTGACCCAGGGCAGATCAGGCTTTCTCGCAACAAACTTCGTGTGCTTCGTCCGGACTTGTACGGTCTGAGTGGCCTCTGGCAATCAGTTCTCGCGTACTTTCGTCTTGGGTGGCCTCAGCGCACCTATATCGAAGAGCAGTTGCTCTGTGGCGACAGTCGCGCGGCAGTCGTGATCTCGACGTCGCCTCTGCTGATCGCGGCTTACACCGACGAATTAGATTGTATCGCAATGCTCCGTTTTCCTGATGAGTTTACTGATGAATACGACTTGCAGAAAGGAACACGTCTGCTGACAGTCAATTGTTATGGGAGTTTACCGGATTACGATCCCGATCTGATTCTCGGACCGAAACTGATTGACCGTTGGACGGGCTTCCATCCCTTGATCGCGGATTTCCTGACCGATGATGGCGAACGCGTTGAGGCTCGCAAGAAGCAAATCACCGAAGACGAATGGCAACGAGCCTTGGACATGGGTATGGAATACGCCAAGCGTTATCCGAAAGTCGCACGTGATGGTCGGCCCGTGTACTCAGCAACTCCAGCACCACGTTCGAGAGAATAGTCGCCACGAGCTTAACCGCGGAAATCGAGAGTTACGGGCGAGCGATGACACTCGCCCGTAACTTATCTTGATCGGCGTTATCCTACCCTATATCGAAATTATCCTACGGTTTGAAATTTAGCCAGAGCAGGTGAATCCCCTGTCGTTTGAACGACACCACGTTCAGCGTTCGATTTAAGGTGCTGCAGGATCTTGTAGACCCATTCGACCTTCTCGGGCTGTCCCAGGGACTCAGCAATTTGCTCGGCCGTTTGCGGTTCGTTTGCGATCTTTAGCTGTGCAAGTACCTTTGATTGAAGGTCGAGCACTGCGGCAGCCGCTTTTTTGCCTGCTTCCACACCGGGTTGATGATAAGCGTTAACGTTGATCAGTTCGGCATAGAGACCAACCGCTCGTTCATACAGGGCAATCAGTGCGCCGACACTGTGACCATCGACGGTGTCGATTGTGATCGTGATCGTGTCGCGCCGATTCTCTCCTAAAGCCTCTCGCGTGCCGAGAAAAAGACCGTTCAAATAGTCACCCGATGTGACTCCGGGTTCAACCTCGATCGACGGTCCGCTGCGATCTTTCAGCACTTCGATAAACGTCGCGAAGAAATTGGCAATCCCGTCTCGTAATTGCTGAACGTAGGCGTGCTGATCAGTCGAGCCTTTGTTACCGTAGACTGCGATCCCCTGGAGGACGACATTACCTTGTCGATCAAGTTCTTTTCCAAGCGACTCCATGACCAGTTGTTGCAGGTACCGACTGAACAGACAAAGTCGATCCTTATAGGGAAGGATGACCATGTCCTTTTCCCCTTTTCCGTTGCCGATCTGATACCAGATCATTGCGAGCAGTGCCGCCGGGTTCTTCCACGGATCAGACGTCCGCGTCAGTCGATCCATCGCGGCTGCTCCGTCCAGCAGATCGTCCGTGGAAATCCCCTGAAGTGCGGCGGGAAGTAATCCCACTGCCGAGAGAACTGACGTTCGACCACCTACCCAGTCCCACATGGGAAATGTTTTCAGCCAACCGTCTTTCGTGGCGGTTTTGTCCAGCTTGCTGCCGACTTGCGTGATGGCGACAGCGTGTTCCGCGAAGTTCAGCTCTGCCGCCTGATAGGCCTTTTCGACTTCCAGCATCCCATTGCGGGTTTCAGGAGTTCCACCGGATTTTGAGATGACTAATACCAGTGTTTTGCCGAGTTGTCCGTCGAGTTCTCCCAGAATCTGCTCAATTCCTTCCGGGTCAGTATTATCGACAAAAAACGGAAGGATTTCGTCCAGAGGCGAACCGAGAGCCTGAGCGACGAACTGTGGCCCCAGTGCCGATCCGCCAATACCGATTAAAAGCAGGAACTGAAATCGACCATCGGCCCCCTGAATCACTCCATCATGAATCTGCTTGGCAAATTCGGCGATATTAGCCCTGGTCGTCCGAATTTCAGCGGCAATCTCTGGTGTTGGAGCCAGTTCCGGTGCACGAAGCCAATAGTGGCCCACCATTCTGTTTTCATCGAGGTTGGCGATTGCGCCTCTTTCCAATTTCTCCATCGCACCGAGAGCTGTTGACATGCGTGGAACGAGCGAAGAAAGATCGGACTCCGAAAATCGTACGCGACTGATATCGAGCGAAAAACCAAGCTGACGATCGCTGATCAAGTATTGGCAATAACGTAACCAGGAAGACGGGGCTGTCATCGAAATGAACTCCTCAAATTCATGTTTCAGGCTGTGGCGACAATCGGAAGGATTACTGTACTGCAAACTGCTTACAAACGCGCGTGGGTCTCAGAGCAGTATCCTCCAATTAAATAGACGAGTTTTCCACTAGCTTTGCAATCGTTTCCGGTTACGAATACTCTCGTCGGAAATACTCCTTCGTCCGGCAAATGCGTTCGTGCTCCGATTTGAACTTTTGCCGTGCGTTAAATCATTCTCATGCCGCTACATCACGCGAGAAACAGATCATGGTTCGGCTTTCCGCAGCTTTCCTGTTAGCCCTCAGCTTCGCCGTCGCTGGTTGTGGAGACTCAAACGGTAAGAACACACCCCAAGGTGCCCAAAAAGCGAAGGAAGCCGTTAAGAGCAAGGGGACGATCGGGTACTCGGCACTCACACTCACGAATCCATTTTTCAAGGTGATTGCCGACAACATGAAGTTTGAAGCCGAAAAGCATGGCTACGATTTGATCGTGGTTTCAGCGGAACGAGACGTCAAGACCCAGGCCGATCAAGTAAACGAATTCATTGTCAAGGGGGTTGCGGCAATTGTACTGAATCCATGCGATCCTCAGTCAATCGGCCCCGCGATCGCCAAGGCTAACAAAGCCGGCATTCCTGTATTCACGAACGACTTGAAATACGATGGAAATGAAGGAGAGGTCGTCTGCCACGTCGGGACGGAAAACTACAATGGCGGCAGACTGGCTGGCGAAGCGATGGTCAAGCTGCTTAGCGGAACGGGAGGAAAGGTTGCCATCATCCATTTCCCGCAAGCCGAGTCGTGTCAATTGCGGGTGAAAGGATTCCTGGAAATTGTGAATGCTCACAATACCAGATCTCAGGGGGACAAAATCGAGATCGTCGCGACGCTGGATGGTGGCGGCGCTCGGGACGAAGGATTCAAAGCCGCCAAGGATGCAATTGAAGCGCACCCGGATCTCGCAGCGATCTTTGCAATCAATGATCCCTCGGGATTGGGTGCTCGATCAGCTCTGGAAAGTGTCTCCAAACAGGATCAGGTCACGATCATTGCGTTCGACGGGCAGTTAATTGGTAAACAGGCAATCCGCGACGGCAAGATCTTATGTGACCCGATTCAATTTCCTGATCGGATTGGACGATCGACGGTCGAACAAATTCTAAAGCACTTTAACGGTGATGAAGTTCCCAGAGAAATTCTGATCCCCTCGGAACTCTATTACAAAGCTGATGCGGACAAAGATCCTGAGCTGAACGAAACAGGTATTGATAAAAAGTTATGAGTTCAAATCTTCGTACTCAGCTTATCAACACACCCTTTATCCGCGACTACGGCATGATTTTCGTGCTGTTGGTGCTGGCCGGTCTGTTCAGTGTTTTGACGATCAAGCAGCAACATCCGACTGGCGAAGCGGCAGGTCGCCAAGTCGCTGATTTCATTATTTCGCGAAAGGGCCATCAGGCCCGTGTGTTGATCGTCACTCGAAATACAGGAGACGATCTCGCATTCGCGGAGGGTGTCGCGACCAGCCTCAAACATCTTGGTGCAACCGTTCTGGACAACGTCAACGGTACCGCTTCCGACGCGAAACGAGCGATCGATGTGATCCTGGCTTCAGGCGGTGAAATCGATGCAATCGCAGCCAATGATGTCACGGCGAAGTGGCCGGTCTATGACCGATACCCCGAAGTCGGCTCAGGCAAATGCATCGTTCCATCGTCTTACGCTTGGCCTGATTTTCTAAAAATCAGTAACCTTTTAGGCGTGGCAAATCAGACTGCCATTTATGCGATGATTGCGATTGGCATGACCATGGTGATTATCACGGGTGGTATCGATCTTTCGGTTGGTTCGCTGGTCGCCCTCTCATCGGTTTGCACGGCGATCATGATCCGAGATGGTTGTGGTGGGGTCGAGGCTGGCATCGGCGTTGTGATCGTTGCGGCACTTGCGGGAGTTTGTATTTGTGCACTGGCAGGCGCATTCAACGGATTCATGATTACCGCCTTCCAGGTCCCTCCATTTATCGTGACACTGTCGATGATGATGATGGCAAGCGGTTTGTCTTACCGCTTATCGTCAGGCCGGTCGATTCCCGAGCTGCCGACATCATTCTTCTGGGTCGGTCGCGGAAGGGCCGCAGGGATTCCCAACCCGATCCTTTTGATGTTTTTCTTGTACATCGTAGCTCATATCGTCATGTCGCGAACCGTATTTGGCCGCTATGTCTATGCGATCGGAGGAAATGCAGATGCCGCACGGCTATCAGGAGTACCCGTTAAACGAATCCTGATGTGGGTCTACACAATCTGTGGGGCTCTTGCCGGGCTCGGGGGCATTGTGCTGACATCACAGCTATCGGCCGGCGATCCAAAATTCGGGTTGATGTATGAGCTGGAAGTCATTGCTGCAGTGGTTGTCGGCGGTACGTCACTCATGGGGGGCCGGGGAAAGATATTCGGCACTTTGATTGGAGCCTTCATCATTGCGGTCATCAAGAATGGGATGAATCTGAAAGATGTTGATCCTTTCAATCAAAAGATCGTTCTCGGCGCAGTTTTGATGTTGGCTGTGCTGTTCGATACGCTGAAGCGACGGAATTCGCGAGAATGATGACCACCCGTTTTTTAACATGAATCCACACGATCAATATGAGCCCCATTCAACATACTGTCAGAGATTCAAAGAGCCGGTACAAACTGACGGCATGAGGCAACGACCCAATCACGTGTATACCGCTAGATCAAGATAAAATTAATGCCAAACGAGAAGCAAAGTGGTGAACGGGGAGTTCGCGAAGAGAAACCTCTCCGGTATGAGCTGACCCTTTTACGGGCGCTGGCAACGCAGTTTCCCAACATCGATTCGGCACTTGCCGAGATCGCCAGGCTTTCTGCCGTGCTGACGCTTCCCAAAGGGACGGTTCATGTCATCAGCGACATCCACGGGGAGGACAAGAAACTGCGGCATGTGATCAACAATGCTTCAGGAACGCTACGACCTTTGATCGAGCGACTTTTCAAGGACCGGATGGACCCCAAAGAATTCTCAGAATTCCTGACGCTGATATTTTATCCCGCCGAAGTGACTGAACGCCTTGAGAAGACACTCACGGACATTGATGAGTTACGGACGTTCGCTCGACGAACTCTTAAACATCAATTCGAGCTTGTTCGCTTTCTGGCCTCAAACTACAGCTTGAAGCGAACGATGCAGGTTTTTCCTCGCGAATACTCGAACCTTTTTAACGAAATGCTACATGAGAGGCCTGACGATCAGGGCGGGGGGTTCACCAACGCTGTGGTGGACGAACTCGTACCTCGCGGCAGGGCTCTGCACCTGATTCACATTACAGGCCGACTGATTCGAAACCTTGCGATTTATGAACTGATCATCGGGGGAGACTGCTGGGATCGTGGACCGCGTGGTGATCGGGTCGTCGACTATCTGCGAGATCAACCGAATGTTTCGTTCATCTGGGGAAACCATGATGCGGCATGGCTCGGCGCGGGATTAGGACACGAAGCCTTGATCTGCCACGTCTTGCGTGTGTCTCTCAGGTATCGCCGCCTGGGCCAGCTCGACGAAGGATACAGTATCCCACTGACTCCGCTTGAACATCTGGCGCGCACCGTTTATGTCGACGATCCCGCAACAAATTTTATGCCCAAGTCCAGTGGGATGAGATCCGATGTCATCATCGCCCGCATGCAAAAAGCAGCTGCGATCATGCAATTCAAACTGGAAGGTCAGATGATCTCCCGAAATCCCGAATGGGATCTGGATCATCGACGCCTGTTGCATCAGATTGATCAGCAACGCGGGACGGTTACCATTGATGGTGTTGAATATCCATTAACAGACGGGCTGTTTCCGACGCTCGACCCGGACCGGCCGTACGAGTTAAGTCCACAGGAAGAAGCCTGTCTGCTTCGACTGCGTCATTCGTTTCTCAACAGCCAGAAGCTGGGTGAACACCTGCGATACCTCGTCAATCATGGTGCCATGTATCTGCGACGCGACGATCATCTGATCTTTCATGGTTGTGTCCCGTGCGATTCTGATGGTGCCTTCCTGCCGATGCCGATCGACGGGAAGTGGCTGGCTGGTCGCTCCATGTTTGATGCGATCGAGCGTGTCATTGCCTGGGCGTTTGAGCAGCGTCAAGAAAAACATTTGGATCTGTTATGGTATCTCTGGTGCGGTCCTCGATCACCGCTGTTTGGGAAGGATCGGATTGCCACTTTTGAGCGTGATTTTATTGCCGACAAAAAGCCTCATCACGAGACGAAAGATCCGTATTTTACGCTGGTGAACGAAGCCTGGTTTTGCGAAAAAGTGTTGGCCGAGTTTGGAGTTGATTCCCAACACGGGTTGATTGTGAACGGGCATGTCCCCGTCAAAATTGACGCCTCCGAGTCACCGCTGAAGCGAAGCGGAAAAGCAATTGCGATCGACGGGGGCTTTTCTGAAGCCTACGGAGATCATGGTTACACGCTTGTCATGGGTCCTGACAAAACGCTGCTGGCAAAACACCACCATTTTGATTCTGTAGAATCGGCGGTGCGAGAGGGGATCGACATCGTCCCCAGTGTCTCCGTCATCCGCGAGTGGGGCCGTACTCGATTGATGGCCGACACCGAACGCGGCGAGCAATTTCGTTGCGATATTGAAATGCTAGAACGCTTGATTGAACTCTACCGTAATAACGAACTGGCACAGGATGAATGGCGTCCTAAGATGCGTTCCTGACCAGATACACAAGGGAGTCTCGTTGTGAAATTTGCACTATTGTTCATCGTCTCCGTCACCGCAACAGCTTACGCGGCCGAACCGATCATCGTTGCCGACTTCGAAGGATCTGACTATCGCGATTGGAGAGCGACGGGAACAGCTTTTGGAACCGGTCCGGCTCACGGAAAACTTGACGGGCAAATGCCAGTTGAAGGGTATCAGGGCAAAGGGCTGGTGAATTCGTTTCTGGGGGGTGATAACGCGACAGGGACACTGACCTCGCCATCGTTCAAGATTGAACGGAAATTCCTCACATTTCTGATCGGTGGTGGTGGCTGGGCCGACGAGACGTGCGTGAATCTGGTCGTCAACGGTAACGTCGTCAGAACGGCGACAGGCCCCAACACAACTTCGGGAGGAAGCGAGCGACTGGAACCTGGTGCGTGGGACGTCAGTGAATACGCAGGTCGCGAAGCGATGTTCGTCATCGTGGATCAACGCCAAGGTGGTTGGGGACACATTAATGTCGACCAGATCGTACTCACCGACGATCGTGGAGCAACGCCAATTGTTGTCCCCCCCGTTCCCGTTGCAAAAAATGTAACGCGGGATCTGATAATCGAGAAAAAGTTGCTTCATTTTCCCGTCAAGACCGGCGCGAAGCCTCGCATTGTGACCGTCAGTGTTGATGGGAAAGTCGTTCGAAAATTTGATATCGAGCTGGCTGACGAGGATGCCCAGTGGTGGGCTCCACTGGATGTCAGCGAATGGGCAGGCAAGAAACTGACAGTCATCGCCGACGTTCTGCCGATCACCTCCAAAGCATTGGATTCGCTTCAACAGGCAGACACGTTGGTCGACTCAGGCAATCTTTATCAAGAACCGCTCCGATCACAACTACATTTCTCACCCAAACGTGGCTGGACGAACGACCCTAATGGACTTGTCCTTTACAACGGCGAATATCATCTCTTTTTTCAGCACAACCCCTATGGTTGGAATTGGGGAAACATGCACTGGGGCCACGCGACCAGTCGCGATCTGGTTCACTGGCACGAACACCCCGAAGCCCTTTATCCCGATGAACAGGGACCGATGTTCAGCGGCAGTGCAGTCGTGGATTGGAACAACACAAGCGGATTTGGAAAAGATGGCAAGCCGCCGCTGGTGCTTATCTACACTGCAGCCGGCAACCCCACTGTTCAAAGTATCGCCTACAGCCTCGATGGTCGCACTTTTACCAAGTATGCCCAAAATCCGGTGATCAAACAGATCTCAGCAGGCAACCGCGATCCAAAAGTCTTCTGGCACGAACCAACCAAACAATGGGTACTGGTGCTTTATGTGGAAACGCCAGGAAAGCAGCACACAATTCACTTTTTCAATTCACCAAATCTGAGAGATTGGAAATTGGCGAGCGTCACCAAGGGAGGCATCGACAATGACAAATATCTCTTCGAATGTCCCGACTTTTTTGAACTCGCTGTTGATGGGGATGTCTCGAAGAAAAAATGGATCTTGACGGCTGCCAATAGCGAATATGCCATTGGTACGTTCGACGGCGTCACATTTACACCCGAAGTTTCGAGGCTTACGGATGTTCGTGGAATCGGCTTTTACGCGGCTCAATCGTTCAGCGACATCCCGAATAATCGCCGAATCCAGGTTGGCTGGAGCCAGGCCCCATCACCAGGCATGTCGTTCAATCAACTGCAAACACTCCCCTGCGAGCTGACATTGCGCACGACCCCTGACGGTGTCCGTCTTAGGCGCGAACCCGTCAAAGAGCTGGAAGTTCTCCGTGAAGGAACGAATCAGGCGGATTCGCTCGCCAACTTCCGGTCAGAACTGATTGAGTTTCGTGCGGATATCGCCCCCGATCAAACAACTTTTTTCGAGTTTAATCTGCGTGGAGCAAAGATTTCATATGATTCCATCAAGCAAGAGATCGCCGTAAATGGTCATCGTGCAACGGCCCCATTGATAAATGGGAAACAGAAACTAGCGGTCTTTGTTGATCGAACGATGCTCGAAGTCTTCGCAAGTGACGGCCTTACGTATGTCCCAATGCCGTTCATTCCCAATCCACTTGACCAGTCCGTTTTGATCGGCGGCAACAACGGAGCTAACGTTTCAAAAATAAACCTTCAGCTCTACAAATTGAAATCCTCTTGGACCAGAAACTAGTCATCTTCGGCGCAACTGACATAAGTGTCGTCGACGCAGTTGAGCCAACTAGTCTGACAGTCCTAGCCTGACAGTCACAGGCTGTTCAATCGTCATAATCGTCACGATCATTTTACCGGTGCAATTCACGCTGAATTAGAACTTTTTCGTTCCATATCGCCTTTCCGAAGATGAGGTGAATTTATTGAGTTTACGGTCGCCTAAGCCGAACCAATTCATCAGAGTCGATCTTCGACAGAACGATTGTTTTGATTCAGTGAGCGATCTATGTTTTATGTTGTTGCTGCAATCCTGGTCGGAACCATCGGATTTACTATTTCTCAAGGTTGGTTGATTCGTCAACTTCGCAACCATTATTCCCGTCCGCTCCCCTCGTGGCCCGCAGATAAACCCTGGCCGAAGGCGGCGGTGATCTTGTCGCTGCGAGGTAACGACCCATTCCTGGAATCGTGTCTTCGAAATCTCATCCGACAGGACTATCCGACCTTTTTTGTCCAGATCGTAATCGATTCAGACACCGACCCGGCATGGGACGCCATACGCGTCGTTCAGGCCGAGTGTGGCCCGACTCGTCTCAGAGTGACCACTCTTCAACACCGCAGCCCGGACTGCAGCTTGAAAAACAGTTCCATTATCCAAGCCATCAACGGTTTGCCTGAAGAAACCGAAGTGGTCGCGTTCGTTGACGCCGATGCCATCACTCATTCGACCTGGTTGCGGAGTCTTGTTGCTCCTCTGGCAGATCCTGAAATCGGTTGTACCACCGGAATTCGCTGGTTCGCTCCAACGGACAACACGTTCGCAACCCGATTGCGTTGCTTCTGGAATCTCATTGCGGCATCCGGAATCTTTCATTCGAGCACCCCGTGGGGTGGCTCGATGGTGGTAAGACGCCATCTCTTGGATACGGGACTGGCAGAAGAATGGTCACACATGTTCTGCGAGGATGTTCATACGCTGAACCACTTGCAACGCCGTAACCTGAAACTGGTCTGTGTCCCCCAGGCAACGGTGGTCAATCGCGAGTCGACGACCGTTCTGGGATGTATTCGTTTCGTCAATCGCCAGATGCTGATCTTGCGACTTTACCATCCTCAATGGTGGTCCGCTGTGGCCTTGATCACGTTTACCGCCGTGCTGCGGTTATGCCATTACTTTTTCATCTGCAAAACATTTCTGTACGGCGAATGGTTAAGTTGCCTGGCCTTGTTGCTGATCCGCCCGATCAATCTCTATGTCACGCAATATGAAGCGAAGAAGTTGGACCAGGCAGTTCGCCAAATGGTGGTTAACAACGGTCAGGAAATAACACCAAACCCTGTTCCCAACTTCGTCGGATACGTGTGTGCCGAGGCGATGTTTCTATCGTCGATGCTGTATGCGCTCGGTGCCCGTTTTGTCAATTGGCGAGGTATCACCTACAAGGTCAAAGGTCCCAGCAACATCAAAATGCTGGCATATCGGCCATTTCTTGAGTCGCTGGCGTCAACCGGATTGGCCAAGCGTTCGAGCGTTGTGTGAGAACTGGCATCCCCGCTGGTCCTCAATTCGTATTCGTGGCTTTCGTCCCAAAAAAATGTCGAATTTCCTTTTGGAATTCAGCGATTCTCGCCGGATCAAGCTTCGCAGTTCGATCGGTGCCGTGACACGCGGCTGAACGAATTCCGATGACGTCGGCATTTGTATTGGCTAAGAAGGACAGCGATTCGCAATTCAGACGACCGGCGAGAGCCAGAAACAACCCTGCCTCGTGACACGCTTCTGCAATTTCAATCAGCGAGGTCTCATCGATTTCGTCGTTTAATCGGCGCCCGTCTTTAGCAAACGTATCAATCAACAAACCGGCACAATCAGTGTCAGATGCCGCGACAAGAACATCAGAAATATCAGGTGAATTGGCCCGAATTGCGTCGGCGTAGGCCACGGCCACCCAGCGCAGACTCGATGGCGACCGGTCCTGAAAACCAGTACGGACTCTCATCCATTCCGCGCGCCAGTCCCGATCAGCAGCACATCCGCTCAGCCCAAGCTTTGCATAAGTGATGCCCTCTGGCAATTCCGGAAATGTTGATGATTGAGACCAGTCTGAAATTTCTCCCAATGCGACACTCAAAGGAATCTTGCCTGAGACAATTTCAGCAACACGGGCAATCTCTGTGATGTCGTCTAGACTGGCCATTCCGAGTGATCCACGTGACGGCTCTTTCACATCGAGAATATTGGCACCCGCAGCGATCGCACATTCCGCTTCGATTCGTGAACGAATACTGACGAGCAGCCTTGGAAATTCCACCGGGCGGCAAACGATCGATATTGATTCAGCGGATCGAGTTTGGTCGTTTTTTCGCTTCGTTCTGAATTCACCTGTCATCCTGCATCCCTCTCCTTCCGCATGATCACGATGAAAACACCTTCAGTCTGGTCCGGCAATAATTCCCAGCGATCAGGTTGATCTTTCAACTCGCGAATCTCTTTCGGATGTTTGATCTTCGAGTACTTATGATCCGTATCGATCACGATATATTCGGTATCCTCCGGTACTCGATTTCCGTCACCAGCAATTTTCCGCCAGTATTCACTGTAATCATACGAGCGCTCGTGATGAGTGTATCGGGGATGGACAAAGTCGGTTGAAGCGACCCGGGCAGTTTGAGGGATCAAGTTTCTGATTCGAGCAAACATTTCTGAGCGGTGCGTTGGTCCATAAAGCCGTCGCCAATGCCAGCTCGAACCAGCATCCCAAAACGGTGTTCCCAGCGGACTGAGGCTGAAAAAGAGTCCCGTCGCGAATGCACTTGTCAATACGAGTCGAGCCAGGACAGGCGATCCATTGTCTGTTCCGCTCGGCAACTTCCATCGAATTCGCCGTTCAATGGCCTTACAAACCGCTGAGGCTTTCGGTAAGGCAGCGGCAAGCGACCAGAAGATGACCGCGACAAGCGGCGCATGAAACTGATGCTGTGGAGTACGCGATCCTTCCAGCTCATTCATACACAGGATCGCAAACAACGGTAACCCAACGGCAAGTCGAGCCGGCGAGAAAAGAGGCAAGAACGCCAGGGGAGCCAAAAGCGCAATGACGTATAAAGCCGTTTCAGTCGTCACCAGCACTTCAATGACCGACAATGGTCGAGTCAACCAGGTATGAAGGATCTCTTCAGGAGTCTTTCCAAACCGGGAAAAATAGCTCGCATAATGGACTTCGTCACCCGATCGAAACCAGGGCATGATAACTCGCGTTGCAAGCCACAAGTAGACGACACTGAACAAACTCAGCGACAGACCGATAAGTACTTGAGACTTGGATTTGGCTGTGTTGAGCGTCGAAAGTCGCAAATCTGAGACCATTAAATGTCTGAATGCAATATAGATCCCAAGTGGCCCGAAGATCAGCGTGTAGTCTTCCTTAACGGTTAAACACAGGCCAATCCCGATCAGTGTTCCAACGAGACTCTTTCGATCGAGCTGGTCAAGTGTCATCAGCAGGAGCGGTATCCCGAAGGACTCGGGCCTGAACGTCTTCAGATCAATTTCGATGTCGAGAAACTGCATCGGGAAATAGAGCAAATAGGCGATTGCTACAGCCAATGCGGTTCGATCAGATAACGTGTGCCGACGAGTCATCCAGTACACCGGAAACGCCCCTAAAGCCAGAGCGGTAGAACTTAAGGCTTCAAGCAGGAGATGTGATGGCCACAACACATAAAGCGGCAACAGAAAGAGATGCACGAACTGAATGTGCTCGCCGAGGAACAGCCCCCGATCGAGATAACTTCGAAACCCCTTTCCATGCAAAAGATTCCACAGATGCTCCTCATACATGACCGAATCACCATGAGGAACCAACAGGTTAAAATACAGCCTCCAATTCATCGTTGTAAAAACAATGATGTATAACCCGCAGGCCAACCAGAGCCTTCTCGAATTAAGCGTCTTGGCTTCTGCTCCTTGAACCGACTGACCGGCCGCGTCAAGTGTCAGCCACGTTGTCATCCAACCGGCAAGGCAACCCGCCAGCCAGAATTGTGGCGTCACCGACAGCAGTCCCGACAGGCTGGTAAGACCAACCGTTCCAGCGGCGATCCAAAGCCACTCCCACAAATCGATCAGGCACCACCAGACCCAGCCGTACCATCCCCATTGGATAAGAGCTTCACTCCACAACATCTTCCGTCTCATGACCAGCCAGATCGTCCCGCCCAGCCAAGTGACTGCAGCCACGACGAAGCAGGGAACAAAAGTCAACCACGCAGGAAGATCGATCAGATCCGCGTCGGAGTTCGTCATTTTCGACGGAGCCACCGAGCCAGCCAATGCGAACCACGTGGCGGGGCTGATGAAGTTAGTCGCCAAAAGGCGAGACGTCAGCCATGTCTGAAAGCACGTGGAAGCCAACAGGACGCCACACGCAACGAGTGCGAAGGTTCCGATCAATCGGGTTGATTTTGAATTGGTTGGTACAGGACTCATTCCTCTATCGTAATTGGTGAATCCCCGATGGTCGATCCACTTGCAAACGTTAAAAATCTTCCAAAACCTTATGGGGCCTCTGGGGACAGTCAACTTTCGCAATTTCTCTGTTACACTTTGCCAGAACCTGTTTGCGTGCCGCGCTCCTGCGAATCATCGCGTCCTGTTCCAAAGCCCGACCAATGTCGATTTCAAGCGAAAAAGTTCAAGCGGCGATTCGACACCTGAAATCCGTCGATCCCGTGATGGGTGGCCTGATTGATCGAGCCGGACCATTTTCCCTGAAACTGGATCGGAATCGGTTTGGAATGCTGGTCCGATCAATCCTTTCTCAACAAATCTCCACAAAAGCGGCGAGGTCGATTCGCTTGAGGCTTGATCAGTTGCTTGATCCACTTCCAATGTCTGCCCAGGCGATTCACGAGCGAACCGACGAGGAGCTTCGATCAGTTGGGCTATCCCGCCAAAAAGTGACCTATTTGAAGGACCTTTCCTCACGAGTCCTAGACGAACGATTGCAGTTGAATCGGATCGGACGACTTACCGACGAAGAGGTGATCGAACATCTCGTTCAGGTCAAGGGGATCGGGCGATGGACGGCTCAAATGTTTCTGATCTTTTCGCTTGGCCGTCTTGATGTGTTTCCTCATGACGACTTGATTGTCCGGTCTTCGATCAAAGAACTTTATGGACTTGAGGAATTACCAAGCAAACAGCAGAGCCACACGATTGCTGCACCGTGGAAGCCCTATTCGAGTGTCGCGTCCTGGTATTGCTGGCGATTGATCGACGTCAAAAACAATCTCAAGTTGAATGCAAATCAATATCCGGTCTGATTGATGGGAAAACCACAATCTCTCTCCTAGAATTTGCGCGTCCTTTCGGTCAAGATCGGAAATGGCCGGAGTTTGCGTAAATCGTCCTGAAGACAACGCAGATGCCTGACCATGTATCGATTGCTCAGAATCATTCCAAAGTCTCGTTTCGGGTGAACTATGTTGATCTGTCCCCCTTCATTTCGAACCTTATGGATTTTCTGTTTCTGTTCCATCGTTTCATTTGCGGGCTGCGGCACAACGAAGAAGTCAGGCCCCGTTGCCAGCGAGCCTGTCTCGGTGATCGTGACGGAACCGGTGGAAAAGGAATTGGCTGATTTCGCGGAATTCACCGGCCGGACAGATGCAGTGGAATCGGTGGAAATCCGAGCACGTGTCAGTGGCTATCTCAACAAAATCCTCTACAAGCCGGGCAGTGAAGTGGAGGCTGGTGCACCGTTGTTCGAGATCGATTCACGACCCTACGACGCCATACTGGATCAGAATCTGGGAATTCTGGCGACGTCCGAGGCGACATTGAAACAAGCCAAGGCGGATATGGCTCGCGCACAGGATCTGCACGATAAGAAGGTCAGCACGCAGTCGGATTACGACAAGGCTGTTGCCGATCTGGCTCATGCCGAAGCCTCCATTCAATCGTCACAAGCGAACGTCGCCCAGGCGAAACTCAATCAAGACTTTACCCACGTGTCGGCTCCCGTAGCGGGACGGACCAGCCGTGAAATGATCACTATCGGAAATCTGGTCAATGCCGATACCACGGCCTTAACGACAATTGTGTCGATCGATCCGATCTACGCCTATTTTGACGTCGATGAACGGACGCTGCTGGATATCCAGAAGCGAATCCGAGAAAAAAAGATGGATTCGGCGCGTGAACGAGATGACGTTCCCATCTACCTCGGCCTCGCAAATGAGACCGGGTTTCCACATGTCGGGACAATTGACGTGGTCGACAATCGTGTTGATTCCGGTACGGGAACAATGCAGATTCGAGGACGATTCGACAACGCAGATCGCGTTCTCACCCCAGGATTGTTCGTAAGGATTCAGTTTCAAATGGGGCCAGCACGTCCCCGATTACTGGTTCCTGAACAAGCGCTGGCTCAGCAACAGGGGCAACGTTATGTGTACGTGGTCACTCCTGAAAACAAAATCGATCGGCGGAATGTCACTGTTGGCCGTCTTGACGGTTCGATGCGAGTGATCGAAACCGGACTCAAGCCGGGTGAAAGCGTGGTTGTTAAAGGACAGCAACGCGTACGGCCTGGGATCGAAGTCCGTGTCGAGACGGAGAAGACAACTGTTGGTCAATCAGAACCGGCTACCAAAAAGCCGCATTAGGAGTCGGAAGTCTGAAATCCGGCTGCGGAAAGAAGAATACAAGACTGCCGCTGGAAACCTCAGCAACGTAACAAAAACAAAATCGAGTATTGGCCGATCGTTAAACCGCTTATCCACCGCCAGGGGTTCTTGAATGCTCGCCCGCTTTTTTATCGACCGGCCTGTCTTCGCGATTGTCATTTCGCTGGTCATCGTCTTTGCCGGCATTACGGCTTACTTCACCTTGCCCATCGCCCAATACCCCGAGATCACGCCACCTACTGTTGAAGTGTCATGCAGCTACCCAGGTGCCAGCGCAAAGGTCGTGCAAGAGACGATTGCGGCCCCCATCGAACAGGAAGTCAACGGCGTCGAGAAGATGCTGTATATGTCGTCCCAAAGCACGAATGACGGCGGCTACAAGTTGAGCGTCACGTTCGAGCTTGGCACCAATCTCGATATGGCTCAGGTGCTCGTGCAGAACCGAGTCGCTCTCGCGCTGCCCAAATTGCCCGATATTGTCAAAACAACAGGTGTCAGTACGAAGAAAAAATCGCCCAGCATTCTGCTGGTCGTTAACCTGTACTCGGATGTGGACGAGTCGACCGGTCAGCCCAAATACAGCCAGTTGTTTCTTAGTAACTATGCCACGATTCAGATGCGCGACGACTTGCTGCGGATCAAAGGGGTCGGGGATGTGACGTATCTTGGACAGCAGGATTACAGCATGCGAGCCTGGCTGGACCCCGAAAAGATGGCCTCGCGGAATCTGACGGCAGGCGATGTTGTTAATGCACTGAAAGAACAGAACATCCAGGTGGCGGCAGGTCGAGTTGGCCAGCCACCGGCTCCAAAGGGGATCGATTTTCAGTACACCTTGACAACACTTGGTCGATTGACCGAACCATCTGAATTCGGACAGATCATCGTCAAAACAGGCAGCTCCGGTCAGCCGACGCGCCTCGGTGAAATTGCCCGCCTGGAACTGGGCGCCAAAAACGAAGATACGTTATGTACGCTCGACGGAAAACCTTCGGTCGGGATGGCCATCTTTCAAATGCCTGGATCAAACGCCCTGGACACGGCGAAACGGATCAGGAAAAAGGTCGCGGAACTGGAAACACGTTTCTTCGACGGAATGCACTCCGCCATCGTCTATGACACGACTCCTTTCATCGAAGAATCGGTCAACGAAGTTTTCAAAGCGCTCCGCGACGCGGTCATCCTGGTGGCCATCGTCGTTCTGCTGTTCCTGCAAGACTGGAAGTCGATGACACTTCCGATGATCGACGTTCCCGTTTCCCTGATCGGTACGATGGCCGTGATGTGGTTGATGGGATTCACGCTGAACAACCTGACATTGTTCGGCCTGGTGCTGGC
>CAIULL010000045.1 GCA_903899985.1 uncultured Schlesneria sp.
ATGCTCATCACGCGGAGCGATGATGGCTACTTTGGAAGACCTCCGATGGGATGGCACAGAATCCTTTTTGAGAAGTTCAACAACCCTCTCGCATCATTCACCACATGTCGACTCAGGAAATACCGTCCATGAAAATCGTCCGGATTTTTGCTCATCGCGTGGAACTCCCCTTAGTCGAAGGATCATACAAATGGTCCGGGGGCAAATCTGTTTCAGTCTTTGACAGCACGATTGTCGGCATTGAGACCGATAGCGGCCTGATCGGCTATGGTGAGGTTTGTCCTTTGGGACCGTTTTATCTGCCCGCTTATGCCGACGGTGTCCGAGCAGGTCTGAAAGAATTAGGTCCGCATTTGCTGGGATTTGATCCATGCCAACTTTCGGTTCTCAATCACCGGATGGACGCAGCACTGAAAGGACACGCTTACGTCAAATCGGGGATCGACATTGCCTGTTGGGACATTCTCGGTCAGGCGACAGGATTGCCTGTCTGCACGTTGATGGGGGGACGCTTCGGCGACAAGGTGCGGCTTTACCGAGCGATCTCTCAGGAGTCGCCCGAGGTGATGGCCAAAAAAGTCGCCGGGTATCGATCCGAGGGATACACACGGTTTCAATTAAAGGTGGGTGGCAATCCCGATACCGATATCGAGCGAATTCACGCGGTCCGAGCGATGCTTCAACCGACAGATCGGCTTGTTGCAGATGCCAACACTGGCTGGACACAGCATGAAGCAATTCGCGTTGTCCGAGGTGTTCGCGACGTGGATGTCTACATCGAACAGCCCTGTCTAACATACGAAGAATGCCTGGCCGTCCGGCGTCACACCGACCTTCCTTTTGTGCTGGACGAGAACATCGACAGCCTCGACGTGTTGCTGCGAGCGAAAGCGGACCTGGCGATGGATGTCGTCAACTTGAAAATCAGCAAACTTGGAGGACTCACCAAAACCAAACAAGTCCGCGACCTTTGTGTTTCCATGGGGATCGCAATGACGCTGGAAGACAGTTGGGGAGGCGACATCACGACGGCAGCGATCGCCCATCTCGCACACAGCACTCCCGAGGAATTTCGTTTCACGAGTACCGATTTTAACAGCTATGTGACCGTCAGTACGGCTGACGGAGCACCCAAGCGGGTTAACGGCTTCATGGAGGCGAGTCACACACCGGGACTGGGAATCACTCCCAAGCATCACGTTCTTGGTCCGCGACTTGTTGAAATCGCGTGAAGCCACTGATTTGAAGTGTTGGAAGTCAAAATCATTCGCTCGATTCACCTCGCCATTTAGAGAGTTTTTCTATGCGTTACGGTAATTCGATCGTCAGCCTTTGCATCATATTGGTCGGGGGATTGGCCGTTGCGGCGGACGCGCAAGACAAGGCTGACAAGTTCCCCCGTCCGAAGCTGCAAATCATCAACGGCAGTAATCAGCCCGTTGATATTTTCTGGCTGAAGTCGGAAACCGAACGTGTTCCCAACGGAAGTGTTGAGGCCGGCCGGGATTCAACGATCATGACGACGATTGGGCATCAGTTTGAGCTTGTCGGTCGTGAGAGTAAGGCCAAACTAAAAGCCACAAGCCAGGTGACTTACCAGGGTGTTCGATTTGACCCACCCAATCTCGACGGTGTCCCGTCGTTTTATGCACAGTCGATCAGCGCCAATGGTTTTCCGATCGTTGCTTCAGCAACAGTGAACCCATATGCCCTTAAGGAAGCGGCGTTTCTGGTCAACATGATGCTCGCTAAACGACCTGATGTCCGCGATGCCATGATCAAGAGTGGAGCCCGGATGTGCATTATGGCGTACAACGAGTATACGACCGATCTACCAGAATTTGTGCGATTGGCGGACGAAAAAGTACGTGATTTTGAAACGATTCCGGCAAAGGATTTCTGGGATGCGAGGGCACGAGGTCTTGGTGGAAGCGAAGAAGATCCTTACTGTTCGGTCGCTGAAGAGAACGTCCTGGGATACGTTGGTGACCCTTATGAAACCGAATGCATCCTGATCCATGAGTTCGCACACAATATTCACCTGCGAGGGCTGGTCAACGTCGACCCTACATTCGATCGCCGGCTGAAGGCGACCTACGATGCTGCGATGAAAGCGGGTCTGTGGCACGGCAAGTATGCTTCGACGAATCACCATGAGTATTTTGCTGAAGGAGTACAGTCATGGTTCGATAACAACCGGGTGAATGACCACGATCACAATCACGTGAATACTCGAGCATTGCTGATCGAATACGACCCCGGCCTGGCGGCGATCTGCCGCGAAGTTTTTGGCGATACGGAATTGAAATACACCAAGCCTGCAACTCGGTTGACGGGACACATGCAAGGTTACGATCCCGAAAAGGCGCCAAAGTTCGTCTGGCCGGAACGACTGAAGAATGTCAAAACGTCCATTATCGAAAAAGCTCGATCCAGAGGTAAAGCGTCGCCCAAAGTCGTCCTGAAAGAGAAGCAAGAGATTCTCGGATGGACTCTCAACATCAGTCCAAAGTTGATCGCCGACATCCCTCAAGAGACTGAGAAAGCGGTCGAGTTACTTCGGTCGCAACTGGAAGAAATCGAGCGTGTTGTTCCGGCTGCCGCCGTGACGGAACTCAAGAAGGTGCCACTGTGGTTCTCGCCAGAGTATCCCAAGACACGTCCGACCGCCGAATACCATCCAGGTGCAGACTGGTTGCGCGAACACGATCGTAACCCGGAAATGGTACGCAGTGTTGAATTCACAAATGTCAAGAACTTCGAGGCTGAACGACGGCGCATGCCGAACTTTGTGCTGCATGAACTGGCACACGGCTATCACCACCGATTTTTAAAGGATGGCTATGACAATCAACAAATCCGAAAGGCCTACGAAAAGGCGAAGGCCGCAGGCAGTTACGAACGAGTTGAGCGTCAGGATGCCGAAGGTAATAAGCGAATGGACCGCGCCTACGCGATGACCAACCCGATGGAATATTTTGCCGAAACAAGCGAAGCCTTTTTCAGCCGCAATGACTTTTTCCCCTACAACCGGTCGGAACTCAAACAGCACGATCCAGACATGTTTGATCTGCTCGCCGAAGTCTGGGGCGTTGATCTCAAACAGGAGTCTGCCAGGATGCCAACAGAAGCTGACCTCAAACTGACAAAGTTCTTTCAGTCGTATCTCGAGTCGGACTTTCAACATAGTCCGCTTCTTGCTTCGCGCCTGGGGGACCACCGGTTCGATTCGTTACTGGATGATCTATCGTCCCCAGCACGAAAGAAACGATCGGATCTGGTTCGCAGCACACTGGAACGATTGCCGATCGAAGTGAATTACGAAAGCCTGTCGCGAGACAGCCAGGTCGACTTCGAAATCCTGCGAGATTCGCTGAAGCTGGATCTCTGGCTCGAAGAAAACGAACGATCGTTCGAGCGAGATCCAAGGCTGTACGCGGGAAAGGTCACCGACGGCGTTTATGTTTTGCTGACCCAGTCAACCCAGCCGAAAGAAGCCGCCATCAGCAATGCAATCGCGAGAATGAAACTGGTACCGAACCTGTTAACTGCCGCTCGCGAGAATTTACGCAATCCTTCCAGCGTTGTGACCCAGACGTCGATTCAGCAGAACAAGGGGGCGATTACATTTTACCAGAAGGAAATATTCGAACTCGTAGGGACGTCACCGCAACTCGACGCGGTTAAGGCCGCCGCCGCGGACGTTGTTGTTGCCCTGCAGAAACATCAGGAATTTCTGGAAAAAGAACTGGTTCCCCGAGCCACGGGTGACTGGCGGATCGGCAAGGATCGATTCGCACGCAAGCTTGAGATGGTTCTGGATGCTGGAGTCACTGCAGACCAGGTTCTGGCCGATGCGGAAGCAACGCTAAAAGTTGTTCGAAGCGACATGCTGCTGATCGCCAGACAGTTATGGGGCCGCTATTTTCCGAAGCATCCGTTTCCACCGGACGATGATGCTGGTCGTCGTGAGGCGATTCATCAGGTAATACAAGAGATCGGACGTGATCGCAGCGCCCCCGATGAACTGGCTAATGATGCACGGGCCACCGTCACGACAATCAAGCAGTTTATTGAATCAAAAAACATCCTGAAGCTGCCTGATCCGGATCGCTGTGAAATCATCGAAATGCCAGAATTTCAACGTGGCAACAGCGTGGCGTTTCTGGAAGCAGCACCTCCACTGGATACATCGACGTCGAGTATCTACGCCATCAGCCCACCGCCGAAAGACTGGGAGCCGTCACGCGTGGCCAGCTTTCTGGGGGAATACAACCGGCAAATGCTGAAAATCCTCACGATCCACGAGGCTTATCCCGGCCATTATGTTCAGCTGGAATATGCGAACCGTCATCCGTCGCTGATTCGCCGAGTCCTCGGCTCGGGCGTGTACGCCGAGGGTTGGGCCAATTACTGTGAATTGATGATGCTCGACCAAGGTTACGGCGACGGTGATCCCGCTCTCCGAATGATGCAGCTCAAGTTCCGGCTGCGAAGCGTCGCAAATGCCATCCTCGATCATAAAATGCATTGCACTTCGATGACCGATAACGAAGCATTGACGTTTCTGACGGAAGAGGCGTTTCAATCGGAAGGGGAGGCGAGGCTTAAGGTGATCCGAGCCAAGCAAACGTCATGTCAGCTTTCGACTTATTTTGTCGGCTGTTCGGCCTTCCTGCGTCTTCGCCAGCAGATCCAACGCGAACTCGGCAGCGATTTTGATCTCGCTCGATATCACACCGCCGTGATGGAACAGGCGTCAGTCCCTGTGAAGTATTTGCCAGAGCTTGTCAGGGCACGATTGACAGGTGCTCGTTAGGTCATCACAGATCCCGCGAGTCGAAAATACCCGCAGGCCGTGGAATGAATCGGGGCGTTTCGGTTCTGGGGTCGGGTGTTCAAATTTCAAAATTGGCCACTTTGATCGATCTATTTTTTGATGTCGATTGCTCGCTAATTTTGAAATTTAAACGCCCGACCCCCTCTTTAAACACGATCAATTATCGAATCGTGATGACTCAATGAACTTGATGAATTCATCCCGTCTCGCGGAGACTGTTTCTTTCGGGCCAGTCAGTTTCACAAAATAGTTGTGATCGGAATCGATTGGGATCGCGACACCCAGCAATTGCCAGTTCTGTTTCGGGCCGCCTCCGCCAAAAGTGTCGTTGAACATGCCATGAACCTCTAACAGAGTCACATCTTTGCCCGCCCCCCGAATGCGTGATTCCTTTGGCTCGGGATCGTTGGGGCCCGGTTGGAACTGGCCACGCCAGCGATCCATATTGGCCGAAGTTCCTCCACCGGCCGTTGATAATGTCAGACGTCCCGGTCCCGCTTCACCGGGAAGCGTGAATTCACCCAGGATCATGTTGTTTGACAAGGTCTTTTCTTCCCAACCGGCGGGGATCTGGAATCTGATCCCGCCAATTAGCCGTTCGACAGGCTCACCAATAGCCCCCTTGGATTCCTTACGAGAATCCTCGCCAATCGGAGGTGCCTTCGCAATTCGGGCAGGAGCCTCCGTTTCCGTTTCGGCCGAATTGCAGCCGACTAACAACAAATTGCACAAGCAAACGAATTGCCACTTTTTCACCGCTTCGTCCCTTTCCTGATCAGTGAAAATGGGCGTGAATTTGTATTCCGCCCTTTGATTTCATCTTTGCGCGTTAAGTCGTCGATCTTACATAAACTAAACGACGTTTCGTTTCTTCGCTTGCCGCGTAGATTTTCCAAGGGAGGTC
>CAIULL010000046.1 GCA_903899985.1 uncultured Schlesneria sp.
CAGAAAACATCTCGGCCACACGACTGAAAACTATTCGCACCGAAATCGACGAGATGAATGCGCTGTACGAAAATGTCAAAGCGGGCGATCGTTATTCACTGACCTATATTCCTGGGATCGGAACCGAACTCGCTTTGAACAGTAAGAAGAAGGGACTGGTACCTGGGGCGGAATTCGCCGCGGCCTATTTTTCGATCTGGCTCGGCAAAAAGCCGATGGATGTCGCGATGCGTGATACTCTTCTCATGCCGCGCTGAACTGAACAGTTCGCCATCTTTGCACTGATTCTTCAAGCACTGCGTTGAGCTATGGCAGCTTCCAGCTTCCCTCTGCTTGTCAGCGTGCCGCAGAAAGACAACGCGTTGTGAATCGGAGCTTCGAAGAAGTGCGTTTCCTAGCTTGAGCTTGGGAAGAAGAACATAGACGACAAGAACCTACCGAATACCATTTCGCATCTTCTCAAAAAAGAAATTCAAGCCAAGTATTTGTCCCGAAGCGGAGGCAACGCTTGAATCGTTTTCGACGCATGCTCATCACGCGGAGAGGCTGTCATTTTTTGCATTTTACCGACGATTTTCGTTGATTGAATCTTTCCACGCTTGTGTTCAGGCGCTAGGATTCGCGCCATGACACAATCCCTCCCAGACGATCGCGTTTCGAAATTAAATTCAGCACCTTCATTGTTCGCAGATGATCCTCTCACGGACGATTCGGTTGTCTCCTTTGAACCGGTGGCAGCTTCACGTGGGGTTCCGCGCGTCAAACGTCCGGTGCGCGATCAATACGAGTTTCGCCAGATGTGCCTGGACGACTTAGTTCCATCAGACCACCCGGTGCGTGCGGTTTGGATGTTTGTGATGGCGCAAGATCTGTCCTCATTGTATGACAAAATTGCTGCTGTCGAAGGAGAGGTCGGTCGCGACGCGATTGATCCTCGAATCCTCATGGCTTTATGGTTATTCGCGACTGTGGAGGGGATTGGTAGTGCGAGAGAGATTGAGCGCCGAACCACTCGCGACAACCCGTTTCGTTGGATTTGTGGTGGCGTGTCGGTCAATCACAATCGGCTATCGCAATTTCGCACTGGAACAACGGCGCTATTGGACGATGTGTTGACGAATAGCATCGCGGTATTGATGCAACAGCACCTGGTGTCGCTGAAGCGCGTCGCACAGGATGGCATGCGGGTTCGGGCCAGTGCTGGTAGATCGTCATTCCGCCGTGAACAATCGCTGCAAGAACTGCATACAGAGGCGAAGCAGCAAGTCGAGGCACTAAAGACAGCCGCAGACGAGTCCCCCTCGGAAGCGTCCACTCGTCAGAAGGCTGCTCGCGAACGAGCCGCCACCGACCGTGAGGCACGCGTTGCGAAGGCATTGGCGGCCTTGCCTAAGCTTACCGCTGCTCGTGAGAAACGAAAAAAAGGGGATGGTAAAACGACACGCGTATCGACGACGGACCCCGAAGCTCGCAATATGAAAATGGCGAACGGCGGCTTCAATCCCGCATATAATGTGCAATTCGCCACGGACACCGATTCTGGCATCATCGTTGGAGTGGACGTGACGAACGAAGGGAGTGATGCCGGACTGGCGCTCCCGATGGTCGAACAAATTCAAGAACGGCTCGCAACGACACCAGACGAACTGCTGTTGGATGGCGGGTATACGATGGTCAAAGACACGATCACCCTGACGCAAATGGGCGTCGTGGTCTACATGCCGGTGAAGGAAGAAGAGAAGAAAATAGCCAAGGGGATCGACCCGTTTGTGCCAATTTCCACGGATACACCGGAAGTCGCTGCTTGGCGTCAACGCATGGGATTGCCTGAGTCGAAAGAGATCTACAAAGAGCGTGCGTCAACTGCGGAATGGGTGAACGCTCAAGCCCGTAACCGCGGTCTACAACAATTCCGAGTTCGTGGCCTGCAAAAAGTAAGGGATGTCGCCAAGTGGTTTGCAATCGTGCATAATCTTATCCGAGGGTTGGCTCTGATTGCAAAATCCGCCGAAGTTGCAGTTTGTTGATAAAAACACATTTTGAAGATAAAAAACTAGCCTCCGTCAAACGAAAAGGAATCTGAAGAGCGCAGATGTCCCCCAAGACCTGACTGCCGATGCTGCTGAAAACGAAATTCTCGGCAAAGGTAGAAGGATTTTAGACCACCGTTTGCCGCCATTTTCGCAAACACTGACAGCCTCGGAGCGATGATGGCTACTTTGGAAGAAATCCTGAAACTTGACTCAATGAGTCCAGTTTCAGACCCGAAGAGTCCGGGGGCTAACGCACCCCGGCTCGCCTCGTTCAACGCGCGAATGATTTCCCTATTCTAAACCCGTCAGTCGACGCGCATGAACCGGCTGTGCCGGCCGGGGGCTAATGCACCAAGGCTCGCCTCGACTGATTTTTTCGTGAATTTCGTGTGTTTCGTGGTTCAGATTCTTTTCTTGATTGGGTTGCGGGCGAAGCCCGCGCCAGGTCCTTCGTGGTGGAATCAACCAAAGCTATCAGGGCTCAACATCGCATTTCACGGCCGCTCTTTTCGTTGGTTGAATCAAATTGTATTTGATTAAATGCCGAGCGATCCGGTCAACGTGATGTGAATGCCCCGCGTTACCTTTAGCGATCGACGTCTTGTTCTTGCGAATCATCGAGTCGATTTTTCGTTTCTGTGCGATACGGCTGAAAAGCCGCGAGTCGGAACAAAACAGAAACTCCAATGAACGCGAGGAAACCCGCTGCAGACGCAATTGCGATCGTTGGAAGAGTTGCAAACCGACTGGATGCTGCGGCACTCCCCATCAGTCCAAAAAACGTAATCGCTGTCCCGATGGCTCGAAGGGAAGCGATTCCCGCCTTTGGCGTTTCAACGCAAAGTTCCCCCTGATCTGCCGCCGAGGATGCCTCAGCCAATTCATTTTCGCAGGTCGTTTCTTGATCGGACTCGCTGTTGGGGTTGATTTCTTCTTCCCATAAATCCTGGGATTCGCCAATTCCAAGAATGGATAGCATGGTTTGACATACCAACAGCATCAGACCGAAAACTGCGCAGATGACGAAAAGCATGTTGATCGTTTCGCCTCCCTCATGAATCAAGGTCCTTCAATAGCAGCTTGAACGCAAGATTTGCTTCGATGGATCAAATCTGACGAGAAGGCGTGATGAGGGGCGAAACAATATCTGGCAATTTCTCTCTTCATGTCTGGTGAGCCCGAAGGTCATTCTGCCCGCAGGGGCCTTAGCATCAATGATCGAGTCGCGTCGCTGGCGGAGCGGTTTTCGTACAGGACGCGGTAAACTTCGGAGGTGATCGGCATTTCGATCCCTTCCTGCTCGCTGACGTCAAATACGCTCTTGGCCGTGGCGACACCTTCCGCGACGGCATCCATTGTTGAGAGGATTTGCGTTAATGTTTCCCCTTTACCGAGACGGACACCGACACCACGATTTCGTCCGTAGGGGCTGACGCAGGTTGTGATGAGATCGCCCATCCCGGCCAGACCGGTGAACGTCCCTGGTTCGGCACCAAATCGTTGACCAAAGCGGGTCATTTCGACCAGTCCTCGTGTCATGAGCGAAGACTTGGCGTTATCACCGTATCCCAGACCGTCTGAAATCCCCGCTGCAATTGCAATCACATTCTTCAATGCGGCGGCTAATTCGACGCCGATCAGATCGAGGTTCGTGTAAACCCGGAAACGTTCTGTATTGAACATTCGCTGGACTTGCCGGGCCAAACCGAGATCTCCGCTCGCTGCCACGACGGTTGCAGGCATGCGCCGCGAGATTTCTTCGGCGTGACTTGGCCCGCCGACGGCGACCACCGCTCGACTCCCCAGGACTTCTGTGATGATTTCGCTGGGGCGCATGAACGTTTCGTTCTCGATCCCCTTGATGACGCTGATCATGGGACGATTACGGTTCAAATACGGCCGCATCTCGGTCAGACTGTGCCGCAGGAATTGAGTCGGGATCGCTGCGACGATGTATTCGCAGTCTCGAAGCGCGAGCTCGATATCGGCCGTAATGAAAATATTTTCCGGCAACCGAACGCCAGGTAATAATCGCTTGTTTTCGCGTGCCTGTTGAATCTGCTCGGCGTGGGCCGGGTTACGAGCCCACATTGCAACATGCTGGTCGTTGTGTTCGGCAAGCAGTATGGCACAAGCCGTTGCCATGGCACCATTGCCAAGAACAGTGATTTTGGTCGTCATTCAAGGTTACCGTTGATGTAGAATCCTCCCGTAAACGAATTGACGGGAGCTGAAAACAATGACTGTGATGTCGCCGCGTTGTAAATCAAATTGTTAACGGTCCCTGTGAATTGGATCGTCGGGGCGACCGCAGTGAAGATGATTCCCTGATGAGTTGTCAGGTCTGTCGATAACAGATTGATCGTGTTTCCGTCAATTTGCAATCGGGAATTGGCCGCAACGTTGTCAAACAGCATACCAGTCAGACCGCCCGATGCGTCCGTGATGATGTTCGAAGCAATGTAATCGGTACTGGTCCCTGTGAGAGCAAATCGTTCGCCGATGCCAGCGGTGCCGTCGAAGGTCAACGTGTTCGAGGTCACGTTCAGAATCGATGTTCCCGCCGCGATAAATGATACGCCCGTCCCCTGGCTGTTTGCAAAGGTTGCCGTGTTTCCACTGACCTGAGCGGCCATTGAACCGGTTGCTGAGGTCTCTTGAATTAAGAATCCAGTCATCCCAGCCCCCTGGGCGGAAATATTGTTATTTGCAAACGTGATGCTTTCAGGGCCGCTCCAGTTGACGTTAACCACTGCGCTCCCCCCCTGATACCCAGTGATGGTATTGGAGTTGACTGTCGTCGCCAACGAAGATCCTGATCCCGTGGAAAGTGTTTGAAACAGAATTGCCGTTCCGTTTGCGTCCGAGATCGTATTGCCCGAGATTCGTGAGTTAAAGGTTCCGAGAGTATCTCCCTGGACCCGAATTGTACCACCGCCAGGTGCTCCGTTGCCGGTCAATTGAGAATTCGCCAGCACTAACGTTGCATCATCCAGCGAGTCAACTGCATATCCTGTGGAACCCGTGATCCGCACGTCGTTTAAGACAATTTGACCGGACTTCGTCGATTGAACGCCGACCGCATTGTTCTTGAAGTCAACCCACGAAATGTTTGTTTGCCCAAATGAATTGACGATCAAACCTGTGCCAGTATTCTGAATCGTGCCGCCGCTGGCGAGGTTTCCATTTCCCTGAACCGTGAAATTACCCTGACTTTGGACAAGGCTGATTCCGAAGGGACCGCCATTGACCGACACGTTCTGCAGTGCCGCATTAATCGTAGTCCCTTGAACGTCGACAGCCGGTGCGTTCACTGTGTTGATCGTCCCCTTGTCAATCTGCAAGAGTGAGTCACCACGTGCGTAAAGGCCGGTCGCGTTGGTGGTATTGAGTGTCATGTTATTGACAAAGATCTCGCTGGTTCCGTTGACGAGAGAAATTGCAGGAAACGCAGAGGTCGAATTCACATTGAGGTTGTTGATATTAATCAAAGCGTCCGAAGCGTTAACGGTGAATCCTTTTCCGTTCGGCGAATTGATCGTCGTGTAACCCGTGAAATTGTAAGTATTATAGGTCGTCGTCGTTGTTCCGTTCGATGTCGAGGCCACTCCTGTGGTTCCCGAAATCGCCACAGCGGGACCGAACGTCTGTGTGGTATTCAAGGATGCTACGGTGACATCGGTTCCGACGTTGGTCATATTCAGGCCCGCACCACCGGTTGCTTTCACGGTCAGGTTGGCGAGTTCAATCGATCCACCCTGTGTATTCGACAGCACGAAGCCGTCGCCCTGGGATGTAATTGTTGTTCCCAGCCCGTTGAATACGAGATTTGCATTTCCACCATCGACGATGATCCCGTCGCCTCCCGCCGAATTGATTTGGATATTCGACATGTTGACATTGCCGGATGAACCAATCAGGTTAATTGCATCATTACTCATCTGATTGAAGGTGAGATCATGAAGATTTACCCCGGACACATTGCTTCCATAAATGCCACTGATGTCATGATTGAATGTGAATCCGGAAACTTCGGTGTTTGATGCCAGCGTAATCGCTGCACTTGAAGCCAGATTACCGTTGATCGCTTCAAATCGAGGAGTGAGTGTCGCGTTGCTTTGTTGTGATGACTGTGACAGATGAGGCAGGAATGCAGTGCCTCCGCCCGCGACGGCGAGTGCTCCTGAAGCAGTGTTACTTTCACCAATCAGGTGTTGACCTGGTTGCAAGGTGATCGCTTCATTAATGATCGAGCCACTGCGAACGTAGATCACATCGCCACCAGAGGCGATTGCCCCAGCGACGGTATTAAATGGATTGGCAGTCGTGCCGTCGCCCGTCTGTTGAATTGACTGGTTGTAACTGGTGATTGTCGAGCCAGGAAGCGGTATCAATGGGTTCAATGGATTATAGGGCTGGCCGACTTCATAGACCTGTTCAACCTGATATGGCTTGCCTGTTGCCGGATTAATGGCGACTTTGTCGTTCGTATCCACAGTTTGACGGCTGACAATCACGTTGTAGTTACGCTCGACAAACCGGAATGGCGAAGGGGTTGGTTGCTTCCATCCGCTCGTTGGATTGTTGTTTCCGTAGGGAAGCTGAAGCGAGATCCCAGCCATGAGATTACTGCCGTACAGGGGATCGTTCGTGTAAAGCAACTGTGCGGTCACACCGTTGTTGTAAACCCCTTCGACGCGCATTTTAAAGCCGTCGACATTCCCTTTGGATCCCCCTTCAAAGTGATAGCCGCCGACGAACCCTCGAAGCCAATGCCGATCGCGGATTGGTAAGCTGTACCCAACTTCAAAATCAACGCCGCGTAGTGCTGTCCCCTGATTGACGGCGGTTCCGTAAAGAAGCTGATTGCCGACAAGTTTCTCGCCACTGATCGAATTCGAATACGTTTGTGAGTTCGTAAAAGGCAAATAGACGTTTGAACGCAGTTCATAACGGTCGATCAAGCCTTCAAAGCTCAGGCCAATCTGCTGGAACAATTTCGATGTCGTATCATCAGCATCGTACCAGACGCTGGCACCACCCCAGGCGTTCCAGTCCTCACGAAGGTGTCGATATCCCAAACCCGCGTTTCCACCAAATCGGGATCGAGTGGACTCAAAGCCGCGGACATCGGCAAAGACAAAATGCTCGTCCGACAGCATATAGGGCATGACTTCCAGTGGTACGATTGAATCGCTTCGACCAAAAGTTTTGCCCGCCAGAAAGCTGGCTCGTCCGATGGCACCGAAACCATCGCTAATTTCCCGAGGCTCGTTCGGTGTTGTCATCGAAAAAAAGTTCTTAACCGTGGGAGGCGCTTTTCCTTTTTGACGGGCCTTGGCTTGCCGGCGTTCTTCTTTACGTTTCTCACGGGCGCGTTGGGTAAATATATCGACTTCCTCGCCAATCACTTCCGGCGCCGCTGGGATGTCGTCAGATTGTCCACGAACGACACTGATCCAGTCATCGGCTCGCGTCACACGCGGTGACACGCCCCCGATGGCGATCATGAACGTGACCCACAGGCGAATCCCTGTTTGGCAAACATTCCAAACAAATGTAGACCGAGATCGAATCAACATCACGAAACGTCCTTTCCGCACGCGTCTTCCGCCGGTGCGAAACTGGTGCGCAAAGCCAAACAGCATGACGGGCTCACGATGAAAACCTCAACACGAGAGGTCGCCGCGAAACGCCATACGGTTTCAGATTGGAATTGTGAAACGGGAAATTTACGAAGACAGATTCAGACAGGATCGGGAAGGGTATAAATGCAGAGAGCGGTTCTGTCGAGACCGACTTTCAGACGCTTGATCGATACCAACATAGATTTCAGGAAACGGGCGAAATTCGTTTTTTATTTCGTCGAAATCCAGCAGATTCTGCCAGTTGCTGGGGATTCTCATCACCGGCAAGCACGTTTATGAAACCTTCGATGTGGTTGTGTTCTTTTGTTCAGTTAAATTGCAGTTGCAAGGCAATCTCTTTGACCATTGTCATGGGAATGTCATCCGTTTCGAGATGTCGACTTGAACTGATGAAGACAGGCGATTCGCTCGATTCATGTCCGGGTGTGGGGAGTCGGCCATGGCTTCCCTTGACCAGTGAGGCATCCAGTCCGATGACATCCATGTAATAGCGAAACCCAAGAAATTTCTGAGCTAATCTGCGGGCAATATGCAGTTTGGGAAACGAAAGCTTTGGATCGATGAAAAGCTCCACAGGGTCGTAGCCTGGTTTTCGATGGATATCGATTGTTCGAGCGTAGTCGGGCGCCACCCGGTCATCTTCCCAGAAGTAATAGGTGAACCACGAATCGTTGGCCGAAACGACCACGAGTTCACCCGAACGCTCGTGGTCAATTCCAAACTGCCGTTGCTCCGCCCGGTCAAGAATCAAATCGACTCCGTCGGTCTTTTTGAGCAACAGCTTAATGGCTTTGATGTCGTCGGAGTTCTGAATATAAACGTGTGCCACCTGATGGTCTGCGACCGCGAACGCTCGAGACGCCCCGCAATCCAATGTCTCCCAACCGAGTGGTTCACGTCTGATGGTCAAGTAGCCATGATGACGTAAGACACGGTTAATGTGGACGGGACGAGAAACCGGCGTAATGGCGTACTCGGACAATACGATGATCTCGGCGCCGATTTCACGAGCAACCGCGATACACTTGCCCGCCTCTGCATCAACAAGACGAATATCTTCCGCGATTTTTGGATCGCCAGGGCCGAGCCGTTGCAAGCCATAATCTAGATGAGGCAAGTACACGAGCGTCAGGCTTGGTCGATGTCGACGCATGACTTCAATTGAGGCGTCCGCAATCCAGCGGGAACTTGTAATATCGGCTCCCGGCCCCCAAAACCGGGTCAGGGGAAAGACACCCAGCTTCCCTTGAAGTTCATCTCGCAAATTCGCCGGTTGGCTGTACGAATCGAAGACCTTGCGGCCATCGGCGGGATAGCTTGGACGTGGCGTCATCGACCAATCAACGCTGGCGTACATATTGTACCACCAGAACATTTTCGCAGTCGTATACGCAGGGTCTCGCCGCTTTCCTTCATCGTAGATGCGGTCGCCTTTGACCAGCCGATTTGACTGACGCCACAACCAAACCTCGGCCAGGTCACGAAAGTACCATCCATTTGCAACGATCCCATGCTCACGGGGAAGGGCCCCCGTAAGGATCGTTGATTGAGCCGAACAGGTCACGGCAGGCAGAACCGTTCCCATCGGCCTGGCAAAGCCCTCGTCCGCAAGACGCTTCAAATGAGGCGTATCGGCCCCAATCATGTCGTGCGTCAATCCCACGACATTCAGAAGCAAAAGTGGCCGAGTCATATCGAGTCAACTGCCTGAATTTCGCCAAAGCAAAAAGTGGATCAACCGCGTTTTGACTTTCGCTGACCTTCGGTCGGTGCCGTCGCTCCCTGCCATTGTGTTGCTTTACCAACACCTGACGCGAGTGAATGAACTTGAGCGCCACCCGCGTTCACCGTAACCAAGTTGGACTCCGCGAGTCCCGAACGACTGACAGATTCAACCTGGAACTGATAGGTTGTGCCAGGGGTCATACCAACCACCTTCACGCTCGTCGTTCGTCCATTAACTGTTCCGAGCAGTACCCGGTTACCGCTGCCATCGACAGTGTAAATGTTGTAAGCGTTTGCACCGGAAACTGCGGTCCAAGTGAGTTGGACTGATGATGCGGAAAGTATTTTCGCGGTCAGGGTCGGTCCGCTCGTACTGGTTGTTGGCAGCGTGACCGTAACGACGGGTGAATCGGCAACGGATGTTCCGTTGTATGCTTCGACTTTGAACGAGTCTGTTGAACCTGCCGTCAACCCTGTGATTTGAACAGAAGTCGTAGTTGAGCTGACCGTTCCGATAAGAGTCGATTGGGTTCCATTGACCTGGTAAATTCGGTAACCCTGAGCTCCCGAAGCAGTGGTCCAAGTCAGCAGTGCTGATGTCGATGAAACTGCGGATACCGTCACGTTTTGCGGGGCTGTCAATGTCGTCGTCGTTGTGCTTCCCGGACTGATCACCTGATCATTCTGGTTAACCACATCCTGTACAACGTAGCCATTCCAGACGACGGTCTGGCGAGTCAAATCGCCGATTTCGCCATTCTTTTGATCGTCGTACCAACCTAACGCTTTATAATTCACGTTTGGATCAGTCACTGCTTCTGCAACTTCGTGCGAAGTGACGGCCGTCAATTCATCGAAGGCCGACGCGAAACCCTGAGAACTTGGGCTCGGATTGACGCCACCCGGATAAGGCAGAACAGCGTAATGAATGTCAGCGGAGGCGCCCGTCGCGGTCTTACCACCAAACGCTCCGTGATACCCCAAGAATGTTGTTGCGCTTGAGCTCGATCCGTCGTAAACAACCACTCCTGGTTCGACGAAAACCACGTATAACCGATTGGCGTCGGGCGTTTGTAACTGGTGTGAGTTGATCAGCGCCTGGATGTCGCTCTGGATTGATGCGTCGGTGACTCCGCTTGTTTTGCTGAGCGAAATGTTGTCGATCGAACCGGTCGTCGAAGTTCCCCGGCCAACTCCGTATCCGGCGTTGGTCAGCATGTCCATGTATTGGCCCGACACTAACGTGGTCAGATACGTATCAAATTGTCCGGTCTGGGTCGTCAGTGATGACGTGTTTTGCCAGTCACTTCCAAGATAAACAGCTTGCGATTCAACGTTTTGCAGGACCGCACCGCCGTGGAATGTCACCGTCAGCATTTGACGCGATTCAAGCATTTCGATGCAAGCCGGCGCCGTCATCGAACTTGCGATTCGGCGAACTCGCCGCGACTTTGGTCGAGACAACAGGCCACGCAAAAATTGCCGATAGAAAGCTGTGACATTGTTCATATCAAATTCCTCTTCAAATAGTGTCGCGAGGAACCGACGAATTTTGAGGTCAGAATCGCCAAAACCAATACGAAAACGGAACTAGGGTTAAATGCCGCCGTTTCCGATTGACCACTAAAATCGTCATGGACCTGACAACGGAATGAGATTTGGATGTGCAGCCCGCTTAATCCAACTTACCAAGCGTTTGATTAAATGTCTCGTATTAAATTGTTAATTATTGTTAAGACTGAAACCGAAAACTTTCAACCCTCGGTGTATGGCTGAGTCAACCGATATTTCGAGTGTTTTTCGAGGTATGCCGCGATTCGGTCGGTGCGTGAAATCGCAACAGGCAGGAAATCAAGAGCCTGCTGAAGTCGTTTATCGGGTTCGGCACAACTGAATCTCAGGAAGCCGCCGCCAGCTTCGCCGAAACACTCGCCCCCCAAACACGCCACGCCGAATTTGTCATCAGCACCCTCCAGCAGATAAAGCGCCAAACCGTGGCTTGTGATCCCCAGGCGATTGCAGATCGGTGCGACATTCGGAAAGACATAGAACGTCGCGGCGGGATCAAGTGATCGAAACCCGTCGAGCCGATTGAGACCGTTTGTCAGCAGTTCAACCTTCTTGCGAAACTTCTGCATGACACTATCGCGTTCGGTTGTGTCGCGTTCCAGAGCGGCTTTACCTGCCAATTGTACAATTGGTGGAGTACACGACAGGGTCGTATTGATCATCTTGCCGATGGCATCGGAAACTTCCGCCGAGGCGACAGAAAATCCGAGCCGCCATCCGCTCATGCTGTAGCTTTTGCTGAAGGTGTACGCCGCCACGGATCGTTCAAGCATCCCGGGTTCTGACAGCAACGATTCGTGTGTCCCCTTCCAGACCATGTGACAGTAGGGTTCATCACTGAAGACGGCAATGTTGGTCCCGCGTAACAAGTCGGCCACGTCGCGCAGATCCTGTCGCGTCATCACGCCGCCCGTGGGATTGTGCGGTGAATTGAAGAAGATTGCCTTCGGTGAAGGGTCCGTCTTGAGGAAATTCTCGATGGCCGACAGTTCGGGTCGAAACCCGTTCGCTTGCTTCAGCGGTGACAGGACAGGTCGCGCATTCCGTCTGAGGATATTCGGCAGGTACGTCGGGAAGTACGGGCTGAAGACCAGGACGCCGTCGCCGGGATTCAAAAACGCTTCGCAGAAGTATTGTTCGAAAACCTTTGCTCCTGGTGCGACAACAATATTGGCCGCCTCAGCAGGGATCTTAAACTCATGCTTCACGAATCGTGCCGCCGCCTCACGAAACTCGGGCAAACCCGGTGAAGGGCAATAGTGCGACTTGTTCTGCTGAATTGCCTCGACGCCCGATGACTTGGCCGAAGCGGTACTATCAAACGGACTGTCGCCGATTTCCAGTTCGACAACATCTTTTCCCGCTGCTTTTAAAGCCTTTGCCACTGCGAGCACATTAAACGCAGTTTCAACGGACAGAGACTTGGCAAATTCACTGAGCTGAACCGACATTGTGGCATTCCTCTGTTAACGCGCATCGTCACAAATGATAAGGGAAGACTTACTTCGTCGAGATCGCCTGTTGCAGCGGACGAAGGACTTGATCGATCACATATTTTTCGAGCAATGATTCACACTGCGTCTTCAATTCTGCAAGCGTCTCTTCGTACGACGTATCAGATTCCAGGCTTCCGTATTGCCGAACCGTAAAGAAGACGCTGATGTGCTCTTCCGGATAGTCGCTTCGTCGAACCTGATACGCATTTGTCCTGGTTTCAATCAACAGCCGAGCCTGACGCCGGCAAGTCTCCTCCAGGGCAATCGTCATTGTCGGTTCGAAATTCAAGACCTGACGACCTGGGATTTCCAGCAGACCGTCCAGTGCAGAACTGACGCCAAGCGCTTCCGCTACAAGTTCGTCATGATTGCCGCGATAATTGAAATCAAATCCCATCATGTAATCGAGAGCTTCACAGTCGAGCGAACTGACCGACAACATGTAGGGAACCAGTTCCAGAACAAGCTTGTGTTGCTCAAAGGCATCATCAACGTCGTCAGGATTAATGTAGCCACTACAGATTCGACGAGGTTCAAGCGTCAGCCACCGTTGATGTCCCTGATCTTTGTCTTCCTCCAAGACGTGATCGCCGTTTTCACGTGTGTAAAAGTTCCGCATCGTCGAGAACTGTTTTCGAACACGCTCGAAAAAGCTGAGTGTCGTATCGCGCCCCGCCGGTAATGCCATCTCGGTATTGAGATTCATGTTGACATAAAAATCGTCGGCGAGCGTCGAGTACGAAGACATCAATTATTTTCCTCAATGAATCAAACGTAGCAGAGTGCGAACAAGACCAGAATTGAATCGTCTTTCACGGCACGCGGCTCTAATTTTCGCGGTGTTGACTGGTGGGAGCGGGCGAAACAGACAAACACCGGGGCGATCCATTGTATAGGTCTACGGAACACGGGTCAAAGAGGATGGAGACTCCACGGACATTGCACCGTGGGGAAACACTGATTTCCGGCGAATCTGCAGAAGAGTCAGACGAAATTCCGTGAAGACGACGGAAAGTGTCCAGTTCGACGCAACTTTTTCGATTCCGAGGAAGCCTGACACGTCATTAAGCGACAATCTGTGGCGTTCATTGCTGCGCGGTCTGCCTGACAGTACAACGAAACAAACATTTTGAAAGGGGATTGGCAATGGGCGTTTCGTTAAAAAGTCAGTCACGAATCTCAATCACCGTCCGCTCCCTCGGCAAAAGGTCATTAAGCCCGGAAGGTGATGCTTTTCCGACGCGCCAGATTCTTGCCACTTTTTTAACCCCCATCGGCTGGATCGGACTGTCAGGTCAGGGTGGCGAATTGACATCGGTCTACGTCGGTCATGCTTCATCCGACTCGATTCGTGCCCGGGCTGTCGTTGATACCACAATATTGGAAGAAGGGGATTGGAATCCCGCCTTACGCTCCCTGTTCGAAGCTTACGCCGACGGGGAAGTCGTCAACTTTGATTCGATCGAAATTCGGCTGCCAGAGATGACGCCGTTTCGTCGGCAGATTGTTGAAGCAACCCGATACATTGGTTACGGCCAAACCGTCTCTTATGGCGAACTTGCACTTCAAGCAGGACATCCGGGTGCTGCCAGAGCGGTCGGAACGGTGATGTCGAGCAATCGTTTCCCAATCCTGATTCCGTGTCACCGAGTCCTGGCTGCAGGGGGAAAACTCGGTGGATACACGTCGCCAGCCGGAACTCAGCTGAAGCAAAGGTTGCTTGAAATTGAGGCTCAAGCCGTAATTCGGAAATGCTAGAATTGATCTCCGCCTCGCGAAACCTGAAAGCAGATAATGCGTTTGTCCCAATCCCTCTTCATGCTGACTGCCGTTGCTACGACGGCGTTTGTGATTACGATCCTGGCCATGGTTGCGATGCTGCTGGGTGACCCTGACGCACCCGTCAATGTCTGGTTTAACAATCACGGCGCCACCGTGATGACGGTTGAAGTGATTGCCATTGCGCTGTTTGGATTTTCCGCCATGGTGGCCGACAGCCGCGAAATGCATCAGAAGCAACATAAAGAAAAAAGCCCTTCGAAGTCATCGAAATGACATCGAAGGGCGTCAATTTTTTGTCGACTGCGATCCGACCGAAGGTCAGGTCCGCAAGTCTGCTCAACCGGCTACAGCGAACACTTCATCACTCTCTTCCACGCCCGAATCATCGCTGACGTCGGGCGGTGGTAGTGGTTCGTCGGTGGAATCAACAAACCCACGAAGGTGATTCGCTCGGGTTTCGTGTTGAAGCTTTCTCAAAGCCTTCGATTCGATTTGACGAATACGTTCGCGTGTCACTTTGAAAATACGACCGGTTTCTTCCAGCGTATAGCTGTATCCGTCACCAAGACCATATCTCAACTTGATGATTTCACGCTCGCGATAGGTCAAGCTGCGAAGCACGACTTCGATTTTGTCTCGCAACATTTCCTGCATGGCGGATTCGGCTGGGTTTGACTCGTTATCGTCCTGTAGGAAATCGCCGAACGAACCGTCTTCACTTTCACCAACCGGCGTATCAAGACTGACAGGATGCTTCCATGTCTTCATGATTCGTTCGGTTTCCTCCAGTGACATGCCGACGGCTTCCGCCAATTCTTCCATGCTTGGATCTCGACCGGTTTCCTGCCGAATTTGTTCGCTCTTCGCTTTCAATTGCGAAATACACTGGAACATGTGGACCGGAATACGGATCGTTCGAGCATGGTCGGCAACAGCACGGGTGATCGCCTGGCGAATCCACCACGTGGCGTAGGTCGAGAACTTGTATCCACGTCGATACTCGTACTTTTCCACGCCTCGCATCAAACCAGCATTCCCTTCCTGGATCAGGTCCAGAAAGCTGAGTCCGCGGTTTCGATACTTTTTGGCGATCGAAACCACCAGACGCAGGTTACCGCCGGACAGCTGCTGTTTGCCGCGAGTCCACGCGTCGAACTTGGCCATGATTCGCCGCATTCTGTCACAGAAATCGGCAGGCGTTTCCAGAACAAGTTCGGTCAGGTCATTCAGTTCGCGACGTAGAATCTCGGTCTCGTTCGCTGCCGCCACGGTTCGACGTTCTGAAAGTTTCTGGATCTGAAGTTGCAGTTCATGAATCCGCTTTCCAATCTGTTCCATCCGACGCATGATCGGCTGAATTCGCTGCGTTCGGACGCTCAGTTCTTCACACAGCCAGGCCAGCTTTCGTCGCCGGTTCTTCATCTTCAGCTTGATCGCAGCCAGTTCCGGTTTCGACTTGGCGGCCTTTTGAGCTTCCCAGTCGACCTTGTTTTCTTCCAGCAACCGCTTGATTGTGGGAAGATTGACGGGAATACGTCCCTGGATCTGTTCTTTCCGCAGATTTTCTGTTTCACTTGTTCGCAGTGTTCGCTCGAAAGGTAATTCGTTGCGACAGACTTTTTCAATCGTGTCGACAACAAGTCCGATCGCAAAGTCGGATTCAGCGATTTTGCGTCGGAACCACTTACGTGCGATTTCGATCTGCTTGGCGAGGAAAATCTCTTTTTCTCGCGACAACAGAGGGATATGTCCCATCTGGCTGAGATACATCCGGATCGGATCACGCGAAGACGACGGGGTCTCGGGTTCCATCATCGATTCGGGGATGGCTTCGTACTTAGGCTGATCGTTTGGATCGGGCTCGTCAACAATATCGAGACCAAGATCTTCTAAAGCGATGATCAACTCGGGAACCATGTTGGGATCGCCTCCCTCATCGGGGAGATACTTATCGACCAACTGGTACGTGGCGTACCCCTTGGCGCGGCAGGCGTCTAACAACTTGGCAAATTCCGGGCTGAAGCGATGCATGGGTCAAACCTCCTGTGATTCGTTCACGTCCCTGTGATTATAGCCTGTGCGGGTAGGCATTCGTGAAACAAAATTACTTCCTGAGAATTATTCGCCGGTTCGTCAACAATTGACAAACGCTCAGCAGTCTTCATGTCCAACGGCCAGCCATCGGTTCCATCGAACGAGCTGACCAATAACCATCTCACACGAACTTGGCGCTGCGATCAACAGTCACCCTCTGACTAGTGCCCCCAACAATTCAATTGCGGGAACATTTTTGGCTCCTCGCGAAATGGGACAGCAGGGCAGCCATCGGTAGAGACGGCTGAGATCGAGGCAAAGTTCGCATTGATAGCATCCTTTCTTTCGTTGCGAGACGTCCGAGCATCGGTTGCTCTGGCGGGTCGAAATGCTAACAAAATGAACCGCTGCGCGCCACGAAAACTGCCCTTTTAGAAAAATTTCTTGAAAAATTCTTCGTACCCCCCCGCTCACTCACTCGCTCCTTTTTTACGGTCCGATAGCCGATCGATATTAAACAAGGCAAAATACGCTTAAAAAACGGCTCAAAAATCTCATTTCGCCCCTTCCAACGGTCCACTGACGTTCTCGAAACCGGGATTGCGACAAGTATTGTCTGAATTCCCGAACATATCGGTTTCCCGCAGAACATCTCTCGGCAATGGCCAATCGACCGAGTAAGAGGTCCCCATGATTCCTGGATCATCGATCAACAATGATTGATCAGAACGGAAGTGGCCGACCTAATCCCTCATCTCGTGCTCGTTCGAAAATCCGTACGGCCACTGCCAGGTCTTCCAAACCTAATCCGACCGATTTGAATAACGTGATATCTTCCGCCAATGCACGCCCTGTTTCACGACCGACGACAACATCTGATAACTCGTGCACGCGAGGCCAGTCGAGACTGCCGTCTTCGATTGCCGGAACAAAGTCACCCGCCTCGATCTTGCAGGCTTCGAGGCTGTCGCAAACGACATGATCCGCACGACGAATCGTGGTCACATCGATTTCGGCCTTGGAAAGATAATTACTGCCGACCGCGTTGACGTGCGTCCCTTCATCGAGCACATGCCCGTCAAACAGCGGTGATTTACTCGTTGTCGCACAGATCACAATATCTTTTTCGGCAGCCGCTTCGTCTGGCGAATGAACCGCCACTGTCGGTACGTTACAGTACTCGGCCATCTCATCCGCGAACGCACGGCGGCGGTCGTCGTTGCGGCTGTAAACTTCAACCCGCTCAATCCGTCGTACGCTGCAGATTGCCTTCAGTTGGGATCGGGCTTGAAAACCGGTTCCGAAACATCCGACGACCCGGGCATCGGGGCGAGCCATATATTTCGTCGCGACACCCGATGCCGCTCCTGTACGCATCTGTCCCAGCAAATTGGCTTCGATCATTGCCACGGGCTGGCCATGCTCAGCTTCGGACAGCACGAACTGAAACCGGGCACCCGCGCGAGTTGTGACATATGACTTGTATCCGACATATCTCAGGTATTCAGCCGCAGCCGACAAAACATGGATCGTTGCCCCTTTGGCGTTAGCTCGTCGTCGAGGCTGATTCTCTGCCTTACCAAAGGCCCACTGGCGGAAGGCTTCTTCAACGCACTCGATCGCCGAATCCATGTCCAGCAACCAGGCGACATCATCTTCCGTCAAATAAATAGCAGGCATGTTTGATCATCCCTCATTTCAATTCGGGTGTGAACGACTTCTCAATCCGAGGATCGGGAATCAACCAGATCATTGCCACCACAATATACAGCGCACAGGCAATCCAAGAACTCACAAACGAAAAAGGAATTCCAATGGCGTAAATCAGCAGCGATAAGTTTCCTTTCAAATCGTTTCCAATGGCGGTCGCCACTAACGATTCCTGTCCATGATGACTCACCAGCGATCGGACGAGCAGCGTGTACGAACATCCCGCAAGCAAGAGAACGACTCCATAAAGGGCAACAGGCCAGGGAGCGAAGTCGTTTTGTCCCATCCATCCGGTTGTAAATGGAACTAATGAAAGCCAGAACAACAAATGGAGATTGGCCCAAAGAACCTGACCATTCACCGCTTTAGCCGCCTGCATCAGATGATGGTGATTATTCCAATAAATCCCGATAAAGAGAAAACTGAGAACATAACTGAAAAAAACGGGAATTAGCGGCCACAAGGCAGACAAATCCGCTCCTTTGGGGACCTTCAATTCCAATGCCATAATCGTGATGATGATGGCGATCACTCCGTCGCTGAAGGCTTCCAATCGTCCTTTGGTCATGCTCAATCTCAATGGGGAATCAATTTGTCTGGACGCAGCCAGTATGAAAAGTCCGGTTCCTTCATCAAACGCGCGGGCTGTCCTTCATGCCAGTCAATAAAAGCCAGCTTTCCCGACGGATACGTCGTCACAGCCTGAACTCCATGCCGTTCCGCCAGCCATTTCGTAAACGATGGCGAGACGCGACAGGCGATTCTCGACCCCGCATCGGCAGCGTAATCGGGAGTTTCCGCCATGGCTTAAATCCTGTTTCGAGTTAGATCATCACAGCGAATCTCACTTCGCTAAGTCATTCCTTAGCATGCCGCTGTTGCCGACGGGATTCAAGATTCCCCAATAGCCCGACGCGGATCAGGGATCTTTCTTCGAAACTCTGGACGGCAACACCATCTTGGCTTGGACCCCAACCCCAGCATTCTTTCTTCTTCTTCTTCTTCTTCTTTCGTGCTATCTGTTAGATTCGTGAATAACCTCTTTTTTTCGACGAATCTGACAAGTGTCACGACGAGGACGGAAGAGATTCGCGGCCGTTAACACTGGTCCATTCCTTTCTTTTTGATACAAGTACACGAGTGCGGAGGTGTGCTGCAAGATTCGCCGCGCAGGAATAAATGGATTGCTCATTGAGACAAGTTCATGATCGGCTGTCACGACGACAGTCGTGCAAACTGCTGATAAACCTGCATCTGGAGGCGAAGAGGGTGGCGAGCCCATTTCCGTAAATAAAACAACGAAAGTATCATGCCTTCCGACGACCTCTTTTCCCCTGATCTAAGCGAAGTATTAGAGATTCCTGCGCAAGAATCGTGGCCCAAAACGTCGCATCGGTTTGACCAGAAGAGTATCTGGGCAATCAAGGCGGCACTCGCTTCGGGGCGACCATTATTGCTGCGCGGCGAACCGGGGATCGGCAAAAGCCAGTTGGCTCGGGCCGCCGCGTGCGCACTCGGTGTTCCTTTCCTTCCGTTTGTTGTCGATAAACGGAGTGAACGCGATGAATTGTTCTTTACGTTTGATGCCGTTGCCAGATTGGCTCAAGCACAGGTCAGTGCGGTGATTGCACAAAGTGATCGTGGCGTCGACTGGCAAAAGGCCATGGCGGAAGAGAACTTCGTTCGACCTGGTGTGATGTGGAAGGCGATCGATTGGCAAGATGCTCATAAGCAAGCCGAACGGTTTTTAAGGCATGCGCGGCAAAAAGATAGTCGTAGCACATTTCCTGACTGGAAGCCTTCGTCTGAAGCGCGCTGTGGACCCGTAGTTCTGATCGATGAAATCGACAAAGCGGACCCGTCGGTTCCTAACGGGCTGCTCGAATGCCTGGGAAACCAGGGATTTCAGATCCCACAACTGGGGAAATCCATTACCTTGCCGAAGGGATCCAAACCACCGCTCGTCGTCATTACGACCAATGAAGATCGTGAGCTTCCTGCAGCGTTCTTAAGACGTTGCCTTGTCCTGCAAATGGAGTTTCCTGAAGAACCGGAAGCGGTAAAAAAGTTTCTGATCGAAGACCGTGCCCGTGTCTTCTGGAAGGAAGAACAGGTGAGCAATACGATTTGCGAGAATCTCGTCGGTTTGTTGCTCGATGAACGGAAAAACGCACGGCTGGAAGGGGGGGCAATTCCCGGTGCCGCCGAATTTCTGGACATTCTGCGGATACTGTCCAACATGAGTAGCGCCGAAGACCCTGTCGAGCGTGATTCAATACAGCTTAAGGCACTGGCCGAAATCAGCCGTTTTGCTTTGAAGAAGAATCGCGAGGAACGGTTATGATCACGGGACGCATTTGCCGACCGCAGGTCAGTTCGTTCAGATGCGAAGACCTCACGCCGCCGCCGTTTTTAGAGCCCAATCACTGCGCGAATCATCCACGTTTCACCTGGTGACAAACGAAAAACGCGGTTTCTTTTGATCCGATTGATCCATCCGTCCGTTCTACTTCCGATCTGCACTGAAACGGTCACGATGTTCGTTATCCCGTCTGCTGCTGCGGATTGTTTGCGATCTGAACGGAATGCCTGATGTTTAGCCGATTTCGGCTGTTGTCTGCCCAAACCTGCTGTATCATCGAATGACGGACAGGGATGTTCGGACGTGCCGAAGTTTTTTTCTGTGAGAAATACCAGACCGGCGGGATGAATATCTTCGTCCTCGTGCGGTGCTTCTCATCCAAAGGTAAAAAAAAATGTCTCAGGACCTGATTCCTGCCTTCCCGGATCGCCAAGATCGAAATCCATGGGCAATTCTCAGTGTTGTCGCCGTTGGCATCTTCCTGCTGATCGCTGCCTGGCTGACCTATGCCGCTTGCCGGATCGATGTCGGGCCGGACGAGTTTGCCGTGCTCATCCGTAAAACCGGCATCGATCTGAAGAACTCGGACGAAGTTGCGCCAGATGAACGTCACAAAGGGGTTCAAAAGACAGTCCTTACCACAGGTCGTTATTTCTACAACCCTTATGACTATGACTGGGAAATCAAGCCTCTGATCGAAATCACAACAGGGAAACTGGGGGTGCGGGTCAGCCTGACCGGCGATGATCTACCGTACGGTGAATTTCTGGCTCAGATGAATTCCGACGACGATGCCAAAACCAAAGGGATCGTGCCCGACGTGTTGAAGCCGGGGCGATACGCGATCAATCCCTATGTCTTCAAAGTCGAGACCGAGCATGAACCGGTCACGATTCCCGCTGGTTTCAAGGGGGTCGTGACGAATCTGGCGGGTCCATTCCCGGCGGATCCCAATCAATTGCTTGTCAAAGAAGGGGAACGAGGTGTTCAAGAACGGACGCTCGATCCGGGAACCTATTTCATCAATCCGTATGTCACACGGATCAGCCAGGTCGACTGCCGCAGCCAACGATTCAACCTGGCTGAGAAAAAGAACATGGGGTTTCCCTCCAAAGATGGATTCTGGGTCTCACTCGATGGCCGGATTGAATTTCATATCAGTCCGGAAAAAGCGGCTGAGGTCTTCGTCACTTACAACGAGGATGCGAACGGCGATCTGATCGATGAAGAGATCGTGCGCAAGATCATTCTGCCGAATGCCCGTGCCATCTGCCGCATGGAAGGAGCCAAGAAACTCGGTCGAGACTTCATACAAGGTGAAACGGCGATGTCGTTTCAGAAGGAATTCGAAACATCGATGAGAGCCTCATGCAACAAGCTGGGGGTCGAGATCGTGCAGGCCTTGATCATTCGTATCGAGCCGCCGAGCCAGATCGCTGTCCCGATCAGTCTACGGACAACGGCAGAATTAGATCAGCAGAAATTCAAACAGCAGATCACGCAGCAGGGTGAAGAGATGAAGCTCGCGGAACAGACCGAACTGGTCAAGCAAAAACCGGCTTTGGTAAACGTGGAAAAGTCGATCGTCAAGCTGACAACTGAGGCCATGCGTGAACAGGAAGTTGCGGTGACGAAGGCGAATCAGGAACTGGCCGTCGCCAAGCTGAAACTCGACGCCGCAAAGGATGAAGCAGCGGCGATCCTTTCCAAAGGGGAAGGGGACGCCGAAGTGATCAAGCTCGATAATGCGGCAGAAGCATCCGGCTGGAAACGATCGGTCGAAGCGTTCGGAAAGAACGGAGCCCAGTACGCTCAATACGTACTTTATCAGAAACTATCCTCCGCCTATCGGTCAGTCATGATCAATACGGCGGACAGCCCGATCATGAAGATTTTTGAATCATTGCAAGAGCCCGTAAAAGACGTGCCAAAACAATGATTCGGTAATGAAAGAAGCCACCATGTCAGTTCGTTCAAGCGGTTCACGATCGCTGGTTTCGCTGGCGCTTGTCGCCGCGTTATTGGCGGCCATTGGATACGAGTTTTTTCAATGGACGTATTGTTACTGGTACGTCGACAACGGCTATTCCCTGTTGTTGACGTATAAAGGTCCTCCCTTGCCAATCTGGGGGCTGGACCTGGAAGCGGCTCCTGAAGGTCAGTTGGCCGAAGTCGACGAACAGGGCCATCCGAAACAAAAAGGGATTTTGGCACAGATGGTCGGCCCAGGCCGACATTTCTATTTTCCACTCTTCTGGGAATGTCAGAAGGTTCCTGATGTCGTCGTTGAACCAGGTAGTGTGGCGATCGTCATCAGTCGGGTCGGCAAGAAGCAGGCCGCAGGTCAGTTCCTCGTCGATGGTGACATCGGTCAGACGGAATATCGCGGTACGATGCGTAAGCTGCTGGGGCCAGGTCGTTATCGCATCAATCCGAAGGCCTACGAAGTGACCCTGATCAAGGGTGAGGAAGTCAAAAAAGCAGAAGGTCAGGCCAAGCGGTCCGGCTGGGTGCTGATCAAACCGGGTTACGTCGGTGTTGTGACAAACCTGACCGACAATCCGCTGACGAGTGCTGTCACTGGAATTCAGGACAATGTCCTGCCGCCCGGTTTGTATCCCATCAACAGGGAAGAACAACAAGTTGACGTCGTCAATGTCGGCTACCGCGAAAAAAGTATCATCGCCAAGCTAGCCACCAATGAGGATGGCCAGATGAAACTCGATCAAAGCGGCGAACCAACGGTGCTGGATGACGGGAGTGGTTTCGAATTCAAGTCAGACGACGGGTTTCAAATCCGGATCGATTTCACAGCCATCTGGGGGATCATGCCTGATCAGGCGGCGGATCTGATCCGAAAATTTGGTGACGAAGAAGCTGTTGAGGACAAGGTGGTCATGCCGCAGATCGAAAGTATCTGCCAGAACCACGGACGTAAATTGAAGGCGGCCGAGTTCCTGGATGGAAAGATTCGACAGACCTATCAAACCGAGGTTTCCAATGACTTTGCTCAGGTGCTTGACGGCAAGGGGCTGAGCGTGCTGTATGGCCTGGTGCGGAATATTTACATTCCGCAGGATGTCCGCGTACCGATTCAACAGGGCTACATCGCCGACGAATTGAAGATTACTCGCGAGCAGCAGCAGGTGACCGCCATGACCGAAGCAGACCTGCGCGAGGCAGAAGAAAAGGTGAAGCTGCAGACGGAACAGATCCGAGTCGAAACAGAAAAGCTGGTTGCTGCCAAGCTGGCGGAGGGAAAGAAAACCGCCGCCGAGACGGCTGCGGAAACGACCAAGCTGGTCGCTGCGATCGCGGCCAAGACCGCCGAAATTGACAAGGACGCGACGGTCTTGATCGGTACGGCGAAGGCGAAAGCCAAGACGCTGTCGGAAGAAGCCAAAGCGGAAAAATTCCAACTGGCCGTCGACGCATTCGGTTCGGGTCAGGCTTACAACCAATGGGTTTTTGCACAAGGGTTGCCGGAAGATATCGAACTGAACCTGATCTATTCAGGCGAAGGAACCTTCTGGACCGACCTGAAAGGGTTTAGCGAAACCATGCTGGGCAAGCAGATGAAAAATCAGCAAAAGGGGGCACCGTCGACGCCAAACCGATCGGAATCGAGTAAGTAAGTTTTCTCGGCTTGCTCTCGCGTCAGCGACCAAAAAGATTTCAAAATGGATTGGGTCAATTTCGCTGCTGCAATCGTTTCGGTCGGTCTGTTTTGCCTGTGGGGGGCATTGTGCGTTCTCTGTATCGGCGGCTGGTTTGTTCATCGTCAGAAGCGACCGCAGCTGACCGAACAACAAGAACTTGCCATGACTCAAATTCCCGGGTTAACGTGGCGAGATCCCTGGTGGTGGATTTTCGCCTTTTTTTGCTGGCCGGTTCTGATCGCACTGATACTTGACCACCGCTGGCAACGAGGCCCTCGACGAACCACGGACAGCCTGAAACCTTAACCGCGGTTTGAACATGACCTGCGTTTCCAGCCCCGGGGCTGAAGCCGACGGGTTGGATGCCGACGTCTCAAGGCGACTGCAGGATATCATTGGTTGTCGATAAGCGTTTCAAGTGACCGCAGGCTTTCCCCGATCCCTCTAGTTCCGTAGAGTGTGTCGGTCGAATTGGTGGTTTTTGGAAACATTGGAATTTTCATAGGGTTGATGCGCGGTGCAAGCTCATATCGTTTTGTTGCCTGGTGATGGGATTGGTCCAGAAGTTGTCGCTCAGGGTGAGCGAGTGTTGCTGGAGATTGGCAAACGATTCGGACACACGTTCCGATTCAGTACTCATTCCATCGGAGGCTGTGCGATTGACCAGTGCGGTAATCCGCTTCCCGATGAGACGCTTGCGGCCTGCAAAGCATCGCAAGCAGTGCTGCTGGGTGCCGTTGGCGGACCGAAGTGGGATGATCCGAATGCCAAGACGCGACCTGAAGCGGGGCTGCTGAAGATCCGCAAGGAGCTCGGCCTGTTCGCCAACCTTCGTCCGATTTTCGTATCGCCACATCTGGTGTCAGCGTCGCCGCTCAAGACGGAAATTGTTTCCGGTACGGATATTCTGTTTTTCCGCGAACTGACTGGAGGGATCTATTTCGGTCCTTCTGGCAAAGAAACGATTGACGGCGGAGAATCCGCTTTCAATACGATGGTCTACAGCACTTATGAAGTGGAACGAATCGTTCGACTGGCGGGTGAAGCGGCACGTGGTCGACGCAAGAAAGTGACCTCGGTTGATAAAGCCAACGTGTTGGAAGTATCGCGACTTTGGCGTAAGACTTTCGAACGGGTCATGAAGACTGAATTCCCTGACGTTCAGTTCGAGAATGTGCTGGTTGATGCGATGGCGATGCATCTGATTTCCAAGCCACGCAGCTTTGACGTCGTGGTAACTGAGAACTTGTTCGGTGACATCCTGACCGACGAAGGCTCGATGCTGCCCGGTTCAATGGGAATGCTTCCGTCGGCGTCAATTGGTTCATCCGGGCCGGGTCTCTACGAACCGATCCATGGGTCCGCACCGGATATCGCAGGGAAGGGGATTGCGAACCCGTTGGCGACGATCCTCGCGGCGGCAATGCTCTTGCGACATTCGCTGAAGCTGGAAAGCGAAGCGGTCGTGATTGAAAAGGCGGTTGATCGAGTCCTGGCCAAGGGTCACCGAACGGCGGACCTGGCGGGAGGAGGTGCCAGCGTTGGAACTGCCGAGATGGGCTCGCTGGTGATTGCCGAACTGTCGGCGTAGGTCCGAATCAAAAACGGCGAAATGAATATTGCGAGGGCGAATCTCAGGCTGAGCCCAGAAGCAGGTACGCACAACGGCTTCGCGGCTCAGCGGGAGCTTCCCCCTCCCGTTCACGCTTTATCGCGGGTTGATCATCGGAGTTTCGATATCCATGATCTGAGCGCTGGGACGTGACAGATCGACCGAAATCGGCTGTGATGTTTCCGCTTTGCCGATATTTCCGGCCGCGTCGCGGACCATGACGCGAACGTAAAACTGGAAGGGCATTCCTTGCCCGACGACCCAGTCGTATTCACCCTGTCGGTCTTCTTTCCAACCGCTAATCGGTTCCCAGGGGCCTGTTCGACTTGCTGCATAGTACAGTGACACCGGCTTTTCAGACGGATGCTCTTCCTTCACTTTCCAGCGGATCTTCAGCCGGTTGAAGTTGGCTCCTTTACCCTGCTGAATCGGTAACAGTTCGACTTCAGGAGCGGTCTGGTCAACCGCGATGACGATGGAGGGGGGATCGCCTGGGACCGGAGGATCGTTCGATAATCCGGCTCCGCTGCGAACTCGAATTGCAAAGCCGTATTCACCGTCGCGAGGGACTTCAACGTCGAATGGACTCTTATGGTCAGGATCGTCACCGTATTTGTACCATTTGCGTCCGTTATCTTCGGTGATGAAAAGTTCAACCGCGCTAACACCCGACGGCCCGACATCGTCCAACTTGTACCCGACATGAAACTGATGTGAAGTGACGAACCGTTTTCGGCTGTTGCCACGACTTGGTAATGGTGTGTCTTCGACGGTTTGCCGTCGTTGCGAAACAAGCTTGTGAGGCGAATATTTGACCCCTTCCTCACCCAAGACAGGATCGGGGATGGCGATTGCAGAGACGCTGCTGCTGATCGTGGCTCGACCGACATCCTCATCGCCAGGCTTGGTGGCGATTTTCCCTTGTGGAATCTGACGTTGCTTCAGCGGTGGATAATTCGCGGCATCGACATCAGCCTGAGTCCGGGCGTTCGCCACGTTGCCTGCTAAATCGGAAATGCTGCCCCGAACAGACACGATGCCGCTCTTTCCGATCATCCACGATGTTTCCCCTCGTGAACGCGGAGCCACATCAATCAGCTGCCAGTCCTTGGAGTCGGCGGCCAGATATTCCAGTTTGAGTGTGTTGATATCGAGATTCGTATCACTGGCTCGCCAGCGAAGTTGGACTTTCCCCACGTCGGTCTGTTGGACTGACATATCGAGCATCGGTGTCGTGTTGTCGACAACCACGATGAGCCCGGTTTCATAGGAACCGCGCGGCGGATGAAGTTGACCTTGTCCGTCTAATGTCTTCACGGAAAACCAGTACTCACCCTCACCCGGGCACGTGTATTCAAATTTTCCGCCGTCGGGGAGAAGAACCTGAGCAAGTTCCCACGTTTCACCTTGATTTTGAGACACGTGAAGTTGAATTTCACGAGCACTCATTTTCTTGAGTGCCGCAGCGTCGAATTTGAAAGGGATACGGAACTTGGTCTTACTCGTATGAGTCGGCTTGGGCAACGTCGCTCCCCATGCGGAAGTCTGCCCCAGCAGCAGTCCGGCGATTAAAGCCAACGTTCCGAGTCGACCGTCCATGACGGAACTCCGTAATCCATTTTTGGTCAAGTTAGCAGGAGCACGGTTATCGGCCCCCGGAATCAACTCGCTGAAGCTGACGGACGAAAGTCCGCCTGCCTTCTGGTCCTGAACAACAGTGTCGATCAACGATCAGCTTCTGCCATCAAAAAACTCACACGTGGTATTCTCGTCAGAGTCACCCATTATCGCTATCGACGGAATTCGCAGAATGACTTGAACGACCAGCGGGCAATTACGCGGAACTGGATAAGCCGCGACGACAATGCCGCAAAGTTTCAAATGCCGACGTTCAAGATCGGCAGATTTCGCCATTTGGCGCCAAAACCGGACCCGAGAATTGGAGAATTCGGCCGATTGAAAAACTTAAATCGGAGGGTGGTTTTTGTTGAAAACGAAGAGCAAGAGTTGGGGAACACTCATCTTCGCTAATTGACACGAATATGAAAAAGGAAAAGTGCAGGGAGGCAAGCTGGAGATCGGTCAGGTAAAGAATCAAACGCTCTTTAAATTGAATTTTCTTATTAGCGAAAATTAGTGCAGATGAGTGTTCCAAAAAATCTTGCTTCGATTGTTCTTCGGGTCTGTTGCAACGTTTTCGTGTTGTCAAATTCCAGTCGTTTCTGGTTTTTCGTCCAGGACGGCATTCCAGAAAGCGGAAAGTTTTTGGGCGGCGATGTTAATCGAGAATTGGTGAACGACACGCTCTCGTGCAGCCTGGCGAAAATGTTGGGATTCCGTTTTATCCGTGAGACATTTGATCATGGCCTCGGCCAGGGCGATCGGATCTTTGGGTGGAATCAGGCGTCCCGTGACGCCGTCCAATACGATTTCAGACGTCCCGCCGACGTTGGTGGCCACGATCGGGACTCCAGCCGCCGAGGCTTCGAGCAGAACGCGGCCGAAGGGTTCCTGGTTGGCCGGGTGAGCCAGCAGGTCGATCTCACCCAGGATCTTGGCGACATCTTCGCGTCGTCCGAGGAGGTGCAAATGATCGGCAAGGCCCGCGACGTCAAAGCGGCGGCGAATTGATTGTTCGAACTCGATGCTTTCCGCCTTTTGCGAAGTTCGTTCACCGATCAGCAGAAAATGAGCGGTGGGGACGCGCTTCACAATATCAGCCGCAGCGCCGGCAAGAATGTCTTGTCCTTTCCTCAGGCCAATCTGCCCGATACATGCGATAAGGAGACTTTCGCGATTGAGGCCCAATTCGGCGTGTAGCCAACCGGTGCAGGGGCGGGGCTGGAATTGATCGAGATCAATTCCATTGTGGACAACGACGATTCGCCGCTCGTCCAAGCCTTGGCTCACATGAAAACAGCGAGTCGCTTCGGAGACAGCGACCAGTTTCTGATTGCGATTCAGATCCGCGACGGCGGTAGCGCTGAGTTTGATAATATCTCGCAGATGACCTGTTGTTGGCGGATTGATTCGCGCAGCAACTCGACCGAGCAGTCGACACATCGCCAGCGAATTTGCATGGACCAGATCCGGCTTGACGGATTTGACAAGCTGACAAAGTGAAGTCTCGATTTCCTCTGACTGGCGACGCATGCCCGACGAGTCATTCGACGACCATTCATAGAGCGGTATCTGGCGTTTTCGAAGTTCATCAGCGAGGGGACCGATGCCGGGACCGATCGCCACGAACTCGGTCTTGGAATTGTCAGCCTTGAGCCAATCCAAAACCGCCAGCATCGAACGCTCACCGCCGTTCAACGTGCTGAATTCAAAGACGATTGCGATGCGGCGTGATGGCATATCAAGTTCAGGCAAAAGTCATTTGATGATCGATGGAAGCCGTCATGGAGTGATGTTTCTGCCTCACGTTCGTCCTTAGTGGTCTTAATCACTGATGCCTGGAAATCACGATCGATCAGGATTTGGGCTTGGAACAGGTTTCTTCGTCGGTTGAGCGGGTTGAGCGTTTTGTCGCACAGGCGGAGAGGTAAATGGATCATCGTTACCGTTGGGGGCGAAGTCATCCGCGTCGACGCGACGTACTCGCTTTCGCTGTTGAACGGACTCAAAGCCATCTTCCGATTCGGGGCGTAGTTGTTCAGGTGACCAGAAAGTCGAATTTGTACGCGGATTGCGAAGCACATCCAATAACATTCTTGCCCGTTTGGCAGCACCACTTTCAGGGTGCTCGTCGATTAGCTGTTGCAACTGTTGTTCAGCCGTACGCAACTTCAACGTCGCCTGCAGTTCCAGCAATTCCTGGCGAAGAACCTGTGTCTCGTGAGCCAATTCCTCCGGTGTCAGCAATTCCGCCTTTTGCTTCGCCAGATCAAGATAGACGGCCACCGGACTGGGTTGATCTTCAACTGGTTCTATCGCGGCAAGACCCTGATCCTGTGCCTGCCTTGGTTTGTCGACGGATTTTTTGGACTGACGCCTTTCCCCGGGTTGAATGTCGATTAAGTCTTCGTTGCCACCCTCCTGGGCAATGGCAGTTGTCGTAATGTTGGTTGTCAGAACCCATCCGAGGGGGGCCATGACGATTCCCAATCCGAATGCAATCAGCGCCAGTCCTTGTCGACTCATCGAACGACTCCTTTGGTAGTGAGATTGGGGTTAGCAATCGATTGCAGATTACGCGGAATGAGACCACATTTCCACTAATTCTTTACGTTGAGACGACAACTCTCGACATTCCTCGGACTTCGCACGAGAATGCGTGACACGTGGTTGGCGGAGTCGATCGCGAATCGCACGGAATCGGGAGTTGTCAGCATGCACAGAAGAATCGGGATCTTGTCTGTCGTAGTCGCATTTGTACTTTGCTGGCAGTTGACGTACGGAACCGCTCAAGACCGTGATCCGATCTCTGTTTCGGAGCGAAGCGATCCCCCGGTGAGTCCGCCGCGTCGTCCGCTGACGGAAGATGAAATGGTTCTTCAGCGACAGCGTGAACTGCTGCTGGACTTTAACGATCCGCCAAGTCTCGATCATGGCCAGTCTGTCCATCCCCGCTTAATGGAGACAGTGAAAGACAACACGATTGGAGTTCGATATGAAGAACGGGAGGCGTACCTGCGGGTTCTGAGGCTCGCCTCCGAAGTACCGCTACGAAGACAACAACAAATCGCTGCCGAAATTCAGGCTGAACGTCGGGAGTTGAATCCCGGTTATCAACGTCGTCGCCCGGAGGATTTTCCTCAGTTTGTCGATTTATTCACTCATTCGGAATTCTATCGCGGGCGACCGGTGACGCTTCACGGAGTCATGCGCAAATTGACAAAGTTTGAACTTGGCAAGAATTCTCTGGGTCTTGACCATGCCTATGAAGGTTGGGTTTATACAAACGATTCGCAGGGAATCCCGGCCGTCGTCGTTTTCACCAGCAAAGACGATCGACTGCCTGTTAATGGGGACATCCAGGAAGAAGTTCGCTTTACGGGCTATTTTTTCAAGATGTACGGGTACGACGCCCAGGATATGACTCGTAAGTCACCTATGATTCTGGCTGGGGAGGTCGAGTGGAAGCCACATCCGTATCAGTCGGCTTACAAGAGATGGGGAATCGAATGGTACGCATTGACGACAATGGGTTTCCTGTTGACTTGCTACATGATCTGGCAGACCAATCGAAAAGAAATGCCCCCCCGTCCGCCGCTGGCGATTGAACCCGACTTTCTGCATGATCCTCCCCGTGAACACCCGGCACCCAATCCGCTGTTAAGACATTCCGCGCTTGAAACTGAGGATGCTTGAATTGGCACGTTACCGACCTTTGGCTGCAGCATTAAACCGCCCCATTCGTGTGGCGGTGCTGATTTCGGGCGGCGGCACAACCCTGGCGAATCTTGGTGCCAAGATCCGCGAAAAGCAGCTCGATGCCGAAATCAGCCTGGTCATCGCCAGTCGACCAGATTGCGGCGGAATTGCTCGTGCCGCGGAACTCGGTGTGCGATGCGAAGTGATCCAGCGGAAATCATTTTCCTCAGTCAACGAATTCAGTGCCACGATTTTTTCCCAGTGTCGTCAGGCCAGGGTCGATCTGGTGATCTGTGGCGGTTTTCTCGCCTTGTTAACAATCCCCGCCGATTTTCTTGGTCGAGTGATGAATATTCACCCGTCCTTGATTCCATCTTTCAGCGGACAGGGGTTCCATGGCAGTCACGTTCACGACGCGGTACTGAAGCGAGGATGTAAAGTCAGTGGATGCACTGTCCATTTCGTCGACGATGAATATGACCACGGGCCGATCATCCTTCAGCGAACGGTCCCTGTGCGGGATGATGATACCTCTTCGGCACTGGCCGCGCGCGTCTTTGTCGCAGAATGTGAAGCGTTACCCGAGGCGATCCGAATGTTTGCCTCAGGCTGTTTAGAAATCGAAGGCTCGCGAGTGTTTTTCGCCGGCAGTGGTTGTTGACCTGCCGAGGAAGGCTTCGTCTCAAAAGTCGTATCGGTCCCATAAGTCCCGCGTCATCCAACAAAGCCAAACGATCATCGTTTTGGCAGACTGGGCAAATTCTGTCGGTTGTTTCGCTCAGGATTTCTTGGCGATCTCACTTCGCCTGATTCGGCATCAACTGCCACCCGCCGGTTGGTCGACAGCAACGGCAGGGGCCTCGTGTTGGTAGCGTTTCTCTGATCTCAACTGGAAAAATTTGGGATTCCGTCGTTCGGTAAATGAATTTGACAGTTTTTGATTGAATTCAGTCACCCTCCATGTTAGGATGGGAAGAATACATTGAACTCTGAGGAATTCAGCCAACGTTCATCAAGGAAGAGCCCTTGGTCATGATCCTCGATCAACGACGTGATGAAATACTACAACTAATTGAGCAGCATGGTTTTGTGTCGCTGCAAGAGCTTGTTAATAAGCTTGGAGCGAGTGAATCCACGGTGCGACGGGATTTGGAATATCTTGACGGAATCGGTCAAATCCGACGAACTCGAGGTGGTGCAGCATATACCGGCGAGTCATTAACGCCGTTTGAAGAGCGAACAAGTCGAGAGACGACAGAGAAAGAGAAGATTGGGAAGGCTGTCGCGGATCTGATTCAGCCGGGTGAAACGATCTTGCTGGATGGGGGGACCACGACGCTGGAAGTGGCTAGGCATCTTGTGGGCAAACGCCTGCAAGTTGTGACAAACTCGCTGCCGATTGCCAATCTGTTGGCGCAGCAGTCGAGTGTCGAGTTGATTTTGATTGGGGGATACCTCTATCCACGAACGGGTGTTGCCTTGGGGCCTCTGGCGGAAGCGTCACTCGCGGAACTGAATGTTCCACGCGTGATCATGAGTGCCGGGGGGATCACTGAGAAGGGGCTGTTTAACAGCAACTCGTTACTGGTTGAGTGCGAAAAGCGGATGATTAAAGCGGCGGAAGAGGTTTGGGTTGTCGCGGATAGCAGTAAGTTTGGTCGTTCTGCGCTGACGTTCCTTTGCGAATTGTCGAGCGTGACGCGGATGATTGTCGATTCAGGTTTAAGCGAAACCTGGCGGCAGGTGGTTCAGAAGGCTGGCGTCGAACTGACGGTCATCGACGTATCGTCGACGGAGAAGATTGAATGCCGACAGAGTTAAATCGGGCCGATATTGAGCGAGTCGTGCGATCGGTGCTGGAAAAGCAACTGGGGTTCGCCGGTGCGTCGAAATCGGCTGCCGCACCCGAACGCAATCCGCTGCTGGTGAATATCTCGGCTCGGCACGTCCACCTGACGCAAGAGCATGTGGAAATCCTCTACGGCCCAGGGGCTCAACTCGAGCCGATGAAATGGCTTTACCAGGACGGTTTCTACGCCGCCAAGCAGACGGTGATGGTCGTCGGTCCGCGGAAGCGGATGCTGCCGGAAGTCCGCGTGCTCGGTCCCTGCCGCCCGTCGCAAGTCGAACTCGCATTCACCGATTCAATTTCCCTCGGCATTGATACGCCGGTTCGCGTCAGCGGCGATCATCACGACACACCGGGATGTGTGCTGGTTGGGCCTGTTGGCGTTGTCGAATTGAAGTCAGGCGTCATTCGGGCAATGCGTCACGTTCACATGGGGCCCGCTGACCTGGAATATTACGGTGTCAAAAGTGGCGACATGATGCATTTACGAGTCGTGTCACCCGGTTGTACGACGACCCTGGAAGACCTGGTTGTTCGCGGCGACCCGAAAGTGAAGCTGGAAGTTCACCTCGACACCGACGAGGGGAACGCGATCAACCTGACCGCGGCGACTTCGGTGGAATTGATCAAGCCTCATGCCTGTGCGTGCAAGACGCATTGAAATTGAAAAATTGAAAACTGTGATTCGTTTCTCTCCCTGAACTGAAAAGGTTATCGACGATGGCTAAGACGATGGAAGCACTCGGAATGTTGGAATGCAAGGGCCTGGTCTGCTTGATCGAAGGTGTCGATGCGATGCTCAAGTCAGCCAACGTCCAGATGGTTGGTTGGGACAAGGTCGGCAGCGGCCTGGTGACCGCGTTCGTTGTGGGCGACGTCGCTGCCGTGAAGGCTGCGATCGATGCCGGGGCGCAAGCCGCCAGCAAGATCGGCGAAGTCGTCAGCGTTCAGGTTATTCCTCGTCCCCATGAAGAACTCGCTGCGGTTCTGCCCAAGCCAAAATCGGGTGCCGGCAGCAGTGTGAACTGATCCCGTGGCAAAAAAGAAAACTGCCGCCAAGACGGTTGTTCGCGCTCCAAGGCGAACGAAATCCGTGACCACCCCGACACGCACGAACCCGACACGTACCGCCGTGGCAAAACCGCCAGCGTCGGTTCCTGAAAACACTCTCCCGCAGAACGGAACGTCTTCCATGAACGAAGCAATTGGTTTGATCGAAACAAAGGGCCTCGTCGCGCAGATCGAAGCTGCTGACGCCATGCTCAAGGCCGCCAACGTCACGTTGGTCAAGCAAATCCAGATTGGTGGTGCCTACGTCACGACAGTCATCCGCGGGGATGTCGGTTCGGTACGAGCCGCTGTTGATGCGGGTTCCGCTGCCGCGTCAAAGATCGGTGAACTGGTCAGTGCTCACCTGATCGCTCGTCCTGAAAAGAGTTTGCTGGATGCATTCATCTGATCGAAAGCGATCGCCGATCATGCCGGGCATGTGGCTCGACGAGTGCTTTGTCAATGTTTGAAACTCAGGTGCGGCTGCATGACCGGCTTCGGTCACGCAGTGCTCTTTTCCACGGCAAAACGAGAAGTCACTGCTCCGCCGCAGACTCTGATGCAGTGGCACAAAATTCGGATCAAAAAGTTTGACAAAGCGCTGGGTCAACGTTTGTGATCACCGTGATCAGCAAAGGAAACCATGAAAGTACTCGTCGCGAATCTGGGTTCGACCAGCTTCAAGTACCGGCTGTATGATCTGCCCAGTGAAGTTCAACTGGCTCGCGGTGGCATTGACCGTATTGGTCAGGCTGCCAGCGCGTGTTTTGTGGAAATTCATGGCAAGAAGCAGGAATCGACGTTGCCTGTCGGTGATCATGCTGCCGCCGTCGGGATGTGTCTTAATCAATTGACCGATCCTGAACATGGTTGCCTGAAGTCCGTCAGTGAAGTGGCGGCGATTGGTTTCAAAGCCGTGTTTGCCGGTAATCTGAGTGGTGTTCGCGTCGTTGACGATGCACTGCTGCAGAAGATGGAGGACCTGTCTGACATCGCTCCGGCTCACAATCCGATGTATGCCAAGGCCATGCGCCAGCTTCGATCTGCGTTTCCGCAGATTCCACTGGTCGCAGCCCTGGAAACGGCATTTCACGACACCATCCCTGATGCCAATCGACTGTATGCCATTCCTTACGAGTGGTCGCAGGAATATGAAATCAAGCGATGGGGCTTCCACGGTGCAAGCCATCGTTATCTGAACACGCGGATGGCACAGCTCCTGGGGCGTGACGATTTGAAGATCATCACCTGCCATCTGGGAGGAAGCAATTCCTTGTGTGCAGCACGCGGCGGTAAGTCGCAGGCGACGAGCATGGGGATGAGTCCTCAGACGGGCTTATTGCACAATAACCGGGTCGGAGATTTTGATCCGTATGCGTTGCCGATCCTGCTTCGAAAAACGGGAAAAACGCTGGAACAGATTCTCGAAGAATTATCGAGCAAAGGTGGCCTGCTGGGGCTCAGCGGCCTCAGCCAGGACGCACGCGATATTGAAGAGGCGGCGGCGAAGGGACATGTTCGGGCTCAATTGGCATTAGATGTCTTCATCGCTTCCATTCGGCAGTATCTCGGTGCTTACCTGACCGTGCTGGGTGGCGCGGACGCCATCGTGTTCAGTGCCGGGATTGGTGAAAATTCATCGATCATCCGTGATGGTGTCTGCAAAAACATGGAATGGGCCGGGATCGAACTCGACAAAACGAAAAACGAAACTTTGCCACGCGGAAGTGAAAGCCGGATTTCGACCGACAGCAGTCGCGTTCAGATTTGGGTCGTCCCCACGAATGAAGAGATCGTCGTTGCACGTCAGACGGTGGAGGCGGTGGGGAAATGAAGTCAAGTTGTCAGGCATAGAAATGTAATCCTCATCCCTTGGGCTCCAGCTGCTGGAGCAAGGCGAGAGGACAGGAGCATCCGCTGAAACGATCAGTGGAATACGAACAGGACGAATCATGTTTCTCGCACGCGTGACAGGCAGTGTGGTTTCGACGCAGAAGGTTGACGCGATGGTCGGCCAGAAACTGCTCGTCGTTGAGCCCTTGCGCGTCAACGAGAAAGATCATTCAGGACTTGTTTCAACCGGACGGACATTCATTTGCGTCGATACCGTCGGCGCCGGCGAAGGTGAAGTGGTCTTGATCGTTCAGGGTTCCAGCGCCCGGTTTACACCTCAGACCAAACCGTTGCCGATTGACTGTGCCATCATCGGACTTGTCGATTCCGTGCATCTCGGATCGCGATCGGTTTTCGACGCGAAGGCGGATGCTGCGAAAGGGGGACATGGATGAACGTCCCCGCTTCGAATCTCGGTAATCTACCTTCGTGGATCCGCAACAGTCAGATCATTGCCGGTGCTCTGATGCTGGGTGTGACAGTGTTTGGAATCGTCGCAGCCATGGTCGGAGGAAAGTCTCCTGCAGCGACACCGATTGTGGCTTATCTTGCCGTTGCGTTTGCAGCGCAGGTCATCGCACTCCGTTTTTTTATTCCTGGCCTTGTGGTCAAATCACAGTTCAAAACATTGCAAAATGAAGAAGCCGGACTGGCCGCAGAAAGGCTCGGCGGGCTGTTTCAAACACGGATGATTATCGGAATGGCTCTTCTGGATGGAGCAGCGTTATTTAACCTGATTGCTTACATCCTGGAAGGCCATTGGTTCTCGTTGGCGACTGCCGGATTTTTACTGCTGTTAATGGGAATGATGTTCCCGACCGTTCGCGAATTTGAAAGCTGGGCGGACGACCTCCGACGAAGCCTGACATCGCAATTTTGACTGACAACGAATCATGACCGCGACTGACTCGCGGCTGTTCACTGAGAGATGGGACAAAAGACATGCAAGCCAATGCCGACACAATTCGAAGTGTTGTCCAGGAAGTACTCGCTCAATTGGGTAAAACGCCGAAAGCTCCACAGCGGGACGGCGACCTGGGGGTTTTTCAATCGGTCGATCAAGCGGTCGCTGCGGCGACCGAGGGATTTAAAAAGCTCAGTGAATCTCCTTTAGCTGCCCGCAGTACGGTCATCGAAATCGTACGCAAAATGTGCGATGAGCAGGCCGAGGAATTGGGTCGGCTGGAATTCGAAGAAACGAAGATTGGTCGACTCGATCATAAGATCGAAAAGCTGAAGATCATCAAGCTTGTGCCGGGCGTCGAGTTCATGCGGACGGACGCTGTCAGTGGCGACCACGGCCTTTCGATCACTGAGTACGCTCCCTTTGGTGTCATTGGTGCAATCACTCCCGTCACGCATTCGCTGCCAACGCTGGCCGGGAACATCATCAACATGATCGCGGGTGGAAACACGATGATCGTGAATCCGCATCCGAGCGGAGCTCGAATCGCCTGCGAAGGGGTCCGCCGCTTTAACCGAGCCATCTACAAAGCGACCGGTCTGGAAAATCTGGTCACGATTATCGAAAAGCCAACGCTGGAAACCGCTGCTGCGATCTTCGCACATCGTGGAGTTCGATTGTTGTGCGTGACGGGTGGTCCTGCTGTGGCCCGGGCGGCGATGGAAAGTCGCAAAAAGGCCATCGTCGCCGGACCAGGTAATCCTCCTGTTGTTGTCGATGAAACAGCCTGCCTGGAAAATACCGCCTCGTCGATCGTGAAGGGGGCGGCCTACGACAACAACCTGTTGTGTATCGGTGAAAAAGAAGTCTTCGCTGTGGAAGAGATTTTCGATCCGCTGTTGGAGACGATGAGTCGTCATGGTGCCTATCGACTGAATTCTTCGCAGATCGACGCGTTGACGAAACTGGCTTTCTCACCACCGACAAAACCGGGCGATCATTATCACCTCAATCGCGAACTTGTTGGCCTGGATGCAACGAAGCTGGCCGAACTGATCGGTGTTCGAGTTCCAGGCAGTACGCAATTGCTTTATGGCGAGACCGACACCACGAACCCGTTTGTTCCTGAAGAACAAATGATGCCTTTCGTCCCCTTTGTCCGCTGCAAGAATTTCTCACACGGAGTCGAACTGGCACTGGAATTCGAGCATGGCTTCCGCCACACCAGCCTGATTCATTCTCGCAACGTCCGGCATATGACCCGTATGGGTCGTGAAATGGATACGACACTGTTCGTCAAGAACGGCCCGTCAATGGCCGGACTGGGGCTTGGTGGTGAAGGTTACCTCAGTTTCAGTATCGCGACGCCAACAGGCGAAGGGGTGACCAACCCGATGACGTTCACCCGACAACGACGATGCGTGCTTGTTGATGATCTTCGAGTGATTTAAGGACCAGTCATGCAACTCGCCAAGGTCGTCGGTCGAGCCACGTCAACCGTGAAACACCCCTCTTTGAAGGGGTGGCGAATGCTGCTGGTGCAGCCGCTTGGCCCGAAAGGAGATCCAGACGGAGCACCACAGTTAGTGATTGATAATCAGGGGGGGCGAAAAGGGGACACGGTCATCATTTCGTCGGATGGAAAAACGGCGAGAGAAATGGTGGGGGCAGACAACACCCCTGCTCGATGGCATGTACTGGGAATCGTGGATTAAGTGCCAGTCATTCGACTTGCTGAGATAAGAACAACGACTTAAACGCAACAATGGACAGAACAGTGAACCAGGCCCTGATTGACGAGATTGTGACGAGCGTGCTGGCTCAGCTTCAGCCTGCATCCGCACGTCCTGTCAGCACGGCGCAGGTCAGGCCGCAACCTGTATCCGTGACATCGTTGCCGATGGCGACGCCGGTGAATCCCGTCGTGACAGCAACTGTTCCATCCGTTTCCAACGTCCCCGCTGCTGCTTCGCCCGTCTCGATTCCTGCCAAACCCGTTGCCGTCGAATTGACGGTGCCGATCATCACGGCCGATGTCCTTGATCAATCCGTTCGCGCCGGACAGACCCTGCGAATTGGACGCAATTCGATTTTGACGCCTTCGGCTCGTGACTGGCTGAATTCCAAGCGGATCTCGTGGTCACGACAAGACAAATCCTCTGCCACGACATCAGCTTCACGAGCCAGATGGCAGGTCATTCTTCAAACGGTCACGCCGACGGTTCGGTCGTTGCAGGATGGGCTTCGCCGACTGGCCGACGGCTGGAAAGTGGAAATTGTGGGGCAACCACTGGAGGCCGCAGTCTTGGCAACCAGCCTGGTGAGTACTGCCGAATGCGATGGGGTCGTGATCTTCACCGAGCAGGCAGAACTTATTGCCTGCAAGGCGAATCGTAACGAACGAGTTCGCGCCGCAGTCATGCAGAATCCAAAACAATGGGAACACGTAGTACGGTCGCTGGGTGCCAATGTTGTCTGCATCAGCCCGATTGGCCGAACATTTATCGAACTGAGAAATCTGCTGCGTGACTGTGCGGTAACGCGACCACGTCCACCAGCAGGTTTGTGACATCAGGACCCAGGAAAAAACAGTCGAATCAAAGGAAAGTGAATGCGAGTCGGCGAGGTGATCGGAAAGGTGACATTGTCCAGGTGCAGCCCGACAGTCTCGGGTGGTACGTGGCTTGTCGTCGTGCCGCTGAACGTCGCAGGACTTAAGGGAGACCCCGCCGGGCGTGATGAAGCTGTGATCGTCTATGACGAACTTGGAGCATCGCCAGGCTCAAAGATCGGATTCAGTGAAGGGGGTGAAGCGGCCAATCCCTTTGCCCCTGACTACAAACCGCTCGACGCCTACAACGCCTGTATTTTAGATACGATCGAAGTGGAATAATCGAAGATTGCCGAAAAAAAGGAAACGTACAACATGTCCAGCCAATGGAATTCCGGGATTAATGATCGGAAACTGAAAGAAGAGATCTGTGAGATCGGTCGTCGCGTCTACAACAAGGGATTCGCTGCCGCCAACGACGGAAACATTTCGATCCGCGTCGGCGAAAACGAAGTCCTTTGTTCGCCGACAATGATCTGTAAAGGTTTCATGACTCCCGACGATATCTGTGCCGTCGATATGGAAGGGGTTCAGATCGCCGGTAAGCGGAAACGGACAAGCGAAGTCCTGTTACACCTGGCGATCATGAAACACCGTCCGGACGTGAAGGCGGTCGTTCACTGCCATCCGCCACATGCCACGGCATTCGCCGTTGCTCGCGAACCGATTCCGCAATGTATTCTGCCCGAGATCGAAGTCTTTATGGGTGAAGTTCCCATCGCCCCTTACGAGACGCCAGGTGGACATGCCTTTGCCAATACGGTTGTGCCGTTCCTCGGGAATGGAACTAACACGATTATTCTGACCAATCACGGTACCGTGACGTTCGGAAAATCTCTGGAAGACGCGTATTGGAAAACCGAAATCCTCGACGCTTATTGCCGAATTCTGCTGCTCTCCAAGCAGTTGGGAAAAGTGACGTATCTTAACGAACGTGAATCGGTCGAGTTGCTTGATCTGAAGAAGAAACTCGGATTCGATGATCCGCGATTCCACGTCGAAAACTGTGATCTTTGCGGTAACACGGCTTTCCGCGATGGTTATAAAGAGAACAAGCTCGAACCGATCGCGTTTGAACCACCTCCGCAATATGCCGGCTATCTTGAACGCCAGAAGACGGGTACGACAACAACGTCAGCAAAGCCAACGGAAACAACGTCGGCGGTCAGTCCGGAAGTTGATACGGAATCGCTGGTCAGACTGATCACCGAACAGGTCCTTGCGGCGATGAACAAGTAGGACTCATTATTCAACCGGTTTTTCGGTGGCGGAAACCACCGTGATGAGAGAGGTTATTATGAAAGTCAGTATCATCGGCGGGGGCGGTCTGGTCGGTTCGTGCGCGGGGTTCGCTCTGCAAGCGGGCAAGATTGTGCGGCACATTCATCTGGTTGACGTCAATCAGGAGGCGTGCGAAGGTCAGGCATTAGACCTGCTGCACGGAGCCAGCATTCTGGCCGATCAGAAAATCACGTCCGGCGACATGAAGTCATGTTCAGACAGCGATGTTGTCGTGATTACCGCAGGACTTCGGCGCAAACCTGACGAAAGTCGTCTGGACCTCATCAACCGTAACGTGGTTCTGTTCCGCGGGATTCTGACAGAACTGAAATCGAGTGGTCTTCGCAAGGATGCCATCGTTTTCGTTGTTTCCAATCCCGTTGACGTTTTGACCTACCTGGCCATCAAAGAACTGGGTCTACCTGCATCTCAGGTGATCGGTCTGGGGACCGTGCTTGATACGACACGGTTACGAAGCATGCTCGCACAGCGGCTTGATGTTCCACCGACGCAGGTCGACGTCACGATCTACGGGGAACATGGCGACAGCATGGTCCCGATCTGGTCAGCGGCTCAAATCGCTGGTCTTCCACTCGATAAATATCCCGGCGTGAATTCTCAATTGATCGCCGACGTTGAAAAGAAGACCCGGGGAAGCGGCGCCGAAGTGATTAAGAAGAAAGGTGGAGCCGGTTTCGCAGTGGGTGTTTCCATTGCCGACGTCGTGCATGCCATCGCTTTGGATCAACGTCGGATTCTGCCCGTCTCTTCGTTACAATCAGGGGCGTATGGTCTGCGCGATGTTGCGATTTCTGTCCCGACCGTGATCGGACGAAAGGGAGTCCTCGGTGTGATCGAAGTGGAGCTGTGGCCAAAAGAAAAAATGGCCCTTCAGAAGTCAGGCAGTGTCCTGCGTGAGACCATTGAGAAAGTCCTGTAACTCCCCCGAGGAACTTGACATTGCGAGTGTCACAAAAGATCCTTGGGTTAATGGAGCGGAAGCTCCTGACAAACCGCAGGTCGCGGATCTCGAGGTTTATGCGTGTCATTGTTTCGTTCATTTCGACGTAACCGGAAGACCGTGGGGCGGGACGAACAAATCGTCTTGTATCCGTCGTTCGGATCGCGCACGCCAGACGGACGTTCGTGGTCGTTGATCGTACAAGGCTGCGTGTTCGATCCCCGGTTGCCGTGGTTCCGGCGTTCGCCCGTGATGGGATTGATCCAGCGGGCCATGCGCATCGATCGTTCGGCCGACGAATACTTCCGTCAGCGGATGCGGCAGTTTTTGATGTCGGGTCTGAAGGGACGTTCGGTCAGCGTCTTGATCGGCGACCGTGAATTTCCCGTTGCCGAATCCGATTACATGGGTTTGTTCAAGGGGACAGTGGAAGTCCCTGACGAAGACGTATCGAGACTGGCTCAATCAATCGAGAACAGCGGTCGCTGGTTGGGATGTCAGGCCGTTTTGAATGCCCCTGATGAGCGTGAATTTGCCGGCCGCCTGCAATTGATCGAACCGACCGGGGTTTCGATTATCTCGGATGTTGACGATACGATTAAGCATAGTAACGTCAGCAATCGACGTGACCTGTTCCGCAACACGTTTGCCAAGCGTTTTGTTCCGGTCACGGGGATGCCCGAGCTTTATCGTGATTGCGCGATCGCAGGTGCCGTTTTTCATTTTGTGTCAGGAAGCCCCTGGCAACTTTACGAACCCTTGCACGAATTCTGCCGGACGGAAGGTTATCCTTGTGGTTCCTTTCATCTGAAACGCTTCCGGTTTCGCGAAGCCGCGAAAAAGCTGCGTAAGTCACCTCAGAAAGCCTATAAGCGAACCGCCATCGAACCGATCTTGCTCGCGTTTCCCCAGCGTCGTTTTGTTTTGATTGGTGATTCGGGCGAGCAGGACCCGGATATCTACGGCAGCTTCTTGCGGGAATTCCCCGATCAGATTATCGGTGTCTTTATCCGAGCCATCCGTGGCGAGTCGCGACAGTCCGAGCGGATCCGAAACGCTTTCGATGGGGCCGACCCCGCAAAATGGTCGCTGTATGTCGACCCGGACGAGATTCGAGCCGAAGTCTCTCGGCTTGTGACCGTCGGTCATTCCTGAAACGTCATCAGCTTTCGGTAGACGACGATGTCATCCTTTTCGGGAACGATGATCACGAGCAACCAAGCTTCGGGGTCACTCGAATCCAAAAGCGGCAGGTCATCCCCGATCGTGCCCCCTTTGGGGCTTGTTTGTTTTATCAACGCGAATGTCCCCTGGTCGACTGCTGCCACCGAGGCCTGGTAGATCCAGCGTAGAAGATCGGGCTCAAAGATCATCTGCAAGGCCACATCAGTTTCTTGCGGCATACCCTGAATGGGAACGTTGTTAATGACTTGTGCCGACATTCCTGCAGGTCTGGCAGAACGCCAGCTTTGTGAGTGATCATAGGCCCAACGGTTTTTACCGGTGAAACACGCCACCATGGCTTGCTCGCCCCAGCGTGTTTTTGCCAGGCTGACTAGTTTCTGGGGAACCTGATGACTTTGAATCACCTGCGACTCGGCAGTTGTCAGATCGAACTCTGACCAGTCAACTTCCGGCCGGGCTGCTGATCCAGGAATTGACATCATTCGATTGAGCTGCGGCGTCCATTTGGCAAGGTCTTGCATCGCCGTGAACTGAGTCGGGATACGACCTTGAACGTTTGTGGTCAACTGCCGGATTGGCCCGTCACTTGCCGCTACAACTGATGCAGGGCCAGGTCCCTGAAAAGTGATCATGCGACCGTTTTGAATCACGAAGCCTGATCCAGCACCCGCCCATTGTTGTGAGTTACGATCTTTCGATGACCCGGTACTCAGTGGGGTGAATAAACCTTTTTCCACGTCCGTTGTCACCTGATGGGTAGACGCCACGAACAGTAGCTCAAATCGATTTGTGCGAACAATATCGCCCGATGGGCTGAGATCCCGAACGACAAGGGCACGTCGAGTTTCGGCGGCGGACATATAGCTGTTTGACAGCCAGACCGTCAGCGCGGTCACTCCCAATGTCGCAAGGGGAAACGTCAGCCAAGTCAGTTTTCTTAATCGTAACCAGCCCAGACAAAAATAATCTCCAGGGCCTATCAGGCAGACAAATGCGGTCAGTATGGCTGTCAACAGTGACAGCGGCACCATTCGAACCCCTTCGGGCATTAAGCGATCAAGCAACTGGTCCGACCGCAGCGATGTTCGAGTGAAAAGTGCTGAGGTTAATCCCCATTGGTCGAAGTTCGGGCGACTCGTTGTCGTCGGTCGACCGTCAGGACCAACGACCTGCCATGACACGTCAGGCTTGGGAACCGGTTGAAATCGCCATTTCCACAGCGGGCCGGCAATCGCCCGCCAGGTCTCCATGGGAACAGTAATCTCCTGATCTGGATTTTCCGTGCGAATCACGACATCTCCCAGTCCACATTTGACAGCCATGGCGGGGAGGTCACTCGGGATCGTATCGGCAGGCAATTTTCCGGTTGTGTCTGCGAGAAACTGGATTTCTTGATGATCGTCTTTTACCAGGCTTCGTAGAAAATCAAGATGGTAAGGCTCTAAAACTCCATTGGGTTCCACGTACAGGCTTCCTCCTGCCCTGATCCATGCCAGCATTCCTTCGAGCTGAGGTTTTCGAAGATTTCGAAATTCGTCATTCAGCAGGATCACCACATCGTAGCCGCAGTACGCGAGCGGTTCTGATGGAAAATCGGCCGGGTCGATCGACGCCAGGAATGTTTGTACGTGCTCGGTTTCATCAAATGGAATCTGCCCATTTGGTAATTTCTGGTTGTTAGGCAAAACGGGAATCAGGTTCTCAAACTTCAAACGTTCGATCACTTTGTCCCGTTGTGGCGATTTTTTGCGAACGGTCCGCGATTCACCCGCAAGACAGATGAAAACGGACTTTGTCGCAAACGGGACTCGCAGAAGCTGTTGACCGAGTTCGCCGGAATACTTCTTCCCTCGAAACGAGATGTCGACGTAAAGCCGATCGACCGTCTGAGAACAATTCACTGCGGGGAGCATAACGCGGATCCGTTGCTCAGGGCCGTTTAACGTCAGCTCTTCTGTTTCCACGACGGCAAACTGAAATCCTTCAGAATGCACAACGAACCGAAATTTGCCGGTGACCAGCCCCTTGTCCTGAATCTTGACGTCCCACCACGTCAGCATCGGTCGCCCAATGGCCACCGAAGGCTGCATGGTTGACGATTCGATCGCCAGTGGCCTCATCTGAGCAAACGCAGACGATGCTTGCAGGATGAGACTGACCGCAAGAAACAGGATGAACTGTCTGATGTCGGAAGCAGCAAATGATCGATCATGATCGGCCAGCATTTGAGGGTCATTCCTGACAAGTGGTTTCGCTGAGAAATGATGAAACAGATTCTACTGTTGCTTGTCCCACATTTCATTAACACCAATCGACAGAGTGGTTGCAAAATCAGCGAATGCGGTCTGTTCTACTCACGAATCAGTGTCTGAAGTCTCGACCACGTGGCCGACGCTGCTCGCGTTGTAAGTGATCTGAAAAACATCACGTCTTGCGATGCAGCAACGCACGGTTTCCGCCTCAGTCAAAAAGCACTCCAATTGACGCACTCAAGACATTTTGACATTGTACTCCTGTGTGAATCAGACACGCAAGACCCTTGTCAAGAACGTCGATCCGTCTTGGGGGAATCATGGGCGAGTTTTTTCGAGGGTGGAAGCGAAAAGCCGGAATGCTGACGCTGGTTCTGGCGTGTGTGTTCATGGCAGGTTGGGTACGGAGTTCGTTTTTCATCGAAGGTGTCGTGATTCCACTCGGGATGAAAAGTTCAGCATCGTTGGTGTCGAGTGATTCCTCGCTGATCTGGCTGACGCAGCAAGGCGACGGTCTCTTTCCTTTCCCCAACATCGTCTCCAGACGCGTCTCGGACATTGACGACCGGATCTTTGAAAATCCATTATTTGAATGGCGTTGGAGGCGGTGTGGCTTTGGAATCGGCGCCTGCGTCGATGGGACAAAGCAAGTTGGCACTCAAATGATTCAAATGACACCCGGCACAGTCGCTGTTGTTCCCTGCTGGTCCGTCACCATCCCTCTGATGCTCGTCTCAATGTGGCTCCTCGTCTTTTCCAAACCGCGCCAATCAATATCCCAACCCACTTCCCAATCCCCCTAAGAAGCGGCAGGTTCAAATGATGGTGAACAGTGAGACGGTGGAACCAGTTATCAAACCGCAGTATCACGGAAAGTGGCTCGTGGCCGGATTCTTCATTTATCTGATCACAATGTTCGTCTGTTTTGCAAACTTCAGAGAGGACTGGCTATATGATGTCGTTTTACCGCTCTTTTGTTGCTTGAATCCGGTGATTCAATTGGCTTTGCTCACCAGGCAATTCCGTCCCCGAAAACGGCTATTTTCCTGGACGGCCGTTTCGATCTTTATCGTGACGATGTTGTTGTTCGAGTTACTTCAACTTTATGTCGAGGGACTGTCATCTTTGGGTGCGATGGAGCGACAACGCAAATACGGTCGCCACGCTAAAGAAGCACTGTATGGGCACTGACACGTTGGAGTGAATCATGCATGAATTCTTTCAACCGTGGCGACGGAAGATCGGCTTATTAACGTTGATGATGGCGTTGGCATTGGCGGGTGGTTGGGTCAGGAGTCCTTTTGTTGAAGATTCAATCGAGATTCCGACCGGAAAACATTCCTCGATATCCTTGGTGTCTGCATTCTCACAACTCTTGCTGAAAGTCGAGTTCCGCCGTTTTAGAGAGGACACACTTCCCATACCAAGTTTCAGAAGTGTCAAACTTTGGGACGGCATCAAGTGGTATGACGATCCACCAACCGTTTTTCATTGGGAATGGAACGGGTTTGCACTTGCTGAAGTGCCATATCAGGAACTGTTAGACGACGATTGGCGGGACTACCGTTCGACATACTACTTCGCTCCATACTGGTCCATCGTTATCCCATTGACCCTCATCTCACTTTGGCTTTTGCTTTCTAAGTCCCCTCAATCGAATCAGATGAAAACTGGTGAACCCATTCCTGTCGCAGGAGGGGCGAAATCATGACGGACGTATTCGCAGGGTGGCGACGTAAGTTTGGCATGATGACGCTGTTAATGGCGTTGGTGGGGATGGCCGGATGGGTACGAAGTGGTTTGAGGGTGGATTTTGTCTGGTTTCCGACTGCCACGTTTGGCTATAGCTTTGAATCCCTTCATGGACTTGTTCGACTGACCAGAGGGACGCCGGTTGCTTCAGGAATGCCAGTTCAATTCGGTTCTGAAAGTCTAAGATTGCCGCCTCATCTCAAATTTGACGACACCGGCAATCCGTTACCGTTCGATCCGTGGGAAAAGCTAGACATTGAATGGCAATCGAATTGGTTTGCCTTCAGCTTTGGTACCGCCATGATCAAGGGGTCCATTGCAAAAATCGAAATGTGCCTCATCCCTTACTGGTCCATCGTCGTCCCACTGACGGTTCTCTCGGCTTACCTGCTTCTCACTAAGCCCCGCAAAGCGACACCAAACAAAATCCGGGAACCGATCCAAAACAACGGAGGGGCGACATCATGAAAGAATTCTTTCAGGGGTGGAGACGGAAAATCGGCGTCGTGACGCTGGTGATGGCGTGCTTTTTCATGGCGGGATGGATGAGGAGTTTGACTTTGAATGAGTGTGTCATGATTCAGTTCCGTAAGGAGTGGTCGGAAGAATTTGCGTCGTTTGACGCTTCCTTGATCTGGACATCTCATCGAACCACGTTGGCTTCAGGACTGTTCCCAGTGTTCTATTCCAATCATCGTTCTGACGACGACGGCGTCTGGAAACGGCAGTTGTTTGTGCAGTGGCGTTGGCGGTTATTGGGCTTTGGGCATGGCAGCGATGACGGTGGCGCAAAGTCGATTCGCAATTTGATTATTCATACATCCCCATCCACAGTGACGGTCGTCCCTTACTGGTCGATCGTCATTCCGCTAACGCTGCTTTCGGCATATGGGTGTAACCGGCATCCCCCGATCACATTGGTGAAATTGGGCTGGTAGGAAAATGCCTCCTTGGGGAAAAACGGGGTAACAAACAATCTCGTGATTCCTTGCAAGGAGGCTGGATCATGTTGGCGAATTTTGCGTTTGA